>NZ_JACSPP010000100.1 GCF_014837065.1 Phocaeicola intestinalis
TTCCTCATCACAGAAGCGAAAATGCCTCAAAAACTCATCCCAAATCATCGCACGATAAATTCAAAACAGCTTCTAAGTATGGTATTGTTGGCAAAGGCAGTGCAGACGTTGCCTATCGGTACAGCCTATCCGGTGTGGACAGGTATTGGTGCGGTAGGTACAGTGGTGCTTGGCATCGTGTTCTTTCACGAGCCGGTATCCTTTCTCCGTCTTTTCTTCATCTCTACTTTGATAGCCTCCATTATCGGATTGAAGCTGGTCTCACATTGATGAGCCATTCTCTTTCAAGTTACCGTTCAATAAAAATTGAATACCGCAAACATCCTCTGTAGGGGCGTATCGCATACGCCCTGAAAACATCTTCGTGGATGAGTTGGCTCATTCGGGCGTATGCGATACGCCCCTACACAGGCTATTTTCGGATTCGTTATCTTTTTGTAGAACTCTGTGTCCGCTGCGATGAAATGTTCCTAATCTATGATTTCAAAACGCACGAGGATGGAATAGTTCTTCTTGATGGTGCGGAAACTGTCGAATGATGCCGCATCGGAAGAAAGCACATTGCTTTGTGCAAACGGAAAAGCCGTGTTGCTGCTTTCTTCTACGATGCGTATGACATTGCCTAATTTCTTGCCCAATGCTTCTACCAGGTAAGCGGCTTTCTGTTGTGCAGCCTTTAATGCTTCGATTTTTCCTTTTTGGTGATATGCCGGCATGTCTTTGTTTTCCAACTCGCCTATACGCATGGTGTGTATGCCTTTTGTATCTATTCGCCTGACTATTTCATTTATCTGATTGAAGTCGGTCAGTGTAATGTCAAAGCTCTTGGAAACTAAGAAGTCCTGTCCTTGCTGGCGCCAATAGTCGCCGATTTCTTGTGTACGGACGGCGTTGGGCGAGATGCCAGCTTGGGTAAGTGCATCCCTCAATCCTTGTTCTATTTCCGATAAGGGCACTTTGGTACGGTATTCTTCGGGCTTCGATTTCCCGTCAAACTCTTCTTCGAAGTATTCGCGGATTTCGATGAGGTAATGGATTTTGTCGGGAACAATCTCGATTTCGGATGTACCTGTCACTTCGATGTAACGTTCGTTTGTCTGCGCTTGCAGCGAAAAGGTCGCCCACAGGCTGATAACTAATGCTAACACGTTTGTTTTCATAAAAAGACTATTTGATTTCAAATTCTGTATTCAACTCTATACTCTTTCCTGCCAAGCCGAAGGGTTTGCTTATCCGGTATTTCCCTTTGGGCAGATGATAATATTTACCAACAGGAAAACGGAAACAATGCAACAACATGCCTTTATGCATTATAAATTCGTCATCAGGCCATATCATGCAGGAAACTTTCATTTCCGGGGAAACCCATTTCTCTTCCTTCCAAACATCTATGTCCCAATACCTCCCGAATGATAGTTGTGCGTTCGTTGGATTTGATACAAATATATTGACGGCGTGCACATTCTCCCAATATACAGCATGTTCCGCCCACATGGAAACAGGCTTATCCTTGTATTCATCCGGCAAGTCTTTGGCGTACCAAAGGCAGCATTCCGGTATGTCGTAGACAATGGTATCCTTGTCTGGCAATGTATCTTGACTGCTTATTCGAATGTTTGTAGCCGTATCGTTTCCACCGGTTATAGCCGGCTCTTTGTCCGGTGTGGCTTCCGGTTGTAGTTGCTGTCGCTTGTTGCTACAACTTATGCAAATAGCGCTGGATAATGTTATAAACAGGATAATACTTTTCATAGTGTATATTCACCTTTTTGTTTGATAAATACAAAGTTACATAATATTATTCACTATTTTTCAGAATAAAAGCAATATCTTTTCAGAAAAAAAGAATATGCCGCAACACGCCTTTTTCATTTACCTGTAGGGGCAGGGTTTGCCTGCCCGAATACATCCACGTAGGTGCATACAGGCGGGCGAACCCCGCCCCTACATGGGTTCATTGCGGATATTCAATAGTATCATAGCAAGACGCAGCCGGTTGCGGAAGCCCGCGGATATAGGTGTGTCGGCAAACGCATATAGGTGCATCTGCTGTAAGATTATTAATCTTACACCAGACGAAGCTATCTGCGTTGAGGCAAGAAGATAATAACGAAAGCCTTTCAAGTAATCTGAGTGAGATAAAGACAGTTTAGTGATGTGCGCCGAACGGGACGGAGACAGCATGTCGGAATTGTGACATCAACAAAATGCATAAATCTATACCGATAGCATAATGAGTGATTTGTCTTTTTTTGAATATCCTTTAGGGCTGAAAGGATGTCCGTATCATTCAGTGCTTCCATAAGCATCCGGTTCTGTCATAGCCAAACATTCTTCAAAGGTGATACCATCCTTGTTTTGCTCTGTGGCGGTAGTCTGTTCCGCGACAACCACTAACCGGTGCTGGTGCGGATGATGACGGTGGCGATATCCGCTGCATTTTGCTTTTTTGCCACTTGGCAACGATAAGAAGAAAATGGAAGTTTACACGTGTGATTCAGAGAGTTACGTTCTTTTTCACAATCTTGCTTTTTGGGTACTCGATTTGGCAACCGTTCTAATTGCCGCAGTCTACATCGCTTTGCTTGTTCGGGAAACTCTTACGGTACAAAGGTATGAAAAATATTCAGACTGAAAGAATCATTCCAAAAATTATTTTAGTCAGAATATTGAGCATTCATCCTTATGCAGTCTTGGTTGGAAGCAATTAACGAACAAGGAAGCCACGGTAAAGGCAACTCCTACTCCTACCACGCCTGCCCATCCGTAATGTTGCCAAAACAGACCTGAAACGAACGTACCAGCAGAACCGCCCAGAAAGTAGATGGTCATATAAACGGTATTGACTCGGTTGATGGCGGATGCGTCAAGGGAAACCACGCTGGTCTGATTTGACAAATGGATGCATTGCATTCCTGCATCAATCAAAAGGATGGCGATTATCATCCACAAGTAGCTGTCATTTCCAAAAAATGCCAACAACCATGCAGCCAATACCACACATCCTCCGACAATAGAGAAAAACCTTGCGCCATACTTTTGGATATAGCCGCTGATGAAAACCACCGTGGATGCACCTGCCAGTCCGCACAAACCGAGTGCGCCGATAATATCGTCACTCGCGAAGAAAGGCTCTTGCTTCATTCGGAAAGCAAGACAACTCCATAAAGCGAAGAACGAGCCATAAGCCAACGCCGCCCTCAAAGAAGCGATACGCAAGTACGGATATTGGGATAACAGGTGCAACAGGGATTTCATCAGACCCGCATAATTTTCACGTGAACGAGCAGGCAGAACGGGAAGCATCTTGTAAATCATAAGAAAGCATCCAAGCATAAACGCACAAGCGACGAAATAAACGGAACGCCATCCCCAAACATCAGCGAGAAAGCCACTGAATACCCGTGAACCAAGAATGCCTATTAGCAGACAGGACTGTATAATCCCCACGTTGCGCACCTTGTGTGCGGGTGCTGAATGATAAGACACCAACGGGATGAAGAACTGCGGCATGACCGAAGACGCTCCGGCAAGCAAGGATGCACCCCATACCCAATAGATGTCCGGGGAAAGGGCTATGGCAAGCAATGCGCACGATGAAATGATATAATTGGTCAATATCAGCTGCTTTCGTGAAACCAAATCGCCAAGCGGAATGACAAACACAAGTCCGACTACATAACCTATCTGGGTCAATGTCGCAACCATGCTGGCAGAAAAGTCGCTTACCCCAAAATCCTTTGCCATGCTGCCCAACAAAGGCTGGTTGTAGTAGCAGTTGGCAACGGAAAGCCCGGTAGCGACTGCCATCAGAGCCAGCAGAGGTGCCGGAATGCCGTGGTTTTCTCTCAATTCATATTTCATCATTTATTCCTCCTTTCAGTATGACACAACTTTCAATCCAATCAAGGAGGCAATGAGCGTGAACAGGAAGAAAAGCCGTATGGGAGTGGCCGGCTCTTTGAAAACGAATATCCCAATCAAGACCGTGCCGACCGCTCCGATACCCGTCCAAATGGCGTATGCCGTGCCCAATGGCAAAGTCTGAACCGCTTTGGCAAGTAATGCCATACTCAATACTGTGGAAGCCAAGAAACCGCTTCCCCACAGATAAAAATCAATACCTGATGCCTCTCTCGTTTTTCCCAAGCAAAATGTAAGGCTTACCTCAAACAATCCTGCCAAAAATAAAATTATCCAATTCATACCTATGATTTATTAAATTCGGGTGCAAAAGTAAGCAAGTAATTTCTAACCGTTTTTTACATTTGGTAAAAACGGATTTTGCATTTGACAAAAAACAGCTGTTTGTATCTGTTTCTGTGCGTTATTTTATAATTTTGTACCACAACAAAATGACTTATGGATATAAAGGAAATCATCAACCTGAGATATGCCATGCCGGATGCGTCTTTGGACAAGTTGCGGCAATGCCTGACGGAAGTCTCATACCCAAAAGGATTCCAAGTGTTGGAATATGGCAAGATAGAAAAAGACATCTTTTTCATCAAGAAAGGCATTGTCCGCGCCTATACTTCGGTGGACGGAAAGGACATTACCTTTTGGGTCGGCAAGGAAGGGGCGACTCTCGTTTCCATGAAAGGATACGTGAACGATGAGCCGGGATATGAAACGATGGAGCTGATGGAGGATTCAGTCCTGTATGTATTGGAAAGAAAAAAACTGAAAGAATTGTTTTCAGAAGACTTGCACATCGCCAATTGGGGGCGGCGTTATGCGGAAATGGAATTACTTGCCACTGAGGAACGATTGATTTCCATGTTGTCTGCCATCGCTTCGGAACGGTATAAGGAGTTGTTAGAGAAAGAGCCTGATTTGTTGCAACGGTTACCATTGGGAAGTATCGCAACCTATTTAGGTGTCACACAAGCGAGCTTGAGCAGGATTAGAGCACAAATAAAGTGACGTTTCAATCAGCGGGTAGCAAGCGGTTTTGGTCTGCCCAAAACACAAACTTGCTACCCTCCCGTTGGCATTGTTTACAAACCCAAGCCTTTGTCCTTTCTGTGCGGTGCAACCGTCCTCCTAATGGATGAGAACAGCTTGTTGAACTGCTCCTTGAACCATTCGCCAATCAGTTGCCTGTTGATGGCAAGTGCGAGTTTCGATTTGTCTTTCGGGTCCTTCACCACTTGGAAGCCTGCCCTTTCGGTCTTAAACTTCCGCTTGTGTTCCTCCGAATAGAGTTCGCCCTCGTAGAACAACGGCTTGCCGCTGATAAGCGTGGCAGTCTGCTTCTCGTTGAAGCCGACTTTGAGGCAGAACTTCTCCATATACACCAACTCTTGGAACAGCGGAAACCATTTCTTGGCTTTCTGAATAACGGATTTCAGGAATGACACTTCCTTTTGGTGTTCCGCTTCCTTGTCCGCCATTTCCCTGTGGTGCTTGGCTTGCAGTTTCATAAGCTGGCGGCTGTGTTCCTCCTGCTGCCGCTGCATTTGCCGTTGCAACAGTTCGATGCTTTCGTTACGGACGGCAACCTCGCCTTGCAGGGTGCGGTTGTCGGCTTCCAGTTCTTTTAGCTTGCCGCTGCCCAAAAGAGAACCGACCTTTGCCACGAGTGCCGTCTTCGCTTCGGTCTTGGCGGCTTCCAGCTTCTCCGACTTGATTTCCTTTCGCACTTCGTCAAGCTGCCGTTCAGCCTGTTGTTGTGCGGTCTGCAACTGCCTTACGTTGGCTTCAAGCTCTCCCGTCTGCCGTTTCAGGTCACGGTAGTATTGGGCGGTGGTGGTATGCCGTGCTTCCGAACCCCGTATGCCACGCTGTAAGCCGTATTTCGCCATTGCTTTTGCGTAAATCTGTACAAGGGATATTCCTCTTTGCAATCAAAAGAGTTAGAAGAATTACCTCATTTGGGGATAATGAGTAGACAACTGTCCTATTTGCCGTGGTCTGCATCGCTTTGCTTGTTCGGCTAACCCTTCCGTAGAATAAAGGTACAAAATAAGAACAGAAGAAAGAATATCTATGTCTTTCTTTCTTCTGTTTATAAATGGAACAAAATAACGAAAATCAAATAAGTTCAGTTGCTATCTATTCTTACCACTC
>NZ_JACSPP010000101.1 GCF_014837065.1 Phocaeicola intestinalis
TTTCTTTCATTTACAAATTTAATAATTCTCTTGGCTTTATGCTATTTTGCTAGCACATTACAAACATAGGAACTAAACGATTCATTAAACAAAATCGACCAACAGTTCTTAGAGAAAATAACTCACGTTATCACCGATAATCTTTCGTCAACAGAAACAATTGACATCAGTTTCCTTGCCAGCCATCTTTGCATGAGCAACTCGACTTTATACCGGAAAGTAAAAGCCTTGACCGGCATGTCAACCAACGAATACATCCGTAAAATCAAGATGCAACTTGCCGAAAAGATGTTGTTGGAAGGGAAATACAACATTTCTGAAATCGCGTTCAAGGTAGGCATCAACAGCACAGTCTACTTCCGCCAATGCTTTAAGGAAGAGTTCGGCATCACTCCTTCCGAGTATCTGAAGAAAATCAAGCAAGGATAAACAAAAACGGATAGACATGAGGCGATTCTTATTCAAGCCTCATGTTACATTCCTGTTTCATCCAAAACAAATTTATATCTAATTGAATGTGAGACACATAATTATTCCAATGAAATCATTCTTTACATTTCATGTTACAAACGTGTGAATCTTCACCTTTCGGAGTGTTAAATAAGCATAAACAAGCTGTTGCTTTATAAAAATACATTTAATTTTGCTTCGGTAAAAACAGATTGGATTTAGGATAACTAAAACAAACGACACATAACCGACTAAATAAATTTTTAATTCAATTATTATGTTACATCAATCCAAATTATTCTTGGCGGCAATGGCAACCACCATCACCGTATGTGCCAGTGCCCAAGTAACAACTTCTGCCGTAAGCGGACAAGTCATCGATGAAACCGGACAAGCCGTTATCGGAGCAACAGTATTGGCTGTACATGAGCCTTCAGGTACACAATACGGAGCAGTAACCAATATGGACGGACGTTATACCATTCAAGGTATGCGTACCGGAGGTCCGTATAAAATCGAAATCTCGTATGTAGGCTACAAAAAATCTACTTACACAGACCTTTACCTCGAATTGGGTAATACATTAGGGCTGAACGCAAAAATGGAACCCAGCAGTGAATTGCTTGATGAAGTGGTAGTAGTGGCGGATGCAAAAGCAAACGCAGGAGCCTCGAGCAACTTTTCTACGCAAAAGATAGAGAATACGCCTACAGTAGACCGCAACATTTATGACATCGTAAAAAATATGCCGATGGCTATGACCTCAAAAAATGGAGGCATCACTTTCGCCGGCTCAAACAACCGTTACAACAGCTTTCAGATAGACGGTACGGTAAGTAACGACGTATTCGGTCTTGCCGCATCGGGAACCAATGGAGGACAAACAGGAGCCAACCCGATTTCAATGGATGCTATCCAGGAAATCCAAGTCGTAGTGGCTCCGTTCGATGTCCGTCAAAGCGGATTTACAGGCGGTGGCATCAATGCCATTACCAAACAAGGCACAAACACCACTCACGGTTCGTTCTATACCTATTTCAATAACCAAAATATGTACGGTAAATACAGTGCCATCCGCGACTACGCTAAATCTCCGATGACTCAACAATATACCCGTACTTTCGGTGGAACATTAGGCGGTGCTATCGTAAAAGACAAATTATTCTATTTCGTCAGTGCAGAAGGGAAGAAGGAATCTTATCCGTCAAGTATCTATCCAGGCTATACCAGCGAATACTTGACAGCAGACGTGGCTTCCCAAATCGCGAATAAATATAAAGAACTGACCGGTTTCGAAGAAGGATACAGCCAACGCAACGTAGACCAAAAGTCATTCGGCTTGCTGGCACGCATTGACTGGAACATCAATCAAGACCACAAATTGGCAATCCGCTACCAACACAACAATTCGTATGACGATAACTACGGGCCAAGTGCCTACTCGTACACATTCAATAACAGCAGTTACCGAATGAACAATAAAACGAATTCTATCGTTGCCGAATTAAACTCTCACTTAGGAGAAAACTTGTACAACGAATTACGTGCTTCCGCAAGCTTTATCCGCGACCATCGCGACGTAGGATATCAAGGTCCGACAGTACAAATCAGCAACATCCTTGGCGGAGACGGACAAACCAACATCACTGCCAACATTGGTACCGAATATTCTTCGGGCGCTAACCTGCTTGACCAAGATATCTATACATTCGAAGACAACCTGTCTTGGTATTTAGGAGACCATACACTGACCTTTGGCACACACAACGAAATTTACCGCATTAAGAACTTGTTCATCCAAGCAGTAAACGGTTCATGGTATTATGATTCGTTGGAAGACTTTATGAACGATACTCCTTATCAATATTCATACAAATATACAGACCCTGATTTAACCGGCGGTGACCTGCGTTACGCTCCGAACATGAAAGCCGGTCAATTCGGCTTCTATGCACAAGACAAATGGAATGCAACTAACAATTTCGAACTGACTTACGGATTGCGTATTGACATTCCGGTTGTATTCAACAACCCGACAAGCAATCCCACATTCAACGAATACGCTCAATCAAATGGCTTCGATGCACGTGTCGGAACTGTACCCAGTGCAAAAGTAATGTTCTCTCCGCGTGTAGGATTCCGCTGGTATGCAGATGAAAACCGGAACACATTAATTCGAGGCGGCCTTGGCATTTTTACCGGACGTGTACCTTTCGTGTGGTTATCAAATGCATTCAACAATACAGGTATGGAAATGAAAGGAACAACCATTTCCCCACAAGATGCAGACGGAAACTATACGAAAACAGCACCCTCTTTAGGAGATTACGCAAAAGACCCAATGGGTGCAATGAACTCACAAAGCGGTTCCGCAGCACGTCCCGATATTGTTACCGTATCAGAAGACTTCAAATATCCGCAAGTATTCCGTGTGAATTTAGCATGGGAGCAACGCTTGCCGGGCGATGTCAAAATGACATTGGAAGGCATCTATTCAAAGACAATGAACAACGTGTTCTTTGAAAATTTAGCGCTGAGCAATAATGGTAATAAAGTATATGCCGTTCCTGGTGTTGAAGCATCTGCAGCTCCTTATTATTCGACAGCAAAAAGTGATTATTATAGCATCGTAAATCTGAGAAATACAAACAAAGGATATACATACGCAGTATCAGCGATGTTAGAAAAGAGCTTCAATTTCGGTCTCGACCTTTCGGCATCTTATACTTTCGGCCATGCTAAATCTGTAAACGACGGTACAAGTTCTGTAGCTTATTCGAACTGGAAATACAATTATTCACGTGACACGAATTCTGAAAACGAACTCGGTTTCTCTAAGTTCGATATACCTCACCGTGTTATGGTACAAGCTTCTTACACCAGCCCGAAATACTGGAATGGATGGATGAGCTCTACTATTTCAGTTATCTATAACGGATTCTCAGGAAGCCGATACAGCTTAACGATGAATGAATCAACAGACTTTAATGGAGACGGGTATAGAGGCAACTCACTGCTGTATATCCCCACCGATGAAGAGTTAAATAAGATGAACTTCGTTGATTCGAAGACTATGACCGCTGCAGAAAACCGTGAAGCTTTCAGACAATGGATTGAAAATGATTCTTATGCAAAAGACCATCGCGGACAATATGCTGAACGCAACTCGAACTTGAGCAAATGGGAACATGAGATAGACCTCCATTTTGCACAAACCATCCACAACATTAAGGGTATGGGCAAACTGGAATTCACTTTCGACATCATCAACTTTGCCAATATGCTGAATAAGAAATGGGGTGCAAGCTATAGCTCCGCATACAATTTATCACCGGTTTCTGTAACAAGCCTTTCTACAGACGCCAATGGCAACCGTACTCCAAGCTATACTTACAACAATGCTGAAATCAATAAAGACGACATCGCTTCCCGCTGGCATGCACAAGTCGGCGTAAGACTGAGCTTCTAATTGAATATTTCACTGAACGCAGATTAACGCCTATTTCTCCGGAATCTTACGTTAATCTGCGTTTTTATATCATTACCATCAAACTTTTAGACGCATGAAAAAGATTCTTTTCACCTTATTATTGCTGGCAACACTCTTACCTGCAATGGCAGGAAACAAACATTACACCGTCATCGTTTCCCTTGACGGATTCCGTTGGGACTATACAAAAATGTATGAAACCCCGTTCTTCGACCAAATGGCAAGAGAAGGTGTACAAGCTACCATGTTCCCGTCTTTTCCCTCGAAAACGTTCCCCAACCATTATACACTGGCAACCGGATTGTATCCTGACCATCACGGCATCATCGCCAATTCGTTTTGGGCTGCCGACAGAGGTAAAATGTATGCCATGAACAACCCGGAAACACGTAATGACCCTTCTTTTTATGGAGGAGAGCCCATTTGGATTACAGCACAGAAACAAGGAATTAAAACAGGAAATGTGTATTGGGTAGGTTCGGATATCGCCATAAAAGGACAACATCCCACCTATTATAAAGTGTACGATGATACCCCCAGGCTGAACTATGCCGAACGCATTGCATACGTACTGGAGATGTTAAAGAAACCGGAACCCGAACGCCCCCAACTGATTATGGCTTACTTTGAAGACCCTGACCACTACGGTCATGCTTTCAGTCCGCACAGTGCAGAAACACACCGTTGCATCACTGAACTGGACGTTTTGATGAAACAATTATGGGACGGCATCCAACTGCTTCCTTTTGCCGAAGACGTAAATCTGATTGTCACATCCGACCATGGCATGGCTACCATCAGTCCCGACCGCTGTGTCTCTATCAGCCAATACCTGAAACCGGAATGGTACGAACGCATCAACGATAATCTTCCGGCTCAAATTTATGCCAAAGCAGGCTGTACCGATTCCATCTACAACGCCTTACAAGGGCTGGAGCATGTACGCGTATGGAAAAAAGCAAACATCCCGGCTTACTTGCATTATGGCAGCAATGCCTATATAGGCGATATTATCGTATTGCCAGACTTAGGTTGGTTAGTCACCGATGATACAGACTTCAACGTAGGAGGCGCACACGGATTCGACCCGACTTACGATGATATGCAAGTCATGTTCCGTGCTTGCGGTCCGGATTTCAAGAAAGGTTATACGGCATCCAAATTCCATAACGTCAGTATCTATTCCCTCCTTGCCTATCTGCTCGGCATCACGCCTGAAAAGACCGACGGATCATTAGAAGAAGTCAAAGGAATGCTAAAGGCTCTTCCAGCCCAATCATCGACTTCAGAAGCTGTTTTGATTTCATTCGATAAATTTGTTAAGCATGATTTGTATGAATGCAATCTGTACCATAGCTTCTGCGGTTTCAGCAAGGAATTCATAATCGATGGTCAGCCTTCTGAAGTTTTCCAGCCATGAGAAAGAGCGTTCCACAATCCAGCGTTTGGGCAGTACCTGAAATTTGGACGGACATTCGTCCGGTCTGAGTACGACCTCCAATATCCATCCGAATTTCTTCTTGACCCAATCAGCCAAATCTCCCCTGTAGCCTCCATCCGCCAATATTTTAACCAAGCGCGGAAATTTATAAGCGAGTTTCTCTATGGCTTGTGGGGCGCCCTTGCTGTCATGCAGGTTGGCTTCATGGATTGCGATGGCTAACGGAAGGCCGAGCATATCGACTATGATGTGCTCTTTCCGTCCTTTGGTTTTCTTGTTCCCGTCTATACCACGGTCAGAATCAACATGATGGGAAGTCTTTACGCTTCTGGAATCCATGATACCAAGACTGGGACTTTCCTGCCGTCCCGCCTGTTTACGGATAAAAGAGTGCAAGGCATCCATCACCTCTTCAAACACACCTTCAAGCTTCCACTTGCGGAAGTAGTAATAGACGGTTTGCCA
>NZ_JACSPP010000102.1 GCF_014837065.1 Phocaeicola intestinalis
TCTTTCATTTACAAATTTAATAATTCTCTTGGCTTTATGCTATTTTGCTAGCACATTACAAACATAGGAACTAAAGAGCAAAAAGCAGAAGAGAAAAAACGGGAGGAGATGAACAGGGAGATACATGAGTTGGAAAAGCAACTGGGACTTGCGGAACGTGCTGACAGTTATACGAACTATGATCCTTTGTACATCGGCAATACACAGGAAGGTAGGGAAGGTTATTGGTCGGATTTGAAAAAGAAAGCTGCTTCGGGTTATAAGAGCCCGGACTTGATATGGATGATTAAAGAAACGAAAGGTGGAATTTGTGCACCGAGGTTCGGTTATGGAGATTGTCAGGTCTTGTTGCTGCTGCATAAAGATTGCTACGATATTCTTGGTTGCGCTCCTGTAGAAAGTGGAACCTTGGAACATTTGTTCAATGGCAGTGAAGGACCGGGAAAATTGCCAAGAGCTGACCGCTATGTGAAAGCAGCTTACGAAATGATGACTTTTTCAAACGACTATGCAGTACGGCTTCAGACGCTGTCGGAATGCGGGAATTATCAGGATTATTATGTTTATGCGGTTCCGGGAAACTTCCAATTCTCTGATGTGGAAACGGGGATGGATGAACGGTTAAAAAAGTTTATAGCAGATTTCCAACGTAAATATAAGAAGCAATGAAGAAAGACAAATATTATTATATGGTCCTGAAAGTTCAAGAGGAATATTTCCTGAATTTCGTATGACCATACTGCAGGCATCGCTCATATTTTATTCCCGTTCCACTTCTTCCAGTCCTATTAAGTCGTATCCTTTGATTTGGGCAACGATAAGATGCAATGTGGTTCCTTGGATGAGCGTTTGCACTTTGGGACCGGAAGCGTAATCTTTCACTTGCTTTATGGCTTTCGTCCGTTGTGCTTCCGCTCTCTCATCGGTAGCTGTGGCAGGCAGGTATTTCAATTCTAAAATATAGCTGTGCTTTACCATGGGCCAACGTACCAGGTCGGGCATGAGGAAGAAATCGCAATAACCGTGATTCAATTCCACTTCGGGGGCGGTCAGGTAGTAAGGGTTCAAGCTGAGGTAAGCATTCATAAAACCTTGCAAGTTCCGTTCACCTTCTATCAGGCTGCGGATGGCTGTGGTGTCATGATATGCTTTGAAAATATGTTCCAGCATGGGATGCCAATTCCCTTTGAAAGCTGCGTCGGTATAGCTGCGAAGCAACGGAGAAAGTTTTATCGGGTGTACCTTTTTGTATTCGTTCAATAAGAAATCGTAATATTGCTTCCGTACGTTGTTGTTCGGGATGCCCAGTTCTTGCTCGATTCCGTAAGTTCCCGTGATGGTCAGCATGCCGTAATAGAATAACAGGCTCTTGAATATTTCCGGGTCGGTCAGTCGGGATGCCGGGAATGAATTGGCTACGATGCCGGTAGTTGTTCCCTTTTCTGCCACTTCCAATAATACGCCTTTGCGATCACCGTCTAACTGGTCTAACTTAATCAGCTTGTCCAATTTCATGTAATCTGTACACGTGTTGCGGTCTACCATTTCTTTAGGGGCACATCCGTGTTGGATATAGTAATTCAAATAATAAGTAACCATATCGCAGTTAAACATCTTCGGGTCTGTATAGACTACCTCTTCTGAAAAGCAATATCCGTCGTACCAGGGTTTCATTTCTGCTATCAGATGTTCTTCATCGGCTTTTAATGTACCCGCAGACTGGTAGTAACGGATCATTTCGCGCACGTCTGTTTCGCTGAACCCTAACATCCGGTTGAAGCGGGCATCCATCGTGATGCTGGTGGCGATGTTGTAACCGCTGGTCACGTCATCTAAGGTCACGGGGCTGACTCCCAGCATCAGGATACGGTCGAAGTTGCCTTTATATTTCTTGAATACATCACGGTAAAAGCCGCTGGCGAGGGTTATGACATGATAAATGGCTTCACCTTCTTCGTTCAGTATGGTATTGGTGAAATTGTCGTATTCGTCTACTATCAGATACAGTTTATGGTTGCGTGCGCTGGCTGCTGCAATGATAAGGGCGAACTTGGTGTTTGCGTCTTGCGCTCCTCTTATTCTTTCTACAAAGTCGGCGGGATAATAGGCGGCATAACGTTCTGCAAAATCGTCTAACCGCACTCCGAAGTAGCGGTTGAAATTCAAAGGGAGTGCATCTGCATTTCCTCCGACTTGCGAGAAGTCTAAGTGCAGCACTTGAAATTTGCCTTGCCATTGGGTAGGATGGTCTGCTACCCAAAGCCCTTTAAACAGTTCTCTGAAATTTTCTTTTTCGTTGATGTCGTAATAATAGCGGAGCATGGATAGGAAAAGGCTTTTCCCGAAACGGCGCGGGCGGATAAGGAACAGGAAACTCGCCACATCTTCCATGCGTTGGATATAGGCACTTTTGTCTACATAATAATAATTTTCTTTCCGGATCCGCCGGAAGTCTGATATGCCGTAAGGGAGGAGCTTGTATGTATTCATATTATTGCCGCATTGATACCTTTTGTTTTAGTGATGTTGTAACTGAGCGCTATCGTTGCAAAGGTAGCATTTTCTTTTGAAACGTCCAATACCGGAAGAGCTTGTTCTTTATATGAAATGAGGTCATTCCGGAAAAAGTCATGAGTGGTTATGCTGTATGAATCTGCGAGATTACAAGGATGATTCATGCATATATGTGCATAAGCCATTTCAATTATATGCGGACATGAAGGAAGATAGTCGCGTTGTGCCGGTCACGTAGAAGCATCGGCGCGAGGGCGGGCTTCTTTGTCTATATTAATGGGAATGTTTTTGCAAAGTAATCGTGTGTGCGGACGAGCCGGACAAGGTGGTTTTCTTGCTTGTGTAGCTTGTCTTGATTTCTTTGTTAGATAAACTATGTTAAAACTATAGTTCTCCCAAAAAGAAAACTTACAAGATGCTTGTGTGTTAATAAAATTATGTGAATCAGTTTGTTAAGATTTTGTTTTGGAAAACTTTCTTTTTTGTTTTGCAGATTGGAAAAACATCTTTAGCTTTGTACCACCTTATGAAAGACGATAGATTTTAATCAAAATACTCATTAATCGTGGAAAATCAGACGTTCAGTTACGACGAAGCATATAATGCCTCGTTGGATTATTTCAAGGGAGACGAGCTTGCCGCCCGCGTGTGGGTGAACAAGTATGCCGTAAAGGATTCTTTCGGCAATATTTACGAGAAATCTCCCGAAGATATGCATTGGCGTATCGCGAATGAAGTGGCACGTATCGAAGCCAAGTATCCGAATGGGTTGAGCGCAGAAGAGCTGTTCCGCCTGTTTGATCATTTCAAGTACATCATTCCGCAGGGAAGCCCGATGACGGGCATCGGAAACAATTATCAGATTGCGTCCTTGTCGAACTGCTTCGTAATCGGGCTGGACGGAGCTGCCGATTCGTATGGGGCCATCATCCGCATCGACGAGGAGCAGGTGCAGCTGATGAAGCGCCGCGGAGGTGTAGGGCACGACCTGTCGCACATCCGCCCGAAAGGTTCGCCGGTAAAGAACTCGGCGTTGACTTCTACCGGGCTGGTGCCATTTATGGAGCGTTATTCCAACTCTACGCGCGAGGTGGCTCAAGACGGACGCCGCGGGGCGCTGATGATGACGGTATCTATCAAGCATCCCGACTCGGAAGCTTTCATCGATGCCAAGATGACCGAAGGAAAGGTTACGGGAGCCAATGTGTCGGTGAAGCTGGACGATGAGTTTATGGAAGCTGCCGTGGAAAACCGCCCGTATGTGCAGCAGTTCCCTATCGGTTCGCCTCATCCGATGGTGAAGAAAGAGATTGACGCTTCGGCTTTGTGGAAGAAAATCGTGCACAACGCGTGGAAGTCGGCAGAGCCGGGCGTGTTGTTCTGGGACACGATTCTCCGCGAGTCGGTGCCCGATTGTTATGCCGACTTGGGTTTCCGCACCGTGTCTACCAACCCGTGCGGCGAAATCCCTCTGTGCCCGTACGATTCTTGCCGTCTGCTTGCCATCAACCTGTATTCGTATGTGGTCAATCCGTTTACTCCGGAGGCTTATTTCGATTTCGATTTGTTCAAGAAGCACGTGGCTTTGGCACAGCGCATCATGGACGACATCATCGACCTGGAGCTGGAAAAGATAGAGAAAATCATGGAAAAGATAGATTCCGACCCCGAAAGCGAAGAAGTGAAAGGTACGGAGCGCCATTTGTGGGAAAAGATTTACCGCAAGTCGGGCATGGGACGCCGTACGGGCGTGGGCATCACTGCCGAAGGCGACATGCTGGCGGCTTTGGGATTGCGCTACGGGACGGAAGAGGCGACCGAGTTTGCCGAACGGGTGCAGAAAACCATTGCGCTGGAGGCATACCGTTCTTCGGTTGTTATGGCAAAGGAACGTGGCGCGTTCGAGATTTACGATACGGAACGCGAGAAGGACAATCCGTTCGTGAACCGCTTGCGTGAAGCCGACCCCGGGCTTTATGAGGAGATGAAGAAGTACGGCCGGCGTAACATCGCGTGCCTGACCATTGCCCCTACGGGGACCACCAGCCTGATGACGCAGACCACTTCGGGCATTGAGCCGGTGTTTATGCCGGTTTACAAGCGCCGGCGCAAGGTGAATCCGAATGACGAGAACGTGCGCATCGACTTTGTGGACGAAACGGGAGACGCTTTCGAGGAATACCTGGTGTTCCATCACAAGTTCCTGACGTGGATGAAGGTGAACGGTTATGACCCTGACAAGCATTACACGCAAGAGGAAATTGACGACCTGGTGGCGAAATCTCCTTATTATAAAGCGACTTCGAACGACGTGGACTGGCTGATGAAGGTCAAGATGCAGGGACGCATCCAGAAATGGGTGGACCATTCGATTAGCGTGACCATCAATTTGCCGAACAACGTAGACGAAGAGTTGGTGAACCGTCTGTATGTAGAGGCATGGCGGTCGGGCTGCAAGGGATGTACGGTGTACCGCGACGGTTCGCGTGCAGGCGTGTTGCTTTCTGCCAAGAAGAAAGACGACAAGAAAGAGGAAGAATGCCATTGCAAGCCTCCTCAGGTAACGGAAGTCCGCCCGCGTGTGCTCGAAGCCGATGTGGTGCGTTTCCAGAACAACAAGGAGAAATGGGTGGCGTTCGTCGGTCTGCTCGACGGTTATCCTTACGAAATATTTACCGGTCTGCAAGATGATGACGAGGGCATTGTATTGCCGAAATCGGTAGTTCGCGGCCGCATCATCAAGAATTATGACGAGAACGGCGTGAAGCGTTATGATTTCCAGTTCGAGAACAAGCGTGGATATAAGATGACGATTGAAGGATTGTCCGAGCGCTTCAACAAGGAGTATTGGAATTATGCGAAACTGATTTCAGGCGTGTTGCGCTACCGGATGCCTATCGAACAGGTGATCAAGTTGGTCAATTCGCTCCAGCTCGATAGTGAGAATATCAATACGTGGAAGAACGGTGTGTCGCGTGCATTAAAGAAATATGTGCTCGACGGCACGGAAGCCAAAGGCGTGAAATGCCCGAATTGCGGCAATGAGACTTTGGTTTATCAGGAAGGTTGCCTGATTTGCAAGACTTGTGGTTCTTCGCGTTGCGGATGACTTTGCTTTTCACCACAGATTACGCAGATTTATAAAAAATGCCAATCAGGAGTTAAAAGGGAGTTATAGGTAGTTATCGCCCGCCGGTGCGGGCTGGGAGTTAGATGCCAATACCTTTTTGCGCCGCTTCTGTAGAGA
>NZ_JACSPP010000103.1 GCF_014837065.1 Phocaeicola intestinalis
ATTCACGGAGAAAGGTGGTTTATGCCCCGTCAGTAGCCGCGCCGGCTACTGACGGATTGTATATAAGTATTTGATTTATAGATGTATTCGTGTCTGATATTAAGGTTTGTTGGTAAAATGTTCCGTATGAGGGTCTGTTTTGTTTTATTGAGATTGGAGGCTTTTTCTCAAGAAAGATAGAGGTTTTATTTCTATCTTTGTCTTGGATTTTTTATATTGTAAACTATGTTACATTTTGAAAGTGATTATCTGGAAGGGGCGCATCCGCTTGTATTGGAGCGGTTGATGCAGACTAATATGGAACAGACACCGGGATATGGAACTGATGTGTATTGTGAGGCGGCACGTGAGAAAATACGGCTTGCGTGCGCTGCTCCCGAAGCGGAGGTACATTTTATGGTAGGCGGAACGCAGACCAATGCTACGCTGATAACAGCAATGCTTCGTCCGTATGAAGGTGTGATAGCTGCAGAGAGCGGACACATTAACCAGCATGAAGCCGGTGCTGTAGAGGCTGGCGGGCATAAAGTACTGGCTTTGCCACATGCTGAGGGTAAGCTTTCTGCTACGGATGTGAACCGCTATGTTACAGATTTTTATGCCAATCCCAGTTGGACGGCTATGGTAGCTCCCGGAATGGTGTATATTTCCCAGCCTACCGAGTATGGGACTTTGTATACATTGGCAGAACTTCGGGCTTTGTCGGCTGTGTGCCGCAAGCATCACCTTCCTTTGTATATGGATGGTGCGCGTTTGGGTTATGCTCTTGCGGCTCATGGTAATGATGTGACACTGGAAGCGATAGCTTCGCTTTGCGATGTGTTTTACATTGGTGGTACAAAGGTGGGTGCTTTGTTTGGCGAGGCTTTGGTGATGCCTCGTCCGGGTGCTATCCGCCAGTTGTCTTCCATTATCAAGCAAAGAGGGGTATTGTTGGCAAAAGGGCGTTTGCTCGGACTTCAGTTTGATACACTCTTTACCGACGGATTATACGAACGGATTGCCCGCAATGCCATTGTGATGGCGGACAAGATTGTGTCGGCACTGAAGGAACGGGGATACCGGTTTCTGATTACTCCGCAGACCAACCAACTCTTCGTGGTATTGGAGAATGAACAATTGGCACGCCTTTCTGCCCAGGTCGGTATCGAGGTCTGGGAAAAAGTAGACGATACGCATACCGCGGTGCGCATAGCTACCAGCTGGGCGACACGAGAAGAAAACGTGGATGCATTGATTGGGAAGCTTTGAGGAATTAAGAATGAGGAATGAAGAATTCCATGCGGGCGCAGCGATTCTTCATTCCTAATTCTTAATTTATTTGTACCACGAGGCATACATCAGGTATCCGTTAGCTATCTTTTGGTTTAATTCCTTGCTTTGTGCAGGATTTACTTTCTTGATGAACTTTGCCGGAACGCCTCCCCAAAGGGTGTATGGTTCGATTATCGTGTTCGAAAGTACCAGAGCGCCGGCGGCTACGATGGCACCTTCGCCTACTATGGCATGGTCGAGCAGGGTGGCGCCCATACCGATGAGTGCTTTGTTGTGGATACATGCCCCGTGCAGGGTGACGTTATGTCCGATAGAAACATCATCGCCGATTTCTACGGTCGATTTCTCGTAAAGTGTGTGCAGGACGCTTCCGTCCTGAATGTTTACCCGGTTTCCGATGCGGATGCTATTAACATCTCCCCGCAGGACGGTATTGAACCAGATGCTGCAATCGTCTCCCATCACTACATCACCGATAATCGTGGCATTGTCGGCAAGGAAACAGTTGTTTCCCATTTTGGGAGTGAATCCTCTTACTGATTTGATTAAAGCCATATTTTCTTAAGTTTGAATGTTGCGATAAAAGGTTGTTTGCGGTTCTTCAGCCTTTTGCTCCAGCGGATGCACTTCGGCCTATATGCGATAAGATTAATAATCTTCAAGCCGTAAGATTATTAATCTTGCACGCGGAAGATTATTAATCTTGTCGGCGGTGCACTTATTTGCCTTGGCGGATGCACATATCTGCACCGCTTGGTGCAAATATGTGCATATGGCTCTGAAGATAATATCTGTATGCTTCAGGCGAGGGGAGAGGTGGCATTTTCCAGCCATGCAGCCTCTTCGGGTGCCAGCAGCGGTGCAAGTTCTTGATATACTTTCTGATGATAGGCATTTAGCCATGTTTTCTCCTCGGCTGTCATCATTTCGGGGCGGATGGGCTCTTTGTCTATCGGGCAGAGTGTCAATGGTTCGAACTTATAGAATTTACCGAACTCTGTAGTCTGGCTGGGGATGATGAGCATGGTGTTTTCGGTGCGCACACCGTACCGTCCAGACTTGTAAATGCCCGGTTCGTTGGTGAGGGTCATGCCGGGTTGGAGTAGGGCAGGGACGTGGTTCATTCGGATTTGATGAGGGCCTTCGTGAACGTTGAGGAAGTGTCCTACTCCGTGTCCGGTACCGTGTCCGTAATTGATACCTGCTTTCCACATAAACTGGCGGGCGAGTACATCGAGTTGTGTGCCACATGTGCCTTGTGGAAATTCGGCTTGCGACAAGGCGATGAAACCTTTCAACACCAGGGTGTAATCGATGCGTTGTGCATCGGATACCGGTCCGAGGGCAATGGTGCGGGTGATATCGGTTGTGCCGTCGGTATATTGTGCACCGCTATCCAAGAGCAGCAAGCCTTCAGGCTTCAGTGTAGATGCTGTTTCGGGGGTGGCTTCGTAATGGACAATGGCTCCATGTTCCTGGTAGCCAGCGATGGTATCGAAGCTGATGCCTTGGAACAGGTCTTGCTTCGAGCGGAATTCGTATAGTTTCTTATCAATACTGATTTCGGTTTCCGCTCCACTCTTTACGGCTTCCTTCAGCCACATCAGGAAGCGTACCATTGCTACTCCGTCGCGTTGCATTGCCTGATGGAAGCCCTCTATCTCGGTTTCGTTCTTGATGGCCTTCAACATACAGACGGGTGATGGACGGCAGATGACGGATGCAGCCGATTGTGCCGTACGGTATAGTGCGTAATTGGTCTCGGGCGAAAGCTGGATGCTCTTGCCGGTGAAATGCCGCAGGTCGTTTTCTATTTCTCCGTAATCTTTTGCCTGTACACCGTTTTCGGTGAGATAAGCGGTCAGTTCGGGGGTAAGTTTTTCACTCATTATATATAAGGTGGCATCTTGGCGGGTGATGAGCAGGTAGCTGATGAATACCGGATTGCAATGTACGTCATTTCCCCGCAGATTGAGTGTCCAGGCTATTTCGTCAAGAGCGGACAGGAGGATTCCGTCGGCCGGAGTTGCATCAATGCAGGCACGTATGGTTCTTAGCTTGTCGGATGCAGACGTTCCGGCATAAGTGAGTGGCAGAATAGAAAGGGGATTGCCGGGCAGGGCAGGGCGGTTTTTCCAAATGAGTCGGAACGGGTCATCGGTTGCTACCAGTTCCAGTCCATGTGTATCCAGTGCAGTGCGTAAGTCTTCTGTTTCTCCATAGCTGTTTACCCATCCGTCGATACCCACCTTGTCGTGCGGGTTCAGTACACTTCCCAGCCAGTCGGGGATAGATGGAGTTTCGGGCAGACGGTCTTTGAATAAAATGATGCCCGAGCCTTTCAACTGTTCTTCAGCCTGGAGAAAGTAACGCGAGTCGGTCCAAAGTCCTCCTTTATTATATAAGGTGATGACAGCGGTTCCTGCCGAACCTGTGAATCCGGAAATCCACTTGCGTGCCTCCCAGTATTGAGGCACGTATTCGCCCGCATGCGGGTCGGTGCTTGGGATGATGAATGCAGAAAGTCCTCTTTCTTGCATGAAAGCGCGTAAAGACGCTATTCGTTCGGTGATTCTTGTTTCCATACAGTAGCTTTCGTTTTAACGGTTAACAAAGTTACGATTTCTGTGGAATATACAATAAAATATGGTGGAAAGTTTTGTAAATAAAGAAAGTATGTGTAATTTTGCGCCGCGAATTGACTACGCAACATTTAATAACAATATAATCTTAATTTTAAAAACATGATTGTAGTACCAGTAAAAGAAGGCGAAAACATTGAAAAAGCGCTGAAGAAATTTAAAAGAAAATTTGAGAAAACAGGTGTTGTAAAAGAATTGAGACGCAGACAGCAGTACGACAAACCGTCTGTATTGAAGAGATTGAAGATGGAACGTGCTATTTACGTTCAAAAAATGCATCAGACAGAAGAATAATTCCGCAAAAATCTTTGAATAATTGAATTCTTTTTCATAAATTCGTTGCTGAGAACAAGAAAGGCGATATTTTTATGTTGAAGGAATCTTTTCTGAGGTATCTCCAGTTCGAGAAAAACTATTCTGACAAGACCATTGTCAGCTATGGTACAGACCTCTCGGAGTTTGAAGCATACTTCAAAGCGGTGGATGAGGCTTTGGATTTTACGGCTGTCGATTCGGACATTATCCGTGGATGGATGATTTCATTGATGGATGAGGGGTATTCGGCATCGTCGGTAAACCGGAAGCTGAGTGCGCTGCGGTCGTTTTATCGCTATCTGTTGCGGGAGAATGTGGTTTCGGCAGATCCGATCCGGAAGGTTCAGGGGCCGAAAAAGAAGAAACCGCTTCCCGTATTTGTAAAAGAAGCTGATATGGACAGGTTGCTGGATGAGGAACCGGGTGACGATTTCGAGAGTGTCCGCAACAAGACGGTTATCGCAGTCTTTTATGAAACGGGTATCCGCGAGGCGGAGCTGATAGGTCTGAAAGACGGGGATGTGGATTTGTCTGCATGCCAGATAAAAGTGACAGGAAAGAGGAATAAGCAGCGTATTATCCCGTTCGGGGAAGGTTTGAAAGAAAGGCTGCTCCGTTATCTTTCGGCAAGAGAAGAATATTGGCACGGGGAATGTGAGGCGTTTTTCGTCCGTAAGGAAGGGAAGGCATTATATCCCAGTCTTGTTTATTTGTTGGTGAAACGCGATTTGTCGAAGGTCGTGACGTTGAAGAAAAGAAGCCCGCATGTGCTGAGGCATTCATTTGCGACGGCTATGCTGAATAATGAGGCAGGGCTGGAGTCGGTGAAGGAGCTTTTGGGGCATGAGAGCCTGACCACTACCGAGGTCTATACGCATACGACTTTTGAAGAATTAAAAAAAGTTTATGAACAAGCTCATCCAAGAGCGTAAAAAAAGGAGGTTTTTATGGAAGTAAGAATTCAATCCATTCATTTCGATGCATCTGAGAGACTGGAAGCTTTTATTCAGAAGAAAGCAGAGAAACTTGAAAGATTTTGCGATAATATAAAGAAAGTAGAGGTGTCTTTGAAGGTGGTAAAGCCGGAGACAGCTATGAATAAGGAAGCTGGCGTGCGCGTATTGGCGCTGAATACCGAGTTTTACGCAGAAAAAGTAAGTGATACATTTGAAGAATCGATAGACGTATGCATGGATGCATTGTCTAAGCAATTGCTGAAAGTAAAAGAAAAACAGCAAGGGAAATAAAAAAATCACGCTAAAAGTTTTGTGATTCAAAAAATATATCTAACTTTGCAGCCGCTAAGCCACGATAGATAGCCGCGTGGCTGCAAAGTTTAATCTTGCCTCTTTAGCTCAGTTGGCCAGAGCACGTGATTTGTAATCTCGGGGTCGTTGGTTCGAATCCGACAAGAGGCTCAGAAGAAAGAAAGTTGGGCAAATACCAGAGTGGCCAAATGGGGCAGACTGTAAATCTGCTGGCTTACGCCTTCGGTGGTTCGAATCCATCTT
>NZ_JACSPP010000104.1 GCF_014837065.1 Phocaeicola intestinalis
GTGGTTAGATACCATTAAAGGTACTGAATTTCAGCCACTTGACCTATTTTATTCTGCTAAACTTTATTAATTAACTTGTTTGTTATCAACGGATTAGATATCAATTTAACGAAGTATTATATGGTACCTCCAATCTGATATTGGCAGTTTCAAACAGGTCCAATTGCACTTGGGTACTTATATATCCTCTGTCCCCTATGACTGTACAATTACTATAATCCACTTTCACATCCTTCAGGTAATGAATGTCATGCACACTTGCCTTAGTGAGGTCAAAGGAATGGATGACACCACTTAACCCACAGACTGCATGGAGTTTATGCCCATAGTAATACATGCTTTGTGATGCGCAGTAGCCTACCCCAGGTGCTTTACTAAAGTCCTTCTTCCCCATACTGCAACGTTTGGAACGGGCAATACGACATACTTCTATCGGCTTCGAATCAATACAGAAATAGTCTTCACCACCATCCATTTCAGAAACCATTCTTTCTCGGATTGCATTACATAGGGAGGACGTTATTTTACGCCTGTCATTGTATTGTCGGCGGGAAATAAGGTTGGGTATTTCAACCCTATATTCCTGTAGCTTTGCAAACAACAGCGACTCACTGTCAATACCAACAGCCTCTGATGCCATGTTCAAAGCCACTACTTCAAGGTCTGAGAATTTAGGGACGACTCCTCGTCTTGGCACATTCCCAGCTTCATTGACTAAATTGCCGGCAATTTGCTTGCATATGTTCAGTAATTTTGCGAATATTGCATATAAGTTGTGCATACGATATTTGTCTATTAAAAGTTTGGTTACATTTAATTTACTAAATATCAACAATATGCGCAACTTTTTAAACATAATTCTCAAACCAAATTAATTCCGCCAATAGGTTTATATTAGCTTTGTGTATGCCTTAAATAAATGACTGACATGAAAAATATATGGATTTTCTCGTTGATTGTCTTTTATTCCCTTTTGGGATATGGTCAATCGTATAAATTTTACACTACCGATAAAGAGCTTTCAAGTAGCTTGATAAATCAAATCTATCAGGACAAGGATGGTGTAATATGGGTTGCTACAGAATATGGCCTCAATCGTTATGACGGAGTTAAGTTCACAATATATAAACATGATATTGATAACCCCCATTCTTTGATGAACAACTATGTGAAGAATATTTTTCAAACCAGTAATGGGGATTTGATTATCTGTACGTTTTCCGGTATCCAGAAGTACAATCCTTTGACTGATGATTTTTCCCTCCCGGCTAGAACTGTCGTGGATGAGACATTTGTAAATGTTGTCGGTTCGGTCATGGAACGAAAAAATGGAGAAATATGGATTGCTTCCCCTACACCCGGTAAACTTATTGTAAAGGATGATGAACTGGTTGTGGATTTCCTTGATTTGCCGATACCGGACAATCACTTTCCCGATCAGTATGTTGAAGATAAAGAAGGAAATATTTGGATAGCAGTCGGTGGTGTTGGAGTTTATAGGATAACACCAGAAAATGAGGTAACTTTATATCTGAAAAACATTCATAAATTGCATGCTTTGTGCCTGTGTAAGGATAATGATGGAAATCTTTTTGTGGGTAGTTTGGGGCAAGGTCTATACAGATATAATGTACAGCTGGATGATTTTGAACATATTTCATATAATAGTGAAGCGCTTCCTGTAAAGTTTTTGATGGAGAAAAGTCCTAATGAGATATATATAGGGACGGACGGACAAGGAATTAAAGTTTATGACAAGAAAAAAAATACAATAGTTGATTATTCGATAGAGTTTTATTACTTGAATCTGAATAAATCAAAAGTGCATACAATGTGGACGGATAAAGATGGAAGCCTATGGATTGGTTTATATCAAAAGGGTATTTTGTACCAACCTGTAAATACGAATAATTTCAAATATCTAGGCCTTAAATCAATTTATAAAAATATCATTGGAGATTGTTGCATTACTTCTATATTAAAGGATCGGGACGGATTTCTGTGGGTTGGAAGTGACAATGATGGTATTTATCGTATATCAAAAGATAAAAATCATAGTTTGCATTACTCCATGACAGGAAATCAGAAGACGCTTTCTGGGGCCATTCTTAGTTTATTTGAAGATTCAAAATCAAATTTGTGGTTTGGTTCCTATACAAAGGGAGTAGGTAAAATTGATAAGAGAACAGGTAGATGTATCTTGTTTGGACAATTGAAAAGTAATGATGGAAATCCTATTCCTGCCGTTTTCGCCTTTGCTGAAGATAAGGAAGGACGTCTTTGGATAGGTGCGACTGATGGTTTGTATTGTTATGATTTGAATTCGGGGCAATTGAAGCTTTTCAGTGAGATGAGTGGAAAAGTTATCGCATGGATTAATTGCTTGCATTATTCATCGTCTAAAAATAAATTGTTTGTTGGGTCTTATGGAGGCCTTGATTGTGTAGATTTGGATTCTGGTATTTTCTCCAGTAAAAAAATTATAAGTACGAATGCTGTGCATTCTATATGTGAAGACAAGAATGGTATCATTTGGACCGGGACATCTGAAGGTATATATTCCTTTGATGTGAAGCATGAAAAGGTAGAAAGTTATACTGTTAAGGATGGCTTGCCAAGTGATGTTATTTATGCAATTCAATGTGATGATAATAACAGGTTGTGGATAAGTACAAATTCTGGAGTTTCTTGCTTTCATCTGCATGACAAACAATTTGTTAATTATTATGTAAGTGACGGGTTGCAAGGGAATGAGTTCTATAAAAACTCTTCATATAAAGATTCTGATGGAATAATTTATTTTGGGGGAATGAATGGTTTGACTTATTTCAAGCCGGGAGAAATCTTCAGCCCCAACAAAAAATGGAATGTCCGGATTTCTGATTTTTATGTATTCGACAAGACTGTGAGGACAGGTATACGCTCAGGGGGTAAAGAGATAATTGACAGATCTATATTTGAGGCTACAGATTTCTATTTGTCATATAAAGATAATACATTCAGTTTGGAGTTTTCAACGGTAGAATTGAATAAACCGGAACGTTTGGTTTATGTGTATTCTTTTAATAATGGGGATTGGATTAATCTTCCGCATGGGATTAATCGGGTGTCTTTTAGTAATTTAACTCCTGGTGAATATACTTTTCGCATTAAGGTGAAGGACGGAATGATGGAATCGGATGTGAGGGAATGTACGATTCATATATCTTCCCCCTGGTGGGCAACGGTATGGGCTAAGATTTCTTATTTCGTGCTTGCTCTAGTTATTATAGGAGTTGGTATATATAGATTTAAACGTCATCTGCATTATAAGAAAGAGAGAATTGAGCATCTCCATGCTGTAGAGATAAATAATGCCAAGCTTCAGTTCTTTATTAATATTGCACATGAAATCCGTACTCCATTATCGTTGGTGGTTAGTCCGTTATTGGGCCTGATGAAGACGGATAAAGATGAGTCAAGGCAGAAAATCTATAAAACAATTTATCGGAATACCCAGCGCCTTCTGTTATTGGTCAATCAGTTAATGGATATTCGAAAAATTGAAAAGAACCAAATGAAACTGACTTTTCAAAAGATTGATATTGTCCATTATATACGTCAGATTTGTGAGTCATTCAGTATACAGGCTTCAGTCAAGAATATAGCCTTGAATTTTAATACACATGGATGTGAGAATCTGGACTTATGGGTAGACCCGGCTTATTTTGACAAGATTATAATAAATATATTATCCAATGCCTTTAAATTTACGAAGGAGGGAAGTATCGATATTGATTTGTTTATTGCCGGGCAGCAGGAGGGGGCTGTTTCGGTAGCACAATATGCCAAAATCCAGATAACAGATACAGGTATTGGTATTGACGAAAAGGAATATGAACATATATTCGAAAGATTTTATCAGGTTCATAATAATTTAAGTACGGCTGGTACGGGTATCGGTCTTCATTTGGCGCAATCATTAGTAAAACTGCATCATGGTGAAATTTCTGTCGGAAGGAATGTCAATGGATTGAATGGTACCACATTTACTATCGAGATACCTTTGGGTGATTCCCATCTGAGCCAGGATGAAATTTGTGGAGAAATAGAAAAAGGAGAGACGATAATTTCGCCTGCTACGGATATGGAAGTACCATTGTTGGAAAATCCGGATCCGGAAAAGAATCTTCATGTTAGAAGAAAATGGAAAGTGTGTATCGTTGAGGATGATGATGAAATCCGGAAATATATAAAGGACGAACTTTCTGTGGCATATCATATAACAGAATACAATAACGGGAAAGAGGCCTGGTCGGGTATCTTGAAGGAAATTCCGAATTTGATAATAAGTGATGTCATGATGCCAGAGATGGATGGTTTTACATTATGCGAAAAGATTAAGCAAAATGTAAATCTGAATTATCTTCCTGTCATTCTGTTGACTGCCAAGACTACGGATGAGAGTACTATAAAAGGGTTGGATATCGGTGCTGATGCATATATAACCAAGCCATTTAATATTGCTATCTTACATAAAACGGTGGAAAATCTGATTCTCAAACACCAGAAGATGCAGAATATCTTTACCGGCCGGCAAGGACAGGATGATAAATTGGACAAGTTAGAGGCAAAATCGCCCGATGAAAAACTTATGGAACGAATAATGAAAGTGATAAATGACAATCTGAGCAATCCGGAACTGACTGTAGACGTGATTGTAAATGAGGTCGGTATCAGCCGTTCCCATCTGCACCGGAAGCTAAAAGAACTTACCAACCAGCCGACCAGACAATTTATCCGTAATATCCGATTGAAGCAAGCGGCACAACTTTTAGCCGACAAGCGCCATTCCATTGCGGAGGTTGCACAGATGACAGGATTCTCTAATCCTAATAATTTCTCGACTCTCTTTAAAGAATTATATGGGGTTACCCCTTCTGAATATATGGAACAACATCTGCAGGAAAATAAATAAAACTAATCTCAGTATCAGCCCTCCTTCCCATTAGAGACAAAGGAGGGCTGACTTTCTCTAAATCAAAGCGATAACATTCATAATAAGCACTTTCTGGCAGAGTATTATTGATGTGTTTTCCTGGTAGAAGTTTGATGTCATTCCCAAACTTCTTGATATGAAATATGGGTTTGAGACATTTCAAAAGCCTTTTGAAACGTAAAAAGATAAAATGAAACATTTATAGATGGACGCGACACGTAATAATTCTGTGTTCTGATTCTACATTTCTAATTTTGTGTTGAAAGATTTTTTTTCTATGCTTGACAATCGTGTTTGTAGAAGATGTTAAACAATGTTTCAATATTAATCTTATAATTAGTTATATGAAAAATGTAAAACGGAAAATTCAGAAAATTCCTTCCTTACTGTTCTGGATGCTGTTATGCTGTCTTACAGCTTCGGCCCAACAAGGGATGACAGTAAGAGGTATTGTGCTTGATGATGATGGTGAAGGTATCATAGGTGCTTCCATTGTCGTAAAGGGCAATAAATCGATTGGTACAATATCCGATTTTGACGGAAACTTTCAATAGAGTTTATGTAATTTAGATTTGTTATATATCGCGCATACGCGTACCTTTGCAACATGAATTACCGCGACCATA
>NZ_JACSPP010000105.1 GCF_014837065.1 Phocaeicola intestinalis
TCGCCCAAAGCACACACGAAAACGGATACATCAAGCCAAGAAAAACTTTTTGGAGAAATTCAAAACAGCTTCTAAAACAGAACGATGTAAATCATATCAGTATAAGACACTAAATTTTTTGTACTTGTTGCATTACCCGCAGGAAATTGCCTCCCCAAATCAGTTGGATGTCTTCTTCGCTGTATCGTTCATATAACAATTTGCGGGTAAAGTTTATCAACTCAGACGAGTCGTTGCAACCGATGATACCCCCATCTCCATCAAAATCGGTACCGATTCCTACATGGTCTACTCCTATGAGGTTGACGATGTGATGTAAATGTTCGATTGCATCATCAAGGGTAGCCGGACGGTCTGTACGGAGAAAACCACCATATAGGCAGAGTTGTACCACGCCGTCTTTGCGGGCAATGGCTTTCAGTTGCTCATCGGTCAGATTACGTGGATGGTCACATAGAGCCCGGCTGGAAGAGTGTGAGCAGACTACGGGTTGGCAGCTGATATCCAGTGCATCGTAGAAACTCTGTTCGCCTGCATGCGATAAGTCGACCAACATACCTACACGGTTCATTTCGTGGATGACCTGTTCGCCGAAATCGCTTACGCCCAGGTTTCCTTCGTTGTATCGTGCTGAACCGCAGATGTCGTTGTTCCCATTGTGACACAAGGTCATGTATACTACTCCTCGTTTGCGGAAACGTTCAATGTTGCTTAGGTCTTTTCCGATAGCATATCCGTTTTCGATACCCAGCATAATGGCTTTCTTGCCGGCTTGTTTCAGCCGGTACAGGTCTTTGGGGGTATAGGCAATGTCGATGGCGGTACAATTCATGGCTACCATGTGTTCTATCTCGTTCAATAACTGGTCGGCTTTAGCGGTAGCTGCCAGTAAGGCTTCATCGGTACGTTCTTTCTGCGGGAGGTAGGCTACCATAATGGTGGCATCTTGCCGTCCTTCCGTCATTTTGTGTAAGTCAACCTTTATCTTCGGGTCTCGTGTGGCAAAGTTGATGCCTTGTTCGAAGAACATTGGAGTGTCGCAATGAGAGTCTAGTGTCAATATTCGTTGATGCAGTGCTTTGGCTTGCCGGAAAGAGTCTGCTTCTTGTAAGAGCCAGTTGAAGAGGGGCATCATGCATTCGTCGCCATTCAGGATGAAACATTCTGGGTGCCATTGCACGCCGAGCATTGATTTGCCTTCAGTACTTTCAATGGCTTCGATAATGCCATCGGCGGACGTTGCAGATATGCGGAAGCCAGGAGCTGGTTCTTTTACTGCCTGATGATGGAATGAATTGACAGGCAAAGTGTTCTGCCCCATAATTTTAGCAAGCTGGCTGTCAGTTGCTATCCGGACGGTATGTGAGGCATATGCACGGTCCAGGTCCTGGTTGTGTTTGATGAGTTCGCTTCCGGTCTGTGAATAAATATCTTGGTATAGGCTTCCTCCCAATGCGGCGTTCATTATCTGTATGCCCCTGCAAATACCTAGCATGGGTATTTGGCGATTGGCTGCCAGACGGGCTATCAGTAATTCCTGCTGGTCACGATAAGGATTTATATTGTGTAATTCTTTTACTGGTTCTTCTTTCAGGAATAAAGGATTGATATCTCCTCCTCCACTTAATAAGAGTCCGTCTATATTGTCAAGGAGGTTTATCAAAATGTTATCGTTTTCGAATGGTGGTATAATAAGCGGAATACCTCCTGCTTTCAGAATGGAAGCATAATATCCTGGTGCAAGGCTTAGATTTCCTTCGCTGAAGTTTCCGGTGATGCCAATAACGGGGGCACTATTATGATTGGGGAACCGGCTGTGAAGTGCACGGTATGTGGATTCGATGTCAAATGTTTGAAACGTTTTCATAAGTTAAATCTTTTGTGGAATCAAGGCAAAGATAGGGATAAATTCAGATTTATTTCTCATCTTTGCCAAAAATCTGATGGTATGGAATTGCTTCGAACCCTCTCACAAGTGGTAAACCGTCTGCGTTCGTCGTGCATCCGGCGGCGAGTGGCGGTGGTTTGTCCAAATGACCCTCATACGGAATACGTCATTATTCGTAGCTTGCGCGAAGAAATCGCCGAGTTTCTGTTGGTAATCGATTCGGCCCATAAGGATATGGCTTACCAGCTGCGTGGGGCATCTCCCGATTTTGTCAGGATATACGAAGCTTCCACGCCTGATGAAGCTGCGGCTTTGGCAGTGGAATTGGTACGTACAGGCGAGGCTGATATCTTGATGAAAGGTTTGATAAATACTGATAATCTGTTGCGGGCTGTGCTGAAGAAAGAGGTGGGACTGCTTCCTCCGGGCGGTGTGCTGAGCCATGTGGCGGTGGCACAAGTGCCTTTGTATCACAAGTTGCTGTTGTTCTCGGATGCGGCGGTTATCCCTCGTCCCACGCTCGAACAGTTTCGTGCAATGGTATCATGTGACGTGGCATTGTGTCGTGAACTGGGTAATGAGCAGCCGCGTATCGCTTTGATTCATTGTTCGGAGAAGGTGAATGAGAAGTTTCCTCATACGCTGAGTTATGTTCACTTGAAGGAAGAGGCTCTGCAAGGTCGTTTCGGAAAAGTGTTCATTGACGGTCCGATGGATGCCAAGACGGCTTGTGACAGGCATAGCGGCGAAATCAAGGGATTGTCTTCGCCCGTAGTAGGTAATGCCGATGTGCTGATATTTCCCAATATTGAGGCAGGCAATACTTTTTATAAAACCCTTTCCTTGTTCGGTGATGCCAATATGGCAGGGATGCTTACCGGCACCATAGCTCCGGTAGTAGTGCCTTCGCGCAGCGATTCGGGCAACTCCAAGTTTTATAGCTTGGTGTTGGCATGTCTGGCAGGAAACTTAAATCAAGATACGTTATGAAAATACTGGTTATCAACCCTGGTTCTACTTCTACTAAGCTGGCGGTTTACGAGGATTTGGAACAGGTCTGGCGCGAAAGTGTCTTTCATTCTGCTAAAGAATTGGCAAGGTTTCATCATATCAACGAGCAATATGAGTACCGGCGCATGCATGTGCTTGATGCTCTGCAACGGGCAGGTATACCGATGGCGTTTGATGCCATTATCGGGCGGGGAGGCTTATTGCGTCCTACGCCGGGAGGGGTGTATCAAATTAATGAGCAAATCAAGTACGATTTGTGGCATGCTTCGGTAGAACATGCTTCCAATCTTGCTGCACCGATGGCAGACGAATTTGCCAGTCAGATAGGTTGCCCTTCGTTCATTGCCGATCCGGTAGTGACCGACGAGTTGCGCGATGTGGCACGTTTTTCGGGTATTCCTGAAATTCCCCGCCAGTCTGTTTTTCATGCTTTAAACAGTCGTGCCGTATCTCGCCGGTATGCAGCTTCTATTCAGAAGCATTATGAGGAACTCGATTTGGTGGTAGCTCATTTGGGAGGGGGCATTTCGGTCAGTGCGCATCGTCACGGCAAGGTAGTCGATGTTAACAATGCTTTGGATGGTGAAGGTCCGTTCAGTCCCGAGCGTGCCGGAACTATTCCCGCGCGTCAGTTGGTCGATTTGTGTTTCAGTGGCAAGTACACGCAGAAAGAAATCCATAAGATGCTGAATGGCAGGGGAGGGTTGCTCGCCTATTTAGGTACAACCGATGTACAGACTATTGTGCGTTGGGTGCATGCCGGTAATGTCCGTCATAAGCAGGTACTCGAAGCGATGGTTTATACCGTTGCCAAACAGATCGGGGCAATGCATGTGGCACTTCATGGACATACCGATGCCATTATTTTGACAGGAGGAATAGCCCATAATGCGTATGTGGTTTCTTTGTTGCGCGAATGGATAGAAGGGTTGGCGCGTATCGTAGTAATTCCTGGTGAGGATGAAATGGGAGCTTTGGCGATGAATGCCTTGGGAGTTTTGAAAGGCGAATTGCCTTTACAAAAATATGAAGCGATAGATAACGGCTGATTATAAGTCGCAGTTTACAATTTACGATGTCTGCATTCCATCAATAATATATCTGCATTGGCAAAGTAAGTATCTTTAATCTGGCATATAATTATTGAGGCTAATTGCAGACATTCATATTTGTAAATTGTAAGTTCTAAATGGCAAATACTTATCGGTATTCTTGTTCCCGTTTAGGATTCATTGGAAACCAGCCTTTTAATACACGCTCGCGCTGTTCGAATATCTCTTTAATGCTCCAGAATGAGGAAAAAGCAAATACTCCCAACAGGCTTGCTATCAAGAGGTCGTTTACCAGTACAGAGCCAATGATTCCTGCAATTCCCAACACAAGGAACCACCACCAGCACCTTGTGCCGAAGTAGTATTCGGCTTTGATGACTATAGGATGAAACATCCCAATAATCAGAAACGTACAGATGCCGATGGCGATTCCTCCGATATGATTGGTTATAAGCCAGTCCATCATTTCGAGCCTTTACGGATGGGGATTTCTTTTTTGATGCTTTGCTCCAGCGAAATCAGTGTTTCCGTAGCTGTAACTCCGGGGATTTCCTGAATTTTCGAATTCAATAATTCCATGAGGTGCTCGTTGTCGGTAGAATAAAGTTTGGTCAGCATCGTATAAGGCCCCGTGGTGAAGTGGCATTCTACAATTTCGGGAATCTTCTCCAGTTCAGCGACAACACTTTTATACATCGAGCCTTTTTCCAGCTTGATACCTACGTAAGTGCAGGTGCTGTAGCCCAAGCTTTTAGGATTTACGTGGTAACCCGAACCGATGATTACGCCGAGGTCAATAAGTCGTTGTACACGTTGGTGGATAGCGGCGCGTGATACGCCACATTCTGCTGCTACATCTTTAAACGGGATGCGTGCGTTCTGTGAAATGATTTCCAGAATCTGTTTGTCGAGATTATCAATCTTTTCCATAAGAATTAATCAGTCTTGTTTTATCATATTGTAAGCAAATATAGAAAAACTTTTTTAGGAGATTGGTATTTTAAGAGGAAAAAACATATTTTTTTGCTGAAAAAGAATATTTTTAGACTTTCATGGGTTAAGTAAAGCCTTTATATCCTCCATCTTTCGTCTTCTATCGAATGAAAAAGTGTCGCTATGTGTATCTAAAAAGGTAAGCAGGTCAAGCACTTTTTCCCACAGCATTCTTTGTTGTTCTTTTGACGTTTTGATAGTTGAATCAAAGTAGAGCAGTTCAGCCAACAGTTCGATTCGTTGCATATATTCTTTTTCTGAAAACCGTGCTTGCATATACCCGATGATGATATCGGAACCGGCTTCATAGAAGAAAGCTTCGGGCTGGTGGAAATAGGAGGTGTACATATTGTTTGTTTCCACTTGAATGCTTGTTCCGTCATTTGTGTCTCGTTTTTCTTTCAGCTTTTCGAGTGCTTCGAAAAACTGGCGTATCAGTCGCATGATATAGTCTCTTTCCAACATCTTGATAGGTAATTAAGTCTAAAAAACGGTTTTTGGGCGCAAAGATATAAGGTTTTCTTTAATTCTTGTCAGATTTTGTAGAAGAATGTTGCAAGAAATAGCTGGAAAGTACCTCTGCCGGGGAGACCACTGCTCGTTTTTTATGAACTCAATGATGCGCCATTGCAGCACATCATCCAGCCCCCTGTTG
>NZ_JACSPP010000106.1 GCF_014837065.1 Phocaeicola intestinalis
TCCTCCGCCCTTTCCGCTACGCTCCAAGGACGGAGGAAGGCGGTGGCGGAGTTGCACTTCTAACTTGACGGTGGGTGGATAAAAATTATATAGTTGGAGACTTAATATATGATGCTGCTATTTATGACGGGTTAAACACATTCTTAGATGATTTGGAATTTTACAAGAAGTGGTTACCCAAGGATAAAGAAGAAGCAAGAATTCTTGAACTTTGTTGTGGTACAGGACGTTTGACAATACCTATTGCAAAAGAAGGATATAATATAACTGGTGTTGATTATACCACTTCTATGCTTAATCAAGCAATAGCAAAAGCAAATAAAGAACATCTGTCAATAGACTTTGTGGAAAAAGATATAAGAACACTGGATTTAGGAAAAAAGTTCGACTTTATTTTCATTCCCTTTAATTCCATTCATCATTTATACAAAAATGAAGATTTGTTTAAGGTTTTGAGAATGGTCAAAAAGCACCTCCAAGAAAGCGGAATATTTCTATTGGATTGTTTCAATCCTGATATCCGATACATTATTCACGGAGAAAAAAAGAAAGAAAAAACAGCTGAATATACCACCCACGATGGGAGAGAAGTCGTGATCAAACAAACAATGTGTTATGAAAACGCAACTCAAATCAATCGTATAAGGTGGCATTATTATATAGATGGTGTATTTCACTCAATCCAAAACTTAGATATGCGAATGTATTTTCCTCAAGAACTGGATTTCTATTTAGAATGTTCCGGATTTAATATCATTCATAAGTTCGGAAGTTTTGAAGAAGATGATTTTTGTGATGATTCAGAAAAACAGATATATGTTTTGTCCTTAAAAAAGTAGTCAGATAAAACGGCAGTCTTTAACTTACAGACTTGTTGCTCTAGGTACAAATATTATAATTACTTAATTTAGACCATCTATTACAGAATAAAACGATATAATTACCGATTTAAATAATAGACTGTATCACTACTGTCCCGTAAAAGTGGATAAATAGTTCTTTGAAATTATTGAAATATAGTCAATTACATGGTTTTTTAATATGAAACGGACTTGATTTTGCAACTTTGCAGTCTAATACAAATGGCTGCTATGTTCCAAGACAAATACGTATTCTCTCAATTAACCGCTTTTCTGAACAGGACTCAGTTCAACAACTATGTTCGCAAGTATGATGGCAACAGATATGTGAAACATTTCACTTGCTGGAATCAGATGCTCGCGATGATGTTTGGACAACTGAGTAACCGTGAGAGCCTGCGAGACTTAATCGTTACTTTCGAGGCGCATAGGGCCAAGCAATATCATCTTGGTTTAGGTCGTGAACCGATAGCCAAGACAACTCTTGCGACAGCCAACCAGAACCGTGATTACAGAATCTTCGAAGACTTTGCATTCTATATGATGAAGGAAGCCTGCGAGAAGCGGACGACCAACATCCTTGACATTTCCGGAAAGAAATATGCGTTTGATTCAACAACGATTCCGTTGTGTCTTGCAACATTTCCATGGGCAAAGTTCCGAAGCAAGAAAGGAGGGGTGAAAGCTCATGTCTTATACGACATTGAAGCACAAGTTCCTGCTTTCTATACCGTAACCACAGCTTCAAAGCATGATTCCACAGCAATGTCTTCAATCCATTATGAACCAAATGCTTATTATATATTCGACAGGGCTTATGACTCCTTTAAAGAACTCTATAGGATACATCTTACAGACTCTTTCTTTGTTGTCAGAGCCAAGACGAACTTAAAGTATAAGACAGTCAAATGGAAGCGAAGAATGCCAAAGAACATAATGACAGATGCGGAAGTGAAACTGACCGGATATCTCTCCGAGAAAAAATATCCTGAGTCATTCAGACTCGTCCGATATTACGACGAAGAGGATGACCGTGAGTTCACTTTTTTGACGAATGCAAAACAACTTTCTGCACTGGATGTCGCCAATCTTTATAAGAAAAGATGGTTAATCGAGCTGTTCTTCAAATGGATCAAGCAGCATCTCAAGATAAAGAAATTCTGGGGCACAACAGAGAACGCTGTTCGCATACAAATCAGTGTGGCTATTATCACGTACTGTCTTGTGGCTATTGTCCAACATGATATGAAGTTGAAACGTTCAACCTATGAAGTTTTGCAAATTCTCAGCATATCATTGACTGACAAAACCCACTTGCGTGACCTGTTCGACAAGACTAATTTCAATGATGTCAAAGATCTAAATGATCCCCTGATTCCGGGGCTTTTTGATTAATTGTTTAACTCGTCCCATTTTAACGGGACACTAATGAGACTGTATATAAAAATTCTTTTTCCATCTGTATTTTTATAACAATTGGATACTCAATGAAAATATTATACACAAGGAAACAACCAAAACAATTAAGAAGATATTCGTATGGTACAAAGTAGTTATAGATTTAGTAATCAAATATTCAACTTACCACTCCATATCCCTAAACTGATACATATCATAAAATTCATAGGGAAATAACTAAGATTTTGCAGTTAAACAGATTTTCATATTTAGCTAGTATGTGATTTATAAGTGATACTGCTTTCGGCCCAATTTGCTGTAAGCATTTTAAACAATTGTATAAATATCAAGATCACAGTATGTCTTTCTAGAACAGAGTGGATTGAAAGATATAAAGAAATACGTCCATACATTGAATAAATTAAAAGAATAATAGATAAATAGTCTATCGATGTTAAATTTACAGTCATCCTGTTAAAGGTGTTGCAAATAAAGAATTTATTTATTTCCTTTGCATAGAGTATATTCTTTTTTTTTGAAATTAATTGATGCATCAATATGTTTGGTATTAACAATTATGAGAAGTGTATCTTTAAACACAACTTCTTGAGAAATATTATATTCAAAGTTCACTATAAAGAAAATATTTGTTGCACTTCTAAGAGATCTGATTTTATAGAAACATTTAAAGAGGATTTTCCTATTGTTTCAGATGGAATAGCTCAAGCAATTTCTTTTACGCTAGGAGGGCAAAATGGGAAAGAACAATCTGTTTCAGTAAAAGATGACAGTAATGCTCATCAAGTAATAATGCGTTCTATAAATGCACAAAAAGAACTCACTTTAAATAATGAATTATTGCAATATAAAGAAACGGGACTGACTTATTCAAGTTCTAATGACTTTAATTCTAAAATAAATCAAGGCATTGCTTTTTTGAAAGAAAACGGAACAACTGAATGCAAGGCATTTTCATTACGAAAAATTAACATAGTTGATTTCGTATCAAACAATATGGAAAATGAAGAGGTATCAACATATGATCCTTTGCGTGAGTTAATTGCACCATATTTATTATGTATGTATGAAGATTTTCGATCTTCTAACAAATTTATCAAACAGAATATATATACTATACAATTTGAAGAAAATGATTATTTCTTAACCATAAAATATGGATATATAATATCTGAAAAAAACGCATCAAGCAGTAATATAAAAGGGCAAATTGTTATTGATTTATCTTTAGAAAAGAAGAGTTCATGCTCTATTGATATATTATTATCCGAAGAATTACAAAAATGTCATCAAGAGTTATATAACGCTTTTAGATGGTGTATTTCTCCTAAAATGTTTAATATGATTAATGAAGAATAATTATGATATTATATAGTACATCACATGAAAATTTATCAAATATAAATTTGGATGATAATGATAAATATTCTGTTACATCTATACCTAAAAAAAATGTAAAGAAGACTATTTCACTAGGAGTTGTAGCTATATCTTTCTTATTTGCTAATACCTCATCAGAAGCAAAATCACACACTTACACAACATTCTCATTTGAGAAAAATACAAATATAAAAGAGGTTAACAAAATTGTTTCTCGAGAAGAGAAAAGCAATATTAATTTTCTTAAAATGAGATATTGTATGCAAATTCAGGAATTAGGCCTATTAGAAGAAAATTGGGATGGATACGGTGCCACTAAAGTACTACCAACATGCATCAGCAATGCTCAAAATATTATTAATTACAAAGCTATTATATGTGATTGTATTCAAGATATATATGCAAATCCCAATGGAACTATTTCTATTTTATGGGAGAATGAAAACGAGGAATCTGTAGGATTAGAAATTGGAGAAAAAAAATTGTCTTATTATGTCGTACGAAAAAACGGTAATGAATTTATAAACAATGTTCCATTTTCAGAACTGCAGTACAATAAACTTTCTGCTTATATAGCTCAATTGTAATGTGTAAAATTCCAACTGAAATAGATAATAATGAATACATAATGAGGACAATTTTTTCCCCTGCTAATTTTAATGACAAAGGGAAATTACGTCCTAATTATATGCGTCCACAGATCTCTAAACCAGATGAGGATGACGAAACAATTGCTTCAAACAAACTATCTGTAACTCGATATAATTATACTAATATCGAGTTTTGCAGAAAACATGCCAAAAGCCATAGTTCTTTACCGAACCGAACATATTGGGGGTTTGCAAGGTTTATAGTTAAAGATATCAGAGATAGTGGAGCTGATGTTGTATTTAAACCAGCTGAAGATAATCCAGCGCACGCTAATATCGTCTATCCTTTTTGCTGCAAAATAGGTGAGCCTCTCGATTCTAAAATTGAATTAATGATTAAACAGCTTGTAGGAAAAGCAAAGATTTTACAAGATCCTAAGCCTGATAGCGAGAAGTGGGAAGGTGAAAATCCATTAGAATAAGCCCCTAAAAAAGGAAAAGATATTGGATGTCATAATGTTTGTATAGTGAAATAGAAGTCGTAAAACAGAGGGAATATACGACTAAAAATAAAAGAAAAAGAATTTTGATATTACAGTTTATGAAAGAACATTAGATTTTCAATGTCAATTATTAGGGAATATATAAGAAAAAAATATTATTTCAGACTTAATAAAAGACTATATGCAGATGGAAACATGATCATTCTATTTCCATCTGCATTTTTTATACGTAAGCATTCTAAGAAATACACATTGCATGCCCTATGGTTTGATTGTAATTTTGCCCCGCATAACGTAAGCATTCTAAGAAATACACATTGCATGCCCTATAGTTTGATTGTAATTTTGCCCCGCATAACAATCAAACCGAATTGCAATGAACAGAACTGGATTTGAAGAATTAGAAATGCAGGTGCAACAAAGCGGCCTGTCATTGAAGTCGTACCTACGACAGATAGGAGTGAGTTATTCCACCTATCACTATTGGCAAAAGAAATACTCTGCCGAGAAAGACAGTATCAAACAAGAGCTGGCTCCGATCAATATCAAACGGCCAACAGCAGAATTGTCCTTGGACGAACAGGCTCCTTACGGCGTGTCCTTGTTGTTTCCCAACGGACTCCGTGCCCACTTTGGAAACGGCTCAGAGAAGCTGTTGATGGAAGTGTTGAACCAAAGTCTGCAGGAGGGCCATGTTTAACTTGAACGACACGATG
>NZ_JACSPP010000107.1 GCF_014837065.1 Phocaeicola intestinalis
TCTCTGGATATTTGGATTACAACATAGAAGAAGCTGTTTTGAATTTCTCCAAAAAGTTTTTCTTGGCTTGATGTATCCGTTTCCGTGTGTGCTTTGGGTGATTTTTTGGTCCTTTGCGCGGTATGAAAATGTGCATTTTGTATATGCCACGTAGCAGAGACGATGTGCACATCGTCTCTACAAAAGCGGTGCGAAATGTTCAAGAAAATGCACAAATTCATACCGCGCATGGTATAATATCAAAATAGTAAAGAGTAAATTACAATATGAATACCGCAATGAGCCAATGTAGGGACGGTGTCCGCCCGCCCGTATGCGCCTGCGTGGATGTATTCGGGCAGGCAAACCCTTCCCTACAAGTTAATTGGCAAGATGCGGAATTCATTAAAATATTCTACGTGCTGATTGGGGGTAAACAGGTGAAAAACACGTCTTATCGGCATCAGGAGACGTGCGCCTCACCATGTATATGTGAAAAAATCCGCTCAAGAATACACAGAATAAGAAAAAACGGTTATCTTTGCTTTACATTAACCTCAAAAACGACAAATATCATGTTTACAATTCAAGCAAACCCGTCCGGCACACGGACTATGGAAATATCAGAAGAACACCTGAAAACCATTGAAAAATATGCCTTGTTCCAACACCTGATAGACAGCAACGGCATTGTAGACGAATCGGTTCTGGACAAACTGAAACTGAACGTGCGTTCGCTCATCGTTTCTTCTGAAGGTAATTGCAAAGACCTGCTCGACCTGTGCATTGATGTGATTTATCACAACAACATGAAAGCATTTGGCCTGTATCAGCTTATCCAGCTGTACATCAAATGGCAACGTGAGCAGGAAGGCAGCCTTAGCCCCGAACTGCTGAACGAACCTCTGAACTGAGAAACTGTTTTGAATTTCTACATTCACACGGAGGGCACGGAGATAAACAGATAAACAAAAAGAGAGTCTTTCTGTGTCCTCCTTATGATGAAAACCTCAAACCCTGAAATCTCCCAATGACAAACAAAACCTATCAACTGACAGACTGGCTACCTACGACAAAAAAAGAAGTGGAACTGAGAGGCTGGAACGAACTGGATGTCATCTTATTCAGCGGAGACGCTTATATCGACCATCCTTCGTTCGGTGCTGCCGTCATCGGGCGTATTCTGGAAGCAGAGGGACTGAAAGTAGCCATTGTGCCCCAACCTAACTGGCGTGACGACCTGCGTGACTTCAAAAAGCTGGGGCGCCCACGCCTGTTCTTCGGTATAAGCGCCGGAAGTATGGACAGCATGGTAAACAAATATACTGCCAACAAACGGTTGCGGAGCGAAGATGCCTATACCCCCGACGGAAGACACGACATGCGGCCGGAATATCCGAGCATAGTATATACACGCATCCTGAAAGAACTGTATCCGGATGTACCCGTCGTGCTGGGAGGTATCGAAGCATCCCTGCGCCGCCTGACGCATTACGACTATTGGCAAGATAAAGTATGCCCTTCTATCCTGATAACTTCAGGTGCCAACCTGCTGATATACGGCATGGGCGAAAAGCCCATAACCGAACTGTGCCGGCACATGAAAACATGCGGCACGCCACTACCCACCGACATTCCACAAACGGCTTATCTGGCCGACCGGAAAAGTTTTGCTGCAGAAGAAACAGACCTGCACCTCTTCTCGCATGAAGAATGCCTTGCCGACAAACGTAAACAGGCGCAGAACTTCCGCCACATCGAAGAAGAATCGAACAAATATGAAGCATTGCGTATTTGGCAGGAAACAGGCGATAAGGTAGTAGTCGTAAATCCACCTTATCCACCCATGAGCCAAAAAGAACTGGACCATTCGTTCGACCTTCCTTATACACGCTTGCCTCATCCGAAATACAAAGGCAAGCGCATCCCTGCATACGATATGATTAAATTCTCGGTCAATATCCACCGGGGATGTTTCGGAGGCTGCGCATTCTGTACCATATCGGCACACCAAGGAAAATTCATCGTGAGCCGAAGCAAGGAAAGCATTCTGAAAGAAGTAAAAGCAATTACAGAAATGCCCGACTTCAAAGGTTACCTAAGCGATTTGGGCGGACCATCTGCCAACATGTATGCCATGCATGGCAAAGATGAAAAGTTGTGTCACAAGTGCAAACGCCCTTCGTGTGTGCACCCGAAAATTTGTCCGAACCTGAATACCGACCATCGCCCGCTACTGGACATCTATCACAGCGTGGATGCCTTGCCCGGCATCAAAAAGAGTTTCATCGGAAGCGGAGTGCGCTACGACCTGTTATTACATCAAAGCAAAGACCCTGAAGTAAATCGGAGTGCAGCACAGTATACGCGCGAACTCATCGTACGTCATGTAAGCGGACGGCTGAAAGTAGCTCCTGAACATACAAGCCCACGGGTATTGGACATCATGCGCAAACCTCCGTTCGAACAATTCTATGAATTCAAACGAATCTTCGACCGCCTGAACCGTGAATTGAACCTGCGCCAACAGATTATTCCCTATTTCATCAGCAGTCATCCCGGATGTACAGAAGAGGACATGGCCGAACTTGCCGTCATCACTAAAAAGCTGGACTTTCATTTAGAACAGGTACAAGACTTTACACCTACTCCCATGACTGTCGCAACAGAAGCCTGGTACACAGGTGTGCATCCATACACACTGGAACCCGTTTTCTCGGCAAAAACACAGAAAGAAAAGTTGGCGCAACGTATGTTCTTCTTCTGGTATAAGCCTGAAGAACGGCGCAAAATCATTGCCGAACTGAAACGGATAGGGAGAAGCGACCTGATAAAGAAACTGTATTGATACTGTTCTGCCCCCAAAAGGTGTGTCAAGACAAACAGACACACCTCCAACACTCAGCTGTTTATTTATGCAAAATACGTACTGGCATCAGCCGGTAAAGCATCTTGCGGGTCATGATTTTATGATTCAAGAAATTCACAATATAACCAGTAATAAGTGCTGCTACAACCGATCCTTCACGTACACCTTCAATACTTCGAGTAAAACCTAACGAAAGAAGCACAGCTATCAGAACCAACGTTACATCGAAACCAACCTTTACATTACCGAATTCCTTATGCAAACGGCGAGAAAGATATTTCACTGTTCCTTCGGCACTCATCATCGCTACCTTAGGCTTGATTTCGAACACCACACCTACCGACTGAACCAGACATCCCATCAACAAAACTCCTATTGACATCAGGTAACCCGTAGTATGCAACTCTGAAGTAAGCCACATGTTCAAATCAATAAATGCAGAAAATACGAACGACAAGGGTATCTGAAGCAAGATTTCTACCACATCTTTACGCGTACCGTACCTACCCCGGATAAGCCAAAGCTGAATCAGTACCATCAGCATATTGGTGATAAATGTCCATGTTCCCAAGGTAAGCGGAGTATTCAGACTCAACACGTAATTGGTACTGGAAATGGGGGTGGTTCCTAATGCCGAATGCACAATCAATACGATTCCCATTGCCAAGAAATACAGACCTAAAATAAAAACCAAATACCTTTTAATCAAACTTTCCTTTTCCATATCGCTTTATGAAACTATTTATATTTGCATGCAAAGGTACTGTTTTTCTGGGAAAAACGGATAAGACATTCAGAGTTTGTGGAATAAAAAAATCGGGTACAAGGACACTTTTCTATTTAATAAATGTCCGCAATTAGCCAATCCGTTTGAGTTGCAAACGCAGTAGTACTGCGTTTGCCGATGAAGATATATTCGTAGGCGGATGCAGTATATATTCAACCGCGAATGCAGTATATATTCATTTTTCAGGGGTATATATTGGCTAAAGGACATTCATTTCTATTTACGGTATCCTTGCGTCCCGATTTCTTCTCTTATTGTTTCGTTACAACGGCTTATACTCTACAAACGCCTCCATCGCCTCGTAGCAGGCAAGCCCTAATTTGTCGTAAAGCGAAGCTGTGCCACGGTTGCGGTCTTCGCTGCGTTGCCAGAAGAGGCGCTCGTCATTGCCCAGGAACGGGGCACTCTCCATCTGAGACTGGTGCTTCAGGATGGAATTCCGTTTCGCACGAAGCTCTTCGGGACTAAAAGGAACAGCCATCTCGATGTTCTCGATTTCCCATTCCGCCCATGCCCCGCGGTACATCCAGATGCGGCAATCCTTCAACCATGCGGCACCGGCATTCTTTTCCTCGTCAATAGCAGCCAGAACGGCATCAGTACATACACGGTGCGTGCCGTGCGGGTCGGCAAGGTCGCCGGCTACATAAATCTGGTGCGGCTGTACTTCCTGCAACAGCTTCTGCACAATATGTACGTCCGTCTCGCTAATGGGGTTCTTCTCGATGCGTCCCGTCTCGTAGAAAGGAAGGTCGAGGAAGTGCACATGGTCCAGCGGGATGCGGTTGTACGTGCATGCCGTGCGTGCCTCTCCCCTACGTATCAGCCCCTTTATGGTCAGGATATCCCGCGTATCGATGTCGCCTTCCTTCTTCTGAAGCAGGAACTGCTTGATTTCGGAATACATCCGACGGATAGTCTCGTTCTGGTTTTCATCGAACAACTGGTTGAAACCATTGATGAAATGCATGAAACGTACCACTTCCTCATCGCCCACGGCAATGTTGCCCGATGTCTCGTATGCCACATGCACGTCGTGACCCTGCTGCACCAGACGGCGGATAGTGCCTCCCATCGATATCACATCATCATCGGGATGAGGCGAAAAGACCACAACCCGTTTAGGGAACGGTTTGGCACGCTCCGGACGGTAGGTGTCATCCGCATTGGGCTTGCCGCCGGGCCAGCCGGTGATGGTATGCTGCAGGTCGTTGAATATCTTGATGTTCACATTATAGGCAGAGCCGTAAAGCACCAGCAGCTCGCTCAAGCCGTTCTCGTTGTAATCCTTGTTGGTCAGCTTCAGAATCGGTTTTCCGGTCAAAAGGCAAAGCCACACGATGGCACTCCGGATCAGCTTGTCCGTCCATTCGCAGCTGGTCACCAGCCACGGGCGCTGGATACGGGTCAGGTGGGAAGCAGCGGGCAAGTCGATGCAGACGGTCGCATTCTGGTGCATCTGGAGGTAAGAAGCGGGAAGCGTATCCGAAAT
>NZ_JACSPP010000108.1:0-3069 GCF_014837065.1 Phocaeicola intestinalis
CCCAAAACGGCGGCTACCTACTCTCCCACTGTTACGCAGTACCATCGGCGTGACGAAGCTTAACTTCTCTGTTCGGAATGGGAAGAGGTGGAACCTTCGTGCCATAGCCACCTTAATGCCATGAAGGAAAAGTGACCTGCGACAGGCAACCAACAAACTATACAATAGACACGCCGCGAAAGCCTCGGGCAATTAGTAATGCTCGGCTGTGGTGTCTCCACCTATACACCTGCATCCTATCAACGTCATCGTCTATGACGGCCCTCAGGGAAATCTAATCTTGCGGAAGGCTTCGCGCTTAGATGCTTTCAGCGCTTATCCGGTACAGACGCGGATACCCGGCGGTGCACCTGGCGGCACAACCGGCAAACCGGAGGTCTGCCCGACACGGTCCTCTCGTACTAGTGTCCGGACCGCGCAGATTTCCTGCGCCCACGATAGATAGAGACCGAACTGTCTCACGACGTTCTGAACCCAGCTCGCGTGCCACTTTAATGGGCGAACAGCCCAACCCTTGGGACCTTCTCCAGCCCCAGGATGTGACGAGCCGACATCGAGGTGCCAAACCACTCCGTCGATATGAGCTCTTGGGAGGGATCAGCCTGTTATCCCCGGAGTACCTTTTATCCTTTGAGCGATGTCCCTTCCATTCGGAAACACCGGATCACTATGCTCTGGTTTCCCACCTGCTCGACATGTCTGTCTCCCAGTCAAGCGCCCTTATGCCATTACACTCTAAGGACGGTTACCGATCGTCCTGAGGGCACCTTTAGGAGCCTCCGTTACGCTTTTGGAGGCGACCACCCCAGTCAAACTGCCCGCCAAGCAATGTCCCCGCACTGCGGGTTAGAATCCAGACAAACGAAGGGCCGTATTTCAACGGCGGCTCCACCGGGACTGGCGTCCCGGATTCATAGCCTCCGGCCTATCCTACACATCGCGTGCCCGGATCCAATGCTAAGATGCAGTAAAGGTTCACGGGGTCTTTTCGTCCCATCGCGGGTAATCGGCATCTTCACCGATACTACAATTTCACTGGGCTCACGGTTGAGACAGCGTCCAGATCATTACACCATTCGTGCAGGTCGGAACTTACCCGACAAGGAATTTCGCTACCTTAGGACCGTTATAGTTACGGCCGCCGTTTACCGGGGCTTCAATTCAATGCTTCCCTTGCGGTGACATCTCCTCTTAACCTTCCGGCACCGGGCAGGTGTCAGGCTGTATACGTCTACTTTCGTATTGGCACAGCCCTGTGTTTTTGGTAAACAGTTGCCTGGACCGATTCGCTGCGCCCTCTCTTGCGAGGAGGGACCCTTTATCCCGAAGTTACAGGGTCAGTTTGCCTAGTTCCTTAACCGTGATTCACCCAAGCGCCTCAGTATATTCAACCCGACCACGTGTGTCCGTTTACGGTACGGGTGCCACCCGGCTGATGTTTAGCGGGTTTTCTTGGCGGCATGGTTACCTGCGCTGTTGCCTTGCCCTGAAAGGGCGCGGCATACTTTCAGGTTCGGATCCTGCCGTGGATTTGCCGGCGGCAGTCTGCTCCTACACCCTTCAACCGGCTGTTCCGTCAGCCGGCGGCAGTGTCACATCCGCGTCACCGCGTCACACCGGGCGGCAGTACCGGAATATTAACCGGTTCTGCCATCGGCCTCGCCTGGCGGCTGAGCCTTAGGGCCCGACTTACCCTGATCCGATTAGCGTTGATCAGGAAACCTTGGTCTTTCGGCGAGGGGGTTTCACGCCCCCTTTATCGTTACTTATACCTACATTTGCTTTTCCATATGCTCCAGCGGACCTCGCGGGCCGCCTTCCGCGCCAAATGGAATGCTCCCCTACCGATACTGTTCGTATCCCGCGTCTTCGGCAGGCGCCTTATACCCGATTATTATCCATGCCGGCTACCTCGACTAGTGAGCTGTTACGCACTCTTTAAATGAATGGCTGCTTCCAAGCCAACATCCTAGCTGTCTCGGGGAACCGACCTCGTTAGAATAACTCAGGCGCCATTTCGGGGCCTTAGACGGCGGTCAGGATTCTTCTCCTCTCGGGCGCGGACCTTAGCACCCGCGCCCTCACTCCCGCCTAATTCCGGCAAGCATTCGGAGTTTGTCAGGACTTGACAGGCGGTGAAGCCCTCGCATCCTATCAGTCGCTCTACCTCATGCCGGATCATACGACGAGGCTGCACCTAAATGCATTTCGGGGAGTACGAGCTATCTCCGAGTTTGATTGGCCTTTCACTCCTACCCTCACCTCATCCAGAAGCTTTTCAACGCTTATTGGTGCGGACCTCCATCCGGTGTTACCCGGACTTCATCCTGGACAAGGGTAGATCACTCGGTTTCGCGTCTGCCGCATCCGACTGCGCGCCCTATTCAGACTCGCTTTCGCTCCGGCTGCGCGGATCATGCCGCTTAACCTCGCCGGACACGGCAACTCGTAGGTTCATTATGCAAAAGGCACGCCGTCACACTTGCGTGCTCCGACCGCTTGTAGGCGCATGGTTTCAGGGGCTCTTTCACTCTCCTGTCCGGAGTTCTTTTCACCTTTCCCTCACGGTACTGGTACACTATCGGTCTCCCGGGAGTATTTAGCCTTGCCGGATGGTCCCGGCTGATTCACGCTGGATTCCTCGTGTCCCGCGCTACTCAGGATACCGCTATGGCCCATACCCGCTGCGTGTACGCAGCTGTCATGCCCTACGGCCCCACTTTCCAGAGGGTTCCACTCGCGGGCATGGGCCAACGGCGCGGTCCTACAACCCCGACCGTGCCGTAACACGGGCGGTTTGGGCTCCTCCCCGGTCGCTCGCCACTACTGGGGGAATCATTGTTATTTTCTTTTCCTGCGGGTACTAAGATGTTTCAGTTCCCCGCGTTGGCCTCCGCCACTGGCGGATGTCACCCCTTCAAGGTGACGGGTTGTCCCATTCGGACACCCGCGGATCAAAGGCCACTTGCGCCTCCCCGCGGATTTTCGCAGCTTGTCACGTCCTTCATCGCCTCCGGGAGCCTAGGCATCCACCATGCGCCCTTTTCTACTTTCGCGCACCCCCGCGGC
>NZ_JACSPP010000108.1:3169-5028 GCF_014837065.1 Phocaeicola intestinalis
AGGCTTATGCTTTGTTTCATTGGTTGCTTGTCACATCATGTCACAGATCTCCTTCGTGTGGAGAATAACGGATTCGAACCGTTGACCCCCTGCTTGCAAAGCAGGTGCTCTAGCCAGCTGAGCTAATCCCCCAAGACCGTAGTCCCAGGCAGAGTTGAACTGCCGACCTCCACATTATCAGTGTGGCGCTCTGACCAACTGAGCTATAGGACTGGCATCTTCAAGCCCTGTGCGATTCAACGCCCAAAGAGTCGGATATGTCAGGTACAGGAAACGGGACTGAAAGGAACCACGCAAGAAACATGAGACCGGACGCTCCAGAAAGGAGGTGTTCCAGCCGCACCTTCCGGTACGGCTACCTTGTTACGACTTAGCCCCAATCACCGGTTTTACCCTAGGGCGCCCCTTGCGGTTACGCACTTCAGGTACCCCCGGCTTTCATGGCTTGACGGGCGGTGTGTACAAGGCCCGGGAACGTATTCACCGCGCCATGGCTGATGCGCGATTACTAGCGAATCCAGCTTCGTGGAGCCGGGTTGCAGGCTCCAGTCCGAACTGGGAGGGGATTTCGGGATTCGCGCGCCGTCGCCGGCTGGCTGCCCTCTGTACCCCCCATTGTAACACGTGTGTAGCCCCGGACGTAAGGGCCGTGCTGATTTGACGTCATCCCCACCTTCCTCGCATCTTACGATGGCAGTACCGGCAGAGTACCCAGCATCACCTGATGGCAACTGCCGGAAGGGGTTGCGCTCGTTATGGCACTTAAGCCGACACCTCACGGCACGAGCTGACGACAACCATGCAGCACCTCCGCGCCTGCCTTGCGGCTGCACCGTTTCCGGCACATTCAGGCACAGTTCAAGCCCGGGTAAGGTTCCTCGCGTATCATCGAATTAAACCACATGTTCCTCCGCTTGTGCGGGCCCCCGTCAATTCCTTTGAGTTTCACCGTTGCCGGCGTACTCCCCAGGTGGGACACTTAACGCTTTCGCTTGGCCGCCGACTGTATATCGCCGACAGCGGGTGTCCATCGTTTACCGTGCGGACTACCAGGGTATCTAATCCTGTTTGATACCCGCACCTTCGAGCCTCAACGTCAGTGGCGGGCTGGCATGCTGCCTTCGCAATCGGGGTTCTTCGTGATATCTATGCATTTCACCGCTACACCACGAATTCCGCATGCCGCGACCGTACTCAAGCCCCACAGTTTCAACTGCAATTTTACGGTTGAGCCGCAAACTTTCACAGCTGACTTAAGGGGCCGTCTGCGCTCCCTTTAAACCCAATAAATCCGGATAACGCTCGCATCCTCCGTATTACCGCGGCTGCTGGCACGGAGTTAGCCGATGCTTATTCGCAGGGTACCTGCAATATGCCACGCGTGGCACACTTTATCCCCCTGCAAAAGGAGTTTACAACCCGTAGGGCAGTCATCCTCCACGCTACTTGGCTGGTTCAGGCTCGCGCCCATTGACCAATATTCCTCACTGCTGCCTCCCGTAGGAGTTTGGGCCGTGTCTCAGTCCCAATGTGGGGGGCCTTCCTCTCAGAACCCCTATCCATCGTCGCCTTGGTGGGCCGTTACCCCGCCAACAAGCTAATGGAACGCATCCCCATCGGCGGCCGATAATTCTTTAGTCAGGCTGTCATGGAACTGCCTGACACCATCGGGGATTAATCTTTCTTTCGAAAGGCTGGACCCGAGCCGCCGGAAGGTCGGATACGCGTTACTCACCCGTGCGCCGGTCGCCATCAGGCTTAGCAAGCTAAGCCCATGCTGCCCCTCGACTTGCATGTGTTAGGCCTGTAGCTAGCGTTCATCCTGAGCCAGGATCAAACTCTTCATTGTAAAATATCTT
>NZ_JACSPP010000109.1 GCF_014837065.1 Phocaeicola intestinalis
CTTGCTTTTGGCTGTATGATTCCCGCTATTAGGGCTCATTGGGGACTTGCACCCGTTAGCTAATACTCATGCCGAGCATACATCAAAAAGCCGGCCGTTCCTTTTGAAGAAACAGCCGGCTCACATGTCTTTATTGGTTCAATAACAGATTATTCGTTAAACCAACGCACGTAGCAGAAATCCTGACGGTGGGGCAAATCGATATTCTTTGGATACATACGATATGCTACCTTGAAGCTTCCTGCATTCGAAATACTATAATCCAACTTGAATGTATACAGATTGCCTTCACGTTTCACGAGTTCCATCGGAACTACACTGTAAATATATTCCTTGCCTTCTGCATTTGTATAAGTAACTACCATTTCTACCCCCACTGCATCGTTAAGTCCCTTTTCATCAACAACGCAAGTAATGGTATAATCTTTGCCACTTTCCACATTGCCTTGACGCAATTCTTCGCACTTATCCATCGATACTACCTGAATAGAATCCCATTTGGCTGCCACTTCTTCTTTCCATGCAGCCAAAGCTTTCAACTTCGCATAGTTATCAGCTTCCAAAGCATGGAATCTTTCAGCTTCTTTTCCATAGAACTTGGCATAATAATCATCCAACTGTCTCTTCATGGTATAATGAGGAGCAATTTGTGCGATAGAATTCTTGATGGTCCGTACCCAACCTTCTGAATAACCTTTCTTATTTCGTGCATAATACAACGGAAGGATTTCGGTTTCCAGCAAACTATAAATGGTAGCTGCATCCAATTGGTCCTGATATTCTTGATTCTGATAAGTACGTTTTTCGGTCAATGCCCATCCGGCACCTTCACGATAACCTTCCAACCACCATCCATCAAGAACAGAGAAATTTACGACACCGTTCATCAATGCTTTCTCACCGGATGTACCCGAAGCTTCCAACGGACGAGTCGGCGTATTCATCCAAATATCAACACCTGAAACCAGACGACGTGCCAACTTCATATCATAATCTTGCAAGAAAATAATTTTACCCAAGAATTCAGGACGGTTTGAAATCTCAATGATACGCTTAATCAGACCTTGTCCGGCACCATCATGCGGATGTGCCTTGCCAGCAAACAAGAATTGTACCGGATAGTCAGGATTATTTACAATCTTCGACAAACGATCCAAATCGCTGAACAACAGATGAGCACGCTTGTAAGTAGCGAAACGGCGAGCGAAACCGATTGTTAATGCATTCGGATTGATTTTATCCAGTAAAGATACAATCAATGCCGGATTACCCTGATTCTTCAGCCAGTTCTTGCGGAACTGTTCGCGAATATAATCAATCAATTTGTTTTTCAACCCTAAACGAGTTTTCCAGATTTCCTCATCGGGTACATTGTAGATAGCTTCCCAAATTTTCGGATTAGACTGATCGTTCAAGAAATTCGGATCAAAATATTTGTTATACAATTTCTTCCATTCAGAAGCACACCATGTGGGGAAATGCACACCATTGGTCACATAACCTACATGATTTTCTTCAGCAAAGTATCCTTTCCAAATGCCAGAGAACATTTCTTGTGAAACCTTTCCATGCAACCAGCTCACACCATTTACTTCCTGACATGTATTGCATGCAAACGTTGACATACAGAAACGCTCATTATGATCGCCAGGATTGATGCGTCCTAAATCCATCAGTTCATCCCAAGTGATACCCATACGTTGGGGATATCCACCCATGTATTTACCAAACAGACCTTCATCGAAATAGTCGTGACCGGCCGGCACCGGAGTATGTACTGTATACAAAGAAGAAGCACGCACGATTTCCAGGGCTTCATCAAAAGTCATACCGCTTTCCACATAGTCGCACAGACGCTGCACATTGCACAATGCCGCATGTCCTTCATTGCAGTGATAAACGTCTTTCTTGATACCCAGTCTCTCCAGCAACAAGACACCTCCAATACCCAAGAGGATTTCCTGTTTCAATCGGTTTTCCCAATCACCTCCATACAACTGGTATGTAATCGGACGGTCATATTCACTGTTCATTTCATTATCTGTATCCAACAGATACAAAGGTACACGGCCTACATTTACTCTCCAAACATAAGCGTGCACATAATAATTCAAATATGGAACATCAAGAACCAAGGGTTTTCCTTCTTCGTCATTGACGCGCTCCAAAGGCAGGCTTCCAAAATTCTGGGCTTCATAGTTGGCTATCTGCTGCCCGTCCATCGACAAGCTTTGTTTGAAATAACCATAACGATACAAGAAACCTATACCACACATATCTACATTGCTATCTGAAGCCTCCTTCAGATAGTCGCCTGCCAAAATACCCAAACCGCCAGAATAGATTTTCAAGACATGAGTTAAACCATATTCCATACAGAAATAGGCTACAGAAGGACGCGAAGCATCTGGCTTCACATTCATATATGCTTCAAACTTGGAATATACCTCATTGATTTTCTTCAATGTAGCCTTATCATTTGATAAGTCTTCCAATTTTTCATAACTTAGACGTTCCAATAATGCTACCGGATTTTGACCAACAACTTGCCACAATTCCGGATCCAATTCTTTAAACATCTCTGTCGCTTCATCATTCCAGGCCCACCAAATATTACGAGCCATTCTTTCCAACATCTTCAAAGGTTCCGGAATACGAGATTTTACATTAACCTCTCTCCAGGCTGGAGTGTTAGCATAATTAGTCTTGACTTTCATATTGTTTAATTTTAGTGTGTAAATGAATTTTAGTTATTGTCGTTACTCTGAGAAAGACGCTGCCTTGCATTACGCAAAGCAACATCGTATGCTTCATAATAATATTGGATAAAATGTTTCCACAAAGCCTTTTCGGCAATTATTGCCGCATGTTCACGTATATTTTCAATTGCCTGATTCGACAATGCTGAAAATTCAGTTACAGTATCTTTTATCGAATCAGCGACTTCAGAATAATTATAATCTGTACGATGAATGACTTTCACACCATCTTGCAAAGTTCCTGAATGATTCACTACCGAGTTCACCCATAGACCGAATCCCGCCAAGTCAGTTGTAATGGTAGGCACATGAAAAGCAACGCTCTCCAATGGAGTATAACCCCATGGTTCATAATAAGAAGGATAAACACTCAAATCCATGCCTATCAACAAATCATAATATGATTCATTCAATATACCATCCTTTCCATCCAGATAACACGGCACAAAGATAACTTTTACTTTCGTATCAGCAGCATTCGACATATTCAAATACTTCAACATGTCCAAAACCTGATCATGTGTCATATTATGCAGCCAATGAGTAATAAAAGGAACTTCCAATGGCATGTCATAAGTTTTGTCAGAACTTAAACGCTCCAACAAATCCTCACGGGCCTCTCCTACCCAACCTGGAACATTTATAAAAGCTAAAACTTCTTTTTTGAGATTTTTGTCACGGGTCAATCGGTTAAGCGATTCCAAATAGACATTAATACCTTTATTCTTAAATTCATACCTGCCGCTTGTGCCTATAATCATAGTATCATCATCCAGTTCAGTACCTAGCAGCTTATTGGCCATATTCAGCATCACCTTACGGGCATGCTTGCGTTTTTCATCAAATTTTTTTCCTTTCGGGACAAAGTCATCCTCAAAACCATTCATCAGAATGACATCAGCCGGCTTATCCAACAATTCACGGCATTCATTGTTTGTAATTTCACTCACTGTAGTAAAACAATCCACATGATGAGCAGTCTGCTTTTCTATCGAATGTTTCGATTGCATATTCAACTCTTCTGCCATTTGATCACCATTATATGCAAAAAGGTAATCATACAACGGCTTGTTATTACCTGCAATCGATCGTCCGATTGAAGTGGCATGTGTTGTAAATATCGTTGCAATCTCAGGGACTTTCTTCTGAATATACAATGCTCCAAGACCTGTCATCCACTCATGAGCCTGATAAACCACCTTGTCTTTAGCACCCAAATTATAACGATAGAAACTTTCTACAACCTTACCGGCAGCATAAGAAAACATAGAAGCCTCGTCATAATCACCATACGCATGAAGCGAATCCACATTAAAATCAAGCCAGGCTTGCGTATAAATCTCATTCTTTTGAGCATAAAATGGTGTAAAATCCACCAAGATTGAAATTGGATGCCCAGGAATGTTCCAATGTCCCACTCTCACCTTCAATCCTTCATTCAAAGTAGCGTACTCACGCCAACCTTGTAGTGCCTTTTCATCTTCGGTAAACAAAGGATTATCCTTACCTCTCCAAACATCCGGGCCGATAAAGAAAATTCGATCCGGAAATGCAGCTTGCAAGGTTTTTGCCCTTGTTGATAGTACGGTGTAAATTCCACCTACCTTATTACATACTTCCCAACTTGATTCAAAGATGTAATCAGGTTTCAATAGCTGTTTCGTCATTATCTTTAATATTTTCTTAATCAGCGCGAAGTTACGAAAAAGAATTAAATCTACGAAGAAATAAAACGGTTTTTAAATTTGTGAAATGCTATAAAGAAAGAGACTAAAAAAACATAAAAGAATAATTTATGCCCTATTACAAAACAAAAAAGCAAACAGGAGGAAATTAACAAGCATTTGTCAAGACTAATTACCGCAAACAAAGAAATTTGCATAATCTCAAAAAGAGAAAAGGATCCTCCCCCGGACATCAGACCGGGGAAGGATCCCAAAACGGCGGCTACCTACTCTCCCACTGTTACGCAGTACC
>NZ_JACSPP010000010.1 GCF_014837065.1 Phocaeicola intestinalis
AGGGCATTGGCGGCTGTCGGGGATACCTTGGGAATTAAACTTAAACATAATGCTGCTTAATTTTGATTAGTTACTTAGGGACAATTGGCTTATATGTAAAACCTGTGTCAGAGTCCCATCAGGGCAGCAAGTCCTTTGTCGACACCCGAAAAACCCATAAATGCCATTGCCAGCAGGCCGGCAGTAATCAGCGCAATAGACATTCCTTGCATTCCTTTCGGGATATTGACCAGACTAAGCTGTTCGCGGATGCCGGCAAAAACTATCAGGGCAAGGGCAAATCCCAAGGCTGTAGAGAAAGCATAGACCACGCCTGTCAGCAGGTCGAAATCTTTTTGGATGACCAGAATGGCTACACCCAGGATGCAACAGTTGGTGGTGATAAGCGGCAGAAACACGCCCAATGCCTGATAGAGTGCCGGTGACACTTTTTTCAAGATGATTTCGACCATCTGTACCAGCGCGGCGATGACAAGGATAAAAGCAATGGTTTGCAGATAAGCTAGTCCGAATGGGTCGAGTACGAATTTCTGGATGACGTAAGTGACGATGGTGGAAAGCGTGAGCACAAAGGCTACGGCAGCTCCCATACCCATTGCTGTTTCTACTTTCTTCGATACACCCAGGAAAGGACAAATTCCGAGGAATTGCGACAACACGATGTTGTTCACAAAGATAGCGGTGATAAATATAAGGATATATTCCATGGTTTGTTGTTTTTTATTTTAGAGTTTAAGAAGTTAATGCCGATGGTCGAGCTGCATCTGCGGAGTATGGGCTCTCTGAACTCTTTAATTATTCTTTTTTAATCTGTTTACAATCGCAATGAGATATCCCAAGGCGATGAAAGCACCCGGAGCCAGAACGAAGACCAGCATGCCATATTGTTCGGGCAGGATGGAAATGCCGAACAGTTTGCCTGTGCCTAAAAATTCACGCACACCGCCTAGTAAGGTAAGTGCAATGGTGAAGCCCAGGCCGATGCCCAGTCCATCGAAAAGAGAGGCTATCGGAGTATGCTTGCAGGCAAAAGCTTCGGCGCGTCCCAGCAGGATACAGTTGACTACGATAAGGGGGATGAACAGTCCCAGTGTGGCGTAGAGTGCGGGTACATAAGCCTGCATCAGCATTTGCAAGATGGTAACGAAGGAAGCAATAACCACGACAAAGATGGGAATGCGTACCATGTCGGGCACAAGGTTTTTGATGCCGGAGATAGCAAAGTTGGAACAGATGAGCACGAACATTGTGGCGAGTCCCATACCCATTCCATTGAGGGCGGATGAGGTTGTTCCCAGCGTAGGACACATGCCTAGCAGGAGCACGAACGTGGGGTTTTCCTTGACGATTCCGTTTATCAGTATCTTAAAATTGTTCATAATGTTCTCCTTTCTTGTTAATGTTGTTGGGAAGCTCCACTGGTGGCATCTACTTGGCCGTTCATATAGGCAGACCAGGCATTGTTTACTGCCTGCAGGAAGGCACGTGAAGTGATGGTGGAAGCGGTAATGGCATCTATTTCGCCTCCATCCTTGCTTACTGTGAGGGATTGGGTGCCGGGGTTTTTACCGGTAATGTCTCCTTTGGCTCCTTTCTTAAACCAGTCGGAGGCTTTCGAACCTAGTCCCGGAGTTTCTGCATGGCTGAGCAGGGAATAGTCGATGATGTTGCCTTCGGTATCGAAACCTACCAGTACGGTGAGGGTACCGCCGAATCCATTTGCCGAAGCTTCTACGGCTGCTCCGATGGGCTTGCCCCCTTGCGTGGCAGGATATATCTTGTAGGTGGTGCCTTCTACTTCTACTGTTTCCGCTTCTTCGGCAGGATTGTTGTCAAATCCCGGTATCACCACGGCTATGGCATCGCTCAGAGCTTTGGCATTGGCCTGGGCAATAGGCTCGGCAGTAGCTGCATTGACCCAGCCCAGCAATCCACCGGCTACAATAGAAAATCCAGTCAGCGACAGGATCATATTTTTCAATGACGATTCCAGTTTTTTCATTTTTTTGCTACCTCCCCATAGCGTTTGGGTTTACAATAAGTGTTGATTAACGGAGTGAATGCATTCATAATCAGGATGGCGAATGACATGCCTTCGGGATATGCTCCGAAGGTGCGGATGACTACCGTAAGGAAACCGATGCACACGCCGTAGACGAGCATTCCTTTATGGCTCATCGGCGAGGTTACGTAATCGGTTGCCATAAAAATGGCTCCCAACATCAATCCTCCGGTGAGCAGATGTTGTACGGGCGAGGCATAGACGGGATTCGCCAGGTGCATCAGTCCCGAAAAAACGAATACGGTAGCAAGGATGGATATCGGTATGTGCCACGAGATGATTTTTTTCCACAACATATAAGCCAGTCCGAGAAGCAGGGCAAGGGCACAGATTTCTCCCAGACATCCAGCTCCTGCCTGACAATTTTCAGGAAAACCTATTAACAGGAGCAGGCTGCTGGGCAGGTCGTTCAATACGGAAGGGTCGCCCGACTTGATGGCTTGCTTCATCAGGGCAAGCGGAGTTGCTCCGGTTTCGGCATCAAGGTAAGCTCCCCATTGTCCGGCTTGAGGCCACGAGGTCATTTGTACGGGGAAAGAGATGAGCAGGAATACACGGCCGATGAGTGCCGGATTGAACGGATTGCACCCTAGTCCGCCAAAAGTCATCTTGCCGATACCGATAGCCACGAGGGCACCGATGATGACAATCCATACAGGCAGGTTGGAAGGTAGATTGAATGCCAGTAAGATGCCGGTGATGGCGGCGGAACCATCCCAAAGGGTGTTTCCATCGCGCTTCAGGATGTATTTTGTGATGGCCCATTCGAAGAAGAGGCAGGCTGCTACCGAAGTGAGCGTGACAATGATAGCCCCTAGTCCGAACACGAAGAACGATACGAGCAAGGCGGGGATGAGCGCTATCAGCACGCCATACATATTGCGTTGGATGCTGTCGCCGCTATGCACGTGAGGCGATAAAGATACGATGAGTTTATTTTCCATTTATATTTTACAATTTATCATTTTCAACTTATAATTCACTTTTTGGTGTTGCGTGCGCGGATGATGGCGCCGACTTTGCCTTTTCCCAACCGGATATTATCGAGTATCGGGCGGTGTGAGGGACAGGTGAACTGGCACGATCCGCATTCGATGCACGACATAATCTGTTCGTGTTCCACGCGGTCCCAATCGCCATGTGCCGAACAGGTGGCAAGCAGGTAAGGTTCCAGTCCCATTGGGCATACACTTACACATTTGGCGCAACGGATACAAGGTTGAGGAGTTGCACGGCGTGCTTCATGTTCGTTCATCAGCAGTACGCCCGAACTTCCTTTGCATATAGGTATGTCGGTGCTCATCAGTGCTTTTCCCATCATCGGACCTCCTCCGATTACCTTGCCGGTATCTTCGGGCATACCTCCGGCTGCTTCTATCAACTGGCTCATCGGAGTGCCCAATCGGGTAAGAAAATTGGAAGGAGTCTTGAGCGACTTACCTGTGACGGTTACAATGCGTTCGAAGAGGGGCTTATGTTTTTGTACTGCTTCGTAGATGGCAAATACCGTGCCTACGTTTTGTACGATGGCACCTACATGGATGGGCAATGCAGGAGGAGCTGGCACTTGCCGGCGGATAACAGCGTCAATCAATTGCTTTTCGCCCCCTTGGGGATATTTTACTTGCAGAGGAATCACTTCGATACCTGCATAAGCCTTGGCTTTTTCGGAAAGCAGGCGGATGGCATCTGGCTTGTTGTTTTCGATGGCGATGTAAGCACGATTTACCTTGGCGGCCTTCATCAGGATGCAGATGCCTACCAATATTTCATCGGGCTTTTCCAGCATCAGCCGGTGGTCGGCGGTCAGATAAGGTTCACATTCCACGCCGTTGATAATGACGCACGTTGCCTTGCATCCTGCCGGAGGGCTGAGCTTGACGTGTGTGGGAAAACAGGCACCGCCCATACCTACGATGCCGGCTTCTTTAATACGTGACACGATTTCCTCGGGGCTGAGGTCGCATGTTTTTAGGAGAGTGGTGCTGCGGTCGATGTCCGGCTCCCATTCATCACCTTCCACATCGATATAGATGGCGGGCTTACGATAGCCGCTGGCATCAATGACGCTATCTATCTTGTTCACCTTGCCAGATACGGACGAGAAGATGGGGGCTGAGACAAATCCTCCTGCTTCTGCTATCCGGGTGCCCACCTTTACCGTATCACCTTTTTTTACGAGGGGGGTAGCAGGTGCGCCGATGTGTTGTGACAAAGGGAACACCGCCTGCCGGGGGAGGGCAAGGGGTTCGATGGCTTTGCCCGCCGACAATTTATTAGCTGCTGGATGTACTCCACCAATTCTGAATGTCTTCACTTTATCTGTTGTTTTTAAGGTTTTACTTCGGGTTGTTCTATTTCGGCTGAAACGGTTTCCCGTTGCTTACGGGGAGGGAAGTTGACCGCCACGATGGCTCCTTGCAGACATTCCATTTCGCACTTGCGGCACGCCTTGCATTTGGCAGGGTCGATGTAGGCAAGGTTGTTTTCGAGTGTAATGGCTTCGAACGGACAAGTTTTCACGCATTTGCCACATCCGATGCAGGCGGCATCGCACACCTTACGGGCAAGGGCACCTTTGTCTTTGTTGACGCATTGCACATACACACGGCGGTTGTTCTTTCCACGTGGGCGGATTTCGATGATGTTTCGTGGGCAGGTTTTCGCACAGGCTCCACACGCGGTACATTTTGTCTCGTCCACTTCGGGCAGTCCAGTCTGAGGATTGATGCGGATGGCCCCGAACTGGCAGGCATTGGCGCAATCACCATAACCCAGGCATCCGAAGAAACATCCCGTTTCTCCACCTCCGGTGGCATTTGCCACTACGCACGAGCGCACACCGTCGTATTGCGTGAGCCGGGGACGATTGTCGCATGTGCCGTTGCATCTTACTACAGCCACTTTAGGCTCGGAGGCTTCTGCCTTCAGCCCCAAGATGGCAGCTACCTTCTCCATCGTGGGTTGTCCACCTACGGGACAGAGTTTCCCTTCGAGCGAGCCTGCCTTGACACATGCTGCGGCAAAGCCCGAACATCCCGGAAATCCGCATCCACCGCAATTTGCCTGTGGAAGCACTTCGGCTACCTGGGCAATTCGTGGATCTTCGTACACGGCAAATTTCTTCGAAGCCACATACAAGACGATGGCAGATACCAGTCCGATGGCTCCCAATGAAACGACCGCAATTAAAATCATATTCATACGTATAAAGTTAGTTTATTTGATTAGACTACATTTTCCAGCCGGAAGATAAACGAACGGTTCAGTCGCTTACGGCATATATATATAATAAGGTAATAAGGAACCAGTGCACCTAGTGCGGCAAGGGCGGAAACCAACTCATTGTGCGTAAGGTGAAGGACGGAAGCAAGTGCCAAGAGTAAAACCAAAAAAGGAAAGACAAAAGCCAGCAGGACGGCTTTCATGCCCATCGCGGTGGTGCCCGAAATCAATACCTTTTGTCCGACGGCACACACCACTCCTTGTGGGTTACACACATCGATTATCTTTTCTTTTGATTCAGGCACGTGGCAATGTTGCTTGACGCTACATGCCGCGCAAGCTGATGTTTGTTCGATTCTCACCTTCAGGCGAGTTCCGTTGATGCTTTCCACAATACCTAGATGTTTAATGTTACTTGGCATATTTGTAATCTGTACTTTGCAATACGAGGCAAAAATACTATAAATTTTCAGTCGCTGGTAACGTTAACGGTGAATTTATCTGCTAAAAAAAGCAAAATCCAACGGATATGTGTCTTTCTCCCTCTGATTGCATCAGAATGCATAGACGATTAGGGGATGACCTCGGTGGATAAGTAGTGCCGGTGTATCTGTATCTCTCCGCCATATGCTGCATCGTTTGTAAGATTATTAATCTTACAGCGTGAAGATTAATAATCTTTCGGCTTGAAGATTAATAATCTTACAAGCAATGCAGTCATGTGGACTGTCTTATTGACAGTATGTCTGTGGCAATAGAAGCCGATGGAATGTTGAGCTATAAAAAGCCTTATTCTTTTATATTGTAATTAAAACAATTTGTTTTGCTTATGATATGTTTGATTGGCAAGGGTTATTCGAGCAGATTGAAAGTACAGCGGCGGGCACTTGATATTTCTTGAAACAAAAACGGCCTGTAGGTGTACACGATGAACGTAGTATCTGTATCTTTGCGAGCAAAGAGATAGATACAAACGACTAAACAGTAGTAAAAAGAAAGCAAACACCAATGAAAGAGGAAACTTTTATCAGAATGGAGAGCAGCGCAGCTACAGACGTACAACAAACGGGATTATACGATGCTGCATACGAGCACGATGCTTGCGGTGTGGGAATGATTGTAGACATTCATGGCAACAAGTCGCACGAACTGGTGGACTCGGCACTGAAAGTGCTGGAGAATATGAAACACCGCGGGGCGGAAGGTGCCGACAACAAGACCGGAGACGGTGCCGGCATCATGGTACAGATTCCTCATGAGTTTATCTTGTTGCAAGGCATACCGGTGCCTGAAAAAGGAAAGTACGGCACAGGGTTGGTCTTCCTGCCCAAGGACGAGCAGGAACAGGCACGCATCCTGAGCATCATGATAGAGGAAATAGAGCGTGAAGGGCTTACCCTGATGCACCTGCGGAGCGTACCGGTCAACTCTTCCATCCTGGGGCAAAGCGCACAGGAGACGGAGCCGGCTATCAAGCAAGTGTTCATCACCGGTGCCACGGACGTGGAAAACCTGGAACGTACCTTGTATATCATACGCAAGAAAATCGAGAAGCGGATACAACACAAAGACTTCTACATAGTGTCATTGTCCAGCAAGAACATTATTTATAAAGGTATGCTCTCGTCGGTGCAAGTACGCGAGTATTTCCAGGACCTGACACAACCTTACTTCACCAGCGGGCTTGCCATCGTGCATTCCCGCTTCAGCACCAACACCTTCCCCACGTGGAGCCTTGCCCAGCCTTTCCGCCTCTTGGCGCATAACGGCGAAATCAATACCATCCGGGGAAACCGTGCATGGATGGAAGCCCGGGAAAGTGTGCTTTCTACGCCTACTCTGGGCAATGTAAAGGATATCCGTCCCATCATCCAGCCGGGCATGAGTGATAGCGCCTCGCTGGACAATGTATTGGAGTTTTTCGTGATGTCGGGCTTGAGCCTGCCTCATGCCATGGCGATGCTGGTGCCCGAATCGTTCAACGACAAGAATCCTATCAGCGAAGACCTGAAGGCATTCTACGAATACCATTCCATCCTGATGGAACCGTGGGACGGACCTGCCGCCCTGCTTTTCAGCGACGGAAGGTATGCCGGAGGTATGTTGGACCGTAACGGCTTGCGTCCGGCACGCTACCTCATTACGAAAAATGACATAATGGTGGTGGCAAGCGAGGCTGGTGTCATCAGCTTTGAGCCGGAGACCATCAAGGAAAAAGGACGCCTCCAGCCGGGAAAGATATTGCTTATCGATACCCAGGAAGGCAAAATCTATTACGACGGGGAATTGAAAGAACAGCTTGCATCGGCACGCCCGTACCGCCAATGGCTTTCTGCCAACCGCATCGAGCTGAACACCCTGAAGAGCGGGCGGAAGGTGGAAAATACCGTGCCCGATTTCGAGCGTAAGCTCCGTGCCTTCGGTTTCACGCGCGAGGACATCGAACGCACGCTGACACCGATGTGCACCAACGGTGCCGAACCTACGGCATCCATGGGAAACGATACCCCGCTGGCGGTGCTGAGCGACATGCCTCAGTTGCTATTCAACTATTTCCGCCAGCAGTTCGCACAAGTGACCAACCCTGCTATCGACCCGATACGCGAGGAACTGGTGATGTCGCTCACCGAATACATCGGGGCGGTGGGCACCAACATCCTCTTGCCCAGCGAAAGCCATTGCAAGATGGTGCGCCTTCCGCATCCCATCCTTACCAATACCGAACTGGACATTCTCTGCAACATCCGCTATAAGGGCTTCAATACCGTGAAGCTTCCTGCGCTCTTCGAAGTCAGCAAAGGGAAGGCAGGATTGCAGGAAGCCCTGACCCAGTTGTGCAAGAAAGCCGAACAATCGGTAGATGATGGCGTAAACTATATCATCCTGTCGGATAGAGGCATCGATACGGAACACGCCGCCATCCCGTCCCTGCTTGCCGTAAGTGCCGTGCACCATCACCTCATCAGCGTGCAGAAACGTGTACAGACCGCGCTGATTGTAGAAAGCGGAGAGGTGCGCGAGGTGATGCATGCCGCCCTGCTTCTGGGATACGGGGCAAGTGCCTTCAATCCGTACATGGCATTTGCGGTATTGGACGAACTGGTGAAACGCAACGAAATCCAAATGAACTATGAAACCGCGGAAAAGAACTACATCAAGGCTATCTGCAAGGGATTGTATAAGGTGATGAGCAAGATGGGCATCAGTACCATCCGTTCGTATCGCGGCGCCAAGATATTCGAAGCCGTTGGGCTGAGTGAAGAATTGCTGAAGGCTTATTTCGGCACCGGAACGTCTTCGGTGGGAGGCATCCGGCTGGAAGAGATAGCCAAAGACTATATCACGTTCCACGACAACGGGTTCATGCCGGATGAAGTAGAGCCTTTATTGCCGCATATCGGACAGTTCTCTTACCGGAAAGACGGAGAGAAACATGCCTGGAACCCTGAAACCATCAGTGCCCTTCAGCTCGCCACACGTACGGGAAGCTATGCCAAGTTCAAGGAATACACCCGCAAGGCGGACGAGAAAGAGCATCCCATTTTCTTGCGCGACTTCTTCTCCTTCAAGCGCAACCCCATTCCGGTAGAAGAAGTGGAGCCGGTAGAGGATATAGTGAAACATTTCGTGACGGGAGCCATGTCGTTCGGCGCCATCAGCAAGGAAGCCCACGAGGCAATGACGCTTGCGATGAACAAGCTGGGCACACGGAGCAATACGGGCGAGGGAGGCGAGGATTCGGACCGCTTTCACGACACGTTCGACGGCATCTCGCTCTGTAGCAAGACCAAGCAGGTGGCATCGGGGCGTTTCGGAGTGACCGCCGAATACCTGGTGAATGCCGAAGAGATACAAATCAAGGTGGCGCAGGGAGCCAAGCCCGGTGAAGGCGGACAGCTTCCGGGCTTCAAGGTGAACGAGGTCATCGCCCGTACGCGCCATTCCATTCCGGGCATCTCATTGATTTCACCTCCGCCCCATCACGATATCTACTCCATCGAGGATTTGGCTCAGCTCATCTTTGACTTGAAGAACGTGAATCCGAAAGCCCAAATCAGCGTGAAACTGGTGGCAGAGAGCGGCATCGGGACCATAGCCGCCGGCGTAGCGAAGGCGAAAGCCGACCTGATTGTGATTTCGGGAGCCGAAGGAGGCACAGGGGCTTCGCCCGCCTCATCAATGCGCTATGCGGGCATCCCGCCCGAAATAGGGTTGAGCGAGACTCAGCAGACACTGGTGCTGAACGGCTTGCGCGGACAGGTACGCCTGCAGACCGACGGACAACTGAAGACCGGACGGGATGTTATCAGCATGGCATTGCTGGGAGCCGAAGAGTTCGGTTTCGGTACGGCGGCACTGATAGTCTTGGGATGTGTAATGATGCGTAAGTGCCATGCCAACACGTGCCCCGTGGGCGTAGCTACCCAGAATCCGGAGTTACGCGACCATTTCCGCGGGAAATACGAATATGTAGTTAATTTCTTCCGCTTCCTGGCACAGGAGGTGCGTGAGTATCTTGCCGAAATGGGCTTCAAGCACCTCGATGACATTGTAGGACGTACCGACCTCATCGAAATCAAGCCCCGCCAAATGGGAAGCAAGGCAGCCCTGCTCGACTTCGGTCGCATCCTGCATCAGGTGAACAACGGGTCGGCACTGCACAATGTCACTACACAAAAGCACGATATAGATAATGTGAAAGACGTAGCGATGCTTGCCGCTGCCCGTGAGGCGTTGGAGAGCAAGAAAGAAGTATCGCTGGAATATGCCATTGCCAATACCGACCGTGCAGTAGGCACGATGCTTTCGGGAGCCGTAGCGTTGAAATACGGTGAGGCAGGCTTGCCCGACCAGACCATCAACGTGAAGTTCAAAGGCTCGGCAGGACAGAGTTTCGGCGCTTTCCTGACCCACGGCATCAGCTTCAAGCTGGAAGGGGAAGCCAACGATTATTTGGGCAAGGGCTTGAGCGGAGGCCACATTTCAGTACAGCCTCCTGTACGGAGCAATTTCGATGCCGAGAAGAATACCATCGTGGGCAATACCCTGCTCTATGGTGCCACAAGCGGCGAAGTGTATATTAACGGACGTGCCGGAGAGCGGTTTGCGGTGCGCAATTCGGGTGCCATAGCCGTAGTAGAAGGCGTGGGCGACCATTGTTGCGAATACATGACCGGCGGTCGGGTGGTCGTATTGGGAGAAACCGGACGTAACTTTGCCGCCGGTATGAGCGGAGGCGTGGCTTACGTGTGGGACAAGAACCATAACTTCGACTATTTCTGCAACATGGAAATGGTGGAACTCTCCTTGCTGGAAGACTCCACCGCCCGTAAGGAACTGCACGAACTGGTACGCCAGCATTACCTCTACACGGGGTCGCAATTGGCACGCACCATGCTCGACAACTGGAGCCGTTACGTAGACGAGTTCATTCAGGTGACACCGATTGAATACAAGAAGGTGCTTGCCGAAGAGCAGATGCGCAAACTCCAGCAAAAGATTGCCGAAGTGCAAAGAGACTACTAAATATAAATTAAGAATGAAGAATTAAGAATGAAGAATGGGTAGATGTCACTCTTCATTCCTCGTTCCTGATTCTTCATTCCTCATTCTTAATTCTTCATTTAATATATTATGGGAAATCCTAAAGCATTCTTAACCATACCCCGTCAGGAAGCCGGCTACCGGCCGATACACGAACGGATTACTGACTTCAGTGAAGTAGAACAGACACTCAATACCAGCGACCGCAAATTGCAAGCCTCGCGCTGTATGGATTGCGGCGTACCCTTCTGCCATTGGGCATGCCCGCTGGGCAACCGTCCGCCCGAATTTCAGGACGCAATGTATAAAGGCAAGTGGGAAGAAGCCTTCCAGATACTGAGCCGCACCAATGACTTTCCGGAGTTTACCGGACGCATCTGCCCCGCCTTGTGCGAGAAGAGCTGCGTGCTGCAACTGAGTATTCATGCGCCGGTCACCATCCGCGAAGATGAAGCCGCCATCATCGAAGCGGCGTTCCGCGAAGGCTACATCAAGCCGAAACACTATCCGCGCAACGGGAAGAAAGTGGCGGTTATCGGATCGGGACCTGCCGGGCTTGCCGCCGCCAACCAGCTGAACAAGAAAGGATATGAAGTAACCGTATTCGAGAAGTTGGAATACATCGGCGGATTGCTCCGCTTCGGCATCCCCAACTTCAAACTGGGAAAGAACATCATCGACCGGCGCATCAGGCTGATGGAAGCAGAAGGGGTGACGTTCAAGCCCAATACCGAAATCGACGTGCAGAAGCTGCCCGAAGGCTTCGACGCTTATTGCGTATGCACCGGCACGCCCCAGGCACGCGACCTCGCCATCCCCGGACGAGACCTGAAAGGCATCCACTTTGCAATGGAGATGCTGGCACAACAAAACCGGGTACTTGCCGGACAGACCTTCACGAAAGAAGAGCGCATCGATGCCCGAGGCAAACACGTGCTGGTGATAGGCGGAGGCGATACCGGAAGTGATTGCATCGGCACAAGCAACCGCCAAGGAGCAGCAAGCGTGACACAAATCGAGATTATGCCCAAGCCGCCCGTAGGAGATAATCCAGCCACGCCTTGGCCCCAATGGCCCGTAGTGCTGAAAACCAGCAGCAGCCACGAAGAAGGATGCACACGCCGCTGGAGTTTGTCGTCCACTAAATTCATCGGGAAAAACGGGCACGTGTGTGGTGTGGAAGTGGAAGAAGTGGAATGGGTGCCTGCGGAAGGCGGAGGACGCCCTGTAATGAAACCCACCGGCAAGAAGGAAGTCATCAAGGCAGACTTGGTATTGCTCGCCATGGGATTCCTGAAGCCGGAAGCTCCCCAGCTTCCCCCGAATGCTTTCCTGGCAGGGGATGCCGCTACCGGCGCCAGCCTCGTAGTGAAATGCATCGCCGGAGGACGGAAAGCCGCCGAAAGCATCGACCGTTTCCTTTCACCTAAAAATTAAGGATGCATTGAAACGCAGATTATTTTAATTTACGATTTGACAATTTACTATCTACTATTGGGCATTAAATCGTACTTCGTAAATCGAAAAATAGTAAATCAAAATAATCTGTGTTAATCTGCGAAAATCTGTGTTTCAACCTCAACCCCCAAAAACTCACAAACTTAAAAACTCACAAACTTATGTGTGGAATAGTCAGCATATTCAATATCAAGGAACAAACCAAACCGCTCCGCGACAAGGCACTTGCCATGGCAAAGAAAATACGTCACCGCGGACCCGACTGGAGCGGAATCTATTGCGGGCGGACCGCTATCCTTGCCCACGAGCGTTTGTCCATTGTCGACCCCCAAAGCGGAAAGCAACCCCTTTTCTCGCCCGACCATAAACAAATACTTGCCGTAAACGGCGAAATCTATAACCACCTGGACATCCGCAAGCGGTATGCGGGCAAGTACCAGTTCCAGACGGGAAGTGATTGCGAGGTGATTCTTGCCCTCTACCGCGACAAGGGCATCCATTTTCTGGACGAACTGAACGGCATTTTCGCCTTCGCCCTCTACGACGAAGAGCAGGACACCTTCCTTATTGCCCGTGACCCCATCGGCGTCATTCCCCTTTACATCGGCTATGATGCCGACGGCAAGGTGTATTGTGCCAGCGAACTGAAGGCACTCGAAGGTTTTTGCGACCGCTACGAACCTTTCCTGCCCGGACACTATTACGATAGCAAGGAGGGAAAGATGACGCGCTGGTACACCCGCGACTGGATGTCGTACGATGCCGTAAAGGATAATCCGGCATCCGTGGAAGAACTGCGTGAGGCACTCGAAGCCGCCGTACGTCGCCAGCTGATGAGCGACGTGCCCTACGGTGTGCTGCTTTCGGGAGGGCTGGACAGCTCGGTCATTTCCGCCGTTGCCAAGAAATACGCTTCCCGCCGCGTGGAAAGCAACGGGAAACAGGAGGCATGGTGGCCTCAGCTGCACTCGTTCGCCGTGGGGCTGAAAGGTGCGCCCGACCTGGCGAAGGCACGCGAGGTGGCAGACCACATCGGCACCGTGCACCACGAAATCAACTACACCATTCAGGAGGGGCTGGACGCCGTGCGCGATGTGATTTATTTCATCGAGACCTACGACGTAACCACCGTGCGCGCCTCTACGCCGATGTATCTTCTGGCACGCGTCATCAAGAGCATGGGCATCAAGATGGTGCTGAGCGGCGAAGGAGCCGATGAAGTGTTCGGCGGATACCTTTACTTCCACAAGGCGCCCGATGCGCGTGCGTTCCACGAAGAAACCCTCCGCAAGCTCTCCAAGCTCTACCTTTACGATTGCCTGCGTGCCAACAAGTCGCTCGCGGCATGGGGCGTGGAAGGGCGCGTGCCTTTCCTCGACAAGGAGTTCCTCGACGTGGCGATGCGGCTCAACCCTGCCGCCAAGATGTGCCCCGGAAAGACCATCGAAAAGAAAATCGTGCGCGAGGCATTTCAGGATATGCTCCCGGAAGGAGTGGCATGGCGCCAGAAAGAGCAGTTCAGCGACGGGGTGGGCTACAGCTGGATAGATACGCTGAAAGCCGTCACTTCGCAAGCCGTAAGCGACGAACAGATGGCACATGCCGCCGAGCGTTTCCCCGTCAACACCCCGATGAACAAGGAAGAGTATTATTACCGCAGCATCTTCGAGGAATATTTCCCCAGCGAGAGTGCCGCCCGAAGCGTGCCCAGCGTGCCCAGCGTGGCTTGCTCCACCGCCGAGGCGCTTGCTTGGGACGAGGCTTTCAAGAACATGAACGAGCCGAGCGGACGCGCCGTAGCAGGGGTGCACGAGGAGGCATACGCCAAAGTTTCACAGGAATTAAGGAGTTAAGAAGTTAAGTCAATACTTTTACTAATGCTTCCACCAACAAAACTATTGGCTTAACTCCTAACGGAGCGTAGCGGAGTGATAACTCCCTTTTAACTCCTGATTGGCATTATTAATTATTAACTATTAACTATTAACTATTAATTAATGAAGATAGAATTTACCAAAATGCAAGGGGCAGGCAACGACTACATCTACGTCAACACCCTGATATATCCCCTGCCGAATCCCGAAGAGCTGGCGGTGGCGTGGAGCCGCCCCCATACGGGCATCGGAAGCGACGGGCTGGTGCTGATAGGCTCGTCCGGCAAGGCGGATTTCAGCATGCGCATCTTCAACGCCGACGGTTCGGAAGCCAAGATGTGCGGCAACGCCAGCCGCTGCATCGGAAAGTATGTGTACGAGTACGGTCTGACCCGTAAGACCGAAGTGACTCTCGACACGCTTTCGGGCATCAAGACCCTCCGCCTGCATGTGGAGGACGGCAAGGTGGACGCCGTGACGGTGGATATGGGCATCCCGGCAGAGATTCATCCCGTCGATTTGGGCGAGGGGTATCCTTATCGCGAAGGCATTGCCGTATCGATGGGCAACCCGCATCTGGTGATTTTCGTGGACGATATGGAGCAGGTGGATTTGCCTCGTGTGGGACCGGTGCTGGAACATCATCCGCTCTTCCCCGACCGTGTGAACGTGGAGTTCGCGCAGGTATTGGCTCCCGGCCGTGTCCGCATGCGTGTATGGGAACGCGGTTCGGGCATCACGATGGCATGCGGCACCGGAGCGTGCGCCACCGCCGTGGCATCGGCATACACCCACCGTTGCCCCGGAGAATCGGACATCATCATGGACGGGGGCACGCTCCGCATCCGCTGGGCAGGCGAAGGCACCCGCCTCTTCATGACCGGCCCCGCCGAGAAAGTATTTGACGGTGTGATAACCGTGTGAATCTGCTTCACCACAGATTACACAGATTTTTATTGAACACAGAACCACAGAAACACAGAAGAATTTATTTTAATAATCTGTGTAATCTGTGGTGAGAAAACTCAAAAACTCAATATGGCACTACTCAACGAACATTTCCTGAAACTGAAGGGGAGCTACCTCTTCTCCGATATAGCGAAAAAAGTAAAGGCTTATCAAGTAACCCATCCGGGCGAACCAATCATCCGCCTGGGCATCGGCGACGTGACCCGTCCCCTGCCGCAGGCATCCATCGAGGCAATGCACCGCGCCGTGGACGAAATGGCATCATCTGCGACCTTCCACGGCTACGGTCCCGAGCAGGGATACGATTTCCTCATCGAAACCATCATCAAGCACGACTTCGCGCCGCGCGGCATCCAGCTCAGCCCCTCCGAAGTATTCATCAGCGACGGGGCGAAGAGCGACACGGGCAATATCGGCGAACTCTTGCGTTGGGATAATAGCATGGGCATCACCGATCCGGTCTATCCTGCCTATATCGACAGCAACGTGATGTGCGGGCGTGCCGGTACGCTGGGCGAAGACGGACGCTGGAGCAACATTACTTACCTGCCCTGCACCGCCGCAAACGGCTTTGTCCCAGCCATCCCCGACCATCGCATCGACCTGCTCTACCTATGCTATCCCAATAACCCTACAGGCACCACGCTCACGCGCGACCAGCTGAAGCAATGGGTCGACTATGCGCTGGCTAACGATACGCTCATCATCTTCGATGCCGCCTACGAGGCTTACATCCACGATGACGATGTTCCCCATTCCATCTACGAAATACGCGGGGCGAAAAAAGTAGCCATCGAGATACGCAGCTTCTCGAAAACCGCCGGCTTTACGGGCGTGCGTTGCGGCTATACCGTGGTGCCCAAGGAAGTGACCGCCGCTACCCTCGATGACGAGCGCGTCCCGCTCAATCCCTTGTGGAACCGGCGCCAGTGCACCAAGTTCAACGGCACCAGCTACATCACCCAGCGTGGTGCCGAGGCGGTCTATTCGCCCGAAGGCAGGGCACAGGTGAAGGAAACCATCGCCTACTATATGGAAAACGCCCGTACGATGCGCGAAGGCCTGACCCGTGCTGGCTACCGGGTGTTCGGAGGCATAAACGCGCCTTATCTGTGGGTGCAGGCTCCCGAAGGAATGACCTCGTGGAAGTTCTTCGACGAGCTGCTTTACCGTGCCCACATCGTCAGCACGCCCGGCGTAGGCTTCGGCCCCAGCGGCGAAGGCTACCTGCGCCTCACCGCCTTCGGCAAGCGCGAGGATTGCGAGGAAGCCATCCGGCGTATCGGCAAGCTCTGATATTTCACCACAGAGGCACACAGAGTTTTTATTTATTGAATATCCGCAAACATCCCATGTAGGGGCATATCGCATACGCCCTGAAGACATCCACGTGGATTAGTTGACGTATTCGGGCGTATGCGATACGCCCCTACAAGGCAATTGGGTGAAATGCGGATATTCAAATTTTATTTTTTTTCTGTGTGCCTCTGTGCCTTTCATTACGCTGGATTACAAATCCAGCGTGACAAAATCTAGCATGACAAATTAAGAATAAACTTAGACCTGATATAAATTATCGGTATTAAGAAAGTTTTGTTATCTGCCTGATACCATAAAAAACATTTACTTCTAATTTTGTGACATGAAATAACAAAAGACCACTCATTATGTTGCAAAAAATCAGACAAGTAATAGCTTTCCTATTCTTTTGCATCGTCACGCTTTTGTTCCTCGACTTTACAGGGACATTGCATGCATGGTTCGGATGGATGGCTAAGATTCAGTTCTTGCCGGCTGTATTGGCACTCAATGTCGGCGTTGTGCTCCTTCTTATAGTGCTTACTTTCGTATGCGGACGCATTTACTGTTCCGTTATCTGCCCGTTGGGAGTCTTTCAAGACATCGTGGCGCGGATAGGACGAGGGAAGAAAAAACTTCCTTATACGTATTCGAAAGCGAAAAACGTGTTGCGTTATAGCGTATTGGTCGTGTTCTTGGCGTTGATGGCAGGCGGACTCACTTCGATTGCCGCACTGGTTGCCCCTTATAGCGCCTACGGAAGAATCGCCAACAACCTGTTTGCTCCCGTTTACCAGTGGGGAAACAACCTGCTGGCCTATTTTGCAGAACGTGCCGACAGCTACGCTTTCTATGAAACCGAGGTGTGGCTGAAGAGCCTTCCGACATTCCTCATCGCCCTGCTTACCTTTATAATAATAGGTGTATTGGCGTGGCGGAACGGACGTACGTATTGCAATACCATCTGTCCTGTAGGGACCGTGTTGGGGGTTATCTCTAAATTTTCGTTGTTCCGAATCGAAATCGATAAAGAGAAATGCAGGAAATGCAACTTGTGCGCACGCCGTTGCAAGGCGGCTTGCATTGATATTCCGAACGCAGCTGTAGACCATAGCCGGTGCGTGACTTGCTTCGACTGCCTGAAGCAATGCAAGCACGATGCCATCCACTATCGTTTTGCCTACGGAAAGAAAGAAGCCGCTCCGTCACAACCTACTTCGCAACCCAAGGATAAGGGACGGCGTGAGGTACTGGCAGGGTCGTTGTTGCTCCTTGCCTCCGCAGCCAAGGCACAGGCTGTAAAGAAAGCCGAAATCGTCAAACTGGACGGCGGGCTTGCTGACATCATCGACAAGCAGGCACCGAAACGCCAGACTCCGATTACTCCTCCGGGTTCGCAAAGCGCACGTAATATGCAGCAACATTGCACCGCTTGCCAGCTTTGCGTATCGGTCTGCCCCAACGAAGTGCTCCGTCCTTCTTCTTCGCTTGACACGTTCATGCAACCTACCGCATCGTACGAACGCGGTTATTGCCGCCCCGAATGCACGAAATGTTCGGAAGTCTGTCCGACGGGTGCCATTCACCTGATAGATAAAGCCGAAAAGTCTGCCATCCAGATAGGCCATGCCGTATGGGTGAAAGAACGCTGCATCCCGCTCACCGACGAACAGGCATGTGGAAACTGTGCACGCCATTGCCCCACAGGAGCTATTCTGATGATTCCTTCCGACCCGTCTGATCCCGAGTCGCTCAAGATTCCGGCGATAGACACCGAGAAGTGCATCGGATGTGGAGCCTGTGAGAACCTGTGTCCGGCACGCCCGCTCAGCGCCATCTACGTAGAAGGCCACGAAGTCCACCGAATCATTTAAGCTGAAACGCAAATTCACGCAGATTTCCGCAGACTATATATCAGACTCATTTTCCTTATAAATCTGCGTTAATCTGCGATAATCCGCGTTTCTAAAAATCAGAACGAATAAAAAATTGCTATTATGAACAAACAAGATAACCGCATGAACCGCAGGGATTTCCTGAAAATAGTAGGCATCAGCACCGCCGGTACCGCCGCAGCCCTGACGGGATGCTCCCCCAAAGAATCAGCCGAGACATCTGCACAAAATCCTGTGCCAACAGGCAAGATGACTTACCGCAACTTCCCGCCTTCAAAAGACCAAGTCTCCATTCTGGGCTACGGATGTATGCGCTGGCCTACGCTCCCCGCACCCGAGAAAGGCGGAAACGTCATCGACCAGGAAGAGGTGAACCGCCTGATAGACTACGCCATCGAACACGGAGTGAATTACTTCGATACGGCACCCGTATATGTGCAGGGCTGGTCGGAAACCTCGACAGGCATCGCCCTGAAACGACACCCGAGAGAAAAATACTTCATCGCCACCAAGATGTCGAACTTCGACCTTACGGACTTCAAGTCGAGCGTAGAAATGTACCACGACTCGATGAAGAAGCTCCAGACGGACTACATCGACTACTACCTGCTCCACTCGCTGGGCAACACCGGCAAGCGCAGCTTCCAGAACCGCTTCATCGACAACGGACTGCTGGACTATCTGGTAAAAGAGCGTGAGGCAGGACGCATCCGTCACCTCGGCTGGTCATTTCACGGAAGCAAGGAAGAGTTCGACAAAATACTGGCATACCACGAGCAGGTGCACTGGGATTTCATCCAAATCCAGCTGAACTATTCCGACTGGAAGCACGCATCGGGCAGAAACGTCAACGCCGACTACCTGTATGCCGAAATCTCCAAGCGGAACATTCCGATGGTTATCATGGAACCCCTGCAGGGAGGACGCCTGTCGAAAGTGCCCGAACACATCGTAGCACGTCTGAAGACACGCAACCCCGAAAACAGCGTCGCTTCGTGGGCATTCCGCTTTGCCGGCACACCGCCCATGGTGCTCACCGTACTGAGCGGCATGACCTACATGGAGCATCTGCAAGACAACATCCGCACCTATTCGCCGCTGGTTCCGCTCACCCAGGAGGAACAGCAATTCCTGCTCGATACCGCCGAGCTGATGCTCAAATACCCCACCATCCCATGCAACAACTGCCAATACTGCATGCCTTGCCCCTATGGCATCGACATTCCGGGGGTATTGCTCCACTACAACAAATGTGTGAACGAAGGCAACATGCCGCAAAGCAAGCTCGACCCCAACTACGCCGAGGCACGCCGCACCTTCCTGATAGGCTACGACCGCAGCGTGCCGAAGTTGCGCCAGGCATCCCACTGCATCGGGTGTGAGCAATGCAATCCGCATTGCCCGCAATACATCGATATCCCACGCGAAATGCAACGCATCGACCAGTATGTGGAAAAATTGAAGCAGGAAACATTGTGAATTAGGAGTTAGAGGGAGTTAAGAAGTTAAGGAGTTAAGAAGTTAAGGAGTTAAGAAGTTAAGGAGTTAAGAAGTTAAGGAGTTAAGCCAATACCTTCACTCCTGCTTCCACCAACAAAACTATTGGCTTAACTCCTAACGAAGCGGAGCGGAGTGATAACTCCTTTTAACTCCTTAACTCCTGATTGGCATAAACCGTAAATAGTAAATCGCAAAATCGTAAATAAAAAAGATGAACCAACTTATCTCCCTCCTCCATGCAGGAGGTTATTCGTGCGTCATTGCCAACCGTAGTGAGACGCGCACGTTTACGCAACGTGGCGTAGCCGATCTTTATACCTTATATAATAATGACCCTGCTTTTATGCAAGGTGCTACCATAGCCGACAAAGTCATCGGCAAGGGAGCCGCCGCCCTGATGATATTGGGCGGAATGACGGAAGTCTATGCCGATGTGTTAAGCACCCCCGCACGAAAGTTATTCGAACAATATGGAATAAAAGTGTCTTGCGCACAGGAAGTGCCTCACATCATCAACCGCCAGCAGACCGGATATTGCCCATTGGAAACAGCATGCGGAGAAGAAACCGACCTGCAACGGCTTTACCAGATTATCACCGATTTCGTTATAACGCACAAATGAGAAACTGTTTTGAGAAGCTGTTTTGAATTTCTCCAAAAAGTTTCTTATACTACATGCGGTATAGATTTATGATTTTAATGAAACATAACTATTCACCACAGAGTGCCACAGAAGAATAGGTCAATAAACAATATGCTAATGCGAAAATAAATTAGCACATTGCCCTATTATTCATTGACACATTAAATCTGTGTACCTGTGTCCTCCGTAGTGAGAAAGGCAGCTACATTGCCTTTCCAGAAGGAATTATAAGTATCAGCAGTTTCAATGCACTGAAACTGAAGTTTCAAGATATATAAACTATAGTTTCAATGCAAATAAACTATAGTTTCAGTATAATAAAACCAGGCTGAAACCAGGCTGCTTTGCCAAAGGCTTCCGGCTGATGCGCCCAATGAAGCTATATGCCTGCGCGGACCAACCGGACAGGGAAAAAGAAAAGCCACGGATTGCACCGGTCTGAATGGAGGTTCGATGGAATGGGAATCGGTGTAATCTGTGGCGGGAAAGTTTTTTGAGGCAATCGTGCCCCTAAAGAGAGAGTTATCCGATTTTACTGATTTTTTTCAGTTTTTCTTCGTCCACAATCTTGATTTTACGCCCGTCGATGATAATCAGTTTCTCGGCGGCAAAGTTCGACAGAGTACGGATAGCATTCGATGTCGTCATATTCGACAAATTGGCAAGGTCTTCACGCGAAAGATAAATACTCAGCGTACACTGGTCTTCCTCCAATCCGTACGTATCTTTCAGGAACAAGAGCGATTCGGCAAGGCGTCCACGGATATGCTTTTGCGTCAGGTTTACCGTACGCGCATCCGAAATACCCAGATCTTTCGACAGCTGACGGATGAAATACATCGCCAACTCCGCATTTTGGACCACCAATTCTTCAATAACAGCCATCGGAATCAGGCACATCGTACAAGGTTCGAAAGCCGCCGCCGCCGTCACAAAGTTTTCATGCGCGAAATAGGCACGATAGGCAAAATATTCCTTGTTCTTCACAACCCGGATAATCTGGCTGCGCCCACCTACTCCGTCCTTATAAATTTTTACCTTGCCATTCAACAGACACATCATATACTGCGGAGTTTCGCCTTCGCAATAAATAACCTCATTTTTCTTGTATTTTTGAATTGTAAAGTTCTGCGCAAGATATTCACGTTGCGCCTCTGTAAGAGGTTGCCATAAATCGGGGATACTTTCGGCAATCTCGGCTTCTGTCAGTTCCTTCTTTACCATAGGTGCTATAAAACGATGTTGTGGAGCACAAAGGTAGTAAGAAAAAATGAAAATCTTTATTTCAAACCCTAAAAATTGCCTCCGTGACACGAGGATTTATTATATATTTGCCTTTAGAATGGCAAATATGAAAATTGTACAGGGTTTTATATGCTGGATTGTCCTGCTCTTACTGGCAATATGTCCGGCACGGGGAGAGATAGGCTCGTTTCAGAAATCTTTACCTCACAAGACTGATGTGCCCGATTCCATCCTGACACATATATTCAATGCCGCCAACTTCTATGCCTCTGAAGTGGAAGAATACAAGGCTGAATTATACTTGAAAGGCCTGCTGAAAATCCACAAACGAAACCGTATCATCAAGTACATCCCTTCGATGTTCCGTTTGGAGAAAGGAGTGAACACATACATCCACGAGTCCATCAGCAAGCTTCACTATACAGCTCCCAGTATCTACGACCGGAAGGTACAGTGGATGTCGAGCACGTTTCCGGGAAGCGAAAGCCGTTTCTTCGATATAGCCGACTTCCTGAAGTTCAACCTCTATGCTCCTTCCATCATGGAAGACAAAGTACTTTCCCCACTCAGCAAGGAATCAAGCATCCATTACAATTACCTGCTCGACTCGGTCGCCTACCGCCGTAACGGAAAAATCTACAAGCTGCGTATCATCCCACGCTATCCCAGTACCCAGCTATTGGAAGGGTCGTGCTGGATTTCTTCCAGTGACTGGACCATCCGCTACCTCGATTTTCAAGGGAAATATGACCTGATAACCTTCCACATCACCATGTATATGGGCGACACGCCAGAAACCAAGTACCTGCCACACATGATGAACCTCGACATCCGCTTCAAGTTCCTGCGCAACGACCTGGAAATGAATTGTACTGGCTGGCTCAATTACGAAGAGGTAAAATTTCATAAAAAGTCGGACCTGCCCGACAAATGGTTGACAAAAGACCAACAGCGATATAACCTGACCGACTCGTACACACTAACCTGCGACACCACCCGGCTCATGCACGACCGTGATTCTTTCGCACGTATCCGTCCGCTACCACTCAGCGATATGGAAGACAGCCTTTACCAAGCTTATAACGAACGCCGTAGAATAAGTCCGGAAGATACACTGAAAGCTCCTCCTACCAAACTCCGCAAAAATCTGGTACTTCTGGGGCAGATGGGCGATGCCTTGATAAGCAGCTATAACATTGACATCAACAAAATAGGAAATATCTCCTGTTCGCCGCTTATCAACCCGTTGTTAATCAGCTATAGCCACCGTAACGGAATCGCTTACCGGCAAGAATTCAAATACAACAAACTGTTTCATAACGGACGGCTGCTTCATCTGGTGCCGCAAATCGGCTATAACTTCACGAAAAAAGAATTTTATGCCAAACTTGACGGAGAATATGTCTACAATCCCCGAAAACACGGAGCCATTTCTGTAAGTGTAGGAAACGGTAACCGCATCTACAGCAGTATCGTGCTCGACCAGCTTCAGGCTCAGCCCGACAGTACATTCAGCTTTGACGGACTGGAACTGGATTACTTCAAGGATGTGTATCTCAACGTTTCGCACAACATCGAAATCATCAACGGGCTGACGTTATGGACCGGTGTATCGATGCATTGGCGTCATGCTGTCAACGGCACTCCCGAAGTGGCACAGCGGGTAAGGTTACGCTACAATAGCTTCGCCCCCCGGCTGCGCATCGAATGGACCCCATGCATGTACCATTATTATACCAGCGGCAACCGCAAAGTAAATATAGGTTCACGCTATCCTACTTTCCTTATCGACTATGAACGGGGCATCAAAGTACTGAACAACTCTGGAGCCTACGAACGTTTCGAGTTCTCTGCCGAACAGAAAATCCGGATACGGGGTATGCATACCATTGCCTACCACGTAGGAGGAGGTTTTTTTACCAACCAGGATGACATGTATTTTGTAGATTATGTCAATTTTGCCAACCGCAACCTGCCACAAGGCTGGAACGATGATATCGGCGGCACCTTTCAGATGCTTGATTCACGCTGGTACAATGCCTCACGCCATTACATCCGGGGTAATATGACTTACGAAACACCGTTCTTGCTACTCTATCCGGTAGGCAGTCTGCTGTCCTTCATCCAGAAAGAACGGCTGTATGGGGGCATCCTCTTTATGCCACACCTTAACCCCTATATCGAATTAGGGTATGGCATAGGCACGCACATCTTCGATTTCGGCATTTTCATAGGCAATGAGCAAGGCAAATTCACTTCGGTAGGATGTAAATTCACTTTCGAACTATTCAACCGTTAATCATTCTAGTGCCTCTCCCTGCACATTCTGTGTGGTCTGTGTTCAAAATAAAACTATTTCCTGAGAAAAGCATCCTTCCGGCAAAACCAGAAGCGGATATGGTGTGCCAGACTCCACCACGGGCGCAGCACATCGAAGATTGGTAAAAACACGCCGAACTTCTCGCCCAAATCCCACGCTGTATGATACCATATATGCATCACCGCCAGCAAACGGACCAGCCACAGCCCTGCAGCCATACCTGCCCATATCCATTGCCCGCTTACCAGGCCTACAGCAAAAGCAACGGCACATCCCAGATGAAACAAGAAACATGTCCACGTTTCCAACGCATTCAGCAACGGTGCCACACCCTGGTAGAAACGTCCCGTCAATACGCTTCCCAACATCTCTTCCCTCCAGCTTTTCCGGGAAACAGGCAATGGCAGACGTACAATGCTTTCCTTTCCCCGTGCTACCCGTGTGTTATACCTGTCGGCAATGGCATTCACCAGCAAATCGTCTTCACCACGCTGCAACTGCAAATGACTGCTGAAGCCCTTGTGTTCCAGATAGGCACGCTTGCGATATGCCAGATTATGCCCAAGTCCCATATAAGGATGCCCGGCAAGTGCCATGCCGAGGTAACGCAGCGAACGGAAAAAAGCATCTGTCCTGACACGCAAGGCAAACATTCCTTTCCCGTACACATAGTTGCTGTAACCCAGCACGATATCGGTTTCGGGTGTCATCTCGCGGGCAAGGCTGCGCAGCCATTCCTTACTTTCGGGTCTGGCATAAGGACTGGTCACTACCACCCATTCGTAATGACTGGCACGTATACCCATCGCCACTCCCAGTTTCTTCCGGCTCACATAACGTGCCGTTTCTGGAATAAACGTATGATACAAATTCGGATATATGTTTGCCAGACGTTTCAATATCAGTTCGTCTTCACCAGCCGACAAATCGTTCACTACAATCACTTCAAATGCCGGATAGTCCTGTTCCAGAATAGCTGTCAGGCTATCGTGCAGCAGCTCGCCCGTATCTTTGGTCACGACAATCACCGAAAGCGGAGGATATTCTACGGGATCCGTTCCAGCATCTTTCCGGAAATGGCGGTGAATCCTGCTGTAAAAGCCGCACATCACACTCATTTGAACCACAAAGAATACGACACATATACCCGCCAACAGGGCAGCAATCGAAGTAAAGTCTATCGTCATCATATCATCTCTTCTAAATAACGGTGCAAAAATAGGGCAAATCTTCATTCGATAGCAACATACGCTGATTTTTTCACCACATAATCTATAAGAACGCAACCGTATTCAGAAACTGAATTCAGAAGCTGTTTTGAATTTCTCCAAAAAGTTTTTCTTGGCTTGATGTATCCTTTTTCGTGTGTGCTTTGGGCGATTTTTTGGTCCTTTTCGCTCCTGTTCTTCGTCAGATAGCCCGCTATCTTCCTCATCACAGAAGCGAAAATGCCTCAAAAACTCATCCCAAATCAGCGCACGATAAATTCAAAACAGCTTCTCAAAACCGTTTCTCAATTCTTAACCGGCAGACGTTTCCATAACCAGCGGGGAAGCAAACGCCAGGCTCCTACCAGCAGACGGTAACGCCAGTCGATGACTACCATACGCTGCTTGCGGTGAATAGCACGGACAATGCAACGTGCCACCTTACCGGGACGCATCAGGAACGGATAATGTTTTCCGTCGTTCAGCAAATCTGTCTGGACAAACCCCGGACGGATATCGGTAAAACATATACCTGTCCAGCCATGCATGCAGGCAAGCTGTTCAAGGGCGTCGATGTAGGTATTCTGATATCTTTTGGTCGCCGAATAAGCAGGAGCGATGCCCAGTCCCTTGGTGCCGGCAATGGAGCTGATTACAGCAATGTGCCCTTCGCCCCGGTTTCCGAAATAACGGAATGCCGCATCTACCATACGGGTGAACCCTACTACATTGGTCTGTACCGTATCAGTCTCGATATCGGCATCGAGGTTGTAATTCTGATGTCCGATACCGGAACAATGCAGATACAAGTCCATACCACCTAAATCAGTTATCAACGCCTCCAGTTCGATAGGGGCATTTTCTTTCCGGATGTCTATTACACGGTAATAAATGCGCGCAGGAGCCTTACGCTGAAATGCCTTCAACAGCCCTTCACGACGTCCGGCTATGCCCAGTATCCAGCCTTCTTTCAGCAAAAGACAGGCGGTTTCATATCCGATGCCGGAGGTAGCTCCTACAATGACTGCACGTTTCTGATTCTGTAGATTCATAAAAGTCAAGAAGTTAAGTAGTTCGTACTTCATAGATAAAAGATTCTGATGCAGGAACACTTCCGGCATGCCGGTTATAATAAAAGTCTCCATTCAGGGGCATACGTTCATTAAGCATGGCAAATGCCGGAGAAAGGTGTGCACAGAACACATCGTAAGAATGACGGTTGGCACGTTCACCCGTATCATCCCGATAAAACACGGCATAATGGTTGAGCGGGTAATCCGCAATCAACCGGTTCAGGTATTCGGCCCAGCCGCGTGCCTTTCCGGGCGTAATGCGGTCGAACAGGTTCGACACATTGAAAACTATCAGTTCCGATACTTTTGCATGCATTTTCCAGAAAGCCGGAGGCACTTTCTCTGCCTGAGTATAGAAATTTGTCTGTACCAGACGGTAAGCATCCGAACGAAACATCAGACGCGCAATATCAAGCATTTCTTCTACCGGACACACCCCCAGATAGGCAAGGTCGATGTGCGGCAAACGTTTGCACACATCGGCAAATGCCAGTCCCGAAGCTCCACCCTCGTAGGCAAGGTCGCAAAAAACCACCCTTGCCGACACGTTGCGGACAGCAGGGAAAAGCCATCCTCCTACCAGTTCGTAGAAAGCGCGGGCCGCACAATAACTGCGCCGCATATAATAATAGGTATACAGTTGTACCAGCCGGTCAGGATACCCGGCAAACTGAAAATCGCAACGTCCGTAAGCTATCTGTTCACGTACCTGTGTATCATCGTTGACATTGACAGGTATCTTGGGAAACAAATCTGCGACTACTGCATCGAATGTTTGCCCAAAAGGCTGCGACAAGGGATAATTATCAGAACACAAGTCCCATCCCGATTTGAGGTCAGGCAATTCGAAATCACCTTGGCAAAACCGGTCGAGTGGCACGTGGATATAACCGTTATGCATACGGATATACTCCATCAGCTTGTAAAACGTAAGGCTGGCTCCCAATATTCGTGGGTTTCCGGTCAGGAAAAGTTGCTTACGGGCACGGGTGATTGCCACATTCAGCTTACGGTCGATTATCGCATCGCCTTCACGAAACGTATTGGCAGTCAAGAAGTTTAGCTGATTGAAATCGCGTACGGTAAACGAATAGATAATGACATCACGCTGGCTTCCCTGATAACGCTCTACCGTATCGATGGTTACTTTCTCCAGCTCAGGAATATCCAGGTGTGCCACTTCCCGCCGTATCATGGCTATCTGATTGCGATAAGGCACAATAACCCCTACAGTCTTGCCAGCATCAAAAGCCGTTCCCATAAACCGGTAGATGCGACAAAGCAAAGTAGCGACAATGCGTGCTTCGTAAAGATTACTCTTTTCGGAATGAGCCGTATCTGCCGGCGTATCGGATGCAATGAACACCATACGCCGGTACAACATCAGCCGGTCAAGGTTGTCTTCGGGTTCACGAAGGACGTAAGGCAACGCTTCTTGCTGATGCGGAAGCGGTACCGGTTCCAATTGTTCGCGGGAATAAAACGCATGGTCAGGAAACTCTGCAATTAAAGGATGCATCCGTCCTTGCTTGTGCAAAATACTGCAAAACTCTGGTTTGCACCCACGGTACAAGCGCTCGAACAAAGAATTACGGCAATCATTCAATCCGATTTCCAGCAGCAACGGGTCAGTCACCCGGGCTTCTTCCTCGCTTTGCAAAGCAATGGCAGGTAATTGCTTGTAATCGCCTATCAGGACAAACTTGCCAATGGCATTCCCGTCTTTGTGACGCGCAGAAAGAATGCCTATAAGGTCGGGCTCCAATATCTGCGAAGCCTCATCGATGATAGCAAGGGTGAAACGTTTTAACTGGAAGAGGTAAGGACGTCCGTTAATGGCGGTAGTAGTTCCCACGAAAATACGGGTGCGGAGTATCTTCCCACGGATATCTGCCAGTTTAGGACAATCGGCAAGACTATTATTCAACAGATAAGGCACAAACCGCTTATCGCAGGCCAGTTCGTTCCCGATGCGGATAAAGGGATGCCGTCCGGCAATGCCCGAACTGGTCAGCATATTGCAGATTTCATCTACAGCACGATTGGTATAAGACAAAAGCAACAAAGAACACGCCGGGTCGGTCAATGCTTCTTCCACCATATAGCGCAGGACACACGAAGTCTTGCCCGTTCCCGGTGGACCAACCAGCAGGAAATAATCATCGCATTGCTTTGCTTTCAAGACCAGTTCATCAAACCTTCCGTACGAACCGTTCAATGTACGTGAAGTATCCCGTCCGGGCACACGCCTGCCCAGCAATAAGTCCTTTCGGTCGGTAGAAGCGGAAAGGAAAGCATACAGTCCACGGATGGCATTGCCGGCAGAAGCATCCGAGAAATCGTGCTCAATGGCAAAAGTATCTGTATCCGTTCCGATGATGTCGGGATTCTGTTGTCCGTTACGTAACTGGACAAGTATCCTGTCGGGATAAATCTCTACCAGATTACCTTTCATCAGGATATGCCGGCGCACATCAGGTTGACCACGATAAGCATACAGCACGACTATATCCCCCGTACGGAAATTAGGAAGGAAATCATCTCCCTGCCGAGGAACACTCAATTCTATCCGATCGTATCCTTTACCCGGTGCACTCTGACGGCGGGAAAGAATCTTCAAGCCCAACAGGATGTTACCCGCCTCTATTTTTCCGGCAAGGGGCGTATGCCACAAACCGGCAAACCCTTGCGATGAACCGGTATTCCCTCCCGTCTTTCCCAACAATTGCTCCTTGGATACAAAAGTGAAAAAACGGCGGAAATAAGCCTGTTCCAACGGGTCTCCCTGCTTGAGGAGGTGAATCAGACTGCTCAATTCAGGTTCCTGATAACGGGTCCAAAGCTTGCCGTGGTCTTTCTTCTCATTCAGTACCTCCACATCCAGTTGGTCTATGATTGCAGCGATACCCCCGTTTGCCAATATCATTTCGTTTGCCACAATCTGATTGCGCAAACGGATACATTCGCGAAACAAGCTTTCCGAAAAGTGTTCCAGCATCAGCCCGTCCTGGTATTTCGAATATAACAGAAGAGTTTGCGTATCATCGGCACTCCTGCCGAAACCGTACATCAGTACCCCCTGATAAAGCATCATCTGCACATAATGGTCTTCTTTATGACGATGATTGTACTCATCCCGTTTGCCCGATTTCTGTTCGATAAGCACCTTCAGGTCCTTTTGCAACAGGTCGGCACGCCCTTGAAGGCCGAGACTTTCGCAAATGAAAGATGCTTCCAGCCAAGCCTCCCGCCGCTCGAACGCTTCCAGGTTATGCGGCAAAAGGTCGTGAACAAACGAACGTATGTTCATCATCTGTGTCTGTGCCAAGGAGTGGAAATCATTGGGAATCTCACACGTACAGAACTCCAATGCCGATGTAGCGAAGAATTTCTTCACCGTTTGGGCATAAGTGACAGGAATATCCTCCTGCTCGTTGATGTAATCATCGAGAAACTGTCCGGCAAGGTTTCCCAACAGGATATGGTATGTATTGGCTTTTGGCCTGATTTTGTTGATGAAATAATTGAGCGGATGATGCCCGTACTCACGGAAGCAAACGGCAAGTGAACTGATATCTATCAGGTAATCAGGGTGTACCACAATCAGTTTCGGAACATACTCGTGATGTTCGTCGATACGTACATCCAGCAGATTGAGCTGCATGTTTTCAGTCAGAAGCCCGGACAAATAAGCCATATCACCGTTATATCCGCCTTCCCTGTAATTGATGATGATAAACGGGTCTTCTCCGTTATCGGTAGCTGCATAAATACGTTCATCGGTCCAGCTGGAGACCACCGCACGCACATACGGTACATGCTTCAAAGAAGAGACGTGATACGGACGGTTCTGATGAGGAAGGTCTGCTATCAGTGATACCGGAATATCTTCACCGAACGCCACCGACACAAAACGGCAAAGTGCACGCAAATCGGAAAGATAGGTTTCTTTATCGGGAGAGAAACCCTTGTGCATCGCTTCCTTAGCATTCCGGCGCATGGTCTGGACGGCATAACGGTCGGATGGTGTCATCCCCTTTTCCTTGCATACATAGTCCAGCCTGGAAAACAAGTTGGAAAACGAAAGGGTAATGCCTTGCGTCAACTCGTAACAAGCCTCCTCCAACACCTTGTAAAGGGCGGCGTATTTAGGCTTTATATTTTCGGGAGCAACTGGAGGTCTATGATGTATCTGTTCGATTCGCCGGTACAAATCAAACGCCTGAAGTTCGATGCGTTCTGCCATGTTCAGAGGGCTTCACCAGGAATATGCTGCACACAATATGCTTTCTCCAATGCCGGATACAGTGAACGGTAGGTCTCGGTAACATCCTGCATCAAGACTCGCGCCGGACTCGTCTCCGTTCGGCTGTCATCATATCCGGATAATAGTACAGAAGTCATACCCAATATAAATTCATAAGTACTTCCGTTGGTCAGTACGATATGCATCCGAGTCTGATCCGTATCCTCTGTCTGCGTAAAGATACCATGCAACATATTACTGGTCGAAGCCGAAGGATAGATGGTGACAATACCCGACGCAGCCTCCTTATCGGTATAGGTGAACACATATTTTCCACCTGCCTGCACCAACGGGGCGCTCTCAATATCACGTTGAATGGCAAGTGTCTGGCTTTGTGTAAGCTCTGCACCACGCACCACGCCTTCAATGCGGCTTATCGTATAGGTTGTTTCGGGATAAGCCACGGTAACCTGCAGGGTATACCGGTTCCATGCCCGGTCGGTAATGTTCAGTTCGGCACTGCCCAGTCCTACAGGTATCACGGTCAATACATTCCCATCATACCGATAGTCGATAACAGTGGTATCGGGATTGGTAATGACATACATCCCGTCACCACCCGAAATATGAAACGTAGCCCCTGCGCTGTACGGGCTGAGCGTCAGGACACTGTTGGTAAAATCCAAGTCTGCCTCTGATGAAAGCGACAAAAAAATAGCTCCATAATCATCGTCCTTACACGAAGCAAACGAAACAATTCCAGCCAGCAGGACGATGTATAATAAACTTCTTACAAGAGTCTTTTTCATATCTTCATTTCCTAATGTTATACAATGAGACAAAGATACGATTTTTATTTTTCCAAAATACTCCTCTGCAGGGGATAAAGGAGTTAAAAGGCGTTAACTCCTTTTTCATTCCTCGCTAATGGTATAGTCTCCAGCCTTTTCGGTAATTACCTGTTGCAAAGCATCCAATGGCAATGCTTTGCCATCAGCATAAGTAAGAGTAGCGACAGGAGGTTCCAGTGTCACCTGTGCTTCTACTCCTGCTATCGAATTCAACGCCTTTTCCACATACGTGCGGCAATGATTGCACATCATTCCCTCTACACGATATGTACGGCTTAAGGCATGCGAAACGACCTGACCGGGAACAGGCTCCACAGATACAGCCTCTACCGGTTTTCCGATGCGCTTGCGGTGCAGGCGCAGGCTATTAGTCACTACACTAACACTACTCATAGCCATTGCCGCCCCAGCCAGCATGGGATTGAGCAGAAAACCATTTATCGGATAAAGGATACCGGCAGCAATGGGCACACCTATCAGGTTATAAATAAATGCCCAGAACAGGTTCTCGCGGATGGTACGGGTGGTGAAGACCGAAAGCCGGATGGCATCGCTTATCTTACCTAAGTCGGACGAAATCAAAGTCATCTTTGCCACATCCATCGCCAGATCGCTTCCTTGCCCCATCGCAATGCTGAGGTCGGCATGTGCCAGTGCCGAACTATCATTGATGCCATCGCCCACCATCGCCACGTGCCTGCCTTCTGCCTGAAGATGCCTGATAACCTCTGCCTTGTCTTGCGGAAGCATCTCTGCACGGAAATCATTGATACCTACCTGGCGGGCTATACTTTGCGCCGTCACCCGATTGTCACCGGTAAGCATCATTACCGATATGCCTTGGCGTTGCAGGTTTTCGACGGCAGCTTTCGAAGTGGGCTTGATACGGTCGGCTATGGCAAATACCCCCAACGCTACTTCGGTGTCGGCAAACCATACAACCGTTTTGGCTTCGGAAGCAAAGACATCCGCCTGTTTCTGTAATTCATCAGCAATACGGATATGATGTTCTGCCAGCAAGCGGGAATTACCCACATAATAAGCTTTGCCGTCCGATGTACCTTTAATGCCCTGCCCTGTCACACTTTCCGCATGCTCGATAACAATGCGTGCTCCGGCATCGGCAAGACTTTCCGCATACTGTACAACCGCATTTGCCAACGGATGCTCGGAACACCTTTCTAATGCATAGAAAACGGCTTGCAGATATTTGTCCTGCGTATTCCATACGGCATCGGTTACGACGGGTTTCCCTTCGGTAATGGTACCGGTCTTGTCCAGCACAATCGTGTCTATCTTTTTCGCTACCTCCAGGCTCTCGGCATCTTTGATGAGAATGCCTTGTTCAGCCCCCTTGCCTATACCCACCATAATGGCGGTAGGAGTGGCGAGCCCCAATGCACAAGGACAAGCGATAATCAGCACCGTTACGGCAGACAGCAAACCGTGGGTAAAACCATTTGTCCCGCCCAATACCAGCCACAGAATAAACGTAAGCAGGGCTATCCCCATAATGGCAGGAACAAAAATACCAGCTATCTTATCAACCAGCTTCTGTACCGGTGCCTTGCTTCCCTGCGCCTCTTGCACGGCACGGATGATGTGTGCCAGCATCGTATCGGCTCCCACCTTTTCAGCACGGAAACGGAAACTTCCCTTTTGATTGATGGTTCCGGCATAGACATTGTCGGCTTCTTTTTTCCACACCGGCACGGGTTCGCCGCTTAGCATACTCTCGTCAACATACGAGTTTCCTTCGGTCACCTTTCCGTCTACAGCGATACGTTCGCCCGGTTTTACCACCAGCATATCCCCTGCCTTCACCTCATCAATACCAACCACCTGCATCGTCCCGTCGGCATGGACGAGGGTCACGGTGCGGGGTTGCAAGCCCATCAGCTTCTTAATAGAGTTGGACGTCTGTCCCTTGGCACGTTCCTCCAGCATACGTCCCAGCAAGATAAAGGCAATAATCACGCTTGACGCCTCAAAATAGACGTGAGGCATCACGCCACGCTCTAACCAGAAATCAGGAAAGAACAGATTGAACAGGCTGAACAGGTAAGCGATGCCGGTGCTGTTTGCCACCAGCGTGTCCATATTGGCAGAACGATGTTTCAATTGCTTCCAGGCATTGATGTAGAACTCACTCCCCATCCAGAAAATCACGGGTGTGGAAAGAATCCACATAATCCAGTTGGCATAGGGCATATCCATGAAGAACATGCCGATAACAGCAACAGGCAAAGCCAGGGCTATGGCACACAAGGTACGGAAGCGCAAATGCTTGTAACGCTCGGTATGAGCATTTTCAGCCACTTCAACACTATTCTTTTCCGTATCAGTCACCAGGTCATAACCCGCATCTTGCACAGCTTTCTTCAACTGTCCGGGCGAACATTGCGTTTCATCATAAGTTATGGTGGCCGTAGCCGCTGCATAATTCACACTTGCTTCACATACGCCAGGCTGGCGGTTCAGGGTCTTGTCCACCCGTGCGGCACAAGCAGCGCAACTCATACCCAATACGGGAAACGTCTGTTTATGGATTGTAGATTGACTCATATCAATTCGCATTTTATAGTTTGGTTGCAAAGTTAACAAGCCTTTCGGATATACCTTTATATTATTATGGATATATTTTATAGTAAGACAAAATTGGTTTGCGAAAAATTCTTGACTGGAAATTCGGAGTCATGTACGACTTGACTCCGCAATAAAATCCGGCACAAGCAACTATTTGCTACAAACAGACAAAAAGCCCACAAAATCCGACATTTATCGGCAAAATACTTCTAAACTCATGCAATCTTATCTGTTTTTTTATTTACCTTTGTTCTTCATAACAAGTTTTTAAACATAAGGTGTATGAGCAAAGTAGTAATTAATTCGTACGAAGAATTTGAGAGATTGTTAGGCCAGCAAATCGGCGTGTCCGATTGGCTGGAAGTGACGCAAGAGCGTATCAACCAGTTTGCCGACGCTACGCTGGATCATCAATGGATTCATGTGGACGTGGAACGTGCGAAAACGGAAAGCCCTTTCAAGAGCACCATTGTACACGGTTATCTGACCCTTTCCCTGCTTCCGTATTTCTGGAATCAGATTATCGAAGTGAACAACCTGAAGATGATGGTAAACTATGGGATGGACAAGATGCGTTTCGGCCAGGCTGTATTGTCGGGGCAACGCATCCGCATGACGGCTGAACTCCATTCGCTGGTCAACTTGCGCGGCACGGCAAAGGCCGAAATTAAGTTCTTCATCGAAATCGAGGGACAGAAGAAGAAAGCCTTGGAAGGCATCGCCACGTTCTTGTATTATTTCTGTTGAATATTTAAGGAGTTAGAAGGAGTTAGAGGAGTTAAGGAGTTAGAAGAAGTTAAGCCAATACCTTCACGAGTGCTTCCACCAACAAAACTAATTGAATATCCGCAAACATCCCATGTAGGGGCGTATGGCATACGCCCTGAAGACATCCACGTGGATTAGTTGACGTATTCGGGCGTATGCGATACGCCCCTACAAAGCAATTGGGTGAAATGCGGATATTCAAAAAACTATTGGCTTCTAACTCCTTAACTCCTTCTAACTCCTTAACTCCCTCCTTAAAACCTCATCGAAGTATAAATCCCGACACATCCGTCGCCTGCTACGGGATTGATTGTCAGCTGATGCTTTTGGGCAAACGGGCGGGTGAAGATGTACGAGCATCCGGCGCCGATGGCTGCTCCGGCAAGTACGTCCCATCCGTCATGCTTCTTGCCGTATATCCGGCTCCAGCCCACGTAGGTGGACAGCACGTATGCCGGAAGCCCCCATTCCCAGCCGTACCGCCTTTGGATGAATGCCGCCGAGGCAAACGAGGTGGCGGTGTGCATCGAGGGGAATGAGTGGCGGTCGCTATGGTCGGGGCGGTCTTTCTTGACGCTATATTTCAGGGCATACGTGATGCCTGCCGTGGCGAGGGCGGAAAATGCCCCTTGCTTCAATCCCTGCCAGTCTTGCCGGACCAATACGGCGGTCAGTCCCGCAACGGGAAGCAATACCGCTCCGATGTCTCCCGAAGTGCGTACCGCCTTGCGCGAGCCTGTCACTTCCAGTTCTTGGGCGGACACGGGCAACGCCAGCATGAGCAAGGCGAGCAGTGTCAAAAGGTTCTTTTTCATTTGTCGGTTTATAGTTTGGGGATAAATATCAAAAGCCCGATTGCCGCGGAAGCGATGGCGAGAATCAATACGGCTCCGGCGGCCAGGTCTTTGGTCCGCCTGATGGCTTCATCGTATGCTGGAGATACCCTGTCGGCAAGCGCCTCGATGGAGGAATTGAGGGCTTCGGCGGCAAATACCATGCCGATGCACAGGACGATGGCGACCCATTCCATGCGCGATAATCCGGCAAGAAAGCCTGCCGCCAGCACGCATGCGGTGATGGCACAATGTATCCACGCATTGTGTTCGTAGCGGACGAGCAGGTATATCCCGCGGAATGCATAGCGGAAACTCTTCATCCGCTTGCGGAAGGTAAAGCCGTCGTTTTTCATATCCTTACGCACACCTCTACCGGGCAATGGTCGGAACCGAATATTTCGGTATGGATGGCTGCGCTCTCCAGCTTGCCGGCAAGGCGTGCCGAAGCGAGGAAATAATCAATGCGCCACCCCGCATTCTTCTCGCGTGCCCGGAAGCGGTACGACCACCACGAGTAAATGCCTTCCTGTTCGGGATAGAAATAGCGGAACGTATCGATGAATCCCGCGTCCAGCAGGGTCTGGAACTTCTCGCGTTCCTGGTCGGTGAAGCCTGCGTTCATGCGGTTGGTCTTCGGATTCTTCAGGTCTATCTCCTTGTGCGCCACGTTCAGGTCGCCGCATACCAGCACGGGCTTCTTTGCGTCAAGTTCCAAGAGGTACCGGCGGAAGGCATCCTCCCACGTCATCCGGTAGTCCAGGCGCTTCAGTCCGTCCTGCGAGTTGGGGGTATAGACCGTTACTAAATAGAAGTTCTCCATTTCCAAGGTGATGACACGTCCTTCACGGTCGTGTTCGTCGATGCCCATGCCGTAGCTTACGTTCAGAGGCTGGTGCCGGGTAAAGATGGCGGTGCCCGAATAGCCTTTCTTCTCGGCATAGTTCCAATACGAGGTATAGCCGTCGAAAGCCAGGTCGAGCTGCCCTGCCTGCATTTTGGTCTCCTGCAGGCAGAAGAAATCGGCATTTAGCCGGGTGAATGCGTCGCGGAAGCCTTTGTCGCAGCACGCCCGCAGTCCGTTTACGTTCCAAGAGATGAGTTTCATATATTTTTGTTTTTTACTAGTTGACCAGGTATCAGGTACTAGTTGACCAGGTTCTGAATAGTTTTACTAATGGTATCTAAAATCTAGTTGCCTAGTACCTAGTCAACTAGCCCCTAATACCTGATTCCCTTATTTCTTTAAGTCAAACAGATAAGTCAGCCGGGCACCGATGTACGAATGTGCCGAGCGCGAAAACGGGTCCTTCTTTGAATTGTTGTAAAAATCCGACAAGCCGAAGTAATAACGGGCTTCCAGCACAAAATGACCGATACCCGTACGTACCTCCATGCCGCCCCCGCCTACAATGCCATAATCGAACTTCCGGTCTGCCATCTTGCCGTATTGCTCGTTGGGAGTGCGTCCCGAAGGGTCCCAAGGGTCGCTCATCGTTTCTTTTTCCCCTATCAGGTATCCCACTTGCGGTCCCAGGTTGAGCACGAAACGCACGCCGTTCCCCTTGTCCTTACCGAAAGCCAGGTGGGCGAGCAGGGGGATTTCGATGTAGCTCATCGAGCGGTGATATGTATCGCCTGTCCCATCTTCTATCACTTCCTTCCATCCGCGTTGCGAGAAATTCACTTCTCCCTGTATACCGCATATCATCTTGAAATATTTTTCGCCGATATAACGCACGGTCAGTCCAAATGCCGGCCCTACCTGTTTGCCTTGCTTGAAACTGGGCGTGATACTGATAGAGCTGAAATTGACGCCGCCGTTTACGCCTATGGAGAGGTTGCTCCGCTGGTCTTGCAGTTGCGCCTGGGCGGGAGATGCCCCCAGCAGGCATAGTCCGGTAATGATAAGTATGTAAAGTCTTTTCATCATAAGTAGATGTTGAGAATTAGTTTATTTTAATATCCGCATTCCACCCAATTGCCCCTACATGGGATGTTTGCGGATATTCAAATAGTTTATATAATGTGTCAGCTCAGAAACGCAAATTAACGCAGATTTTCGCGAATTCTTTTGATTTACTATTTTTCGATTTACGAAGTACGATTTAATGCTCAAATAGTAAATTGTCAAATCGTAAATTAAAGTAATCTGCGTTAATCCGCGAAAATCTGTGTTTCTGATAATATCATTTCATTTTGCATACTTACTTATTCAAAATCAAGTTTGACCAGTTCGTAATTTTGCGAGAAATGTACGAAGAATATCTTGCGGTTGATGAATCCGCCCCAGTTATTGACCCGCTCAAACTTGAATCCGGTCTGTATCGGTACCACCTTCATACGGTCCAGATTGTCTTCCAATTTGTTGCCATACTGCGAAAGCCCTTTCAGGAAATAATAACCGATGTCAAACCCCAGCATGCCGTATTTGGGATAGATATTCGCCATATCCTTGCTATACCAGTGCCGGTAGGCATGTGTGAAGTCCACGGCGGCTGGAAACAGGTTGTTGGTATAAAACGACGAATAAAAATACGTGTCCAGTTCGTAAAAGTTGGCAAGGAAATCCTGCGTGTAGGTCTGCCATTCAGGATAACCGAAGAGGTGCATGTCGAAATGCGGGTGTTCCTTGCGCACCAGCGTAAGATGAGGAACCAGTTTTGTCAACGCTGTACTGCGTGCCGAAAGCGGTACGAAAATGTTCTGTTGCAGCGTGTCCATCGCACTGATAACCCGGGCAGGGTCAATTTCCCCCTCCAGGCGTATCTGGGTAAAACGCACACCGTTATCCTTCAGTTCCGCCTTCATTCCCTTAATGAAATCGGCTTTTTCAGGGTCGGGCGTACCATCATCAAGGAACACCACATTACTCCGCCCGAACTTACGGAGAAAATGTTCGTATACCTCCGAGTACAGATACGATTGTGGCGTATTCACCTGGTAAAGCAAAGGATTGTTGAACACCTGGTCTACCTTAGGAGCAAACGGCACCACCAACCGGATATTGTTCTGCCGGGCAAAATCCGTCAAGGGAGCAATCGAAGCGGCATTTACCGGCCCCACAATCAAATCCATCTCTTTCATCCGGCTGTCTGCCAGAATTTTTTCGGCACCTGCCTTAGTCTCCTTGGTATCGTAGGCATAGATATCCATCGACACTCCCTGACGTTTCAGGCTGTCTGCCGCCATCAGAAAACCTTCGTAAAACTCCACAATACGTGTCTGTGGCCCGCGCTGTGCACCGTTCTCTTTCGAAAAAGGGAGCACCAGTGCCACTTTAATCGTATGAATGGGTTTCTTTTCAGCAGCATTTTGCCTGAACAGTTCCTCGTTGGTAGGCTCGGCAGCAGCCTGTTTTGCCGCCTCTATCACCTCTGCCATAGCCTGGCGTTCCGCCTCTGGATAAGGGATAAAAAGAAAGGTTCCCCGTTTCAGCTTACCTTTCTTCAGCTCAGGGTTCGCCGCCAGCAATTCTTCTTCACTGATGCCATACTGGCGGCAGATGCTGAATATGGTTTCACGGCGTTGCACCTTGTGCATTGTCTTCCATTCGTCTTTCGCCTGTTCCGAACCCTGTTTTGCAAGAGTAGAAGAAGGTTGTGCCTCTGTCTTTCCATCAGGAGCCGGAACCACGATAACCTGCCCCACACGGAAATTGCTGGCACTCAGACCAGGATTTGCAGCACAAATGGCTTGCGCAGTCACCCCATATTTCACAGTCAGCTGATACAGGGTTTCCCCACGCTGAATGGTATGATACTGCGGTCCCTGCTTGGCAGCAGATGCTTGCGGGATTTTCAACGTTTCGCCCATGCGGATTTTTTGGTCGCTCCCGGGATTCAGACGCACGATATCACTTACCGGCACATTGTACATCCGTGAAATAGAATATAAGCTTTGCCCCTGTGCCACGGTATGCAGGAAAAATCCCGCATCGCCCGCGGTCTGTGCGTTCAGTACGGGATTACCTATCCACAACGCAGCCGCTACGCAAAGAATATGAATGAATTTCATCTTTTTGTCTCTTGAATTGTTTGAACGGGCAAAAATACGCATTTTTATCGGTAGGCTAATGGATATTCCCAAGAATTTGCTCTCCGTGTAAGATTTTTTGGGAAATAAAAAGTTCACCACAGGATACAGGGTACCACACAGGAAAATATAATTGAATATCCGCATTTTCCCAACAAGGAGTTAAAAGGATTTATTTCAGGGAGTTAAAAGGAGTTAGAAGCCAATACATTAGTTCATGGAAGCCATAGCAAGACTATTGGCTTTTAACTCCTGCCGAAGGTATAACTCCTTTTAACTTCCTCTTATACTATGGGCATTTTGCGGAATTCATAAAAATTTAAAAGGCTCTGTGTCCTCTGTGGTGAAAAATGATAAACTTATTTCACTAATTCGTATTCCAGGCAAGCCATGATGAAAGGGCCGATGGCTTTGCCTTCATTGTTCACGATGGTTACGTCTTTACCGCACAGGTAATAGTCGGGTGTACCGTCGCGCGAGGGATCTTTTGCCGGACCCAATCCTGCCGAACGGCAACTTTGGTTCAGGTTGATGGTGCCGTTTTCGTTGGTGGTGACAAAGGTTTTCAGCAATCCTTGGTATGCCTTTTCGGTTACGTCCTTATAGCTTTCGGGCAGGATGCCGAGGCGGATGCCTTTCAGATAAGCGTAGGTAAACATGCTCGAAGCCGAGGACTCCAGGTAATTGGCGATGCCGCATCGGCTTACGAACGAGTCGTCGTATTGCAGCAATTGGTACCATACGCCGCTCTCCCGGTCTTGCCAGTGTGCCAGTCCCTTGGCTACGGTATTTACGATGGTCTTCAGCTCATTGTAGTCGGGGTGCGACTGGGGCATCACTTCCAGTACGTCGACCAGTGCGGCGAAATACCAGCCCATGCCCCGTCCCCAGAACTCTTTGGAGCAGCCTTTGTGAGGTTCGGCTTTGTTTGCCCAGAACGAGTTGGCGTCTTCGGGATTGGCAGACCATGCGTGATAATACAATTGCTTGCCGGCATCGTAGGTATGGCGGGCGATGGTCTTGAACTGGTGCGCAATGTCGGTCCATGCCTTTGTATTGTTGGGGTCGAAGTTGGCTTGCCATTCGGCATAGAAGGCGGCTCCCATATAGAGGCCGTCCAGCCACATCTGTCCCGGATAGATATCTTTGTGGAAGAAACAACCTTTGGCATCGCCTGTCTGGATACGCGAATAGTCGTTCACCAGGTAATTGCGTAGCCAGTCGGCAGCCTTTTTGTAGCGGTCGGCATTGTGCGTGCCGTTCTGCTCGTCCAAGGCTTTTTCGTGGCGGTAAAGGGCGAAGAGCACCTTGCCCGAATTGATGTTGTCGATGTTCCCTTTCTTGAAGTTCTTGAAGGTGCCGTCGGGATTGATGGCGTTGTCAGCATATTCTTTAGCCCATTGGTAATAGTCGGCAGTCCAGTCGGCATACCGATATTGCTCGCAAAGGTTCAGGAGCGACTTTGCTACCAGCCCGTTCACGTAGTCCCACGATTTGCCGTGTGTCCATTGTTTGCCTTGCGATTCCGCCATGCGTTGCGAATAGCGCGTTTGCGCATGAGTGGAAAGGGTGCAGCAGGCGGCAAGAAGCAGGCATACGGCGCATACGAATGTTTTCATGCTCGATAGTTTTTTAGGGTTAGGTTTTATTTCTTTTACGGTTAACGAAAAAAGGCCGGCTGAACATTCAGCCGACCTTCATGCTTTGAGGTTCCTGGCGGATTCGAACCGCCGTGCACGGTTTTGCAGACCGCTGACTAAGCCACTCATCCAAGGAACCATTGGTTGTTACACTTGTGTTTCTCAAATGCGTTGCAAAGGTATGACTATTTTTTGAATCTGCAATACTTTCCACCGAAATTTTTCATTTTTCTTCATGTTTTCCATCAGTTTTCCATCTGTCTTTTCAAGAAATGCTCTTTATTGTACTCATGTGCATCGTTAAACGGCGAACTCACTTGTGTTCATCAAAAGGCATGTTTGAATCGTTGTCTTTTTGAAATACGAAGCCAGCGCAATCTGTTTCTTCTGTGGAGAGCGTGCAGATTGCGCTTGGGCATTATCGCATCAAAAAGGTATGCCGTTTAAAACCGGTATCCGATATTCAGTTGGAAATTAGAGTTCCGCAATCCTAACAGGTCGTGCACCTGTTTGATGCCTACCATGTAATTGAAACTGACGGTGTAATGTTCGGCTATGATTGCTTTCAGTCCGGCAGTTCCTCCATATTCCCAGTGGCGGAAAGGAGTGAGAAGAGCATGTGCATTGTTCGGGCTTCCTTCGATGGGGTACGAATATCCTTTCATCGGATTCCATTGGTGTGTTTCCGTGCGTGCACCTTCTCCATCGGGCTGTACAATTTCCAGCGAAGAATTTCCTGCGCTGAAGCCGTATGCTGCATAAAGGCCGATAGACGGCATCAGGCAGAAACGCTCGGTAATGTGGAAGTTATAACCTATCTTGAGGGGCAGGATCAGGTTGTTTATTTTAGTGTCTGTCTTAGGAAAATGTGTCACCATGTAAGGCGAGAATTTCATGGTGCTCCGGTTCTGTAAAAGTGTCAGTCCGGATGAAAGTGTCCAATGTTTTTTGAACTCATAGTCGACGGTTGCCCCTACTTGGAACCCGGCTTTCATTCCTCCTGTTTGTTCTGCCGTATGCTTTTGACTTGCCAGATAGTGTGACAGGTTTGCTCCGGCTTCTACGCCAAACTTTACTTGTTGGGCTGCTATTGGCAGGATATTTAGAAGAGACAGTATGAGTATAATGGATAATTTTACGTTCATAATGATGTAATGGTTGTTTTGAATGGATTGTTATGTATGTTCTTCACTATTCTTCACTATTAAAGTGTATTGTTGTTTGTTTTTGGTTTCTTTTCTTTCTATCTTCGCACTCACCTCCTTTCTTTTTAGGTGGTTGGGGCAGGCACTTCCGGTTTCTTTTAGCGGGGAAAAGGAAGCGGTCTGCCTTTATTTCATTAGAAAATTGTGATTAGTTGGTCTGATTTAATAGAACTAGTAATAATCAAGGTGTATTCTTCTCCGTCTTGCAATGCATCTAACGGTATGACCATATAGGCAGAGTTCTCTTGAAGAATTTCTTTCGTAAGAATAGAAACGCCTTGTGAATTTCGAATTTCAAGATACACCGTTCTATCCGGCTGACTGTTAGTCAAGATGAGGAGACCGTTTGTCACTTCTCCGGATATAGGTATTTTAGAAAGGCTGCGTTTTATGCTATGCGTATGCCATCTCCCATTTAGTCTTGTAGATTTATTGTCTTTTCTATGATATCCATAGGCAGGAAGTATACAACAAATCAACAACCCCGCGATCAATAGTTTTGTTTTTCTCATAGTTTTCTCGTTTTTGATTTGCTGCAAAATTAGACATAACAAGTAAAACCAACAAGAAACTTACCTTGATTTCATATAGACATAATGATTTTCTTGGTTGTTGAAAATCAGTTGATTATAAACATTCCTATGCGTTTAATCTGTACATTGCTTTTCAATACTCCCAAATCCAAGTATCGAAGCTCCTTTTTTCGTCAGAAAGTTTGAGTTGAGTGTAGATTTTCTTTTTCAGTCGAGATTTGGATGTGGAGACGGATGCGGGTGAAATGGCCAAGAGTGTAGCAATCTCGCTAACGGAGAAATGCAGCTTTATCAGGCAGCAAAGCAACACTTCGTATTCGCTTAATGAAGGTATAGATGTAAGCAGACGTTGCCTGAAGCCGGTGTAGATGGTATCGGCAAGTTGGCATATTTGGTTTCTGTCCGCATTGCTTAAACAAATAGGGTGCTGATGCAAAGCTGTGAGATAGGGATGTGTTTCAATCAGAAGAGCAGACAATTGGTCTTTCTCTAGCTGGAGTTGATTGAATGCTTCGGTAATAGTGGTTGCTCCATTAGTGGATTTATAGGAGGTGATTTCAGTTTGCAGGTGTGCATTCTTTTGTTGTAAAGTTTGGTTCTCTTCGCGCAGAAAAGCAAGGGTTTCGCGTTGCTCTTCCAATTGCTCTGCAACTTCCTTATTTTCAGCAATTCGTTTTTCCAATTCTGCAATGTAGATATTATTTCGTGCCATAAGCCGTTGGTTTTTGTTTAGTTGTGCTGTTAGGCGGTTTAAATCTTCTTTCTTTCGGTATAGCATTGTCTTTCGGTATATGTAGAAGTAGGTGATGACCCCAATCAAACAAAGCACAGCAATAATGCTCAACAAAAACCATCGTGCAGTTTGAAACTCTAATTGCTGATTGCGGTGAGCAAGTTTTTGGTGTTCGTATTTCTCTTTATAGGCTATGATGGTTTCACTTTTGTCTAACGCATAAATGGAATCTTGATAGAATAATAAGGAATCGCAAAAGTCTGTCATATATTGCCGATAAGTAGGCTGCTGGCTCAGAGACAATAAAGCTTCATACACTCCTGCAAGTGTATATACATTGGAAGTATGTAAGGCTTTCTTTAAATAATAATAAGCCGAATCGTATTCTTCCAGACAAAGGAAAGTTTCCCCTATTCCATAATAATCTGGAGCAATATTGTTTTTTATTGCTCGTTTTTCTAAATCCAGTGCTTTCTCGTAATTTCCCAAAGCAAAATAGACATCAGCCAATTCGCTTTCTAAGGAGTTGAAAGTTTCATGGATGCTGTCTCGTATCTGAATGGCTTGGTTATAAGACTGGATAGCACGTTCATACTCTCCTCTTACGCTATATGTTCTTCCAAAATCTTGTAAAGTTGTCATTTCATACCGTTTGCAGGAGTCTTTCACGGCATAATCGTAGGCTTCTTGAAAGGCTTCCAAGGCATAGTCGGTCAGGTTGCGGTACACATACAGGTTGCCTAAGGAGGACATGACCAGATAGCCTAACTTATAGTCGTTGGTCTTTTCTATATTTGCTTTAGCCTCTAAAAAGTAATTCATGGCTTTCGTGATATTCTTCAGTTCATAGTTGACATTGCCCATATAAAGTGCCGACATGGCTTTCCTTCGAGCGTTATCAGTATGTCGGTAATAGTCATAAGCAATGCGGATGAGGGAATCGGACTGGAAAGGCAGGCACAATTTGAATTGGGCTTGCGTTGTCAGCAGGCACCACAAGGCATGTTGTTTTTTATTTCGTGCGGAAGGAATAGGCATCGTTTTCAAGATATGCAGGGCACTGTCCGGATTATTAAACATTAGTGCTTCTGCCTGTATAAGTTCAGGCAAAGGGGAAACGTCTTGTTTCTTGCATCCGAAAAGCAAGAACAAGCCGATAAAGTAAAATATGGTGTACGCTATGCCTTTTGTTTTCATGCTTTTTGGGTTTCATGACAAAATTAAGCAAAATCCGTTGAAATATGTATGTCGTTTCAGTTAAAAAAAAGTATCTGCTTCTGCGCCTCTGCGTTCGTTAGTTGAAGCGCAGATTGACGCAGATTTCGCAGATTACTTTTCAATTTATGTCTGTTGTTCGCATCTATTTGTTTCTGCTTGCTCAGAAAGGAACGTACACGGAGAGCATGAGGTCGGACAGATGCCCTTTGCGTCCGTTTGCCGCTCCTTTGTTGAAATGCTTCAGCACGTCGAGGCATCCGTATTGGTAGGAGAGGGCAAGCTCGCAATGCTTTCCTGCGCGGTAGCCTATCTTTGCCAGTACGGGCAGGTCGAATACGGCTTGCGGGCGTACATAGAGGGTAGGCGCTATGCCCAGTCCGAAGAAGAACTTCTCGGTGATGCGGTAGTTCCAACTGGCTGCTAGGGAAATGGGCATGACGAACTCGCTGAACTCATCTCCTTCATTGCCGGTGTAAGTACCGTCTTGCTTAGAAAGGAACGGCACGTACTTTTGTGTGCTCATACCTTGGAATCCGATGGTGAGGTCGAGGTCGAAGAAGTGTTTCCGCTGGGGCAGGAAGCGTAAGCGGTATCCTATCATCCCGTTTCCTTTCAGGTTATGGTCGTAGCGTAATTCGTTGGTAGGCGGAATAAGTTGCTTGCTGTCCTGCATGGGGAATCCGATACCTCCGCCGACTAACACTCCGTGTTCCACCTTCTGCGCGAAGGCGGAGGTGGAAAAGATTACTAACAATAAAAAGAATAACTTTTTCATAACTTTGGCTTCTTTAATTGGTTTCATCTGTATGACGGAAAGAAACCGGAAGCTCCCTATTGGCGGATAGTGAATATTCGTTAATCGGGCAATGTTTTCAAGGTTTCTTGTGTTTCCCTTTCTGGCATCCGGCACATCCGCATCCGCACCCGCAATCGGTTTGTCCCGGTTTCTTCTTCTTGAAGAACTTCAGGAAGTGCCGCCCTGCGTAAATGACGCAGAGCAGCACGATGATATAAACAAGGATAGTTTGTGTGTCCATGAGTTTTATTTTTAGGAACTAGGCACTAGTTGACCAGGTACTAGGTCTTTAATAGCATGTATTTATCTAATTAAAACCGATGTCAACTAGTCAATTAAATAAATAATTTCCCTATCTGATGCACCGCAAACGCCACTATCCAGGCAAGTACGGTGGTATAGCAAGCCGCAAAAGCTGCCCACTTCCAGCTTCCCGACTCGTTCTTGATAGCCGCTATGGTGGCGATGCAGGGGAAGTATATCAGTACGAAGAGCATATAGCCGTATGCCACTAAGGGCGTGATGGGGATGCGTTCGGAGAGATTGACATTCTCGATGTCTTCTTCGTTGGTGTAGAGTACGCCCAGCGTACTGACCACCAGCTCTTTGGCTCCTACGCCCGACAAGATGCCGATGCCCATCTTCCAGTCGAATCCTAACGGTTCGATAACGGGCTCGATGGCTTTTCCTATCTGGCCGATGTAGGAGTTCTCCTGCTGTTCGGCGGTAGTTTCATACCGGTCGTGGTTGGGATAATATCCGAGGAACCAGATGATGATGGACGCTATCATGATGATTCCTCCCATCTTCTTGAGGTATTGCGCGCCTTTTTCCCAGGTGTGGCGTGCCACCGATTTTGCCGTAGGCATACGGTAGGGTGGAAGTTCCATGACGAAAGGAGCATCTTCGCCTTTTACGATGAACTTGCTGAAGATGCGTGCCATGAGCACGGCGAGCAGGATGCCGGCTACGTAGAGCGAGAGCAATATCAGGCTGGCGTGGCTGGGGAAGAAGGCTCCTATCAATACCAGATAGATGGGCAGGCGGGCGCTGCACGACATCAGCGGGTTGATGAGCATGGTGACCAGGCGTGCCTTGCGGCTTTCGATGATGCGCGAAGCCATGATAGCCGGTACATTGCATCCGAAGCCCATGATGAGGGGGATGAACGACTTGCCGTGCAATCCCATTTTGTGCATGATTTTATCCATGATGAATGCCGCGCGTGCCATGTAACCCGTATCTTCCATGAACGAGATGAAGATGTAGAGCAGCAGGATGTTGGGCAAGAATACGATGACGCCTCCCACACCTCCGATGATGCCATCGATGACCAAATCCTTGAGCGGGCCTGCGGGCATGTAATGTTCGGCCAGTGAACCGATTTGTGCTACCAGCCATTCAATCCACTCCTGCGGGTAGGCACCAAGGATGAAGGTGCACTCGAACATGATGTAAAGGAAAAGGAAGAAGATGGGGAAGCCCCATATCTTGTGGGTCACGATGCTGTCTACCACACGGGTGAATGCTTCGGTGTTCTGGTTCTTCTCCACGAAAGTTTCTTTCAGTGCGCCCGAGATAAAGCCGTATTTGGCATCGGTGATGGCTTGTTCGCTGTCTTCGTTCATCGCCCGGCGGATGCGTTCGGCTTCCCTGTCGCGTATCTGGATGACTTCTGCGCCGTTGGGAAGGGTAGAGATGACGTGCTGCTCGATATCCTTGTCGTTTTCCAGCAGCTTGATGGCCAGGAAGCGGGTGGAGTATTTGTAACGGATGTTCTCGTTCTTGCAGATTTCTTTCTTTACGGCATCGATACTGCGCTCCAGTTCCGGCCCGTGGTTGATGTGGATGTGGCGGATATAGCTTTTCGAGTCAAACTCTTGTACTTCTTCTTCCTTGCTTCCGAACTTGTGGTCGGGCGCGTACTGGTCGTGCCATTGGCGTAGTTCGCGCAGGGCTTCATTCTTGATCTCATCTTTTTGCCCCATGAAGTCGGCACCTTCGTATAGCCCGATGATGACGTGGAAAAGTGTGTCGATACCTTTTCCTGTGCGGCTTACGGTGGGCACCATAGGTACGCCTAACAGTTGCCCCAGTGTTTTATGGTCGAGGGTATTTCCGCTATGCTCCAGTGCGTCGTACATGTTGAGTGCCACCACCATGCGCACATTCATGTCGATGAGTTGGGTGGTGAGATAGAGGTTGCGCTCCAAGTTGCCTGCATCCACTACGTTGATAATGACGTCGGGTGTCTCATCGATGATGTGCTTACGCACGTAAAGTTCTTCGGGACTGTATGCCGAGAGCGAATAGGTGCCCGGCAGGTCGACCAGCCGGAAGTGATAGCCTTGGAAATCGAAATGCCCTTCTTTGGCATCTACCGTTACTCCGCTATAGTTGCCTACATGTTCGTGCGCTCCCGAAGCGATGTTGAAAAGTGAAGTCTTGCCGCAGTTGGGGTTCCCCACCAGTGCCACGTTGATGGTGCGCCGTTTGCCCTGTGCTATTTCCTTCAGCTTTTCTTCGGATACGGGAATGTCTTCTTCGATGGGGTTGAGCACCCGGTCTTCGTGCATGGAGGCGCGTGCTTCTTCTTCGCTCATCACTTCAATCATCTCTGCCTCTTGCCGGCGGAGTGAAATCTCGTATCCCATGATTTTGTATTTGATAGGGTCTTTCAGCGGTGCGTTCAGCAGTACTTCCACCGTCTTTCCCTTGATGAAGCCCATCTCGATGATGCGCCGGCGGAATCCTCCGTGCCCCATTACCTTGATGATGACTCCTTTTTCTCCAGTTTTAAGTTCTGATAGTCTCATAGTTGCCGTTTATTTTGCGGCAAAGATATAGGATAGATTTTTGCTATGCAAGTTATTTAGATTGTTTTTAAATAGAATGCAAAGAAGTTGCATCGGTTTTCGCTTCAGAATGTATGTATATGGGGTGTTGGGAGCACTTATCTGCAAGAGGTTTTGCACATAGGTGCATGAGGCATTGCATATAGTCAGGTATTTTTCTTATCTTTGCTTTATGTTTAAAAGGAAGATATTGCGATTTGTCCGCGAGAAAGATTTGTTTGCCGGAGGTGATACGGTTGTGGTGGCACTGAGTGGGGGAGCCGACTCGGTAGCTTTGTTGCGTGTGCTGGTGGAATCGGGTGTACGATGTGTGGCAGCCCATTGTAATTTCCATTTGCGCGGGACGGAATCGGACCGGGATGAGGCTTTTGTGCGGACTTTGTGTGCAAGGTTGGAAGTGCCTTTGCATGTGGCTGATTTTGATACGAAGGCATATACCGCTGCGCATCATGTCTCGGTAGAGATGGCAGCACGCGAGCTTCGTTATGCTTGGTTCGAACAAATCCGTATGCAAGAGCAAGCGCAGGCAATCGCTGTGGCTCATCATCGTGACGATAGCGTAGAGACTTTCTTGTTGAATCTGGTTCGGGGAACAGGCATACAGGGATTGAAAGGCATTGCGGCAAAGAACGGCAAGGTGGTGCGTCCGCTTCTGGAGGTGAGCCGTGAGGAGATTTTGTGCTATCTGAAGCAGTTGGGGCAGGACTATGTGACCGACAGTACTAATGCAAAGGATGTGTTTATGCGTAATAAAATACGGCTCGATGTGCTTCCGCTATTGAAAGAAATCAATCCGTCGGTAAGCGAGACCATCGCCGGGACCGCGCGTAGGCTTGCTGATGTAGAGGCGGTCTATCGTTCGGCAATGGAAGAGTCTTGCAAGCGGGTAAAGGATGATGAAGGGCGCATTCATATCAGTTCTGTGCTGCGGGAAGTGTCTCCGCAGGCGGTTTTGTTCGAATTGTTGCATCCGCTGGGATTCAATTCGGCGCAACTGAATGATATTTACCGTAGCTTGGATGGAGAATCGGGCAGGTTGTTTTATTCGGCGGATTATGTGGTTCTGCGCGACCGTGATTGCCTGCTGGTCAGAAAACGGGAAGAAACGGAAGAAGTGGTATGGACTTTGCAGCAGGAAACGGTTGAGGTGAATGCAGGCTTCCAAGTGCCGAAAGATGTGCATGTGGCTTGTCTGGATGCTTCGAAGGTAAAGGCTCCGCTGGTATTGCGTAAATGGCAGGCGGGCGATAAGTTCGTTCCCTTTGGTATGCGTGGATTCAAGAAGGTGCGCGACTATTTGCGCGACCGCAAGTACTCTTTGTTTGATAAAGAAAACCAATATGTGGTGTGTGCCGGTGATGATATCGTATGGCTGGTAAACGAACGTACCGATAATCGTTTCCGGGTAACGGGACAGACCCATCGGGTATTGATGTTGCGGGTAAAAAAAGATACTCCAGCCATTCTCTAATGGTTGGAGCAGTCTTTATAGGGCGTTTTTAAAGGTCGTTTCCCTGTCGCTCCAGGGTAAGAAAAATGTTATGAGCATTTATAATCAAATTCCCCAAGCCATATAATTGAAGTATTTGATTGGGTTGCGTTATTAATCCAGATAGCTTCCTTTTATAGTTTCCATCTCAAAACCGTACGTTCTTGATATGGAAACCGTATGTTTTCGATATGGAAACCGTACGGTTTCCATATGGAGAACGTAAAAGGAAGACAGCCTGAAACAGATATTGAACCTTTCAATCATACATTGATTCATATCCGCAAAACAAATTTATCAGAAAAATTAAGAAGCTGTTTTGGATTTATCGTGCGATGATTTGGGATGAGTTTTTGAGGCATTTTCGCTTCTGTGATGAGGAAGATAGCGGGCTATCTGACGAAGAACAGGAGCGAAAAGGACCAAAAAATCGCCCAAAGCACACACGAAAACGGATACATCAAGCCAAGAAAAACTTTTTGGAGAAATTCAAAACAGCTTCTAAGAGCCTGTCCTTTTATGGAATGTTCTTCAAAACCTTATTCCATTTATTGATATGCTTCCTGCCTGTTGTCATTTTGCTGTTTTCCTATATCCGACTCCTTATAGAGGGTTTTAGTGCCAAGTTGCATATCGCAAAACGCAGAAAATCAGGTTGGTATGGTATAAATAGGTGGACTTTGTTCCGGTGGAAATCAAGTCCACCTATTTCACCTGTTTTTATTGTCCCATTTTGCCCCGAAATGCAGGTGGGAGATAAAAGAAAAACCGCTGATAATGATTGATTATCAGCGGTTCTCATTGTTTTGCTTTTTGTTTGAGTGATCCGCTTGGGGCTCGAACCCAAGACCCCAACATTAAAAGTGTTGTGCTCTACCTGCTGAGCTAGCGAATCAAACCTGTTTTTGCCATCATTTCTGATTGCGGGTGCAAAGATAGACACTTTTCTTGAACTGGCAAAACTTTTGAAGTTTTTTTTCTGATTATTTCATTTTTCGGTTCTTTCCCCGACCTCCTTACTCTGTTTCCCTACCAGATTTCCCTCGTAACGCTTTTTGGTAACATCTCCGGCATAAAGGCTCGTATTCTTCTTTTTCGCCAAGCAACACACGCTTGTCATCCGCTACCGTGCGGTGAGAAATATATGCCAAATCACCACATTTCACACAAATAGCATGCACTTTCGTCACTTCATCGGCTATGGCACACAATCCGGGTATCGGACCGAAAGGAACACCTTTGTAATCCATATCCAAACCGGCGATGATAACCCGTACCCCGCGGTTGGCCAGTTCGTTGCAGATACCTATCAAGCCTTCATCAAAGAATTGTGCTTCATCAATACCAACCACATCAATTTCGGAGCCAAGCAAAAGAATGCTCGCTGATGTTTCTACCGGAGTTGACTTAATGGAATTATTATCGTGTGACACCACTTCCGCCTCCGAATAGCGTGTGTCGATAGCTGGTTTGAATATTTCTACTTGTTGACGAGCAAACATTGCACGCTTCAGGCGGCGTATCAGTTCTTCAGTTTTACCCGAAAACATCGAACCGCATATCACCTCAATTCGTCCACGACGAAAAGTCTCTTGTGTATGGTCTTCTGAAAATACTACCATGATATGATCTTCTGTTTGAATAATTGCGGTTGCAAAAGTACGTTTTCTAAAGTAAAAAAGGATACAGTCCAGACTAAAAAACGATGTTTTAGGCTAGAATAATACAACTTCTGTTAAATAATGGAGCAAATTAACACATACAATCAAAAACTTTCTACCTTTGCTATATTATAAATGACAAATATGGGTAAACTGTATGTAGTACCTACTCCAGTAGGCAATTTAGAAGACATGACATTGCGTGCCATACGGGTGCTGAAAGAGGTCGACTTGATTTTAGCGGAAGACACCCGCACATCGGGTATTCTGCTGAAGCACTTCGAAATCAAGAACGCCCTGCAATCTTACCATAAGTTCAATGAACATCAGGTACTGGAGAGCATCATCACGCGGCTCAAGGCTGGAGAAAACATCGCCTTGATATCGGATGCAGGCACGCCAGGCATTTCCGACCCGGGATTTCTGGTTGTCCGCGAATGCGTAAGGAACGGCATCGAAGTGCAATGCCTGCCGGGGGCAACAGCCTTTGTTCCGGCATTAGTAGCCTCAGGACTGCCGGATGAACGCTTCTGTTTCGAAGGTTTCTTGCCTCAGAAAAAAGGACGGATGACACGTTTGAACTCACTGGCAGAAGAGACACGGACGATGATATTTTATGAATCTCCATACAGGCTGGTAAAAACCTTAACCCAATTCGCCGAACTTTTCGGTGAAGAACGGCAGGTCTCTGTTTGTCGGGAAATTTCAAAAATACATGAGGAAAGCGTACGAGGGACGCTTGCAGAAGTAATAGCGCATTTCACCGTTGCCGAACCTAAAGGAGAAATTGTAATCATACTTGCAGGGAAAGAAAAATAAAAGTATAAATTCTAAACAGATAAGAAACTATGAAGAAAGTTGTTTTATTTTCGCTATGCGCAGCAGCCTTATTGGCTTCCTGTACAAATTCGGGGCAGAAAAAAGACGCATTACAAGTTCAAAACGACTCATTGATGCTGGAATTGTCTAATCGGGATGCAGAACTCGATGAGATTATGGGAGCTTTCAACGAGATACAAGAAGGCTTCCGCGAAATTAATGAAGCCGAAAACCGTGTTGACTTGAAAGGTGATGCAATGGAAAGCAAATCGAGTGCAGAGAAAATCAAGGAAGATATCCGTTTCATCAGCCAGAAATTGCAAGCCAATCGTGCACGAATTGCAGAACTGGAGAAACAGCTGCAAAATAGCAACTACCAGTCTGCACAACTGAAAAAAGCAATCCAGAACCTGACCGCTGAACTGGAATCGAAACAAAAGCAAATAGAAACCTTGCAGGCAGAACTGGCTTCGAAAAACATCCGCATTGCTGAACTGGATGAAGCTGTAGCCGACTTGAACAAAAACGTAGACGAACTGACGGCAGAAAATGAAGCCAAAACGGAAACTGTAGTGGCACAAGACAAGGCACTGAATACTGCCTGGTATGTATTCGGAACAAAATCGGAACTGAAAGACCAGAAAATCCTGAAACGTGGAGATGTATTAAAAGATAACGAATTTAACAAGGATTATTTTACTGAAATTGATATCCGTCAGGACAAAGAAATCAAACTTTACTCCAAACGCGCTGAACTGCTGACCACACATCCTGAAGGTTCATACGAACTGGTAAAAGATGACAAAGGACAGTTGACTCTGAAAATCACAAACCCCAGCCAGTTCTGGAGTGTATCACGCTATCTGGTTATCCAAGTACGTTAACACGGCTCATATTAAACAATGAATTGTGCCCGATAAATGTTGGGCACAATTCATTTTACATGTTCTCTCACACCAACACTTCGGAGTTGTTTTGAATTTCTCCAAACAAAATTATCCAATCTGATATAGCCAAATACCTAAGTTTATCTTTATTTATCCAAACAATTATTCATTTTATAAGGTAAGTTCTCATTTTTTTTAGCTAACTTGCAATCCGAAATCAGCATAAACAAAAACAAATGAGAAAAATCTGTTTGCTTTTCATACTTTGGGCATGTGTATGCTTGACCGGAAATGCCGGAACGCAGGCAAGCGAGACAAAAAAGGATACAACCGAAATTTACATTGAGAAACAACTGGACAACCGTTGTTTCACGGTAGATGTATCGATGGCTTATCCCATGCGGGGAAGGAGTATTCCGTTGACAAGTTCTTACAGCCTGAAGATGAAAAACGACTCGGTAGACGTATATCTTCCCTATTTCGGAAGAGCTTACTCGGTGCCTTACGGAGGTGGAAAAGGCTTACATTTCCAATCGGAAATTACGGGCTTTTGCCTTGAAAAGAAAAAGAAAGGATACGAAGTTCGCTTTTCTTCGAAAACCGAAGAAGATGTTTTCGATTTTTATCTCGACATTTCTACAGGAGGTTCTGTAACGGTTTCTGTCACGATGCACAACAGGCAACCAATCCGTTACAGTGGAGAAATAGTGGCCGAAGAAATGCAATAATAAATAAAGATATCCGTTTTTATGGAAAATAACCAATACTATATTGACCGGCTGGAAAAGAAAAGCGTAAAACCTACTTCCATACGTCTTTTAGTATTCAAGGCAATGGTAGAAGCTGAACATCCGGTTTCGTTGCTTGACTTAGAGACAATACTCGAAACGGTTGATAAATCAACTATATTTCGTACCTTAAACACTTTTCTTGCCCACCATCTGATACATGACATCGAAGACGGCAGCGGGTCGCTGAAATACGAAATCTGTTCGGGAGAAAATGCATGCAGCATTGACGACATGCATACGCATTTTTATTGCGAAGTGTGTCACCGTACATTCTGTTTTAAAGGAATACACATTCCTGTGGTAAATCTGCCCGAAGGTTTCGACATGCACAGTATCAACTATATGGCGAAGGGAATCTGCCGCGATTGTACTCGTCAACGCAGGCAAGCGAATAAACAACCAATCTAAATATCCATTTAATTAAAGTAAAAACATTATGAACGAAATTTTCAGTATTGCCGGAAAAGTAGCCGTCGTAACCGGCGGCTCCGGTGTGTTAGGGAGTAATATTGCAGAAGGTTTTTTACGTGCCGGTGCTAAAGTAATCATTATCGGTGCCCATAAAGACCGCGTAGATGCAGCTGTAGAACGCCTGAAACAGACAGGAGGTGAAATAAGAGGTACAGTATGTAACGTACTCGACATTGAAAGTCTGAATGCAGTAAAAGACGAAGTACTGGCCCAGTGGGGACGAGTAGACATTTTGGTCAATGCCGCAGGAGGAAATATTCCAGGTGGTACACTGACAGTAGACCAAAACATCTTCGACATGAAAGTTGAAGATTTGGACAAAGTGGTTGACCTGAACCTGAACGGAACGGTTTACCCTTGTCTGGTGTTCGGTGAAATCATGGCAAAGCAACAGAGTGGTGCTATCGTTAACGTTTCTTCGATGGCTGCCTACGAATCCATCACCCGTGTACCTGGTTATTCGATGGCGAAAAGTGCTGTAGAAAACTTTACACGCTGGATGGCACAGGAAATGGCAATCAAGTTCAGCGAGAAAATCCGTGTCAATGCCATCGCCCCCGGTTTCTTCATCGGCAACCAGAACCGTGCCATCCTGATTAACCCCGACGGTTCGTTAACCGACCGTAGCAAGAAGGTCATTGCCAAAACCCCGATGCGGCGGTTTGGTGATATTTCTGAACTGAACGGTGCTGTACAGTTCTTATGTAGTGATGCTGCCAGCTTCATCACGGGTGCTGTATTGGCTGTAGACGGCGGCTTCAGCGCATTCAGCGGCGTCTGATTAACTACAGGTGTACTCACCATTACAAATTTATAAATCCTATGTGTTTCGACATATAAAAAATGAAAGTCTGCAAACCCCAATCAGCACATGATAAGTTCAAAACAGTTTCTTCTATGCGAACATTCAAAAAAAGAGGATAATCTTCTTCAACGAAGAGGATTATCCTTTTTCTGAATCAGTACTGCCAAGAAGTTTAGCACATCATTTCAGCTCCAAAGGCACGCCACGGTAAAAGTCTAGTATTTTGAAGCGGAAGATATAGTTGTATTTCGCCTGCAGCTGATCGGACACCGCACGCATCCATGCCGTGCGCGACTCATTAAACTCGGTAGCATTCGCCTTGCCATTCATGTAACGTTCTTTCATTAAGTCGAATGAGGCCTTAGCAGCTTCGGCTGCAGTACGGCTACTGGTGTATTGTGTCTGAGCACTCAACGTATTATAATACGCCTGTTGTATTTCCTTGTACAAAGTTTTTTTGCTATCTTCCAGTTGCCATCCCAACGTAGTTTGTTGGATGCGTGCACTCCGTACACGATTGCGCGTTGCCAGACGGTTGAAGATAGGGATGCTCAATGTCAGCCCCACATACTGGCTAAAATTATCTCGCAGCTGTGAACCGAAGCCTGCATTGTCCATGCCTGACATTTTATAATAATTAGTACTCAACCCTGCTCCTAAACTCAGCTGAGGATAGTAAGCACTTTGTGCGATGCGGATGCTCTTTTGTGCTCCTTCCAAACGATATTGCGCCGCCTTGATGACAGGCTTTATCAGCAAGGCATCGGCATAGATTTCAGCAGGTGGAAGCGGGGTGCCCAAATTCTCCACGGCATCAGTTTGGGGCGAAACGATAGCAAATCCGTCAGGAGAAGGTAACTCAAGCAGTTGACTGAGGTCAAGCAATGCCAACTGATAGTCGTTGTCTGCCTGCACTGCCGACAACTCATCTTGAGCCACGCGTGACTTAGCCTCATATAGTTCCGACTCCGAGGCCTTGCCATTTCGGAAATAAGCTTCGCGCTGTACCAGCATTTCACGGCTGAGGTCGACCTGTTCGTGCGCCACACGTGCCAATTCGTCATTAAACAAGACCTGCAAATAACTGGATGCCACTTGTATACTGACATTTTCTTTAGCAGCATTCAGGTCTTCAAGAGCAGCCTGCAGGTTAAGTTTCGAGAGAGCAATGTTGTTAGGAATCTGCAATCCGGTAAAAAGCGGCACACTGGTAGAAAGGCTGAAGCCTGTATTTTGGGTATTGATGCTATTGTAAGTATTGTCTGCCTGCAAACTTCGGCCGAAGCTAAAAGAGTGCGATGCACTTCCGTTCAGATCGGGCAGACGGCTGTTTTTCGCTGTGCTCAGTTCTATCTTGCTCTGCTCGGCAGAAGCTTCCTGCTGCTTGATGGTTAGGTTATGTTCGATGGCATAATCAATGCATTTCTTCAATGTCCATGCCTGCTGAGCATGCACAGGCATACACATGGCTCCTATCCCTATAAATAAATAACTGAATTTCATCATCGCGAATATTTATTGGTCTTCTATTTTCAGTCCGCGAACCTTGTCACCGGACTTTAATCCTTGTTTCACTTCCGTATCGATGCCATTACTGATACCTGTTACGATTTGCTGGCGTTTGAACTTCTGGTCAGGCACACTATCTGTCAATACATAAACAAAAGTAGAATCACCGCTAAATTCGACGGCACTTTCGGGAACAGTTAACGCGCCGTCAACATGTTGCAATTCCATCTCTGCATTGGCGCTGTACCCCGAACGGATAGTCACACTATCGGGCACATCGATAGCAGCTTTGATTTCAAACTGATTGGCGCCATTATTTTCTGTACTTTTAGGAGATATATATTCCAATACGGCATCAAACTTCATATTCTGTAAGGCTCCTAAGGTGATTTTCACTGGAATCCCTTCGCGGATACGTCCCACTTCAGTCTCATCTACATTTCCACGGAATATCAAGTCACTCATATCTGCCACAGTAGCAATCGTCGTTCCGTCATTGAAGGTATTACTCATTATCACCGAATTTCCCACCTTGATAGGTACATCCAATATCAATCCGGTAATCGTAGAACGTATCAACGTACTACTGAATGAAGCACTGTTTTTCGTAATGCCTTCTTTCACGATTTCCAGATTGTCTTTTGCTGCCTGAAGTTCTTCACGTGCCTGCTTGGCAGCAAGCAACGTCTTTTCGTATTCTTCATTACTTACCAGCTTACCTTGGTAAAGTTTTTCCATACGTTCCAAATCGATTTCTGCCTGTTTGCCGTTCATCTCTGCCAGCCGGACCCGGCTCTCTGCCGCATTAAGTGTGCCCAGTTCAGGAATCACTTTTACTTTGGCAATAACCTCACCTTCTTTCACGGTCTGTCCTGCTTCTTTATACACTTCAGCTATGATACCCGATATTTGTGGCTTGATTTCCACCTCGTCACGTGGCTCTATCTTTCCCGTGGCGACAGTAGTCTGTACCAAGTCTTTGGTTTCTGCCTTCAACACTTGATAACTCACTTTTTCCGGCTGCGATTTCTGATAAAGAAATACAAATGTCCCAATAAACACAATGGCTATCAGAACCAGTACAGCAATTTTCATAAACTTCTTCATATAGGTTATGGTTTTTATTTGTTTCTTTTTTTTGTTCACTACAGATTACACAGATAAAAAAGATTTCCTCGTCTGTGCACTCTTATGGCAAATTTTCTATTCCCGTTTTTATTTTTAAAATCAGTGCAGTCTGTGGTAGGCGTCACTCGTCACGAATCGCATCAATCGGCTTTACCGACATTGCACGATAAGCAGGAGCCAGTCCCGCAAGCAAGCCAAGGAAAAGCAAAAGGACACATGCCCCGACAGCTTCCCAAAAACTAATCAAGAAATGCGTGGGTGCATTCGGCTCTGAAGTTCCTACCTCGACCACATTCAGCAAGAAGACTGCAAAAGCAATTCCCGCCATACCGGCAAGGATGGTCAAAACCATGCTTTCTGAAAGAATCTGTTGCAGAATATCATTCGGCCTGGCACCGATGGCACGGCGGATACCTATTTCCACCGTACGTTCCTTTACCGTTACCATCATGATATTGCTCACACCGATGGCACCTGCAAGCAGGGTACCTAATCCTACCATCCATCCCAGGATACGGATACCCGAAAACAAATTGTCCATCATACTGAACATAGCCTCTGCATTCACCTGTATCATTGCCTGGCTGTCATCGGGATGAATGTAATGCGCACGTTTCACCACTTGTGCCACTTTCTTTTCCACCTCGCTGATAGAGTATCCCTTGCGGGCGGTATAACACAAGAGTTGCACCTTTTGCCCGAAGTTATAGTTTTGCTGCATCGTAGTGAAAGGGATAGTCACAGAAGTTTCCGAACGCCCGTTTATAGAAATATTCCCCGATGAAACACTTACTCCAATTACCTGATAATAGATGCCATTAATCTTGATGAACCTTCCACACGGATTCTCCTTACCGGGAAAAAGCGTTTCGTAGATACGTTTTCCTATGACACATACCCTGCGCCGGTCTTTCACATCCATGTCATTCAAGTATCGTCCGTAAGTAATCATCGGTTCCTCTATCTTGCCATATTCGGGATAAAGCCCTTTCAATGTTCCCGAAATTTTCTGCTCATTATAAATCACGTCCACTCCCCACTTTGCCAAGCTGGGAGTAATAATATCTACTTCGTTTACACTCCGGCGGACACGGTCTACATCACTATTTTCCAAGTCCCAGTACCGTCCTTGCTGGAATCCTTTATAAGCCTTGCTGGTCTTGTTCGCACCCATGAATCCTGAATTGGTGGCAAATCCTTCAAATTCCCGCGAAAGCATCTGCTGCATGCCTTGCGCTCCCCCCATCAGTGCAATGAGCATAAAAATCCCCCAAAAGATACCGAAAGCTGTCAGCAAACTGCGGGTTTTGTTACGGGTAATGGTAACCAATATCTCTTCCCAAACATCTAAATCGAACTGTTTCATAACTTAAATATTTCTCTTGTCAATGTACTAGTCTGCCCTCAATGCCTCTATCGGACGGATTTTTACAGCTTTCAATGCAGGAAAAAGTCCAGCTAATGTTCCTGCAATAATCAATGTCAAAGTAGCTTCAATGGCAATGGAAAGGTCGACCGTCGGATTTTCAAAGAAAGTCATTGAAAACACTCCCATATCCATGGTCTGCTTACCTGCCACCATGTTCATATACTCGGTCACCGCTATACCTGCTACCATGCCAAGGTATCCGAAAAAAGTCGTGATGGTCACACTTTCTGAAATAATCAGCCGGAGAATAGACAAAGGCTTTGCTCCCAACGCCTTACGAATACCGAACTCGTGCGTACGTTCGCGTACCGTTATCAGCATAATGTTGCTCACGCCCACAATGCCGCTTAATAAAGTAAAAATTCCGATTACCCAAATGGCTATATGCAAGATCTTTGTGGCAGTCTGCTGCTGAAGGTATTGCGTGAAGCGGTTCCATATCCAAATGGCACTGTCGTCAGACGGGTCGAATTGTTTCTGGCTTCCCAGCATACGGCGATAGTCGGCTTCGAAAGCATCATTGTCGGCTTCGTTTGTCAAGCCCTTGGTGGTAAACGTAATGTTGTCAATACTGTCTCCCTTACTGTACACCGTCTGTAAGGTAGTAAAAGGTACAAGCGCAGTAGGCGAGAAGCTATTCTGGTCCTTATAGACCCCGACTATCTGATAACTGACTCCGCTGGCATTGACGTATTTTCCTATTGCATGTCCTTGCGGAAAAAGCATTCCTACAGTCTTTTCATGGAGAATCATCACTTTGCGGCGTTCTGCCATATCGCGTTCGTTGATGAAACGCCCTTCTTTCAGTTTCATTGCTTCCAGTTCTGGATAATTGGGAAATACCCCATCCACCCCTATGCTTAAAAACTCTTTGCCATAGGTTAGAGTGACATCGCTCTGGCTCACCGTAGCCCCCGTAGCAATGACATGTTCGGGAAAAGCCGTAGCACTCAACTCCCGGTCACGGTTATCCAGTGAAATGCTTCTTCCTTCCTGCATGCCTTGAAACGGCTTTGAAGTATATCCCGGATAGATTTTCATCGAGTTCATTAGCATATCTTCCGATTGTCCTTCGAAGGCATGTATCAGTCCGTTGCCTGCACCCAGCAACACAATAAGCATAAATATCCCCCATGCCACCGAAAAGCCCGTCAGAGCCGTGCGCAATTTATTACGCATAATGGTGCCATATATTTCTTGTATTAAGTCTACCATAAGATTACTTATTTCATGAAACCATTTTGTCCGAAAGGTGAAGCGTTATGGTCAATGTTGTCTTCAATACGTTCGATGACGCCGTCTTTGATATGGATTATCTTGTTCGTCTGGTTGGCCACGCCACTCTCGTGCGTCACCACCACGATGGTCAGTCCCTCCCGGTCATGCAGGTCTTTCAAGATATTCATCACTTCCACCGAAGTCTTGCTGTCCAGTGCACCGGTAGGTTCATCAGCCAAAATAATTTGCGGCTTCGATATCAAAGCACGCGCAATGGCCACACGTTGCTTTTGCCCGCCCGAAAGTTCGTTGGGCATATGGTGTGCCCACTCTTTCAGTCCCAGCTTGTCGAGGTATTCCATAGCCAGTTCGTTCCGTTTCTTTCGGTTCACACCTTGGTAGAAAAGCGGTAGGGCCACGTTCTCCATGGCATTCTTGAACGAAATCAAGTTGAACGATTGAAAAATAAACCCGATCATCCGGTTGCGGTATTCGGCTGCACGCGTCTCGCTCAGATTTTTGATAAGCACATCATTCAGGTAATATTCACCCGAATCATAATTGTCAAGAATGCCCAATATATTTAATAAGGTGGATTTTCCCGAACCTGAAGCTCCCATAATAGAAACAAATTCTCCCTTCCCGATAGTCAAATCAATGCCTTTCAACACATGAAGCGGAGCTCCGTTGTGGTAAGTTTTATTGATATCCTTTAGTTGTATCATAATGTAAAACTTTGGTTTTTCTTTCGTTTTTATGCCCTTTAGACGTTGCTAAGATATAAAAAGTTACGCAACAGCTTAAATAAATTCATTAAAAATTTGCTCCGTTGTGCCCGATTGCTTACTTTTGTTCTCATAACTAACCTTTAAACGATTTAATGTCATGGCAACAAATATGGAAAAACCCTACGTAGTAGGTATGGACATCGGTGGAACAAACACCGTGTTCGGTATTGTTGATTCACGCGGAACCGTACTGGCTTCCGATTCTATCAAGACACACCAATTTGAAAAAGTAGAAGATTACGTCGATGCCGTATGCGAGCGGATGCGTCCGTTATTGGAACAATTCGGAGGTTCCGACAAAATCAAAGGGATGGGTGTAGGTGCGCCCAACGGCAATTATTATAGTGGCACTATCGAATTTGCGCCTAACCTGCCATGGAAAGGCATCATCCCCCTGGCTGCCATGTTTGAAGAACGTCTGGGTATTCCTACTGCCCTGACCAACGATGCCAATGCAGCTGCCATCGGTGAAATGACCTATGGAGCCGCACGCGGTATGAAAGACTTTATCATGATTACTTTAGGTACAGGCGTAGGAAGCGGTATTGTCATTAATGGACAACTGGTATACGGTCACGATGGATTCGCAGGCGAACTGGGTCACGTCATCGTAGACAAGGAAGGACGTATCTGCGGATGCGGCCGTAAAGGATGTCTGGAGACTTATTGTTCAGCAACCGGTGTGGCACGTACGGCACGCGAATTTCTGGTAGCACGTTCCGAGCCCAGCCTGCTGCGCAATGTCCCGGCCGAAGAAATCCAATCGAAAGACGTTTATGATGCAGCCGTAAAAGGCGACAAGCTGGCTCAAGATATTTTTGAGTTCACGGGCGACATATTGGGCCGTGCGCTGGCTAATTTCATTGCTTTCTCCAGCCCTGAAGCCATCATCCTGTTCGGAGGATTGGCCAAATCGGGCGATTACATCATGAAGCCTATCCAGAAAGCTATGGAAGACAATGTGCTGAACATCTTCAAAGGCAAAACAAAAATACTTCTTTCTCAACTGAAAGATGCTGATGCAGCCGTATTAGGCGCCAGCGCTTTGGGATGGGAAGTAAAAGAAAACTAACGAGTCGGTATAAACGACAAAAAACAATCAAAGCCGGATGGTACGTGATGTATCGTCCGGCTTTAATTTTAGATCCTTACAATTACAATTTATAGTAGAACAAAGCCTGTTTCCAGTGTCACGCAGGGTTGCAAATCAGTTTTTTCAATTACGCCGGATTACACATCCGGCATGACAAGCAAGACATTGGTCTTTTCGCAATATAACTGCATTGTTTGTAAGATTATTAATCTTACAGCGTGAAGATTAATAATCTTTCGGCATGAAGATTAATAATCTTACAAGCAAGTCAGCTATATCCGTCGTACGATGCAGCTATATTCATTCAGCCTCCCATGCAGTAGCATGTACCGGCGATATCAGTGTGTCTGGCTGAAGCACCAGCTGACGGGCCTCCCCTCTGATTTGTACATCAGGCACAAATGCTTCAGCCTCCTCTTCCGTCATCAGTCCTTTGACCGCAAGACGCCGGGCAATGACACGATAATATCCCAACTGATTTTCACGCAATGTGGCATCAGGATTAAACACCGAACGGAAATGTTTCGGCCGTGGAATGATGGATGCCAGGAAAATAGCTTCACTGACCGTCAGCTCAGACGGTTCTTTTTCGAAATAAAAACGGCTTGCCTCGGCCGCCCCATATACCAACGGTCCCCATTCGATAATATTCAGATAAACTTCATACATACGTTCTTTCGAGGTGAGATGCTGCGACTCGATAAGCCAGACTATCAAGGCTTCTTCCAGCTTGCGTGCAATATTCTTATGGCGATTCAGAAAAACATTTTTTACCAGCTGCATCGTAATGGAACTGCCTCCACGGGCAAACCCTCCTTTTTGTAAATCATATGCCAATGCCTCTTGGATAGCACCGGGATAAAAGCCATCGTGATAATAAAAACTACCGTCCTCGGATTGCATCACTGCCATCTGAAGCAAAGGGGAAATGCACGAAAGCGGACGGAAATGAGGATTTGACGGGCCAATGGCAAATGTACGCACAGGGGTGTCGTGCTCGTAAGCCGTATACTCGAACTCCGTACTCATCCGTGACAAGTCGGTAGTCCCCATACGATGAATACGAAATCCGTGCCCACGAAGATTGGAAGAAAATTTCAAACTGTCAAGACAGTTGAAATCCACATCGGCATTCAGGTCATAACTCAATTCTCCTTCTACCTCCAAGCCCCGCAAATGACTGAACAGGGCAGAAGGAAGAGAAGTAAACAAATCTTGTGCCGGGAAAGAAGGACGATGAACAGATGCTGTGAAGTGCCATCTGTCGGTCTTGTCGGCACGCACGAAAGGATGAAACGAAAGGCGGTTGAAACGGACGGTAGTAGCACTATCCAACTCGAACGCACGTTCACCGACATGTACCATATATTCTACTTCTCCCTTGTCTAATCCAATCGTGTCGGGCGACAAAGCCTTGTGATGTATTTCCAGCCCACCCACTTCGGTATATCCGGTAAGAGTTTGATTACCGGCCGAAAACGGTTCCTGTTTCATACTGAATGCCACTGAGTCGAATGCTACAAACGTCTGGTAATGCGGAAGAATATAAGGCACCACGATACGCTTTCCGGATTCAGCCGAAGCAATACTCCCTTCTATCAGGCGCGTCTTGCAGTCAAGTGTACCTGCTACTCGCCATTTCCCATTCATCTTCTCTTCCGATACTGCGATTTCAGAAACAAATTTCCGGTCTTCCAATACAAGGTCCGGAATCATAAAAACGGTCTGAAGTGAATCACGCTCACCCATAAACGTAGTGTGACGAAGCGTAGCATCTTCGGGGAGCAAACGAAACAATGCTCCCAACGCTTGTTCTACCCGCCTGGCATAACCGATAGGAACAACATCTTCTGTTTCCTGCCCACGCGGCTCCTGTGGTATACGCTGAAAGAACAAATCGTAATTCGATTTACCTCCGCATTTGACAAACCGGCACGTCAAGCCATCGGTATGCATGCTTTTTACCGACAAATTTCCCTGCAACAAAGGTAAGAGTTCGAGCTCAACTTCTGCCGAACGGAGTTTCAACAACGTATCCCGATGCAAAGGAACCACACTTACCCCTTCTACCCGGACCGTAGCAAGTGAAGGCATCTTTAACGAAGCATACGCTATCCGAAGTCCATAACGGTTCGAATAAGTTTCTATCTTTCCCTTCACTACATGACGCAGCAAAGTGCCACGGAACAAAAAAAGTCCTGCTCCCGAAAATATCGCGAGCAAGACTATCACTATACCGATTCGCTTCAATATCATCATATTCTGGGTATCTTGTCAACTAATCACCCACAAAAATACATCATCCTCAGGTTCTGTGCAAGAGTCTGTTGCCTCTTTCTTTTGAGACATTCCGTTCCGGACGCGGACGTGTCTGTGGTTTACGGTTCGGATGTACAGGCTTGGCTATCGGATGTTTGCCGGGTTTATCCGTCCGTGATGGTTTTACATTCGGATGCCGGGGATGTGGTTTAGCCGGATGAGAAGGCCGGATGTCCGGACGATGCGCAGGTCTGTGGGGCTTCTCCGGACTCATTGCCGGATGCGGAGGACGATGCGCAGGGGTAAAATGATAACCGGGTCCAGAGGATGGACGCTTTGCCATAAAATCGTGCTTCCTATTATCGGGACGACAACGGAAATCTCCTCGATATATCGCATGATGGTACACCCTTGGGTAACGTTTCTGATAAAAACTTCTTCCGCCACAATGGTGCCGGCTATGTGCCCCACAATAAGTCAAGTAGTGTGCCGGACGGTCGAAATAAAAGAACGTACGATTGGGGTACATTTTGTAAACACGCAGATAACAGATATTGTTCATCGCATAAACCGGACGGAAAAAATAATCCAATGCCATAAACCGCACATACTCGGCACTGGACAAAATCCAGCGCAAGTCATCGTTCCGTTCGTCCAGATAACGATAATAAGCATCAAGCGCATATGACTCCGAACGTGCCATAGCGGCTACATACGGGTCGACGCAATGAAAAAAGTCGTAATTGACCTCGTACAGGTCGTTGTACTGTGTTTGGGTCAAATTCAGTTCAAACGCCATCCGGTCGGTAAGGAAGCGGGCATTGATGCGGATATCCCCCAATCCGGAAGCCATGGCCGATGATGTCAGGCAACAGATGACAAGGAGCAGGCTCCATATACATTTTTTTGTCTTCATATGGGTAACGGTTTAAATTTCTTGATACAAAAATAGGAGGATAAAATTCCTCCTGCAACAGAAAGTCCCCACACATTGGTAGGGACTTTCCTATTTGTGATAGGGATTTCAGGCAATTGGTAACCCGCGATATGCCGCTTCCAGTTGTTTCATCGCCCGTTCTACTACAGCACGTGGACAGCCTACGTTCATCCGCATGAAACCAATGCCTTCTTTGCCGAACATTTCTCCATCGTTCAATGCCAGCCCAGCCTTTTCTACAAAAAAAGCATTCAATTCTTTTTGCGGTAAACCAAGTTCCCGGCAATCCAGCCAAATTAAGTAGGATGCCATCGGACGCATAGCCTTTATCTTGGGCATATGCGTTTTCAGACATTCGTCTACATAATCGATATTACCTTGGATATAGGCGATACATTGTTCCAGCCACTCCGTGCCGTGCGAATAGGCTGCCTCTACTGCAAGGAAAGCAAAAACGTGTCCCATATCCAGTTCGCCTGCCTCCACGTAAGTATGAAAACGGTTCAATAATTCCTTATTATATATGATGACATGCGAAGCCGCCAAGCCCGGCATATTAAAAGCCTTACTGGGGGCCATAAACGTAACCGAATGTTCACGGGCTTCTTCCGAAATAAGTGCAAAAGGCACATGCTTGTAGGGAGGAAGCGTAAGGTCGGCATGTATCTCATCAGAGAATACCAGTACATTGTTTTCGGCACAGATAGCCGCTATGGCTTCCAGTTCCTTACGTGTCCATACCACGCCTCCCGGGTTATGAGGATTGCATAAGATAAATACTTTTATGTCTTTCGCCAACCGGCGAAACAGTTCCAAGTCCATCCGGTAATGCCCGTCTTTCAATACCAGCGGACACGTAATCAATTCGCGCCGGTTACGGGTCACCAGCCAGGCAAAAGGATGATAGACAGGAGGCATAATCAACACTTTATCGCCCGGACGGGTAAAGGCATTGAGTGCCATCCCCAGCCCTGGTACAATACCTGGTACATAATGAAGCTGGCTTTGTTTCACCTCCATACCATAGCGTGCCTTCACCCAACGGATAATAGCCTGATAATAACTGTCCGGTTTTGCGGTATATCCTAACACCGGACACTCACAACGCCGGCGTATGGCATCAACTACAAAAGAAGGAGTAGCAAAATCCATATCTGCCACCCACATCGGAATTAAATCACTTCTTCCCCAAATTGCTCTCATGCCGTCTATCTTCTCGGCATCCGTGCCGCGACGGTCTATTTGTTCATCAAAATTATAAATCATACGGTATATGTTAGGTATCAGCCATTATAAAGACTAGAAATCAAACGTTAGGAAAGTTCGTTTACCGATTGGTCAGACACCGATATCAATCAGTGTCAAATCTTCCCCGAAAACAGCTCACAAAGGTAGCCGATTCTGATTATCTCCAAAATTATTTCAAGAAAAAGTTCATAAATTGTTTGTTTTTTAAAGAAAAGTATTACATTTGCACCCAGAAAGCTAACAAACTAACAAAACAGACGTATGAAAACATTTGCTACATACTTCTTCTTTTTCTTTTATTACTTTTACTTTAGCAATGAAGTGAAGCGGGAGTTTGTATGCATACGTTAAACGATAACAAACAAGAGAGAAAACCAAACTAAAAAATGATACGAAATCCCGCTTCCGAAACGAAGACGGGATTTTTTTTATTTAAAGCATTTTGAAAATGAAAAAAGTAGCCATACAAGGAGTCTTGGGCTCGTATCACGACATTGCGGCCCACAAATACTTTAAGAATGAAACCATCGAACTGATTTGTTGCAACACATTCGAAGAAGTGTTTGCCGAAATGAAGCAAGACGACAGCGTCCTCGGAGTGGTGGCAATCGAAAATACCATTGCGGGTAGCCTGCTCCATAACTATGAATTGCTTCGTGATAGCGGAGCCACCATCATAGGCGAACACAAATTGCGCATCAGCCACAGCATTATGTGCCTGCCCGGCGAAGACTGGGGTACACTGACCGAAGTCAACTCGCATCCTGTAGCACTGGCACAATGCCGTGACTTCTTGCAGCACCATCCGCAACTGAAGGTGGTAGAAACCGAAGACACCGCAGCCAGTGCACGAGACATCAAAGAAAAAGGGCTGAAAGGCCATGCTGCCATTTGTTCGAAATATGCTGCCGAACTCTATGGCATGAAAATCCTGCAAGAAGGTATCGAAACTAATAAACACAACTTCACCCGCTTTCTCGTGGTATGCGACCCCTGGATAGCCGATGATTTACGCGAACGCCCGAAGCTGAACAAGTCGAGTATCGTTTTCTCTCTTCCCCATAACGAAGGAAGCCTCTCGCAAGTTTTGTCTATCTTCTCGTTCTATAAAATCAACCTGACCAAGATACAGTCGTTGCCCATCATCGGACGCGAATGGGAATACATGTTCTACGTCGATGTAATGTTCACCGACTATCTGAGATATAAACAAGCTATTGATGCCGTAACCCCGCTTACCAAAGCACTTAAAATATTAGGAGAATATGCAGAAGGAGAATCAACTTTATAACATCCAGCCTGCCGACCGGCTGGCGAATGTAAGCGAATATTATTTCAGCCGCAAGCTGAAAGAAGTGGCACGCATGAATGCCGAAGGAAAAGACGTCATCAGCCTGGGCATCGGAAGCCCTGACATGCCGCCTTCGGAAGAAACCATCAACGTGTTGTGCGAGAACGCCAAGAAACCCGACGCGCACGGCTATCAGCCTACCGTGGGCATCCCTGAACTGCGCCGTGCCATGGCAGACTGGTACAAGCGCTGGTACGATGTAGACCTGAATCCGGATACCGAAATTCAGCCGCTTATCGGCTCGAAGGAAGGCATCCTGCACGTGACACTGGCTTTGGTGAATCCGGGCGATCAGGTATTGGTGCCCAATCCGGGTTATCCTACCTATACATCCCTGAACAAGATACTGGGAAGCGAAATCGTCAACTATACACTCAGAGAAGACAATCACTGGCAACCTGACTTCGACGAACTGGAACGGATGGACCTGAGCCGCGTGAAGATTATGTGGACCAATTATCCGAACATGCCCACCGGAGCCAATGCCACCTTGGAACTGTATCAAAAGCTGGTAGACTTCGCACGCCGGCACAACATCGTGATAGTAAACGACAACCCGTACAGCTTCATTCTGAACCGCAAGCCCATCAGCATCCTGAACATTGAAGGGGCGAAAGAGTGCTGCATCGAGTTCAACTCGATGAGCAAAAGCCACAACATGCCGGGCTGGCGTGTAGGTATGATTGCCACAAATGCCACATTCATCCAATGGATACTGAAGATAAAGAGCAACATCGACTCGGGCACGTTCCGCCCCTTGCAGCTTGCCGCAGCGCAAGCATACCGGAACAGCGCGGAATGGCACGAGGAAGCCAACTATAACGTGTATTTCCGCCGCCGGAAGCTGGCTGAGGAAATCATGCACGCCTTGGGCTGCACGTTCGACCCCGAGCAGGTAGGCATGTTCCTGTGGGGGAAAATCCCCGACACGTATGCCGATGTGGAAGACCTGACCGAAAAGGTATTGCACGAAGCCCGTGTATTCATCACCCCCGGATTCATCTTCGGAAGCAACGGCAAGCGGTATATCCGCATCTCGCTCTGCGCCAAAGACGAGAAGCTGGCGGAAGCGCTCAAACGGATTCAAGCAATCATGTAATCAGATATGAAACGCAGATTAACGCAGATTTTCACAGATAATAATTTAAAGTTCTGCATTTTCTGTAACAATAAAAATCTGCGTTAATCTGCGTTTTAGCAAACTTAAACTTACGAACTCAAAAAATTCAAAAGATATGGAACTCGAATTACAACCCATCGAACTGGAAGGCGTATCGAAAGAACGTCCCGTTGTCATTGCAGGCCCCTGCAGTGCAGAAACAGAAGAACAAGTGATGTCAACCGCAACCCAACTTGCCAACAAAGGAGTCAAAATCTTCCGTGCAGGCATCTGGAAGCCACGCACCAAACCCGGAGGCTTCGAAGGAATCGGCGTGGAAGGGCTGGCTTGGCTGAAGAACGTGAAGAAGGAAACCGGCATGTATGTAGCTACCGAAGTGGCTACTGCCAAACACGTGTACGAATGCCTGAAAGCCGGCATCGATATCCTGTGGATTGGCGCACGCACCTCGGCAAACCCCTTTGCCGTACAAGAGATAGCCGATGCCCTGAAAGGCGTGGATATCCCGGTATTGGTAAAGAACCCTGTTAATCCTGACTTGGAGTTATGGATTGGCGCACTGGAACGCATCAACGCCGCAGGGCTGAAACGTCTGGCAGCTATCCACCGCGGCTTTTCTTCGTACGACAAGAAAATCTACCGCAACTTGCCTCAATGGCATATCCCCATCGAATTGCGCCGCCGCATCCCGGCTCTGCCCATCCTGTGCGACCCGAGCCACATCGGAGGCAAACGTGAACTGATTGCCCCGCTCTGCCAGCAGGCCATGGACTTAGGTTTTGACGGACTCATCGTAGAATCGCACTGCAATCCGGACAGCGCCTGGAGCGACGCTTCGCAGCAAGTCACGCCCGATGTACTCGACTACATCCTCAACCTGCTGGTTATCCGCAAGGAACACCAGACCACCGAAAGCCTGCACGAATTGCGCCAGCAGATAGACGAGTGCGACAATAACCTGATGGAGATTTTGGCAAAACGCATGCGTGTATGCCGCGAAATCGGTACGTTCAAGAAGGAACACAACATGACCGTCCTGCAGACCGGACGTTACAACGAAATCCTCGACAAGCGCGGAGCACAGGGAAGCCTCTGCGGCATGGATCCCGAATTCGTAAAGACCGTATTCGAAGCCATCCACGAAGAAAGCGTGCGCCAGCAACTGGAAATCATTAATAAATAAAAGATTTACGATTTAGCGATTTACTATTTACAATTTAGGGTTTCAACAAGAATGAGACACAAATTACTAAATGATAAATCGCTAAATCGTAAATAGTAAATCGTAAATAAAAAAGATGAAGATTCTGATATTGGGAGCCGGTAAAATGGGCTCCTTCTTTACCGATGTATTGAGCTTTGAGCACGAAGTGGCTGTATTCGAAACCGACCCGAAGCGGTTGCGCTTCATGTACAATTGCTACCGGTTTACAAAAGAAGAAGAAATCGAGGCTTTCCGTCCCGAACTGGTCATCAATGCCGTAACCGTAAAATACACCCTTCAAGCCTTCAACCAGGTAATGCCGTTCTTGCCCAAGGATTGCATCATCAGCGATATCGCTTCGGTCAAGACCGACCTGCAGGCGTTCTACGAGCAATGCGGATTTCGTTATGTATCTACCCATCCGATGTTCGGACCGACTTTCGCCAACTTAGACCAGCTCAGTTCGGAGAACGCCATCATCATCAAGGAAGGCGACCATCTGGGCAAGATATTCTTTAAAGACCTGTATCAACGCCTGGGCTTGAACATCTTCGAATATACGTTCGAGGAGCACGACGAGACCATGGCATACTCGCTTTCCATCCCGTTTGTGTCTACCTTCGCCTTTGCGGCGGTGATGAAGCACCAGGATGCGCCGGGCACCACATTCAAACGCCACATGGCTATCGCCAAAGGCGTATTGAGCGAAGACGATTACCTGTTACAGGAAATCCTGTTCAACCCCCGCACCCCGGCACACGTGGAAGGCATCCGCACCGAACTGAACGAGCTGCTGGACATCATCAGCAAAAAAGACGCCGGGAGGATGCGTGCCTATCTGGAAAAGATTCGAGGACATATAAAATAATGTGCTAATAAGCTAATGTGCTAATATAAGAATGTGCAAATGTGCCAATTCCGTATTAGCACATTTGCACATTTATACATTGTTTGAATTATCAGAAAATATAGCCTACCGAAATAGCAAAACTCATGTTCTTTGGAGAAATTTTATCACCATCTTCATCAATTACGTCACCATTAAATGGACAAATAAATCCGTTCTGTCCCGTTAAATTAATCAGATAGCGGTCTGCCAATTCAAAACCAATTCCGTATTGCAATCCAAGATCAAAGCGATTCATTATTGCATCACGTCCATCTTCTCCCGAAAAAAGTTTAGTATCTTCTCCACTATCCCAATGTTCCTTATTCTTTCCACCAAGCCCGATAGCAAGATAAGGACCTGCGTTTACAACAAATTTAACATTATCTGTAATGTTTGTTTTCCAAGCTCCCATCAGCGGTATTTCCAAATAAACAGGACGATACGTATCCTTGTATCCATCCTCTTTATATTTCCATCCTTTGGAAGAAAACATCACCCCCGACTTAAACGACCACATATCCGTGATGCTGTAATCCATACCGATACCTAAATTAAAGCCAGGCAATGCTTTCGAATCGTCCATCTTCGTCATGTTACTGAAGTTCACGCCAAACTGGGCATCCCAACGTACTTGTGAAAAACCAACCAAGGCAATCATTCCGAACAATACGGTTAACACTAACTTTTTCATAGCTCTTTTCTTTTTAAGTCATGGCCCTTCCCTTAACAGACCGAAACTCATTTATAATCTCTTTTGCCGGAAAGCGAAGGGATGGCTCCCTCTAGATAAGAACAGAAAGCCCACTTCCAGCAAATTAAACTAAGACAAAGTTAGAAAATTTTACGGAATATACAAACTTTTCCAAACATAGAGTCTGCCTAAAAGCCTTTTTTAATAACCATCGCAACATAAAACGATACTATCCGGAACAAATTAAGGACTATAATTTAACTTTCTTCTTCACCGCCTTCGATTCGTTCTGCAAGCGGTCGAGGGCAGTCACTACATAGCGGTACTTTGTCTTCCCGTCCTCATACGGAAGCTTATAGAAGCAATCGCGCGTAATGGTTACGATGTGCGAAGGGTCTTTCAGGTTGACATCTTCCTTATTCCCGAAGCGGTACACCACGTATTGCACCGCCTCATCCATCACGTCCTTGGCTTTCGGAGCCGTCCAGAACAGGATGTATCCGTCTTCGGTCCATACCGGCTTCACCTTGCGCACCTTCTTCGGAGCCTTGTCGTCCATAAACGGATAACGGGGCTGGAGGGCAGGATACTTGTGATAAACCTTCTCCAGCATGTCGCAATAATTACCCGGATTGTCCACCACAGCGGCGGCATACCACTGGCAACTTCCTCCGATGGCAGGAAGCGAGCGCTGCAACTGATACTTTGCCGGCATCTGGTTCAGACGAGGATTCTTTATATCAGCATTCGAAACCGTACGCATTACGTCTTGACCGATATACAACGGACGTGCAGCCGAATGCTTCGCCCACCAGCGCACCAAGGTGTCATAGTCTGCCGCCGGATGCCCGATTTCCCAATATACCTGCGGGATGTTGTAATCCACCCAGCCGTTGTTCACCCACAACAGTACATCGGCATACAGGTCATCGTAGTTCTGAAGCCCGTTCGTATTGCTTCCGTTCGGGTCTGATTTCTTGTTGCGGTAGATACCGAAAGGCGATATGCCGAACTTCACCCACGGCTTGCACTGGCGTACGGTCTCGTGAATCTCTTTTATCAATACGTTCACATTATCGCGCCTCCAGTCTGCCTTGTTTGTAAAGCCCCTTCCATATGCCGCAAAGCTGACGTTATCCGGAAAGTCCATGCCGTTCACCGGATAGGGATAGAAATAATCGTCCATGTGGATGGCGTCTATGTCGTAACGCGAGACAATGTCGCGCACAATGCGGCAAATGTACTTGCGCGACTCGGGTTGTCCGGGGTCGAAATACAACTGACCCGCATAGCGTACGAAAAGATTGGGATATTTATTATAGGGATGAAGCGGAGAAAGCACCGTCGTGCCCTTGGTCTGTGCCCGGTACGGATTAATCCACGCATGAAGCTCCATGCCTCGCTTGTGGCACTCGTCTATCATGAATTGCAAAGGATCCCACATCGGAGTGGGTGCCTGGCCCTGTACACCGGTCAGGAAGCGGCTCCACGGTTCGTATGATGAACGATAAAGTGCATCGCACTCTGCCCGTACCTGAAAGATAATGGCGTTGATGCCCGCCTCCTTCAGCTTGTCAAGTTGGTTCACCAATACAGTCTGCATGGTCCGTGCAGGCATCCCCTGAAACTGTCCGTTTACACATTGTATCCATGCTCCGCGGAACTCACGCTTCGGATAAGCATTCTGTGCCGTCATCGCCTGCCAGAAGCACAGGCAGAAGAGGCAAGCCGCCAAGAAAAATTTCGCTTTCATTATTGTCTTTTCGTTTCAATGTTTTTAGTCGGGGAACAAAGATAAAGAAACTCTCCCAAATACGGATGGATTTCGGAAAAATAATACTCCGCAATATAGCTGCATCGTTTGTAAGATTATTAATCTTACAGCGTGAAGATTAATAATCTTTCGGCTTGAAGATTAATAATCTTACAAGTAAGGCGGCCATGCGGATTGGATTATCGGACTAAGTTTTCGACTAAAAAACGACTAATAAATATTGCCGCCCGTGGAAACAAACTGTTAAAGTACCTTTTCTCCAAGTGGCTGAGACCCACGAAAAAAGATACTCCAGCCATTCTCTAATGGTTGGAGTATCACAACACAAAAACTAAACTAGACTTAACTAAACTATTCAATAAGAAGTTTCACAACTTCTGTTGTTATTATGTACACGGCAAATATAAGCCTTATATTTAGAAGCGGCAAACTTATCAAAAGAAAAACGCACTTATAGGACGTTAAAGAAGATTAAAAACGAGAACAAGTTTAAACAATATGTTCGTTAACATAGTTTTGGAGCTCTTGCTTATAACTATCAGAGATCGGAATGTAATCTTTTCCGAAGACAATGCGTCCTTTGTCGATTATTTTTATTTTCTGCTTTTGGACGATAAATGAGCGGTGAACCCGTATGAACTGGCTTGCCGGCAGCTTTTCTTCCATGGCTCTCATGCTGATGAGTGACAGGATGGGTTTGTCTGTTCCTTCTACATGGATTTTAATGTAGTCTTTCAAGCCTTCGATGTATAAAATCTTGCTTAGTTCTATTTGTATCAGTTTGTAATCGCTTTTTACATAAATGTATTTTTCGGCTTGTGCGGAAGAGAAAGCAGTTTCGGCTTTTTGTTGGAGTTCGAACCAGTGGATGGCTTTGTTGACAGCTTCCATGAAGTCGGCATAGCTGATGGGTTTCAGTAGGTAGTCGAGTGCATTTACCCGATAGCCGTCGATGGCATATTGATTGAATGCCGTGGTGAAGATGATGCGGGTAGTATCGGATACCATACGTGAAAATTCCAGTCCGTTCAGATCGGGCATTTGGATGTCGAGAAACAAAAGGTCGACCGGATGTTCGGGCAATGACTTCATTGCCTGGATGGCACTTGAGTATGTACCGCAAAGAGTCAGTACAGGGGTCTTTTTTACATAACTTTCCAGCAGTCCTAATGCCAGAGGTTCATCGTCGATGATAGCGCAACGTAAGTTCATGTTAGTTTCTATTTTTAGAGTTATACAGAGTGAAATGGCCGGATGCTGATAGAGGACAGGTATTCTTTGCCATCGTGTGACACGTGTCGTTCCCATTGGTAACGTCCGGGATAAATCAGCTCCAGGCGTTTGCTTACCTGTTCCAGCCCGATGCCAGACCCGCTTTTGTCTGTACGGGTTTTCGGGTAATTGCTGTTGCGTATGGTACAGCATATTTCTTCATCTGTTTCTGTGATAGTGATGGAGATGAAGCTGGGATGGGTAGGAGATATGCCGTGCTTGAATGCATTTTCTATTAAGGAAATGAAAATGAGCGGTGCAATGGGAGTCTGGCTTTCCGGCTTGATGTGGAATTCGGTTTCTATCGTTACCTGTGAGGAAACGCGTATGCGCATCAGTTCAATGTAATTCCGGATGAAGTCGATTTCCTTTATTAGCGGTACGAACATTTGCTGATTGTCGTAGAGCACATATCGCAGTAGTTTGCTCAGTTCCTGTACAGCTTGTTGAGCCTTGTCTGTATCGAAGGCAATCAGTGCATAGATATTATTTAAGGTGTTCAGCAGGAAGTGAGGATTCAGTTGGTTGCGGAGGTTTTTCAGTTCGGCTTCGGTGCGGCTTTTTACCGCTTCTTGCCGTTCGGCTTCAGCTTGGCTCCAACGAATGCTCATGCGGATGGCAACACTCAGTCCTGTTGAGAAGATGAGGCCTGCCATGTCGCGAAGATAAAAGATGTATTGTGGAGGAATCGGGCGGTTCAAGTCGGGAGGAGGTGGTGCAATCAAGTTATTCAGGTAACGTTGTCCCAAGGTCATGATAGCGATGATGACAAAGTTGGTCAACAGGAACTGTCTGGAACGTTCCCGGAAGAGAAGATAGGGTATTAACAGAAAATAGTTGAGGTAAAAGATGAAGAATGCCGAGGTGGGGAAGATGCTGTGGTGCATGAATTCTTTCCAGTTGATTGTGCCGTTGGTGCGTTGGGCGAAGAAAATCGGGAAAGCGAAAAAAAGTCCCCAGCAGATAATATGTATCAGTATCTCCAAGGTTCGGCGGGGTATGTCGGTGGTTTGTTTCATGGTGCTTTTGTAATTAAATGAACAAAGATGATGGGCAAGCTTTCGAAAAATCCGGCTGCCGGGATGAACTCCTTGGGCAGCCGGATAAAGAAACCAAAGTTATGAAGAACAAAGTTATTTTAGACGAACTTTCACAAGCTCGGGCTAAAATCAAAATAAATGAATCACTCGTAGCGTAAAGCCTCTATCGGGTCAAGGTCGGCGGCTTTCTTTGCCGGATACCAACCAAAAAATACACCTGTCAACGTGCAGACCGCGAACGAGAGCAGTACGCTCCACGGTTGGATGAACACGGGCCAGTGGGCTACCGTCTTGATGACGAAGCTGGCTCCGCATCCCAATATGACACCAATCAGTCCTCCTGTGATGCTGATGAGAACGGATTCGATGAGAAATTGCGAAAGAATGTCTATGCCTCGTGCGCCGACCGACATGCGCAGCCCGATTTCGCGGGTGCGCTCGGTTACCGACACATACATGATATTCATGATTCCGATACCTCCTACTACCAGTGAAATACCGGCAATACAGGCAAGCAGGGTGGTCATCAGGTCAGTAGTGGTATTCAGCATCGAACTGAGTTCCTGCTGGGTACGGATGGTAAAGTCGTCATCGTCGGTGCTTTTCAGCTTGTGTTCGCGGCGCAAGACAGTAGTGATTTCGTCTACTGCTTCTTGGGTCATGTCTTCGGTCAGTGCAGAAGCAAATATGCCGCTCAAGTAGGTTTGTGCCAGCAAGCGTTTCATTACGGTGGTGTAAGGTGACAGTACGATATCGTCCTGGTCTTGTCCCATCGAGTTATATCCTTTTGATTTCAAGACGCCGATAACGCGGAGTGGAATCTTGTTGCAACGGATGATTTTACCAATGGGGTCCGTTCCGTCGGGAAACAGGTTGTCTACTATGGTCTTCCCTATGATGCAGACTTTTGCAGCTGTCCGTATGTCGTTGTCGCTGAATGCTTCGCCTTGTTCTACCGTGAGTTGACGTATTTCTAAATAATCATTGCTACATCCTGTTACAGAAGACGGGTAGTTGTTCGAACCGGCGATGAGTTGTCCCGATGAAGATACATTGGGGCTGATGGCGGCAAGATAGATGCATTCGTCACGCAGTTTTTCGTAGTTTTCCAGTTTCAGTGTCTGCATGGCTGATGGGTCTTGACGTACGCCGCCGCGCATTTCGGCTCCGGGATGAATCATGATCATGTTCGAACCCATTTCCGAAATCTGCTGCTGGATACTTCGTTTCGAACCTTGTCCGATGGCAAGCATGGCAATTACCGATGCCACACCGATGATAATGCCCAGCATGGTGAGGAAAGCACGGAGCTTGTTGTTTGCCAATGCCCGAAGCGCTATTTTGAATAGGTTTGTTCCGTTCATTTTTATAAATTCTTTCTCGTGTTTACTTTGTTTTAAACTCGTTTATGAGCTTGTCGGAAATATTTTTTTATACTTCCAGACATGTGCCTGGACACGGACTTTTATGCTTTCGTAGCCCGAAACTATTGGCGAAAATCGTTTGTTTATGCATCATCATCGTTTTTGGGTAGTGCAGCAAGTGCCTCGGCTGCTGATAGGACGCGTTGATTTATGGTGTCTTCTATTACGTGTCCGTCGCGCAGGCGGATGTTGCGGCTACTGTATTGCGACAAGTCCGGGTTATGCGTGACAAAGATGATGGTTCGTCCTTCCGCGTGTAGTTTCTGAAACAGCACCAGGATTTCGAAGGATGTCCGAGTGTCAAGGTTACCGGTTGCTTCATCAGCGAGGATGACTGCCGGATTGTTGACTAAGGCGCGTGCTATAGCTACTCGTTGCATTTGTCCGCCTGACATCTGGTTCGATTTGTGCTCCAGACGGTCTCCCAGTCCTACGGCAATCAATGCTTCCACGGCTCTTCTTTTTCGTTCGGCTGCACTTACCGCGGGATTATACATCAGCGGAAGTTCCACGTTAGCGACTGCAGTCGTTTTCGGAAGCAGGTTGTAGTTTTGGAATACAAACCCGATTTTCCGGTTGCGCAGAATGGCACGTTGTGATTTACTCATTGTGCGCACTGAAATTCCGTCCAGATAATATTCGCCACTGGTGGGTGTGTCAAGGCATCCCAAGGTATTCAGCAAGGTTGATTTGCCGGAGCCGGATGTCCCCATGATGGTAACAAACTCTCCTTCACATATCTTGAACGAAATACCGCGCAATGCGTGGACAATTTCATCTCCCACCACAAAGTTACGCTTAATATTTTGTAATTCAATGACTGTTTTGCTCATTTTTTGAAAGAATTACGTTGCATCCGTTTATTTTTTGTCTTTTTTCTTGTCACTTCCCGGAGGCCCTGGCATAAACGGGCTGCGTTCGCCGCCTTCACTGCTTTCGTTCATTTCGGGCATTTCACTTTTTACGGTGGCTTCGGTTACTACTTCCGTGCCTTCGTCAATGCCTTCCACTTCTGTGTATGCACCGTCGCTGATGCCGGTTTTTACCGGATGTGCTACGAATGTGTTGTTTTCTAGCGTCCATACTTTGTGTTCGCCGGCACAGTCTTGGATGGCGCGTCCTCCTGCAATATCCTTATTCGGAGTGAAGCGCAAGGCTTTGGCAGGAACGGTCAGCACGTTGTCGTGTGTCAAGGTGTAAATAGTGACATTGGCGGTGAGGCGTGGCTTCAGTTTCAAGTCGGGATTGTCGGCTGTGATAACAACTTCGTAGGTCACTACCGTTGATTCGCTGCTAGATGACGAAGAACTGCTGGAACTGCTGTTCACGCTGCCCAGGCGTACTTGTTTCACTTTCCCCTCGAATACATCGTTGGGGTAGGCGTCGACGGTGAAGGTAACTCGTGCGCTGTCTGCTACTCCTGCAATGTCTGCTTCATCCACATCGGCTACTACCTGCATTTGGGTCAGGTCTGCAGCAATGGTAAAAAGAGTGGGGGTCTCGAATCCGGAAGCTACGGTTTGTCCTTCTTCTACATCTTTGCTGGTGACTATTCCGTTTATCGGTGATGTGATGGTGGCATACGATAAGTTTCTTTCGGCTTTTGCCAATTCGGCTTCTGCTTGCTCGTAGCTGCTTGCGGCACGTTGATAGTCGTAAGTGGATAGTTCGTAGTCGGTATCGCTGATCAGTTGCTTTTCATGCAAGGTCTTGTTGCGTTCATACAGTTTTTTTTTGTATTCGTATTCGGCTTTTGCACCGTTATAAGTAGCTTGTGCTGATTGTAAATCACTTAGAAGTGTAACCTTGTCCATTTCAGCGATGATTTCTCCTTGCTTGACTATCGAGTTGTAGTCTACATAGATTTTGTCAATAATGCCGGATACTTGCGTACCCACTTCTACTTCAGTGACTGGCTCAATGGTTCCTGTAGCCGTGATAGAGTTGCTGACACTGCCTGTCCGTGTTTTTTCGGTTACGAAATCGACTTGGCTATTGGCTTTCGTTCCGCTTAAGGTCCAGCATACTGCAATAATCACTACGATGGCGATTGCCGCTATAATCCATGTTTTTTTCTTCTTCATATTGCTTGTTTTTTATAGTTCGATATTGTTTCCTGCATAAAAGTTCAGAAGTGTCCGGTTAAGTATCGCCATGTATTTGGCTTGTACCAATTGCTGTTTGGCACTTAGCAGGTTGTTTTTCTCTGTGAGTAGTTCCACGGTATTTTTCATGCCCAAATTGAATTGTTCGTTTACCATGTCGAAGCTGGTTTGGCTGCTTTTCACTTTGGTTTCGGCAGCAACATATTGCTGTTGTGCATTTAAGGCATCCAACCACAGCCCCTCAATGGTACTGTATAGTTCTTTTTGTTTGTTTATCAAGTCTAGTTGGCTGGTGTTGTACTGTAAACGTGCTTTCTGTACGTTACTTTTGTTTTGGCGATTGTCGAAAATAGGAATGCTGAGACTGATTCCTATCATGTTATTCCAGCCGTATTTCATTTGTTGCGCCCAGTTGTTTGTGCTGGCACTGTTGGTCGTACTCGAACTGGATGCTGACAGGCTGATGGTAGGATAGTAACCTGCCTTGGCGGCCGATATGCCTAGTTTGGCGTTTTCTATGCTTAGCCTGCTGCTTTGGATTTCAGGACGTATTGCCATGGCTGCTTGGTAGACATCGGTTTGACTGGGCAACATTTTCAGAATGTTTTCGTCATTCAGTTCGGGGAGGACCAGGTTGAATTCTTCACTACCGTCCAGTTCCAGTAATTGTTTCAGTTGCAGTTTATAGTTTCTCCACGTACTTTCTGCAGTGACAAGTTGGTATTGGTCATCGCTTACTTGAGCTTCCAGTTGTGCCAGATCGGCTTTCGAAAGGCTTCCTTCGGCAAACAGTTCTTGTCCTCGTTTGTAGGTGGCTTTGCTTACTTCCACTGTGCTTCTGTTTATTTGGATAGATTCATCAGCATAAAGAATCTGGATGAAAAGTTGTGTTATCTGTTCTTGCAAGGTGTTTTCGGTTTCTGAGACGGTCAGGCGGGCAATGTCGCGGTTGGTTTTCTGTTGTTTCAGATTATTTAGTCTCTGTCCTCCATTCCACAGCGTCCATTGTGCATTTAGGCTGTAATTGCCGTTGTATGTGGTCTTTTCGTCGCTGCTGATAATTTCTGTTCCGCTAACCGTGTTGCTTTGTTCTTGGTAAGGCCGGTTTACCACGTTGTGTCCTGTGCTGAATGACAGACTTGGGAATAGGCTGGCGCGTGCATCCTTGATGTCTATTTCGCTTTCTTGTAGCGAAATCTTGTTTTGTTGCAATTGGATGTTTTTTTCAAGTGCATAGTTTATGCATTCTTGCAGTGTCCATTCTTTTCCGTTCGAGTTTTCTTGTGCGTAAAGAGGAAGGGCAGCTGATAGAATCGTATATATGCAAGCCGTTCGTAGTTTCATAAATGTTATTTGTTTGGTTTTGATGTATGCAAATGTATGAATCACTGGGAAAAGGAACAAATGATATAGATTAACGGATAAATTCTACGGATAAAGACTTGCATTTTACCGATAAAAGGTTTTTCTTTGTAATCATTATAAAACTATATTATGATTAAAAGACAGATTCTTCGAGTTTGGACGTTTTATCGGGATGGTTTTCGTTCGATGACCATAGGGCGCACATTGTGGGTGTTGATTCTGATAAAACTTTTCATTATGTTCTTTATTCTGAAGTTGTTTTTCTTTCCGTCGTTCTTGAAAGGGAAGAGTCCCGAGGAAAAGCAGGATTATGTCGGGATGGAACTGGTGAACCGTTCGGTGGATAATTCATTAACTAAATAAGATAGACGTATGTTAGCAAGTATTGACACCTCGATGATTGACTGGTCAAGAGCACAGTTTGCCTTGACCGCCATGTATCATTGGCTGTTTGTGCCCCTCACATTGGGATTGGCTGTGATAATGGGATTGATGGAAACCCTGTTTGTCATTTCAGGGAATGAGTTTTGGAAGCGGACAGCCAAATTCTGGATGAAGCTGTTTGGAATTAATTTTGCGGTGGGAGTGGCTACCGGATTGATTTTGGAATTCCAGTTTGGTACTAACTGGAGTAATTATTCTTGGTTTGTAGGAGATATCTTCGGGGCTCCATTGGCGATAGAAGGTATTGTGGCGTTTTTTATGGAGGCTACATTTGTGGCTGTTATGTTTTTCGGATGGAACAAAGTCAGTAAGAAATTTCACTTGGCTTCTACCTGGCTTACGGGATTGGGAGCAACTTTTTCGGCATGGTGGATTTTGGTGGCAAACTCATGGATGCAATATCCGGTAGGCATGGCTTTCAACCCGGATACGGTGCGGAATGAGATGGTTGATTTCGTGGCTGTTGCTTTTTCGCCAGTAGCAGTGACTAAGTTTTTTCATACCGTCCTTAGCAGTTGGATGTTAGGAGCAGTGTTTGTGATTGGAGTCAGTGCCTGGTTTTTGTTGCGCAAACGGGAAAAAGAGTTTGCCATTGCAAGTATGAAGGTGGCTGCTGTAGTTGGTCTGTTTGCTTCGTTGGTAACGGCGATGACTGGAGATAAGTCGGCATATCAAGTGGCTCAATGCCAACCGATGAAGCTGGCTGCTATGGAAGCTTTGTATGATGGAGGCACACGCGAACCTTTGACGGTGGTGGGCGATATCAAGATTCCATTGATGTTGTCTTATCTGGCTACGCATGATTTTGACGGTTATGTGCCGGGTATTAACAATATACTTTTGGGAGGATATGCTTTGCCAGACAGTACAAAAGCGCTTTCGGTCGTGGAGAAAATGAAGAACGGGAAAAAGGTCATAGCTGCCTTGGCGGATTATCGTGAAGCGAAGCAGGAAGGTGACCAAGTTGCAATGGAAGCGGCACGCCAGGTCATTGATGAGAATATGAAGTATTTCGGTTACGGGTATATTGATGACCCTAACGATCTGGTACCTAATGTCTGGCTTTCGTTTTGGGCTTTCCGCGTAATGGTAGGACTGGGAATGTATTTCATTGCTTTTTTTGCGTTGATATTGTTTCTTGCGTGGAAACGGAAGTTGTCGAAAGTAAATTGGTTGCATTATGTTGCTTTGGCAAGCATTCCGTTGGCTTATCTTGCCGGTCAGGCGGGATGGATTGTGGCCGAAGTCGGTCGCCAGCCTTGGACAATTCAAGATTTGCTTCCGGTAAATGCGGCCATATCCAGATTGGAAACTGGTTCGGTCCAGACTACTTTCTTTATATTTTTGATACTTTTTACGGTATTGTTGATTGCTGAAATCGGCATCATGCTGAAAGCTATTCAAAAGGGTCCCGAAGAGGCATGAATGCATAGTTAAACGGATTAACTCATAAAAATAATTCATTATGGATTCTACATATCTATTCTTACAAAATTATTGGTGGTTCTTGGTTTCGTTGTTGGGAGCCCTGTTGGTATTTTTACTGTTCGTCCAGGGAGGAAATTCTTTGTTGTTCCGGTTGGGACGTACTGATGAAGAGCGTACGTTGCTGGTCAACTCTACCGGACGTAAGTGGGAGTTTACTTTTACTACATTAGTGACTTTTGGGGGAGCGTTTTTTGCTTCATTTCCTTTGTTTTATAGTACGAGTTTCGGGGGAGCATACTGGTTATGGATGATTATTTTGTTCAGCTTCGTTTTACAAGCTGTTTCGTATGAATTCCAATCGAAATTAGGCAATCTGTTGGGGAAGCGCGCTTATCAATATTTCTTGGTTATTAATGGAGTGGTGGGACCGGTGTTGCTGGGAGCAGCTGTGGCTACTTTCTTCAATGGTTCGAATTTTATTGTCGATAAAGCAAACATGACCGATAATATGATGCCGGTTATTAGCCATTGGGCGAATGGATGGCATGGATTGGATGCATTTGGTGATCCTTGGAACATTATTTTGGGCTTGGCGGTGTTCTTTTTGGCACGTTTGTTGGGTAATTTGTATTTTATCAACAATATCCGTGATGAAAAGCTGATACCGCGTTGTCGTCGTCAGTTGATTACAGATGCTGTTCCTTTTCTGATTTTCTTTTTGGCATTTGTAATTCGCACATTGTTGAAAGATGGGTTTGCGGTGGATCCTGTAACTCAAATTATTGTGATGGAGCCGTTTAAATATTGGCATAATTTGCTGGCAATGCCTGTGCTTTTCGGCTTGTTCTTGGTAGGTGTGGTAAGTGTGTTGTTGGGTTTGATTAGGAGTATTTTGTCGCAAACCTACACCAAAGGTATTTGGTTTGCAGGTGTCGGTACAGTATTGACTGTATTGGCTTTACTGTTGAGCGTAGGATATAACCATACGGCATATTATCCTTCTACCGCTGATTTGCAAAGTTCATTAACTTTAGCAAATAGCTGTTCCAGCCAGTTTACACTAAAAACGATGGCTTATGTTTCAATTTTGGTCCCGTTTGTATTGGCTTATATCATATATGCCTGGAGAGCAATAGATCGAAAACCAATTACTTCCGATGAACTGAAGGAGGATGGTCATGCTTATTGATAGGTGGGATGAATTATGCATCAACTATAATTTTATATCTGCAATTAGTTAATCTGGCTGAGTTGGAAACGCAGTAGTACTGCATTTGCCGATGAAGTATATATTCGTAGGCCGATGCAGTATATATTCAACCGCGTATGCAGTATATATTCATTTTTCAGGGGTATGTATTGGTTGTTTGCGGACATTCATTTGGTTTTATATTACGATGCATCTAATTTCGTTGAAGAGAACAAATAGTTGCATTAACGCCGGTGCTGTATTTGATATTGCATCGGCGTCAATGTTTATAATCTTGTTTTTTCTTTGCTCTTTTCATGCTCGGTTTTCTGTTATTATATATAATAAGGAGTATTGTTATTCTTACTAAGTTTTTTCCAGGTGTAAATATTTTCCTGTATATCTGTGAATAT
>NZ_JACSPP010000110.1 GCF_014837065.1 Phocaeicola intestinalis
GGCATAGGGCTGAGTAATGTTTTGATTTGCAACTATAAAATTACTCATTTTCTGCGATATGTGGAAATCCCTGTGCCTCTTTTATATCCCAAGAAGAAGGTTATCTATTAACTTGCGAAACTTGAACTATTTACAAATCTCAAACTGCGACATGGAGGAACGGAACAGCCGTAACATTCGGTATCAACGTTAACGGAGCTGTGCCAGGGGCTGCATTGGACGGTCATATATCAGAACAATTTACTGCAACTGAATATGAACTCACTTTGACATCAATGAATGGTACTTCTGTTATCTATTCGGATGATGCTACGTTGACAGTCAGCAATCCTGATGCGGCTGATATTTTGAGACTGAATCCTGCATTTGTTGAAGATGGCGTATTGCAAGTTTCTGCACTTCCAACTGGAAATAATGTAGATTACGACTTTGAAAGTGGTATTATTAAAGCGAATGCATATACCACTGCTTTGGGTGATCCTACATTCACTGATATGGATTATAAGACATTCGTAGACAATGGCGGTGATACTCAAAATTCAAAAGATTTTGCAAATTGGGATTGGATTGAAAATGGCGAATTGCATGTAAATAAGTGGATAGAGGGCTCTAATGTTCCTGCTAACCAGCAACACATGTACAAAGTTCGTAAGATCCGTGCTCAGTATCCGTTATTTTATAATGAAAACAACAAGATAACCTTTGATTTCGAAGTTGTTGTCAAGAGTCAGGTATACAGTGATGATCCTACTCAAGTTATTACATTTGATAACGACAAGCTGGTTGCAGTCTATGGTGGAGCAGACGGTAGCAATAAGGTAGACATCAAGAATGCTGTCAAGAGTGCCGTATTTGCATTAGGATCAGACAAGGGCAAGTCCTATACATTGTTTGCTACTAAAGCCGGAGATATTACTGCGATGGGGTATGCATATGGAATAACAGATAATTTGACAACTGCTGTATCATCAGTTAATTATATGCTTGATGCCAACAACATGTTGATTGAATTGGCTGTAAAAGATATGAACTATCTAGGTTATAGTGGTGAAGATATCTTAGCTGCTCAGACAGGAGAAGAGAAATTCTATCTGAAAGAAGCTGATTATCTGAAGTTGTGGAATTCTGTAAAAAATCAAGCTTATTTCGAGGTAGCAGGCAATTATTACGCGCTTAAGGATGCTGCAGCAGCCAATAAGGATGCAGATTATACCTGGTTTATTGCTTACGCAACCCAGATTAAATTCCAAACACAAAAAGATATTGTAGTTGGAACTACAACTGAAAAACCAGCCGATAACCGAATTGTATCTGTTGCTATAAAAGCTGTAGATAAGAATTATGCAGCCAAGTTCATTGAAAATATCAATGACTTTGGTGGCAATTTGAATCTTAATGCGTTCGATGGCAACTCAGTTATTACAGTAAAAGATCAATTGGAAGAAGGTGTAAGTGAAACATCTACAGTCGATATGCAATTGATAGTAAAAGATATATGGAATAAGACTATGTATGTTCCATTTAAACTGACTGTTAAGACTACGAAATAAGCGTTAGCTTATAAATAACCAAATGCTTACCTAAGATAAGAGAGGCGTTCTCAATCTTGTATTGAGGATTGCCTCTCTTATCTTAGGTAAGCATTTGGAAAGTAAGTTAATGTCCATCAGCCGGTTTAACAGACTGATTAAATGGAGCTAATGCAATCCTTTCCCAGTCCTGACATACTGGGACTGTTGTCTTCACGCATCAGGACTGGAGTCCTATATGTATTAGGAATGCAGTCCTGGTATATTAGGATTATGCGAGGACTCATAAGCTTGCGGATAAGTAATTAATCACCGTAGCCATTGCAGGCGTACTTTTATATAGGCTTCTAATGAACGTATCTCATTTTCCAGCACCAAGAGTAAAGGTGATAAATAAAAAAGCGGCTCAAAAGAGCCGCTTTTTTATTTATAGAGTAATCAAAGTGGATTATTCGCCCACTTGGATAGTCACAGGAACTGATACAGCCTTTGTATATCCCCATACATCGGTTACATGGACTGTAATAGAGGTTTCTGTGGTATTTGGCATCGGAGTTGCTTTCACTACGATTGCGCCTTCTACCGGATTTTCTTTCGTACCACCCGGTATACGGAGACTAATGCCGCCATTGAAGTATTCTGCTCTATCAGGTGTTACATATACATTCTGAATTTGCTTACTTGTCCAAGCGTCGTTAGGATTATCTTTCTTATTTGTCGGAGTTCCATTAGCACTTGTATTCGGAACAACGCTGAACTTGTTATTATTGTAATCGACACCCGTAATCATGCTGCCAGTGATAGCGTAACCAGATTCATTGTTGGCAATAACAGGAATTGAATTATTGCCTACCGGGGTTACGGTACCTTCGTAAATCGGGCTCATGATAGTGATAGTGAACTGATAAGTCTTGTCTGCTTCCTTATCGTATACCCACTTCGTATCAGCATAGTTGTCATTCTTAGCGGTAACAATCAAGTTCTTGCCGTATCCAAGTTCGATACCCGTGCTGTTATTTACTCCTACTTCATTCAATATAATGTAATCATTATCAAGAGTTGTACCTGAATGGGTAAGTGTAGCCAAGCCATCATTAGTATTAGTACCAGTTGCTCCAGACTTGTATTCGGTATTGCCTACAGTAGCCAATGTCGTTTCTGTATCAAGAGACAATGTAGCATATTTATCTACAGCAGTAAAGTATCTCTTGACATTAATCTGATTCTTGTTAGCGTCTGTATTATAGAAGTATGCGGTGATTACATCATCAACCACAAAGTTTGCGTCGCGTGTAAACTGGTCAGCTACAGTCGGAGCAGTGAATGTTACAGGAACTACAATCGAGTTGATATCACCATTCTTAGCATCTTTAAATGCAAGCTTCAAGTAATACTGCTTAGCTAAGTGCAATTTGCCTGCATTTTCTTTATCAACTGTGACTTTGATAGTTTCTAATGTCTTAGCTGTAGCTTCCTTATCATTTGCATCCTTATATGCAATCGTCAAAGATTTGATACCATCTGCTACTGCAGATTTGCAGTCTTTATCTGTATACAATGCAGCTACAGTCTTAGTCAAGTTAACACGGTTAATCCAAGAAATCCACTTGTCAGATCCTAATTCATTTTCCATGTAGCTAATAGCCAAATCAAATCCTTGCGGTTTATTTGCATCTAACAGGTTCGAGATGTCGTATGTTTCAGCTTCGTATTCTACAACATTAGTAGTGATGACAGAACTTAAGTCTACAAAATACTTAACTTTATCCACATTACCTTGTGTATCCAATGTATGGATTGTCATAATAAAAGGATCGGCAGGGGTAACGAGGTCTGGATCTATTGTCACTTTGAAAGTACGTGCTTCATTATCCCACTGTATGCCGTACGTTTCTTGATCAGCCTTTTCAAATTCGAACCACATATCATACATTGCACCTTTTGCATCTTCCGGAACAACGATGGTATATGTTTTCCCTAAATCCACCTCTATTTTTTCCTCTGTAGTATTACCAACGTTAGCGTTGCTGTTTTTAATTTCCTTTACAGCAACTTTATCCAAAGCCAGACCTTCTTTTGCTGTAACTTGAATGTCATAAGCAGAACGGGTGCTATAATCAGCGTTGATTGCAAAAGCGACTTTCTCATCCTTATTTTCTTGATCCAATTCATTTTCGAAATCGGTATTTTCACCACTCGTCAAAGTGAATTCGTCCATGCTCAATGTGAACAAACCGTTGCTTGTTCCTGCAGCACGTCCCTGTGCATTGTCAAGTGTAAGCAAGTCATCGTATGCTTTTGCCGTTAATTTGATATGGCTCAGTTCTTGATTCTTCGAATTAACCAAGGTGTAAGCCACTTCATCTGCCGGAGCATCTACAGGATTAACACGTATGCCAATAGCAGAGTTAGAAGAATATACTACAGACTCATTAGCAGGCAATGCTCTTGGACCTGCCCATTGGCTTGGACGGTGAAATGTATTCCAGATAAGTTCCAATTTATTATTTTGTCTATCAGCTGAATTCCCTTGTGTATCTTCCAATATAATAGAAGAAATCATGGATGCAGGCCCCGGACAATAGATTTCCAGCATTTCTTTTCCGTCTTCTGTCGGAGCATAGATGGTGAAACCACCGTTAGCTTCAGCTACGGCATAAGTTGCACCGTTAGCTTTGTATTCAGTAGCTTCCAGTTCACCTTTTTCATTGGCTACATACCATACGCCGTCTTTAATTTCCGGAACGACAATCTTTCCAGCTTCACCATCGATGGCAGCTTTGTATTCGGTCTTCTCACCGTCTTTATACCAATAACCATCTTCACCGATTTCCCATGATGTACCCGGAGCACCTGCAGCACCCGGAGCACCATTTTGTCCGTCCTTACCATTTACGATATTGAATGACTGACCGTCAGAGAAGGTTACTGTGAATCCGCCTTCGATAGAGGTAATGTTAGTAATCCATTTTCCTGCGCTAATCTGCGCCTGCAAGTCTTCGAGGTCGGCCTTAATTCCGTCCACTTGTGACTGCAGATTACTGATGTCATCATCGTAGTCTTTACAAGAGGTAAAAGTTCCTGCCGAAGCGAACAATAACGCTCCGAACAGCAGTGCACTTAAATACTTTTT
>NZ_JACSPP010000111.1 GCF_014837065.1 Phocaeicola intestinalis
TACGACAGCTACGAAGAAAGCCTGAAAATCTACCGGGACTGGAAAAATACCATTGATACTGCGAAAATTAAATCGAAAGAAGAAGGACGCAAGGAAGGACTGAAAGAAGGACGCAAGGAAGGACTGAAAGAAGGACGCAAGGAAGGACTGAAAGAAGGAGAAAAAATCGGTATTGAAAAAGGAGCAAAGAAAAAAGCAATTGAAATGGCGCAAAGCCTAAAAGCTAAAGGAGTTGCAATCAGCATAATTGCTGAATGCAGCGGCTTGTCCGAAGAAGAAATCAACAGCCTGTAGGTTAGTTTGTAAGTTTTTTAGTTCTTAAGTTCGTAAGTTCTTGAGTTAAGCATAAGAGAAACTTAAAAACTCAAGAACTCAAAATCACATGCGGCTCCGCTGCTCCTGTCCTGCACCCGTGCCTTTGTACTTGCTCTTTGTGGCATTGAATTTGTAGCGCAAAGTAAGCGTGAAATAGCGGCGCGATTCTTGATCAATGGTTATTAAGCGATTGCCGCCATATATCGTGCCCCATGCGTTACGGGAATTAAACAAGTCTATACCTTGCAGCTGCAAACTGAGGCGTTCATTGAAAAAAGCTTTGCGCAGGCTGACGTTAAGTGCCCAGCCTACTTCGCTGACGTGACCGTTTTCATTATCACCGGGTGTATCGAGCGATGCGTCTACATCCAACAGCAGTTCCCAAGGCAGACGGAAATTGTTGCGCCAACTGAAGCTGCCCATGGGGTGGTTGAAGTTCTTGCGTGTGCCGTCGGGCATATCCACCATATACCATTGCTGAAGGTACATCAGCGTGAATTGGGGCGACCAGATGCCGATGGTAGGCGAGAAGCTGAGCGTGGCGTAGATTTATCTGAATCATACTTATTAAAGTAGCTTAGCAGCATGATGTTAGGCTCGTCTTCCGAATAGGTACCGCCCAAGTTCACAATGGCGTCTTTGGTATGTGTATAGCGGGCATTGAAGTAAATCCACTTCCAAGAGGCGTCCAATGACAGGCGGTTGATGATGGAAGGACGGAGCAACGGATTGCCACTCTCGTAAGTATAACGGTTGGCATAGGTGATGTTGCTGCGCAGCATGTAATAAGTCGGACGGTAGATACTGCCCGTATAACTCAACGAAAGCTGCGTCTTGCCCACAGGAAGAGAAAGCGCAAACGTAGGGAACACATTGTCATACGTACGGCTCTGCTCGTCCACAAGGATTTCATTCTCATAATAGTCGGATGCCAAGTGCTCGTAACGCACGCCTATATGAGCCTGCAGCTTGCCGAAACTGCGGCTGTACTCCAGAAAGGCAGAAGCGGCGTTCTCGCGGATATTGCTGTGGTCGTCATCCAAAATGCCCTGGTCGTTGATATAGGTATTCGTATGGTCGGTATAGGTATATTCCCCGCCGAAAGACAGGTTTCCGTCCCACAGGGGACGGCTGATGATAAGCTTGGCGGCATAGAGCGTGTTCTCGTCCTTGTTGTAGCTGGTGACGTTCTGCTCCTGCAAGGCTTCGCCGATGGGGGTATATTCTTCGGTCATATCCTGCAACGTCTTGCTGTATGACCACATGCCGTCGGCATTGAAGTCAATGTTCCAGTCGCCTGCCTGACCGTTGTAATAAGCATTAAAGGAGTGGGTAGTAGCCGGAGTCCTCTGCCAGCCCCGGCTGGTGTTCTCTTCATAAAGCGAACCGTCCCGGAACACTTGCGAGTACATATTGATATTCCACCAGTCCTTGGGCGTACGGTTGAAGTCGTAACGCGCACCGGCTGAATGATTCTCGTTGAACTGGTAATTGAGTGAGAGCATAGTGGAGATATTCCGGGAGCCTCCTGTTGTAGAAATGGAACTCTCCTGCCGCCAGGTATTGTCGAGGAATGTTTCAAAAACCCCTGTCTTGTTGTCTTCACCCTCGGTTTTCGAACCGAAGAGCATGCCGCTCAGGTCGAACCCGCCCTTGCGGTAGTTAAAGTTAAACTGGTCAAGCACATTCCAGCCATAGTAATAACGGGTGAGGAAACGGTTGTTGAATCCGAAACCTTCGCCCTGCGCCTTCTTGGTATAGATGCGCACCACGGCTTTCACCGTCGCATCATAACGTGCACCGGGATTGCGCACCACCTCTACACGCTTCACGTTATCCGATGAAAGCTGGTCCAGTTCCGAAGCATTACGCATCTTGCGCCCATTGATGTAGATTTCAGCCGTGCCCGAACCGAACACGTTTACCGTACCTTCTTCCGCCGATACGCCCGGAAGCTTGCTCAGCAAGTCATTGCCCGTACCTGCCTTCTCCAAGATAGTGCCCGTCACATTCGTCACCTGCGCATCACCTTTTAACTGCACTTTGGGCAAATCGCCCTTTACCACCACTTCGCCCAACAGCTGTGCATCGGGCAAAAGCTGGATGGTTCCCAAGTCCGGTTTATCTACCTTATTATATATAGTAGCATAGCCGATAGAGGAAATCCGGAGCAACAGGTTCGGTTTCTCGCTACGCAAGGTGAAAGCACCCGATTCGTCACTTACCGTTCCCGTCACGAAAGCGGAATCGGGAAGGGATAACAACACTACATTGGTGTAAGGTAAGGGCTGGCTTTTCTCGTCCGTTACCTTGCCACTATATACCTGTGCAAAGGTTGTCAAAGAGACACAGCAACACATCAATAAGTTTAACAAACGTCTCATGTTCCTTTATTTTTTCTGTTAAAATTTCATTTGCGACTGCAAAAGTAAAGTTTTTTTGTATTTACAATATAATTTGCTACAAATATATATCGCTACAATCCATTCTTAGGAGCTTTTGGACATTATTTTTCAAAGAAATGATTTTTCGCTATCCTTTCCTAATTGACTGTATCTTCAGCTTTAATGCATTCTATATTGAATACTTTTTTGATAAAAGCTCTTAATAAATTCTTCCAGCCCTGTATCCAACACATCTTTTTTACAATAATCTATATTTTGAGTTACAAATTGATATTTACGCATAAAGCATGGCCCCCCACAAAGCGGAAGCAAATTACATTCCATACATTTGGTATCCTGTATATAAGGTGCATTATCAATGCCTTGAAGTTTATTTTCATCCCAAACAATCTCACCCTGTTCATTCAACATACCAAACGAATTTTGAATATTATAATCCATGGCTGTACAAATTAAAATTTTACGTTTCATGTTTCTTAATTTTTGATTGTTTTTACATGCAGCAAAGATAGATGCAACAATTCAAAAATACAAGAAACAAGCATAAGCATCATATAAGCAAAAATAAATATATAAACAACTGATAATCTTGCGATTATAAATTAGTATTCACATTTAATCTAAGCATTCGCTGTCAATACTCCCAAATCCATAAATCAAAGCTTCTTTTAAGTGGCTCATCTTTCAGTATTTCATGGATTTTATTCTTAATCCGCTGCTTAGCTGTAGATACGGAAGCAGGAGAAAGATTCATTAAAACAGCTATTTCACCAACAGATAAACGCAACTTAATCAAACAACAAAGCAACAATTCCCTTGGAGGCAATGACACTTTGTTAGTCAAACGTTTCGTGAATTTATCAAAAAGCGTATCAACCAAGAAATAAACGGTCTGCTCTTCTGCATAATCTAACCCAGTCTTTCTTTGGTGCAGATTAGAGAGAAAAGGATATTCTTTTTGAATAAAAGCAAACCAATCTTCCTCCCGTTGTTTAGAACGTCGTAATTGCTCTGTTACATTCTTAATTTCATCTGCTTCAGGAAATGTGCCTGTGTATTTTTTCATATTTTCATTCAAACGGATATTTTCTTTACGGAGTTGTTCATTTGCATCATGAAGTGAAGCTAACTCTTCCTTCTGTTCAGCCTGTTGTTCTACCAATTCTTTTTGCTGTTCTACTTGTTCTTTCAACTCCGCAATATAATTATTGTTTCGATCTATTAACAATTCATTTTCATGAAGTTGAAAAGTCAAACTATTCAGTTCTTCTTCTTTTCTACGCAAAGCAATCTTACGATGTAAATAAAAAGCGACCAACAACATCAACAAAACTAAAGCCACAATAGTTGCCAATAATAACAAACGAGTTGTATATGCCTTTTCTAGTTCTAACCGCTGATTTTGAGTAACCAACTGCTCTTTTTCAAACTTCTCTTTATAAAAAATAATTTCCCGACTTTTATCTAAAGCACGAACAGAATCTTCATAGAAACGTAACGAATCACTATAAGTTATTATATATTTATGATACTGGGGTTGACGACCCAATTGCAACAAGCTTCGATATACCCCCATACGTGTATAAACATTTGATGTATTCAACGCTTGATTCAAATAATAATAAGCCGAATCATATTGATGCAAATTCATATAATTTACTCCTATTCCATAATAAGATTGAGCTGTTGGATGGTTATTCCCTATTGCCTCCCACTCTAAACTCAAAGCTTTATCATAATCTCCTATCACACTATATATACCAGCCAATTCACTCTTCACTGTATTATATGACAAAATCCCACCGTCAAGTTAGAAGTGCAACTCCTCCACCGCCTTCCTCCGTCCTTGGAGCGTAGCGGAAAGGGCGGAGGAAG
>NZ_JACSPP010000112.1 GCF_014837065.1 Phocaeicola intestinalis
ACATACAAGAAGTTTCTCGGGTACCGTCCAGGTGTGGCTGTCATTGGCGACATGATTGTCGGCATAGAGAACAGCGATGGTAACACGAATGTGCGTTTTCATCAGGCAGACACCCATAAGAGATTCTTCGCTCTTCTGGAATCCCAGAACATCCGTGTAAATCGCTTCAGGGCAGACTGCGGTTCCTGCTCGAAGGAAATCGTCAGTGAGATAGAGAAGCATTGCAAACATTTCTACATCCGTGCCAACCGATGCAGTTCGCTCTACAATGACATCTTTGCTCTGAGAGGATGGAAGACGGAGGAGATTAACGGCATCCAGTTCGAACTCAATTCCATTCTCGTTGAGAAATGGGAAGGCAAGTGCTATCGTCTTGTCATCCAGAGACAAAGACGCAACAGTGGCGACCTTGACCTGTGGGAAGGCGAATACACTTACCGTTGTATTCTGACCAACGATTACAAGTCATCGACAAGGGACATTGTTGAATTCTACAATCTGCGTGGCGGCAAGGAACGTATCTTTGACGACATGAACAACGGATTCGGTTGGAGCAGGCTCCCCAAGTCATTCATGGCGGAGAATACTGTCTTTCTTCTGCTTACTGCATTGATACACAATTTCTACAAGACCATCATGAGCAGGCTTGACACCAAGGCTTTTGGGCTCAAGAAAACGAGTCGCATAAAGGCTTTTGTCTTCAAGTTCATCTCTGTGCCAGCCAAATGGGGCAGGACATCAAGGCAGTATGTGCTGAATATCTACACAGAGAACCGAGCTTATGCAAAACCCTTCAAAACAGAATTCGGATAAGAATCCTTTCTTTCCGGTTTGAATCTGCGTATTACCTCAAGTCGCATCGTGGGGTAAGGGGATGGTGGCTACATATTGATGTTGTGCTGTTGCTTTTTACTGAAAGCTGCTACTAACGACTCATAAATCTACCCTTAATCGTGTATTGGATGATAGTTGCGGATTTTAGGATTCAGATAAATTCGCAACATTTCGTTTGCTACTATTTTTGCAACTTTAAAATCGCAAATCGTAGAAAAATTAGGGTCTCTTTCAAAATAAAATGTTTCCATTGTCATTTGAATATCTTGTTTTCCTCTCAGAAAAAAGTACTTATCCAAATGCGTACTTCCCGAACGGTAGTATTTATAGAAATCAATGTTCTTATTGTAGAAATTCTCTAACTGATTCAGTTCATTGATGAAATAATTTTTCAGCACACAATCTTGTCCGTTGGGGCGCATCATTTCGATGTTATACACTTTCCTGTAATAGATTAGTTTACTAAAAAACTTGGGTTTTATTATCTTGAAAAAGAATATTTCATCCATTTCACTTTTGAACTTATAAAACGAAACTATTTCTTTCAATTCCGAGAACCCCTGTTCCAACAGCAATATTATTTGAGGAATATCTTTAATCCTGTCATTTAAATCGAGTTCATGCATCCTGATTTGATGTTCTAATTTTTCTGCAATGTTTTTTATCTTATCTTTCATTTTTATTGATTTTGAGTAAAAAAAAGGATGATATCGTCAGTAGACGACACACAAAGGCGTTCACTGAATTCCGATAGGATTCAGTGAACGCGAAGCAACAACATGTCGCTGAAAGATAATTAGTGATAGATTTGCCAGAAATACATAATACAGAATTTGTTGAAATCAACACCTAATCTTACTTATAACTTCCTTTGATTCCGTAGTCGGTATCCTGATTATTCAGCGATTTAGTACCGACAAGATGAGTTTTTCCGAAATTAAAATTCCAAGTGAGCGTGGCAACGAGAATTCGGGATGCATCGCTAAAACTTTCTCTTCGGAAAGGCGCTTGTGCATTTTTGTTTTCCATAATGGTTCGGGAAACATTCTTAAACGGATTGAACGCACCTATGCCAAAAGAAAAATTAGTCGCATTGTACCGGATAGCCAAGTAGTGATAATTACCATCCTTTATGACGGTTTCGCCGTATAACCTTTCGTCAAAAGGCTGTAGCTGGCCTATCAGCATCCATTTCTTATACATTGCCAAAACATCTGCCCTGTAATAAAAATTAGAATGGGTATGCGAATAGTTGTTCCCACGACTGTCAAAGTGGTTGAAGCCTCCTGTAACCGAAAATTGCAGGAAGTTTTTTATCATCCCTACTTTCAATGTTATCTCCGCATTATACTTATTCCAATCTTTCATGTTTTCGGGCATTGTCAGGAACACATTTCCATGTTCTCTTTTCGATTCCATGATAGGATTGTGTTTGTAGTGATGATGCAGGCTTGCATTGAAAGCGAACAACCCTTTTCTGTTTTCGTAATATAAATTATTATTCAGATTCAGGTACGGTTGAAGCAACAGATTCCCTTTCTCGGCAAGATACGAGTCAAGACGGATTTCCGTGTCGGCCAACTCCATCAGGGTTGGATTCGTTTGACTCATCTCCGCATCATACCGGATAAAAGAATTATCACTGAACCGATAGCCAACCATCGCTTTGGGTAAGAAATGGTAATAGCTTTTGGTAACAGATACATTGGAAAAATGCAGGCGATTCAGGCGAAGTCCCAAGCTATAGCTGAATTTGCCCTTACTATAAAACCACTCTGCAAAAACCGACGATTCCGCCTGATTCAAATCCGATTTGAATTCCTCGCCCTGATTAATTGTCTGCTCTGTAAACGACTGAATATGTTTTATCCCGAATTTCAAATTTCCATGGGCAAATCCTTTTTCGTATATGCCTTCGGCAATCAGTGAATATTTATCGGAAAACAGTTCCGAACGTTCGCTGAAAAGAGTATCAACATCGTTGTATTCGCAGTAATTCCGCGAAGATGCTGCGTTCGCATAACTCCCCACCACATTAGCATATATTTTCTGATTTTTGGGTAAACCATACTGGTAATACAAGTCGATGGTAGGAACATTAATTTTTTGCTGACTTCCGTCAAAAATCAACCCTTTGTCCGTGCCATTCTCTTTTAGAAAACTGTTGAAATCGTTGTGAGGCTGATTGCTCAGATTATATTTCAACTTGGCATTGAAAAAAGCCGAATCGCTCTGCTGATAGTTGTATGTCAGCGAAAAATCATGCATTTGGTACGAATAATCACCTCCGGCACTGATTTCTTCCCTCAATATAGGGGATGAATTTTCAAACTGATAACTACCTGTGCGATTTCTGTTATTCGTGTTGATGCGTTGAAACGCTGCGGTGTAGTTCAAAGCATATTCCGATTTTCCTTTGTTGAATTTGGCAAAGAAAACATCGCCCCCTGCAAGGATATTCAGCGAGTTCATCAAATCCACACCAACAACACCGCCTTTATCATCCCTTACTACCACGTAGTTGATAACTTTGGAAGCATGTCCGTATCGGATACCTGCATAATCCGAATATTCTATCCGCTTGATTTGGCGGGGTTGCAAGGTCTGAATTTCTTCCGGCGTGGTATTTACGCCGTTAATCTGCAAAATGACTTTCCCGCCGTCGGATGATGAAATCGTATTCAGCATCGGATTGATGTTCAAGCCGGGAAGCATCATTGTATTCAGCAATTGCATTCCGTTGGCAGAATGGCTGATTTGCAATTTTGTCGGGAACACAATCCGTTGGTTAATCTTGTTTATTGTGGAAGAAGCAGAAATCACCACTTCCCCAAGTAACAAAACATTTTCATTCAAATACACATCTATTTGTGCTGATTCCGTCAGATTCTGTATCAAAATCCGCTTTGTTTCAAATCCTAAACAGGATACTGACAGCACATAATTATCTGTGGGAAGATTTTCAAATTCAAATCTTCCGATAGTGTCTGTCGTTGTTCCTTTCAGAAAGACTGAATCTTGTTTGAATAGAACGACATTAGCAAACTCAACAGGTGTTTGCGTATTTTGTTGAAGTACTCTTCCTGAAACATGAATCGATTGTCCGGACACACTTAGGCCGGAATACAGGAAAAATACGATAAGATATAATAATCGAGCTTTATTAAAGTCCATACTTGTTTTCTTATAATGGGTTACGGATACAGATATAGCATCTGCATCATAAACCTCATGAATAAATGATAACCTTAATTCCGCAACACTATAATTTAACTTTATTTATAAGTTCCTGAGCAACAAAAAGTTGCCCAGGATTTTGCCATGTCAGAATTTTCACTTATCTTAGTGTTGCAAACCTTAATTCCGCAACACTATTACAAATATAACTTTTTAAGTACCTGAGCAACAAAAAGTTGCTCAGGATTTTGCCAT
>NZ_JACSPP010000113.1 GCF_014837065.1 Phocaeicola intestinalis
TCCTCCGCCCTTTCCGCTACGCTCCAAGGACGGAGGAAGGCGGTGGCGGAGTTGCACTTCTAACTTGACGGTGGGTGTGCTTCTGTTTATGCATACAGGCATTGTCTGTTTCATACAGGATAAATGAGCTTTACCAATATAATTTGACCACCCTTGTGCCGCGAGAATATATATACATTGGCAATTGCAGATACATGAACTGCTATTGAAACATATCTTCGTTCTGCAATCATACTGGCTAAAAGAAAACCTTCACTGACGAGCCGGCCAATACCGGGAATGTGGCTTAACAAAAAAAATCAGAATGTCAAACAAGAAACATTCATTATAAATTAAGTTTTCCAATAAACAGCGATACAAGCCACTAAATCGGCATTTTTATTTTCAGAAGTTATTCAATTTAGACAACCTCAGCAAAAGTACATTTTGAGAAATGTGCCAAATCACTACCTTTGCAAATGTTTTTCTTATGGTAACAAAAAAGTTTCAATAGGGAATGCCGCGCACATCGGCAACAGTACCCGCTGCTGTGATTTCCAAAACTCGGGACATGCAAATGCAGCCACTGCCTCGAACAGGTGGGAAGGCGTCTGCAGAGAGGAATCAGTCAGAAGACCTGCCACGGAAAAACAGAATTTATGTTTCACTTAAAAACACAGACGTATGAATACTGCAGACATTTGCATTATCAAACGGGACGGAAAGCGGGAAGACTTTTCGGCATCCAAAATCTCGAATGCCATCGGGAAAGCATTCCAAGCTACAGGCTTGGAACGCCAAGAAGCATTGATTGATGAAATCACCCAGCGGGTTATTTCACATTTCGAACATCCAACATTAAATGTAGAGGAAATCCAAGACCTCGTAGAAAACGAACTGATGAAAGTGCAGCCCGAAGTAGCGAAGAAATACATCATCTACCGCCAGTGGCGCAATACCGAACGCGAGCGCAAAACACAGATGAAACACATCATGGACGGCATCGTGGCAATAGACAAGAACGACGTGAACCTGAGCAACGCCAACATGTCGAGCCATACGCCTGCCGGACAGATGATGACCTTCGCCTCGGAAGTCACCAAAGACTACACGTACAAATACCTGCTGCCCAAGCAATATGCCGAAGCGCACCGCATGGGGGATATTCATATTCATGACCTAGATTATTATCCCACCAAAACCACCACGTGTATCCAATATGACTTGGATGACCTATTCGAACGGGGATTCCATACCAAGAACGGAAGCATCCGCACGCCCCAGTCTATCCAAAGCTATGCCACACTGGCTACCATTATCTTCCAGACCAACCAGAACGAGCAGCACGGAGGGCAAGCGATTCCGGCATTCGACTTCTTCATGGCAAAAGGCGTATTGAAAAGCTATCAGAAAGCGATTGTAACGGACATTGCTTTCTATATGGAAATGAAAGGTACGCCGATAGACGAAAAAGCCCTGATGGAACACGTACGCAAACACCTGACTTCGATAGAACCGGACGCAAAAGCCCGAAAGGCTTTCCTTACAGCGCTGGCAAACGAAGGCTGCTTCCTCACCGAAGAAGAATCGGCGCACATCCTGCACTCCGCCCACAAGCAAGTGCGGAAAGACACGCATCAGGCTATGGAAGGATTTATCCACAACCTGAACACCATGCACTCGCGAGGCGGGAACCAAGTGGTTTTCAGTTCCATCAATTACGGGACGGACACTTCTCCCGAAGGACGGATGGTCATCGAAGAACTGCTCCAAGCCACCGTTGAAGGACTGGGCACGCAAGGCGAAGTGCCGGTATTCCCCATCCAGATATTCAAGATAAAAGACGGGGTATCCTACTCGGATGCCGATTATCAGAAAGCAATGACCGACTTTGAAGCAGCACTGAACGGCGGAATGACTTTCGAGGCACCCAACTTTGACTTGTTTCTGAAAGCATGCCGCACTACGGCGAAAGCCCTTTTCCCGAACTTCATGTTCTTAGACACCCCGTTCAACCAAAACGAGAAATGGAATCCGAACGACCCGAAGCGATACCGCTACGAGCTTGCCACCATGGGATGCCGCACCCGTGTATTCGAAAACCTGAACGGCGAAAAGACCAGTCTGGGACGGGGAAACCTTTCGTTTACCACAATGAACCTGCCCCGCCTTGCCATCGAAGCACGCCGGGAAGCAGAGCGCACACCGGGAAACCAAAGCCAGGAGGCCATCGAACAACACGCCAAAGAGCTGTTCCTGCAATCGGTGCACCGCATGTCGGAATTTATCGGAGAACAACTGTATGTCCGCTACCAATACCAGCGGACCGCCCTTGCCCGCCAGTTCCCGTTCATGATGAGCAACGATGTATGGAAAGGAGGAGGCAAACTGAATCCGAACGATGAAGTGGGCGACGTATTGAAACAAGGCACGTTAGGCATCGGCTTTATCGGCGGACACAATGCCATGACCGCACTTTACGGCACAGGGCACGGGCATAACCGCAAAGCATGGAACACTTTATACGAGGCAATAGAGGAAATGAACCGGGTAGCAGACGAATTCAAACAGAAATATGGACTGAACTACTCGATACTCGCCACGCCTGCAGAAGGGCTTTCCGGACGTTTCACCCGTATCGACCGCAAGAAATACGGCATTATTCCCGGTGTGACAGACCGTGATTATTACGTCAACTCGTTCCACGTAGACGTAAAAGAACCCATCAGCATCGTTGAGAAAATCAAATGCGAGGCACCGTTTCACGCCTTGACACGGGGTGGACACATCACGTATGTGGAACTGGACGGCGAAGCGCAAAAGAATGTGCGCGCCATTGCCAAGATTGTCAAAGTGATGCACGATGAAGGCATCGGCTACGGTTCTATCAACCATCCGGTAGACACATGCCATAACTGCGGATACCGAGGTGTAATCTACGACAAATGCCCCATCTGCAACAGCGAGAACATCCTCCGCATGCGCCGCATCACAGGTTATCTGACCGGGGACTTAAACAGTTGGAATTCTGCCAAACGTGCCGAAGAACGCGACCGTGTAAAACATCATTAAAAAAGTGCTCCATTACCTCTACACATATCCCGAAACCATTGTCGACGGTGAAGGCATCCGCTTTTCCATCTACCTTGCCGGATGCAGCCACCGTTGCAAAGGATGCCACAATCCTGAATCGTGGAATCCGTCAGCTGGTTTTCCTTTGACAGAAACGGCAATCAAAACAATGATTGACCAGATTAACGCCAATCCGCTGCTGGACGGCATCACATTCTCTGGAGGAGACCCTTTCTACAATCCCAAAGAATTTCTGCCGGTTATCCGGAAATTCCATGAATATACCAAACTAAATATCTGGTGTTACACCGGATACACCTACGAAACATTACTTGCCGACCCTCTCCGCCGACCAATCCTCGACTATATCGACGTATTGGTAGACGGGAAATTCGAACAGGCATTATATTCTCCCTATCTGGAATTCCGCGGCAGCAGTAACCAACGTATCTTAAAACTGAAAGATAAATTTAACATTTCACCCTAAAAAGCAACATTGAAGTTACGTTTTCATCAGGTTCATTCATCAAAGATAAATCTATCATTTCAGCTATAAAAAACAATCGTTATCGCGCACACTATTGCCGTTTCCGTACACGAATATGCTATTTACGGCATATCAGAATAAATACGACATGATTTACATCAAGAAATATTGCATTTTTTATAATAAATCCTTTCTGTCTATTGCAGAAACACAAAAAAGCTATACCTTTGCATCGTGGTTGTGAAACCAATAAGCATTAACTAATAGGTATTAGATGACATATACAAAAACTAAAGGTATTAGATTAAGGTAAACAATTCAAAGCAAAAAGGTATTAGATTTAAGGTATTAGATGTTTTTGTTTTTTAGGTATTAGTAATAAGGTAAGTTTTCAGGAATTAGATTCAATAGGAATTAGATGAATTGCTTTGAGGTAAAAAGAGAAAGAAAGGATAACAGAAACACAAACAACTGAATGATGATGAAACAAGAACCCTATTATGGGGGTTCTTTCGGAAGTCGGCGGTATTCATAAAAAGATGAATATCGTTTTTTTTGTGTCTATTTCCGCCATACACCTGCCAGACAAATCGAGTAGGAGGTAAACACTAATCATAGGTGTTTATCTCCTATTTTCATGTTCACCGACCTCTCACACCACCGTACGTGCCGTTCGGCATACGGCG
>NZ_JACSPP010000114.1 GCF_014837065.1 Phocaeicola intestinalis
TTTATGGTTGTGGTAATTCATGTTGCAAAGGTACGCGTATGCGCGATATATAACAAATCTAAATTACATAAACTCTATTCCAATGCATACCCATTTTTCGTTTCCGAAATGTTTGTCCGTTTCATCGGATTGACTTACCTTTGAATGCAAAAAGATACGAGATTATGAAAAAGACCGATAGATTTATCTTGCTCTGCCTCCTATTCGCCTTCTTTTGTATCGGGGGAACCCTTGCCGGACATGCCGAACCCGACTCGCTTACCCATCACCCGATACACCACCAGATAGGTTTCGATATCCGCCCGGGATATGTATTGCCTACCAAAAGTTTTTTTGAAGGCGAAAATGCACAAGGAAAACCTATCAACACCGTACTTTCGGCACATCTGAAATATGCCTTCCGACTCGATAAAGACTCGTATTTGGGAAAACTCTATCCGCATGCCTATCAGGGCATCGGCATAGCATATACTTCTTTTTTCAACCCTTCGGAACTGGGAAACCCCGTCAGTGTATATGTGTTCCAAGGTTCACAAATAGCCCGGCTCACCCCTCACCTGACACTAGACTACGAATGGAACTTCGGAGCCTCATTCGGATGGAAAAAGTATAACGAGACAAGCAACCCGTACAACGATGTGGTAGGTTCGAAAATCAATGCTTACCTGAATGCCGGCATCTACCTGAACTGGCAACTCGCCCCACAATGGCATCTGACCGCAGGGATAGAAACCACACATTATTCGAACGGGAACAGCAATTACCCCAATTCGGGTGTCAACACCGTAGGGGGACGTATCGGACTGATACATACTTTCGGAGCTGAAAAAACAACCCCCAAAACTCACCCGCAAGAAAAAGCTCTCCTACAAGGTTCCCCATTCAGTTATGACATTATTTTATACGGAGCCACCCGGCGCAGAGGCATCATCTGGCCCGACGAGCGATACCTTGTACCCGGCTCGTTCGGGGTAATCGGGTTCAACTTCAATCCACTCTACCGGGTCAACCGGTATTTCCGTGCCGGCATCTCGCTGGATGCACAATACGACGAAAGCGCCAACCTGAAAAACCATGTAGCCGGAACCGAACATGACACCAACCAAAAACAATTCTACCGCCCATCTTTCCGCGAACAGTTTGCCGTAGGACTTTCCCTGCGTGCCGAACTGACCATGCCGATATTCAGCATCAACCTCGGTATAGGACGCAACCTTATCTACAAAGGAGAAGACACCAAAGGATTTTACCAGATTCTTGCCCTGAAAACATTCGTCACACGCCGCGTCTTCCTGCATGTGGGATATCAACTGAGCAACTTCCACGACCCCAACAACCTGATGCTGGGACTGGGCTACCGGTTTTAATCATTTCAAGTTCATCCATTTGCCACGTTCAAGCCGGACAAGGAAGATAAATCCGCGGAAACATAATTCGATACACATGGCAAGCCATACGCCTTTCAAGCCCATCGACGGAGCCAGCGATGCCGCCAGCGTAAGACGCACCGCCCAAATGCTGAAAAAATTCATCAGACACGGAATAATGGTGCTGCCGGCTCCTACAAAGACACCGTAAGCCACTATTGCCGCGGCAAACATCGGTTCGGCAAAAGCCTCGATACGCAATGCCATTACGCCCAGTTCCAGCACTTCGGCATCGGGCGTCATCGTACCTATAATCAACGGGGCAGCCACATACATGATTACCCCCATGATGCCCATTACCGTCATGCCCATTCCTACCGTGATGCGGGCAAAACGCCGTGTCAAGTCTCTACGTCCGGCACCCATGCTCTGCCCTACCAGAGTAGTAGCAGCATCTGCTATACCATAACCCGGCATGTAGCACAAGCTCTCTGCCGTTATAGCAAACGAATTAGCCGCTATGGCGAATACTCCCAAAGGTGCCACAATAACCGTAGTAAGAATCTGTGCGCCGCAAATCACTGCGTGCTCAATGCCCATCGGCCCCCCGATACGGGCAGCCTTTTTCAATACAGCCGATGTAGGACGAAAACGTCCCTTTTCGTGCATCAGCCCCAATTCGGAAGAACGGGTCACCAGAAACCATAACATCAGACCTGCCACAACCAGTTCGGCAAGCCCCGTCCCCAAAGCAGCTCCTGCCACCCCCCATCCGGCACCAGGCATAAACACTTCCATCCCAAACAGAGAAATGTGACGGGAAGGGAAAATAAGAAAATAATTGAACACCACATCCAGCATACACATCAGCACGTTCAGCATACTGGGTACACGCATATTTCCACTACAACGCAACATGCCTCCCGTCAGGAAACACAACTGCATCATGGGAAGGAAAGCCGCATAAATCAGGAAATAAACCGAAGCATCGTGATTGATGACCTCTTCACCGCCCAACCAATAGGGCAAGGCACCGCTGATACCCATGCCGATACTTGCCAGAAGAATACTGAATAACGACACAGCCACAAGGGACTGGCGCAACACCTGGCGTGCTTCCTTAAACTTCCCTCCACCAATGCAATGCGCCACCTGTACGGCAAAACCGGTAGATGCCGCACTACACAAGCCCGAAAACAACCACGTAGAAGTGGATACCAGCCCGATGGATGCCGAGGCATTGGCACCCAGGCTGCCCACCATGGCAGCATCGATGTATTGCATCACAATAGACGACAACTGGGCTACCATCGCCGGTATACTCAGCTGAACCGTAAGCAGAAGTTGCTGGCGAAGGGTCATCGGACGACCTTCACGTATCAGTACCAATAAATCGTTTTTTCCGAAATTCATAGAGTGCAGTTTATTCCGCGTGCAAAGATACACCAAATTCGGATAACAAACTTACCCGAATTACGGATAAAAGTAATTTCGATACATCACTCCGTAAAACGGGTATAAAAGGATTGCAGATAAAAGTCTATCTTTGCGTCCCGTAACAGATGCAAGAAAACAATGAAAGAAACATTAGACATCAAGACCGTACACCAATGCAACTGCTGCCTGGGATGCAAAACCTTGCACCCACAAGCCAGCGTCATCCGCCTGGACAATGCGAATGTGACACAACAGGCTATCCGATTTGATTTCTATACCGTCTTGCTGATAGAAAACGGTATGGAAGAGGAATGCTGTTGCGGACGGAAATATTACGATTTCTCCACCGCCACCATGGTCTTCTTGCCTCCCCAACACTCGTTTGGCATCAATGACAAGCACGTACTTCCGACACAAGGATGGCTGCTCGCTTTCCATCCCGACTTGCTTTACAACACTACGCTCGAACATAGCCTCGGGCATTATTCGTTTTTCGCCTACCGGAAAGAGGAAGCCCTGCACCTCTCCCTGCGCGAGAAAAACAAAATCGTGACATGCCTTCAAGAAACGGAAGAAGAACTGCGCCACCCCATCGACCGGTTCAGCCGCACGCTTATCTCGCACTACATCGAACTGTTACTGGATTATTGCACGCGTTATTACGAACGGCAGTTCATTACCCGCGAAGATAAAAACAAAGCTCTGTTACGCCACATGGACAGGATACTGGATAATTATATCACATCAGACCAACTGAAACACGGTATATTGCCCACCCCTGACTATTGTGCAGAACAACTGAAACTGTCTGTGGCATATTTCAACGACCTGCTACGATTCGAGACCGGAAAAAACCTGCACGAGTATTTCCAGCTGAAACGTCTGGATACCGCCAGAAAGATGCTTCTGGAAAATACCGATAGCGTAGCGGCGATAGCTTCCCGCCTGGGCTTCCCTACTCTCCAGCAGTTCAATTTCATCTTCAAGAAAATCACCGGTCTTGCCCCTAACGAGTACCGTCTGGCACAGAACTGAATGAATGTTTCACCGCAGAGGACACAGAGTCTTTTAAATTTACGATTTGACTATTTACTAAATGAATATCCGCATTTTGCCCCTACATGGGATGTTTGCGGGATTCAATATTTACGATTTTAGAAACGGTTTTGAATTTATCGTGCGATGATTTGGGATGAGTTTTTGAGGCATTTCCGCTTGTGTGATGAGGAAGATAGCGGGC
>NZ_JACSPP010000115.1 GCF_014837065.1 Phocaeicola intestinalis
ATGTATGGCACTGCATAATCTCAGAATTAAAATCAACCCTTGGAACTATCATAACTAATTTACATAAACTCTAATATATAATGGACTGATCATAGTCTTTTTTAATAGAATAATACCTGGCCATAAATCGCAATGAGTTCATTTCATAGCGTTTATTTGAATCTTTCACCGCATAATCATACGCCTTTTGAAAAACCTCCAAAGCATAATCCGTCAAATGCCTATAAAGATAAAGATTTCCTAATCCCGACATTACCAAATATCCCAATTTATAATCGGAGGTTTTTTCTACCTCAACTTCTGCTTCCAAATAATAAGCAGTAGCTGTTTCAATCTTTTGCAATCTATAATTTACCCCACCCATATAAAGTGCCGACATCGCTTTGCACCGCGCATCATCGGTAGGTTTGTAATAATCATACGCAATACGAATCAACGAATCAGAAGGAATAGGAAGATATTGCTTGTATTTCGCTTGCGTCACCAACAGACACCACAAAGCATGCTGCTCCTTATCCGTAGGCATGGGCATAGATTCTAAAATACGCAAGGCACTGTCGGGATGGTCGAACATCACCGCTTCCGCCCGCTCCAGTTCGGGCAAAGGGGCAGCTTTCCGCTGAGAGCAGCCGAAGAACAGGTTCATCACACAGAAAATCAACAATAGGCAGGTTACGGCATTCGGTTTCATAGCTTGTCCTTTTATGCCTGCAAAGATACAATTAAAATGCAAACAGACAGAGGCACAAGGAAATAAAAAATCAGTCTTCGCAAATTACAAAAAAAAACACTATATTTGCATACGTTACATTCCTAAAACACCGGCAATTATGGACAGAAGAGAACTCAGCGACAGATACGTCAACCCCTATACCGACTTCGGATTCAAGAAGCTGTTCGGCACCGAAATCAACAAGGACCTGCTCATCAGCTTCATCAACAGCCTCCTGCACGGAAAGGAAGTGGTGAAAGACCTGACCTACCTCAATACGGAGCATTTAGGCACCGGCGAGGCAGACCGCAAGGCGGTGTTCGACGTGTATTGCGAAAATGAAAAAGGAGAGAAGATACTGGTAGAAATGCAGCGCGGAGAGCAACAGTTCTTTAAAGACCGAAGCCTTTACTATGCCACTTTCCCCATCCGCGAACAGGGACAGAAAGGCGAATGGGACTATCGGCTGAAAGCCGTATATGTCATCGGCATCCTCAACTTCACTTTCGATGAGCAGAGCGATGATTTTTATCACCACGAAGTGAAGCTCATGGACACCCGTACCAAGGAAGTGTTCTACGACAAGCTGACTTTCATTTACTTGGAAATGCCCAAGTTCAACAAAAGCGAAGAAGAGCTGAACGGCATGTTCGAGAAATGGCTCTTCGTGTTGCGCAACCTCTCACGCCTGATGGAACGCCCCAAAGCTCTGCAGGAACGCATCTTCACCAAGCTATTCGAAGCCGCAGAAATCGCCAAGTTCACCAAGACCGAATACGACAGCTACGAGGAAAGCTTGAAAACGTATCGTGACTGGAAAAATACCATTGATACGGCAGAACTGAAAGGTGAAAAGAAAGGGTTTAAGAAAGGAGAGAAAATCGGTATTGAAAAAGGACGGAAAGAAGGACTTGAAAAAGGTCGGAAAGAAGGAGCAAAAGAAAAAGCAATTGAAATAGCCAAGCAACTTAAAGCCGAAAGTGTACCCGTGGGCATTATCATCAAATGCAGCGGCTTGTCCGAGGAAGAGATCAACAGCCTGTAGGTTAGTTTGTAAGTTTTTAAGTTCTTGAGTTTTTAAGTTCGTAAGTTCTTGAGTTAAACATCAAAGGAACTCAAAAACTTAAAAACTTACAAACTTAAAATCACATCCGGCTCCGCTGCTCCTGTCCGGCACCTGTACCTTTGTACTTACTCTTCGAAGTATAGCTGAGCGAAAGTTCCGCCTTTCCCACAGGCATTGCAAGCGAAAAGGAAGGGAACACATTGTCGTACGTACGGCTTTGTTCATCGATACGGACACCGTTTTCGTAGTAATCAGAAACCAAGTGCTCATAACGTACACCTGACCGAAACGGCATCTTCGCGGATATTGCTATGGTCATCGTTGAGGATGCCTTGCTCATTGACATAATTATTGATGCGGTCGGTATAAGTATATTCACCTCCAAACGAAAGATTGCCCTGCCACAACGGACGGCTCACCACTAGCTTGGCGGCATAAAGGGTATTCTCGTCCTTGTTATAACTGGTGACACGCTACTCCTGTGCATCCTCACCCGCCAAGGTATATCTTTTGCTCATATCCTGCAACATCTTCCGGTACGACCAAAGCCCGTCGGCATTGAAGTCGATATTCCAGTCGCCCACCTGCCCGTTATAGTAAACATTCAACGAATGGCTGGTTCCGGGACGGTTCTGCCAGCCTGTGCTGACATTCTCCTCATAAAGTACTTCATCTTGGGTCACCTCGGCGTATGAATCAATGTTCCACATATACCGGGGTTTGCGGTCGAACTCGTAACACATACCCAGCAAATGATTTTCGTCCAACTGGTAATTGAGCGAAAGCATGGCGATCAAATCCTGGTCGTGCCCCGGGGACGCAAAGCGTTCGACTGCCTCCACACCTTATCAAGAAAGATCTCAGTCACCACGTCTTGTCGTCCCCTCCGCGCGTATTCGCTCCATACAGCATTCCCCTAAATCGAACTTATCCTTACGGTAATTGAAATTGAACTGGTCGAGCACCATCCAGCCATACTTGTAATAAGTGGAAAAGCGGTTATCGAAACCGAATCCTTCGCCCTGCGATTTTCGGGTATAGATACGCACCACGGCTTTCACCGTCGCATCATAACGTGCACCGGGATTGCGCACCACCTCCACTCGCTTCACATTATCCGAAGAAAGCTGGTCCAGCTCCGAAGCATTGCGCATCTTGCGCCCGTTGATATAGATTTCCGCTCACCCGCTCCAAAGACATTTACCGTACCTTCTTCTGCCGACACTCCCGGAAGTTTGTTCAACAAGTCATTGCCTGTGCCTGCCTTCTCCAAGATGGTGTTTTGCACATTCGTTACCTGTGCATCGCCTTTCAACTGTATTTTGGGCAAATCACCCTTTACCACCACTTCGCCTAATAGCTGGGCATCGGGCATCAATCGAATGGTTCCCAAGTCCGGTTTCTCTACCTTATTATATATGGTAGTATAACCGATAGAGGAAACACGGAGCAACAAGTCGTTTTGATTTGCCTTTAAAGTAAAACTTCCACTTTCATCACTTACCGTTCCCGTCACGAAAGCGGAATCAGGAAGGGATAACAATACTACATTGGCATACGAAAGAGATTGGTCCTTCTCGTCCATCACCTTGCCCGAATGAACGGACTGCGCATAGCAGCATAGCACAAGGCTGAAGAACGCAACCAAGCTAAGCAATCGTTTCATATTGCTATTCCGTTTAATTACTTGTATTTGGCGTGCGAAAATACAAAACTTCTGCATTTTGCCAAACAATTTGTAGAAGCAAAAACTTTTTCCCCGTTACAATTGTAACGCTGGGCAATTGTAACGCTGTATGCCCTACCTGTGAAAGTATATGCACAGCTTCACGCATATACTTTCGCGAGGCTGTGCAACGATATGTATGCGTACCTGCATTGACTATTTGCCGAATCATATAAATTGCTCCACTTGGTATCTCCGGCATCCTTCATCCCCAACTCGCATGGAATCAAGTAGGAAGAAAACGAAGTAGTTTTCTTTAGGGCTCATTCGGGACTTGCACCCGTTAGCTAATACTCATGCCGAGCAATCGAGTAGGAGGTAAACATTAATCATAGGTGTTTATCTCCTATTTTCATGTTCACCGACCTCTCACACCACCGTACGTGCCGTTCGGCATACGGCGGTTCCTATTTTGGGTACCATTCGAGATACGAGCC
>NZ_JACSPP010000116.1 GCF_014837065.1 Phocaeicola intestinalis
TAAACTTATCAAAGAACTCTTTGGCTTTGTGGCAGAAGCCGCTTAGCCGATATGGTGAATTTTTAACGGACTATTATCCTTTAGAACAATTAAAAAAAATAAGAGAAGAACATCTGAAGATACAACTCACCCTCTCTCTTCATGCAACAAATCAAAGAACAAGAGATATAATTATACCTCACATGAAAGGTTATGACATAAATAAGATTGTTGAATCTGTTTTATCATATTCGGAAAGACATAACAGAAAAGTAACAATTGCTTATTTATTGATTCCTGGTCTAAATGATAAAGCAACTGATGTACGTCAATTAGGAAGATGGTTTCGTGAGAAAAATGTTTTGATAAATCTTTTGCAATATAATGATACCGCAAATTGCAATATTAACAGGCCAAACAAACAACAATTAGTTGCATTTAAATTGCGACTTGAAGCGGCTGGTTTAGAAGTAAAAATGAGAGAATCACGAGGTAATAACATCAAAGCTGCCTGCGGTCAGTTGGTTAGTAACACAAACGAGAAGAATAAGCAACACAATTCAATGGGGAAGGATTTAGGTTTTCACAATCGTTCAAAAAGCAAGAAAGAGAATCCTAAAAGCAAGCACAAAAATACATTTTCTAAAATTAAATCTCTGTCCGAGATAAGTATTGGTGAATAAAAATATTCCTATAGGTAGGATAATTATCGACAAAGAAATTTTCTCTGGAGTGGGAAAAGCAGACCAAAGTATGCTATAATGCAATAAAATAGTTATACAAACTTGAATTTGAGGAGGTGATAAGATGACAGCATATATGAGATTAAGATAATACCGCGAGTTGTGTTTCGGTACATCCGTATTACATAACTCGCTTTCGGGCAAGAATGTAATAATGGAGGATGTCATGAATAGAATTATTAGATTTAATGACAGCGAAAAGCTTTTTCGTTGTCCAATATGTAAACGAAAGTTAAAGATGGTAGGCAATAGTTTGCTGTGTAGTAATAAGCATTGTTTCGATATTTCTAAATTAGGATATGTGAATTTTGCATTAAATCAAAAGCAATCTAAGCATTATAGCAGAACTTCTTTTGAAAGCAGAATGGATATTTTAGAAAAGGGATACTATTCACATATTCTTACGGAGATAACACATATATTGAGCAAGCTTGAAAACATAACAACTATTCTTGATGTCGGATGTGGTGAAGGATATTATTCTAGAAAAATCAAAGAACTATTTCAAGCAGATATAGTTGCTTTTGATATTTCAAAAGATGCCATTTCCCTTGCTTCAAAAAGAGACGGTAGTAAGTCTATAAAGTGGTTTGTGGGTGATTTGGAAAATATGCCAATTAGAGACCACTCAGTAGACTGTATACTGGACATATTTACACCAGCTAATTATTTGGAGTTCAATAGAGTTCTGACGGATAGCGGCTATATTGTAAAGGTTATTCCTGGGAATAAACATCTGATGGAGTTCAGAAACATTGCAAAAGAACATTTGAAAAATCAAGAGTATTCCAATGAGAATGTGATTAACTTATTCAAGAAGCAGTATTCTGTTATTTACCAAAAAAGAGTTTCAGAATCATATGAAATGCCGTTAGAGGATATTAAAATTTTTGCAGACATGACCCCACTGCTCTTCCATGTAGATAAAACTGAGATTGATTTCAAAAAGCTAAAAACTTTGACGATTGATGCAGAGATATTTGTGGGAAGTCTATAACGCTTGAAACTTTCAGTTTGACGGAGCAACAAATTCCAATTTGTTGAACTGAATAGCACATACTGACCGATAGGAACAAGGATGAAATATACCTTGTTCCTTTTCGTTTACCCAGGGCATTCATAGAAAATGAATAAACAGGTCAGTTATGCATACCAACACTTATCTCGGACAGAGACAAAATTAATTACAAAACAAAACACTAAATTAACCGTATTTTGTTTGTGATGCATAGGCGATCTGTTTTTTTGTCTATCAACAATTAGAGTTACAAGGAATCTATTATGGAATATAAATGTTTATCCGATTTTTTGTTTAAAGGAGAAAATAAAAATATTAATATAAGTGTGAGCAAAAATAGTCCAGTTAATGCCTCCTTAAGTTTGGATGGATACAAACATTCAATGGTTCAAATAATAGCATTAACTATTGCACTCAAAATGAAGACTGTTATTGTTAATCCACCTATAGTAAGTGATACATATGTTTTTATCGCAATAATAAATGAACTAGGTGGTACTGCAAAAATATATAACAAACGTTTGTTTATTGACGCAAGTACCATATGTAATGCCAACATTCCTTTCTTTTTAGGAAAGTGTATTCATGGTTCTATGTATTTGTGCCCGGCGCTATTAATTGCATTAGGAAAATTTGAATATTATGGTTCTGGAGGTTGTCAAATTGGTGATTCGATAGATTCACATAATAGACCATTTTCTCATATTGCTTCAGTGATTGAATGTTTTAATCACAAAATAAGTATAGAATCTAATAGAATAATAGGTAATTTTGGTGACAATAGCGATATAACCGAGTTAGATATAAAAAATTTTTCATACTCTAGCGAAGATTTGAGTGGACCGCTTGTAGGAGGGGCCACTAAAACGGCATTACTTTTATCTGTTAACAAACAAAAATTTATCATAAAAAATCCATATTTAAAAACGGATGTCTATGATATGATTGATTTTTTGCGCTTAATAGGTAAAAAAATTGACATCTCTGATAATTCTATTGTCTGCAGTGGAAATGTTATGGCTTCTTCCAATCAGTATATTGAATTTAATCTAACTCAATGCATAAGTGAAATTATAACATATTCCACGTTAGCTTTAATAAATAATACAAATTTGACATTTTTAGATTTAAACAAGAAAACAATTTCGCTAACTTTAAAACCTGAGATATAATATTATTCAATCAGTGACAGAAAAATTATCCTCTTTGCCTTATATAGAAACATAAATGCTATTAGACCACTTGAAGTTACGGTCATAAATCAAAAGGATGTTGTCCCTTGGAAATTTCCTCCTAAACATGAATTTATGTATGGTGAGTGGCTAAGGGAGCAGTTTGATAAGGGAGCAATTCCTGAGCCAACTTATGATCCCGATTTAGCAATTCTTTTATCTCAATTAAGAGAAAATAGTATTAACCTTTTCGGACCAGAGGCAACAGAAGTGATTGAGCCTGTACCAATGACAGATATTCGAAGGGCGATTAAAGAATCCTTACCCGGGTTGATAGCTAGCATTGAAGGTGACGAACACAATGTGATTTTAACTTTAGCCAGAATGTGGCTGACATCCTCTTCCGGTAGAATTTGCTCAAAAGATCAGGCTGCTGAATGGGCGATACCTAAATTAGCCAAAGAGCATGCTACTTTACTTGAAAAAGCAAAAAAGGCTTATTTGGGAGATTATGATGACAAGTGGGAAGGAATGGAGACTGAGATAATTGAACTCGTTAATTATTTGAAAAGATCTATAGAGTCTTCCCTTAATATTTAAATCCTTTTCGAATAGTTTAAATACAACAGTGATTAGTTTTTAATGCGTATTATTGGTGATTATTACTTCGATATGTTCCCTCATACCTCGTTTTCTCAAAAAACAGTAAAAAATTGATAGATATGTTTCCGCATACGTCGGGCTCTAAAATTAGCCAAAGACATCAATTCCATCAACTCGAGCCACGTGGAGTGCGTAGTTTTGATGTCAAGGGTAAGCAAATAAAGGGCGAAAAGAAAGCTATAAAACTGCTTGAAACTTTTGAATACCTCAAATCCGCAACTACGCGCCTATATGATACAGAAGCGAAAATAATCTGCATCGTTAGTAAAAAGGGGGCACAGT
>NZ_JACSPP010000117.1 GCF_014837065.1 Phocaeicola intestinalis
GAAAATACAGGACGAGGGCAGACTTGACGAATGGTGTGATGACAACCTGCAATGGCTGCACTATACCTTCGGCAAGGAAAATACAGTTTCGGCAGTCCTGCACATGGATGAGCACACACCGCACATTCATGCCACGGTCGTACCGATAGTAACAGGAGAGCGCAGGAAAGCCAAGAAAAAGCAGACGGAAGGTAAACGCTCCTACCGCAAGAAAGCCAATACCGTGCGTCTGTGTGCCGATGATGTGCTGACACGTGAGAAGCTGGTAACATATCACGACAGTTATGCAAAAGCAATGGAGAAATATGGCTTGCAACGTGGTGTGCGTGGCTCGGAAGCACGCCATACGACAACCGCCCAATACTACCGTGATTTGAAACGGAAGACGGGTGAACTTGAAGCCAACATGCGGCAGTTACAGACCGAGCAACAACAGGCAGAGCAACAGCTTGACGAGGTAAGGCAGGAGGTCAAATCGGAGAAACTGGAAGCAGCCAAGACAGAAGCGAAAGCCGCATTCGTGGCAAAGGTCGGTTCTATTTTCGGTGGTGGTAAACAGAAAGAGTTTGAACATAGGAATGAAGATTTGCAAAACCGCATAAAGGAACTTGAAGAAGAAGCCGTACAACGAGAGGAACAACATAGCAAGCAGATACAGGAAATGAAGAATGCTTACGAACGACAATACCGCAAATTGTCGGAATTTACAGATTTTGTCAAACGCTACTTCCCTTATGTGGAAAAACTGATGCCTACTATCAAGTTTTTGCGTGAAACTCTGAATTTTAGCGATGGGCTAATCAAAAAGCTGTGTATGTTTAAGGATGTCACTATTAAAGGTAAACTCTATTCTTCTGAATTCCGACAGCTCTTTAAGACTGATGGTTCGGTTTGCTCGCTTAAAGAGACCTCGGATGGGAAATTTGATCTCAAAATAGACGGCATTTCACATGTTAACTGGTTCAGACACAAGAAAGACGAGTTTATGGAAACATTAGGATTGCCGATAAAAAGGCAAAATAAAGGTATTAAATTGTAAATCAAAATAAAGTCCGCGATAGTTGGTGTCTTATCACGGACTTTTTGTACTTTTGCTGTATATTAAAAGCTATATTTATCAATGCACGAAAATTTAAATTGGGAGTCATTTAGTGAACAATATCACCTAAAAAATGATAAATACGTTCAAGATGTTTCTTTGTTACAGAGATTGCAAAAAACTGATTACTATCCTGTGATATTATATCCTAAATTACTCTGTGAACAACTATCCAAAAAGTTTATAATTGGTTCTATTGGTGTAGGGAAAGATAAATCACATATCTTCCTCCATGATTTCTTAAATGCCGCCAAGCAGTTGAATATTAAAGGGGATGACTGGCAATTTTTAATTCATCCGTTTGATCCTAAAGATGCTGTCGCTCCACAAATGCCTAATATACCGACTGAAAAAACAGAATGTTATGAGGCGCATAATTGGGGGTGTTTGATTCTTATACTCATAATGGCTGTTCTTTTTACTCTTCCTGCATTTTTTATATCACCTGAAGATCCTGGGTTAGGTGTGATTGTTGCTATTTTATGGATTCCATTCATTTTGCTCATAGCGCATAAAATGAATGTTGGAAAATCTGAGACAAAAGTACGGACAAGAAAATTAACACAACATGAAATTGACCAACTGCGACAAGAAGCACTAAAGAAATATCAGGACAATCTTGAAACATATCGAAAATTGAGAACAGAATACGATGGTAAGAAAATAGAATTTGAGAAACGATTAGATTCACAAGCCCAATTACTTGATAAACATTCCAATATTATCGTTGCCTCAATATTTAAGCGTTGCTTGATAACTTATCATCAAATACAAGATAATAATAAACCTCCGCAACGAGGAGCTTTCGAGAATAATTTATTCTATGCTTTAATGAAGGAATTTCCTTCTTATACTAAGATAGATAAGATACTTGGTCCTTACTCTCCTGATTTAGTTTTGTTTAACGGATGTTCATGTCCCATTGATATAGAAATAGATGAGCCTTATGATTTTCAAACAAGGAAAGAAATTCATTATATAGGGTGTGGGGATGAGGAAAGGAACAAGTTCTTTGTTCAGAATGATTGGTTTGTTCTTAGATTTTCCGAAAATCAAATAAAGAATCATCTTTTTGAGTGTGTGGATATAGTTAAAGCTCTTATCCATTTCATCGAATGTGGAGATACTTCTAAACTAAATGAAATCGAAAGCATCATTATACATATTCAAGAACCTCGCTGGAGCAAAGAAAAATCAAGAATGTTAGCGATAGAAAATTATCGTACACGGCAATATTGATAAGTTGTTATAATTACTGTAGAAATATAACTTTGTTATTATGGAATATCATTATGTAAAATTTAATAGCGATAAAGAAGTTACAGTATTCTTTGAGGAACTAAATAAAAAGGCTTATTTTCCATTACATTGGAACACTCAAGACGGGTTAAAAATATATGGATGCATCTGTGCCGAAAGTGTAGGTAGCAGCTTATTTGTCTACGGTAAGACAATCCTTCGTAATGAAATTGTAGCATATTCCCCAAATAACACCATATTTAGTGGATTAAAAGTTTATGGGTCAAGCAAACAATATAAAGGCTTATTGAACTTTAAAGGCAAAGAAGTTTTACATAACATCTATGACGATATATCAATTTTCTTTCAAACAGAAGATACCCTTTTTCTTAAAACAATAAAAAATAGTCTTTACGGTTTGGTTTGTTGTAGAATCTATGGAGATGAAGTTTCCGAAATTATACCTCCAAAATACGAGGACTTATTTGATGCAGGAGAATATTCAATAGGTTTTGTATCAGACAACAAAGTGGGATTTATGTCATTGGAAGGTAAAATAATTGTGGAGGCAAAATATAGGCAAGGTGAGGAATACAATTATTTTATTGACGGGAAAGCTTTAGTGCGTATTGATAAAGAACATACCACGGATATGTATATTAACCATTATGGAAATTTCATAGAGTACCCCGAAGCAGATAACATATCGTCATTTGGTGGACAAGGTACAAGTACATATCCTTATGGAGATTTACCAGATGCTTCTGAAGCATACGAAGATTTGCCTGACGCATTTTGGAATACTGATTAAATAATGAATTTTATCTCAAATTCATACGATAGGACTCTGAACTAAAGATATATTCAAGCCAATAAATTTATAATTGGAAAAAGAAAATATCTTCATATTCCTTTTGACCCGTTATTTTTTTACTACATTTGCAAAGATAAGAGTTACCAAAACAGCAAAGCGATGCAGACCACGGCAATTAGAACGGTTACCAACTCATTACCCGAAAACGAGGTAATTCTTCTAACTCTCTTGATTTCAAAGAGGTATATTCCTTATACAGATTTACGGAAAATCTGTGGAATATCCGCCGGATTTCGTCAGATTAACGAAAATGTGGATGATGCGGGATTGGATAAAATGAACGGATATTCAATAAAAAAATCAGAGACTACCTCGTGAAAATCCGAGATAGTCTCTTTGGAGAGCGGAAGACGGGACTCAAACCCGCGACCCTCAGCTTGGAAGGCTAATGCTCTATCGACTGAGCTACTTCCGCAA
>NZ_JACSPP010000118.1 GCF_014837065.1 Phocaeicola intestinalis
TTCCTCATCACAGAAGCGAAAATGCCTCAAAAACTCATCCCAAATCATCGCACGATAAATTCAAAACAGCTTCTGAGTCGGGAGCAGCCCAAAAACGCTTTGCATCGGTGGTATGTATGTCTTCTTTTTTTGCATTTGGGTCAGTGAATCCAGGTGGGGCCAAAATGATGGATCGTCCCGTAATAGGCAATGTTTCCTTGTCGTATCCTGTTTCTTCCCAACAGATGAACCAATAAAGATTCTTTGCCCAATATGAATAGTAATAACCGTGATTGAAATCTTGTCCTTTTCCAAATAGAGGATGAATTACCATTGGCGCGTCTGCTATGTACCGTTCCCGCATTTCTTCCAATGAGAGAGGTATTCCTTCTGGAGTGCCTAACCAAGCCTGTTGGTCGGAATCAATCATTGCCCATTTGTTTTGTTCGGGTAGCCAGACGAGGTTTACTACATGGCAATCGGTATCGAGCGTATCAGCCGGGAGACAAGTGACAAAACGGTTAATGATGTTTTCTGAGAGTAGCAGTTCATGTAGCAGGATGGAGTGAAGACGGCAGTTGAAAGCCGGTTCCACTTCGCGTGTATATTTCCAAAGGTCGATGGCATTGCTCTTTTGGGGATATTTTGTCTGGTTGGCGTGTGGGATGTTGCTTGCTACAAATTTTGCCAAAGTCAATGTCTTTTCCCAAGTGGTGGCGGCAGAGTCGGTCAACAATGTGTCGAGCCGGAAGAAATCGCGTATTTGTTTTGCCCGGAGGGTATCTTGCCGGTAAACAAAGTGATATTGGGTAGTATGCGTTGTATAAGAAGCTGTTTTGAATTTCTCCAAAAAGTTTTTCTTGGCTTGATATATCCGTTTTCGTGTGTGCTTTGGGCGATTTTTTGGTCCTTTCCGCTCCTGTTCTTCGTCAGATAGCCCGCTATCTTCCTCATCACAGAAGCGAAAATGCCTCAAAAACTCATCCCAAATCATCGCACGATAAATTCAAAACAGCTTCTAAGGTGTTGCGTTGCGTAACAGTTCTACATATTCTTTTTTTTGTTGTTTGTTGATATAAGCAATGACTTGCTCTTTAAATGCAAAACGAATCAGCAAGCATGCTATAATCAATAGGATAACCAGTCCTCCCAGTGTATAGCCGATGGTTTTCAATATTTTTTTTATGTCTGTAGGTGTCATACTTTTATGCGCACAAAATTAATAAAATATTCGGGCTCCTTTTGGAAATATGGTCAAATTTCTATCTGAAAAAGATTGTCTTTCGATAATTTCGTACGATTTTTTCACTTCAAACACTTGGTAATATGGAGGAAAAGCTGTAATTTTGCAGCCGATTTAGTCCGTGGAGGTAAAGAAGCAACCGGAGAGAGCGGTTCACCTTGCGGAGAAAACCCGTTTAACAGTAATAAAAAAATGTACGTAATTGTAGAAATTAACGGTCAACAGTTCAAGGTTGAAGAAGGAAACAAGCTCTTCGTTCAGCACATTCAAAACGCAGAAAGCGGTGCAACTGTTGAATTTGACAAAGTTTTGTTGGTAGACAACAACGGTGAAGTAAAAGTGGGTGCTCCTACCGTAGAAGGAGCCAAAGTGGTTTGCGAAGTAGTTTCTCCGCTGGTAAAAGGCGATAAAGTGCTGGTATTCCACAAGAAGAGAAGAAAAGGCTACAGAAAACTGAACGGTCATCGTCAACAGTTTACTGAATTGACCATTAAACAAGTTATTGCTTAATCATTAAAAACGTAGAAGAAAATGGCACATAAAAAAGGTGTAGGTAGTTCTAAGAACGGTCGTGAATCGGCAAGTAAGAGATTAGGCGTAAAGATATTCGGCGGTTCAGCTTGCAAAGCTGGTAACATCATTGTTCGTCAGAGAGGTACAGTTCATAACCCCGGCGAAAATGTAGGTATGGGAAGCGACCATACACTTTACGCATTGGTAGATGGAACCGTATGCTTCAAGAGAGGTCGTAAGGACAAGAGTTATGTATCGGTAGTTCCTGCTGCGGCTGAAGCATAATCAAATCCGAAAACGTATTTAGGTAGAAAAAGAGGCTTTCATTGAAAGCCTCTTTTTTATGCCAGATGGACGTAGAACGTGTTATTCGTTTTTCAGCAATGCTGTAAGGTCGTTCATAATGCCGGTATGCGGATAGGCGGCAAGCTCTTCCAGGGTGGTTGTTCCGTGAAGCACGCCTGCAAAGTCTATTCCTGCCGCCCGGGCAGTTTCGGCATCTACAGTGCTGTCGCCTACGTACAGGACATCCGTTTTTTCTGTTTGTAGCTTTTCGAGGGCGATGAATACGCCTTCGGGCGAAGGCTTAGGAGTCTGCACGTCTTCTCCACCTACGATGAGGTCGACCGTGCTTTCGGGAAGCGCATGTCCCAATAGTTCCATGATGCGGTAACGGTATTTGGTGGAGATGATGCCCAGTTTTGCTCCGCGTGCTTTCAGCGTTGCCAGCACGTGTGAGGTTTCGGGGAAGAGGCGGGTGTTTGCCGTCATATACTTGTCCGCTTCCTTTACGTATTCCTTCCGGTAGGCTTCCAGGGTATCGGCATCGGTGATTCCGCTGAGGAGGGAGAACGATTCCACCAGCGTTTTGCCAATGGTCCGCTTGATGGCTTCATCGCTGATGCCGGTATGATGATGGCGTTCGAGCACGTTGCGGTAACACATCACGATGCCTTTCGACGAATCTGCCAATGTATAGTCGAAATCGAAAAGATAAGTCTGGTATGTTTTCATTTGTCTGGATATATGTTTGGTGAATTGTGCCGCAAAGATACGTGAAATTGCCCGATTTTCCTAAATATGAATATCCGCAAACAGCCAATGTAGGGGCGTATTGCATACGCCCAGATGCGCCAACTTATCTACGTGGACGCTTTCGGGCGTATGCGATACGCCCCTACAGACAATTTGGCAAAATGAGGACATTCATATTCCTAAAATACGGCACACAGACGGATAACGAATAGCATACAGCACACTGATGGAGCACAGATTTGCACCGGTAAAATTTAGTTCCTATGTTTGTAATGTGCTAGCAAAATAGCATAAAGCCAAGAGAATTATTAAATTTGTAAATGAAA
>NZ_JACSPP010000119.1 GCF_014837065.1 Phocaeicola intestinalis
TCCTCGAGAATTGGCACTCATAGATAGGGGTCAGAACCTGGTTAATGGCTTGTTGCACCAAACGGTCTACCACGGTGATAAACGATGTCTCAACTCTTCTTCATGCAACAAAGCACTCTCAGGTATCAGGAAATCTTTTTTATCATAAACCGAGACATCGGCAGGAAGCGTAACGATAAACACCGACCCTCCTCCCCTACATTCCTCATAGACAACAGTTCCTTTATGTACCTGCACCAGTTCATGAACAAGATACAATCCGATTCCCATGCTATCTCCCGAAAGACTGTTTTGCAGATAGTGCTTGAAAAGTTGTTCACGTTTTTCTTTCAGTATTCCCACCCCTGTATCAACCACGCGGATAACAAGCTGATGAATTGTTTCATCCACCTGAACCGAAAAATCAACCTTTCCACCGGAAGGAGTATACTTAAATGCATTGGAAAGCAAATTGTAAACTATCTTGTCCAGCTTCTCTTTATCCAGAAACATCTTATAAGACGGAACAGAAGGAAGAAAACGGAAATCCATTCTTTTAGATTCAGCCACTTCCTTAAAATTCAAGTATATTTCGTGCAAAAAAGCAATGACATCTGCTTCTTCCAACGAAAGCACAGGCTTCTTTTCCTGCATTTTCCGGAATTCAAGCAACTGATTAACAAGTCGTGACATACGCCGGGCACTTTTATCCATCATACGGACAGAAGATACCATCTCTTTCGGAATCACTTTCACCTGATTCATCTTGTCCAGAGCAACCTGAATCAGCGTAAGCGGCGTACGGAATTCGTGGGATATATGGGTAAAGAACCTCAATTTGTACTCGGTCAGTTCTTTTTCCACCTTGACCTTGTTCCGCAAATCATCCATGCGACGCACGACACGCCATGCCACATACATCAGACTCCCTAGCAAGAACAAATAAATGACAAATGCCCCCCAGTACGCCAAAAAGGTGGAACAATAACAATCTCAAGTGTCGTATAATCATCGCCCCACTGTCCGAACGAATTGCATGCCTTCACATGCAACTTGTAAGTGCCAGGGGGAAGATTCTTATAAGTACCCCAAGGTAATACCGAAGGCACACTCCATCCTTTATCATACCCCTGCAACTGATAGGTAAATCGAGGCGGCACAATAGCCGAATAATCCAAAGTAGAGAAATAAACAGTAAACGAATGCTGGCTGTAATCCAACTGTACCGAAGAGGTATAAGGCAATGATTTCTCGAATAGACGCTCTGTCCCACTACTCCCGGCTGAAACACCGTTCAATCGTAGGTCAGTAAAAGTCACAGACGGTATACGACGGTCAGTATTAACCCGTGAAGGATCAACCACAGTAACCCCATCATTGGAACCCATCAGGATTCTCCCGTCTGGCAAAGCTAGTGCGGAAGTCTCGTTATAAACATTCTGCAACATCTGCATCGATAAGAAATAATTCAGAAAAGTCTTCGAAGATACATCAAAACACGAAACTCCATATTCGGTGGTAATCCAAATATTCCCTTTAGAATCTTCAGCAAAAGCCTGTATCATATCGTTTACCAAGCCATCACTCACTCCGTAATGCGAAAAACGAAGCCGAGCATAATCATCACCTGGTTTGCAGATACTGAAACCGGCTCCCGCTTCAGCTATCCACAGATTACCGTTACGGTCTTGCAAAAGATGTCGGATTTCATTACTCCGTAAATTCCCGTTTTGCCTGTTATAATGATAATATGCCTGCTCATCTGCCAGCAAACGTTCGGGACGAAAAATAAACACTCCGTCGCTCGTCGCAGCCCCAATCCAGCCATTCCGGTCTTCAACCAACATACGGATACGTTTCTGTCCATAAGAATCATTGAAAAAATGCCGGAAGATATATCCTCCTTTCCCATCGGGAAGTGCCAAATCAAGCCCACCTCCAAAGGTACCGACCCACATCCGGCCCTTGCGATCCCTCAACAAAGAATAAACATCGTCAGAAGCCAAAGAAGCCGGATTATCTGCATGATGCAACCACAAACGGTTGCCGATCTTAATCCTCCTCCCCGCATACCCTGCCACAATCCACCAGCCGTATCTTCGCAAACTGAATAGACATTACTGACATATTCCTTCTCATATTTTTTCTGCGAAAACGTAGAATCGTAAAGATAAACTTTTCCGTTACGTGTAGCCATATAAATATCGCCATCAGAGAGAGATGGCAAAGTCCGTACATTATTCTTATACAAGCTTTTATCTTCACCTTGAGGTTCAGGATAAAACAAATCTGATATTTTGTCTACCATCTTCAGGTGAGACACACCTGTATGATCGGCACCAATCCAGATACTACCCGAACGGTCTTCCATCATATATAACAACTCATCTGAAAGCAAAACAGAAGAACGTGTGTCATCTGCTTTGAAATGTGACAAATGTCCAGTATGCAAATCATATGTATAAAAACCATTTCCATAAGTGGAAATCCAAAGAATGCCACGTGAATCACGCACAACATGATAACGTTCCTTATCTATCAGCTGTACTTTTTCTTCCTGCATCAATCGGAAAGACATCACCTCACCCGTCTTTGCCTGGATATAATATAAATGTCCGGTTTTGTTGTATGCACAGTAATTTCCACAATTATCTGTTATTATCTCTGCCCCTGGAATATTCCAGGAAGCCGGTGCACGAGATAGCTCACCGGTAGCAGGTAAAAAGACAAAACTAGCATCACCCGTGAAAATCAACCATTGATTACCAATCGCTGCATTACCCGGTAAATCATATCCTGAACATACATTCGGCAATTCAGCCTTCTTTGTCGCCCGTTGCTCATCCTTTCCTATACACCATATTTCACCTTTGGCAGTAATGAAACAAACATACTCTGAAAAGCAATGTATCCGCACGAAACTGTGTGAAGAGACCATTTTTTTCAATACTTTGTTTTGCCAAACGTAAAGCCCCTCCTGTGTTCCTATCCATACACGCCCCAAACTGTCTTGCTCGATATAGTCAAAAAGAAATGGTTTGCGAATTAGACAAACGGAATTTAAGAGTCAGAAGTGACTCCAACTCTTCTTTATA
>NZ_JACSPP010000011.1 GCF_014837065.1 Phocaeicola intestinalis
AAGGGAGAAGCGCACAAAACTGTTCATGGCTAACTCCCGTCAAGGCACGGAAACTTTTGCTGTTGTCTTTATGGTCGCGGTAATTCATGTTGCAAAGGTACGCGTATGCGCGATATATAACAAATCTAAATTACATAAACTCTAATCTTCAGGCTGCAAGATTATTAATCTTACAAGCGGAAGATTATTAATCTTACACCAGACGAAGATAATAACACATACAGTTTAGTAATGCACGGCGAACGGAACGGATACAGCAGACAGGAACGATGACATCAGCTAAATGCACAAATCCATACCGCTCCATAATATGTATCGCCCCTGTTACATCTACTATGTTAAATGTTACATAAACTATCAGAAACCATACATCTTATGTTGTACGACATAATTCGTGCTAATCGGCATTTGGGATTTTTTGATAATACTATTATATTTGCGACATCATCTAAACAAATCTACTTATGAAAAAACGTTCCATCCTTTCCCTACTTGCCGGAGTCCTTTTATCTACAGCTCTGGCACAACCTACTCCACACTGGCAGCAACAAGGTTCTGCCAAACAACTGATTGTCGATAATTGTCCCTACCTTATTTTAGGAGGGGAACTGGGAAACTCGTCCGCATCTTCACCGTATGACATCGACCGCATCTTTCCCAAGCTGAAACGCACCGGGCTGAATACGGTACTGGTGCCTGCTTACTGGGATCTGATAGAGGCCGAAGAGGGGACATTCGATTTCTCTTTGGTAGACCACGCCATTACACAGGCACGGGCAAACGACTTGAGAATCGTCTTTCTCTGGTTCGGCGCATGGAAAAACTCTATGAGCTGCTATGCCCCGCTATGGTTCAAGCAAGACTACAAGAAGTATCCGCGCGTACGGACCCAGACGGGTAAGCCGCTGGAGATAGCCAGTCCTTTCTCGGACAATGTATTCCAGGCGGATAGCAAAGCTTTTAAAGCGTTCATGCGGCATCTTTCCGAAACCGACGGGGACAAACATACCGTCATCATGGTACAGGTAGAAAACGAAATCGGTATGCTGGAAAGCGCACGCGACTATTCGGAAGAAGCCAACCGCCTGTTCCAATCAGCCATCCCTGAAGAGTTGGCCGATTACCTGGTAAAGAACAAAAAGACGCTCCACCCGTGGCTGGCAGAAAAATGGCAAAAAGCGGGAGGAAAGACCGAAGGAAACTGGCAGAAGGTGTTCGGCACCGACCTGTATACCGATGAAATCTTTATGGCATGGCACTATGCCACGTATGTGGAACGTATGATTCAGTGCGGACGGGAAGCGTACAACTTGCCTATGTATGTCAATGCCGCCATGAATAGTCGCGGGCGCAAACCCGGTGAATATCCGTCGGCAGGACCGCTGGCTCATCTCATCGATATCTGGCATTGTGCCGCTCCGGGCATTGACCTGCTGGCTCCCGACCTCTACGACAAAGGGTTTACCGGCTGGACCGCACAATATAAGCTGCACAACAACCCGCTTTTTATACCTGAAATCCGTCTGGAGCCTAATGATGGTGTGCGTGCCTTTTATGTATTCGGCGAGCACGACGGCATCGGTTTCAGCCCGTTCTCCATAGAAGACGCGCCCGACCGTCCCAGTTACCAGTTGACCCAAAGCTACCTCAAGCTGAAAGAACTGATGCCTCTCATCACCCGTTACCAGGGGCAGGGAGCCATGAAAGGCTTACTTTTCGACCAAACCGAGAAAGAACGCACCCTTGCATGGGATAACACATTATTAATATGTAAGCACTTCTTTACCTTGCCGTGGGATTCACGTGCCACCGATGGAAGTGTATGGCCGGAAGGAGGAGGACTGGTCATCCGGATGGCTGAAGACGAATACCTGATAGCCGGAAGCGGCATCGTGGTCGAATTTAAAAGCAAAGAAGAAGCCGCTTTGAGCACGGCGCAAGCCAAGTTAGGCGAAGACGGATTCGTATTGGAAGGCGAGGGCCGTCAAGCGTCTGCCGTCCGGTGGAAGAATGAAAAACGCATCGGCATTGGTTCGGTAGACGAAGTCAGCGTAAACGAAGACGGGAGCCTGAACTTCATCCGGCGCTATAATGGCGATCAAGATCACCAGGGACGGCACGCACGCATCGGAGTGGACAACTTCCAAATCCTGCATGTGAAGCTATACGAATACCGGTAAAAAAAAACAGGGAATGATAAGGAATGACAACACAAGGCAGTTTCTTCAGAAGTATAATAGCACTAAAACTGTAGTTTCAGTGCATTAAAACTAAAGTTTCAGTATATTAAAACTGCCTGAGACTATTATTGGCTCCGGTTGGGCATCCGGTTGCATCGGTTTCCGTAGCCCCGAAACCAGGAAAGCCGGCCTGCAAGCATTACGCTACGCAGACCGGCTTTCGGCTTTTCTAACCTCTAAAGGAATTTACTCCTCTACCGGTTGGAAATCTTCTTTTCCTACTCCACAAACCGGGCAAACCCAATCTTCGGGCAGGTCTTCGAATGCTGTGCCCGGAGCGATGCCGTTATCGGGATCACCTTTAGCGGGATCGTATTCCCAATCACATACGGTGCAAATGTACTTTTTCATACGTCCAATTGTTTTAAGTTAGCTATAATGTTCTTTTATATGATGGAACAAATATAGGGAAGATTTGTTTATCACCGTTCTTTTAATAACATATTTTTTAATTCTTCCATTCCTTCCGAAGCTCCCTTGCGGATAACATGCACCTTCCTGCCCGAAACAATGGTGACTTCTTTCGGGTCGATAAGGTACACCGGTACACGAGACGGCACATAATTGAGCAGTCCGGCCGCAGGATACACATTGAGCGAAGTGCCGATAATGACGAATATATCGGCTTGCTCGGCGTATCCGATGGCGGTTTCTATCATCGGCACCGCCTCGCCGAACCACACGATGAACGGACGGAGCTGGGAGCCGTCGGCGGCCAGGTCGCCCATCTTCACTTCCCATTCTTCGGGCTTCAACTCTTTGATGTATGCCGGATTGTTCGGGTCCCGGCTCGATGTAACCTTGGTCAGTTCCCCATGCAGATGAATGACATGGTGGCTTCCTGCCCGTTCGTGCAAGTTGTCGACGTTCTGTGTAATGACCGTCACGTCGAAGTCCTTTTCCAATTCGGCTATCAGCTCATGCCCGCGGTTGGGCTTCACGCGTTGTAGTTCCTTACGCCGCGCGTTATAGAAATCTATTACCAACTTCGGGTTCGCCCGATAGCCTTCGGGTGTAGCCACTTGTTCTACGGGATACTGCTCCCACAACCCTCCAGAGTCGCGGAAAGTACTGATTCCGCTCTCGGCACTCATGCCTGCTCCTGTCAATATAACCAACTTTTTCATACGCAAGTTCCTCCTTCATACGATTAACCATACAAAAATAAGAAAATTTAATCGCTTACAGAAGCTCTTATTCAAATAAAAAAGATACCTTTGCGCCGACTAAAGAAAAACAATATCTTTTAACTCAAAGACTTTATGGATAAATTCAGTTACGCCATTGGCTTAGGCATAGGTCAGAACTTGTGGAGTATGGGCGCCCGCAGCATCGACGTAAACGATTTTGCACAAGCAGTAAAAGACGTATTAGAAGGCAACAAGACTGCCATTACGCATAACGAAGCACGCGAAATCGTCAATAAGTTCTTTACCGAACTGGAAGAAAAAGCCAATGCGGAAAACATAGCCAAGGGAAAAACTTTCTTGGAAGAAAACAAGAAGAAACCGAACATCGTGACCCTTCCCAGCGGCCTGCAATACGAAGTAATCAAGGAAGGCAATGGCAAAAAGCCAAAAGCCACCGACCGCGTACGGTGCCACTATGAAGGCACTTTGATAGACGGAACATTATTCGACAGTTCCATCAAGCGGGGCGAACCTGCCGTATTCGGCGTGAACCAAGTAATAAAAGGTTGGGTGGAAGCACTGCAACTGATGTCGGAAGGTGCAAAATGGAAACTCTACATCCCGTCCGACCTTGCTTACGGCGCACAAGGTGCAGGCGAGATGATTCCTCCGCACAGCACGCTCATCTTCGAAGTGGAGCTGATTGAAGTATTATAATTAACGGCACACAGGCGACAAAAGCAGACGTGCACAGTTTTAATTATTTATCTGTGTCCATCAGAAGAATGGAATATACGTTACCTGTGTGTGTTACGACAGTGCTTAAACTGCTGAACAAGAATTATCAACAACAAATATAAAAACATCAAGCAAATGAAAAAGACTCCTTTTTTAATGGCATTGGCTATCGCTGGAGGCATGGCATCGTGCGCACAAGGACCGAAAGCCAACATGAAAACCGAAGTGGACACCCTCTCATACATGATGGGTGTAAGCAACACACAAGGACTGCAAGACTATGCACTTGGCCGCATGGGGATTGATTCGGCCTATTATGATGATTTCATCCGCGGTATCGAACAAGGCATAAAGACAACGGAAGATAAAGAAAGAGCTTACCTGATGGGTATGCAAATCGGACAACAAGTCAGCGGTCAGATGTTCGATGCCATCAACGGCCAAATTTTTGAAGGTGACTCTGCACAAAGCCTGACGAAAGAAAACTTCCTTGCCGGATTCATCGCTGCAGTGAAAGAACAATCTCTCTTCTCTGCCGACTCTGCCAGCCTGTACGTACGTACTCGCGTAGATGCCATCAAAGAAAAGGCACTTGCCGAGAAATATGCCGACTACAAGAAACAGAACGAAGACTTCCTTGCCACCAACAAGACCAAGGAAGGTGTGAAAGTTACTCCGAGCGGCTTACAATATAAGGTTGTGAAAGAAGGTAACGGCAAAGTACCCGAAAAGACATCGAGAGTGAAAGTACACTACAAAGGCACGTTAATCGACGGTACAGAATTCGATTCGTCTTACAAACGCAAAGAACCGACCAGCTTCCGTGCAGACCAAGTCATCAAAGGATGGACCGAAGCGCTGACCATGATGCCGGTAGGTTCGAAGTGGATTCTCTACATCCCGCAAGAATTGGGCTATGGCTCACGCAACACGGGTAAAATCAAACCCTTCTCTACACTGATTTTTGAAGTAGAACTGGTTGACATTGAAGAGCCTGCTGCCAAGAAGAAATAAAGCAGCCCTCTGTTTTTCACCACAGATTACACCGATTTTTTCATTCATTATATAATCGGTGTAATCTGTGGCATTTTATTTCACTCAGTCTTCATCCCGATAAGCATGTGGTGTCTTTCCAGTCATCCGTCGGAAAAACTTGCAGAAGAACGAAGCATTGGGAAAATTCAAGTCATCAGCTATTTGATATACCAGTTTGTCGGTATGGCGCAGTTGTAATTTGGCTTCCTGTACCACCGCAGCATTGACCCAGTCCATCACCGTCCGCCCACTGACCTGCTTGATAAGCGTACTCAGGTAACGTGGACTCAAATACAGTTCATCGGCGTAAAAAGTGATGTTCCGCTCATGTACGGCATATCTGTTAACAAGTTTCAAGAACCGGTTGAATATTTCTTCCTGCCGGGTATGCTCCTGACGCGCCACCGCAGCATCGCGATGATAAAATACTTCTATCTGACGAAACAAAGCAGAAATGAGGCTTCGGACAGTGTCACGCGGAAAAGGTTCGTCGTGCAACACTTCCCAAATCAGGTCCAAAAACACTTCCAGCCGCTTTCGTTCCTTCTCATCCAAATCGACAGCAAAAAAAAGTCCACCTTGCAGATAAGCATGCAACAAAGGCTCTTTTTGCCAACCTTCCATAAAGTCATCAGTAAAGGCCAGCATGGTCACATCCATATTCGCAGGCATTTCCTCAAACTCAAGCACAGCTCCTGGCGAAGACACAATCAGCTGCCCGCCTGAAACCGTCACTTCACGTAAATTAATACGAGCCCGGATATATCCCGACTGGATATAAACAATCCGTCCTTCTGTCAGGCGATAGGGTCTTCCCGGTATCAGAATTGACTCCGCAATCTCGTCCATCCCCTCTACCGAACGCACAAAACCCAGTTCGGGAGTGATGAAACGACTCGCATTACACCGTGTAAAAGGAAAATCGTGTATCTGTTGCAAAGCAAGCAAAAAAAAGTCTTTCTGTTCCATATCCTAAATTTTAAGATAAACCAATGTTCTCTACCTCCTGCAAAGATAATAATTCACAGCAAAAACAGGAGATAGCCAGTACAAAATCAAACAAATAGAACATTTGAAACAAGTAATGGAACTTCTGAATCTGAACAGAACAATCTATATTTGCAAAAAGAACCTTAAAAAACGACATGCTTATGATACGAACCTGTTTATTGATGCTGGTGGGATGCTTCTGCCTTTCCTCTTTCGGACAGGTGACCCTGGACGAGTGCCGGGCTGCCGCGCAACAAAACTATCCGCTGGCAAGGCAATACGACCTGCTCCGCCTGTCAGAACAATACACACTTGACAATGCAACCCGCGGCAACCTGCCCCAAGTCAGCCTCAGTGGAAAAGTATCCTACCAAAGCGAAGCCACCACTTTCCCGTTCGACATCCCCGGCATCGGCATGAAGGGATTGCCCAAAGACCAATATCAAATACAGTTGGAAGTAACACAAAACATCTGGGACGGAGGCAACATCCGAGCCAGAAAGGAACAAGTCAAAACCGAAACCGAAGAAAGCAGGAGGCAATTGAACGTCACGATGTACGCCCTGAATGAACAGGTAAACCAAGTATTCTTCGGCATCCTGCTGATAGACGAACAACTGGAACAGAACCGCCTGCTTGAAGAAGACCTGCAACGCAACCTGAAAAACATACGTGCTTATCGTGACAACGGCATAGCCAACGATGCCGATGTAGATGCCGTGCAGGTGGAAATCCTCAACACCCGTCAGCAACGGACACAGCTCACCGCCAACCGCACCGCCTACCTGCGCATGCTTTCGCTGCTCACCGGCAAGCCTTTGGACGAACAAACCCAGCTGATACGCCCTGTCTCCCCCGATGACAAGACTGCTTTCCGTATCGCCCGGCCGGAGCTGGACCTGTATAATGCACAAGTACAAAGCCTCGAAGTGGAACGTCACAACCTGCAAGCAGGCTATATGCCCCGCATCGGACTCTTCGCACAAGGCGCATACGGCAATCCTGGACTGGACTTTCTGAAAGACCAATTCCGGGCATATTACATCGTAGGAGCACGTCTCACGTGGAACTTCGGTAACTTGTATACCCTGAAAAACGACAAACGGAAGCTGGATACCCGCCGCTTGCAGATAGAAAGCAACCGCGACCTGTTCCTCTTCAATACCCGACTGCAACTGGCTGAACAAGACGGCATCCTGCTTGCACTCCAGAAACAGATGAAAGACGATGACGAAATCATCCGCTTGCGCAGCAACATCCGGCAATCTGCTGAAGCCAAAGTAGCCAACGGCACGCTAAGCGTGACTGAAATGTTACGCGAAGTAACCGCTGAAAGCCTTGCCCGACAAGCCAAAGCGTTACACGAAATCCAACTGCTGATGCACCAATACCAGCAACAGCACCTTACCAACAACCAACCGACCATAAACCCATAACCTCAAACGTATGAAAACTTATTCTTTATTTTTTGCCTCACTGACAAGCATACTGCTGGCATCCTGCCATCCGGACATCGACTTCGATGCGACAGGCACCTTTGAAGCCACTGAGATTATCGTGTCTGCCGAAAGCAACGGCAAACTGTTCCGTCTGGATGCAGAAGAAGGTGTCCGGCTGAAACAAGGAGAAGAAGTAGGGCTGACCGATACTGTCCAGCTCTATCTGAAAAAACTGCAACTTCAGGCAAATATGAAGTCGGTAGACAACCAGCGGCCCGACATCCGCAAACAGATAGCTGCCCTGCAAGAACAACTTGCCACAGCACAACGCGAACGGGCACGCGTAGAGAACCTGTTAAAAGCAAATGCAGCCAACCGCAAGCAACTGGACGACTGGGAATCGCAGATAGCCGTATTGGAAAGCCAACTCGAAGCCCAACGCTCTACCTTATATAATAGTACAGCCAGTTTGAACGAACAGAGTTCTTCAGTCGCCATCCAAATGGCGCAGATAGAAGACCAACTGCAGAAATGTCACATTGTGGCTCCTATCAACGGTACCGTCCTTGCCAAATATGCCGAACCAGGCGAACTGGCATCGGTAGGAAAGCCACTGTTCAAAATTGCCGATACCGAACACATCTTCCTGCGCGCTTACATCACATCTACACAACTTGCATCGGTCCGTATTGGAATGGAAGCAAAAGTATATGCCGATTTCGGCGACGACAACCTGAAAACTTATGCCGGTATCGTGAGCTGGATAGCCGACGAGGCAGAGTTCACCCCCAAAACTATCCTGACCGATGATGAACGTGCCAATCAGGTATATGCCGTAAAGATAGCTGTCCGCAATGACGGTATCATCAAACTGGGCATGTATGGCAAAGTAAAATTCCAAACCGATGAAAGTGATTGAAGTCAAAGGCATCAGCAAATACTACGGAAAGACAAAAGCCCTCCACGAAGTGTCTTTTGAGATAGGACAAGGTGAACTGTTCGGACTGATTGGTCCCGACGGTTCAGGGAAAAGCACGTTATTCCGCATTCTGACTACCCTTCTGAATGCGGATACAGGCACAGCATCGGTGATGGGTTACGATGTACGAAAAGAATATAAAGAGATACGGAAACGTATAGGATATATGCCTGGACGTTTCTCCTTGTATCAAGACCTGACGGTAGAAGAAAACCTGAATTTCTTCGCCACCGTTTTCCAGACTACCGTAAAAGCCCATTACGGACAAATAAAAGACATTTACGAACAAATAGCCCCCTTCGCCAACCGACGGGCAGGAGCCCTTTCGGGAGGAATGAAACAAAAACTCGCTCTCTGCTGTGCATTGGTGCATTCACCGGAAATACTTTTCCTGGACGAACCGACAACAGGAGTCGACCCCGTATCACGTAAAGAATTCTGGCAGATACTGGCTAAGCTCCGTACGCAAGGGATGACCATCGTGGTCTCGACTCCCTTTATGGACGAAGCCAGACGTTGTAACCGGATTGCCTTTTTACAAGAAGGAAATGTACGGGGCATCGATACCCCAGCAGTCATTCTCGACCGTTTCCGCAACATCTTATGCCCGCCCGGCCTGCAACGCGATATAGATAATACCGAAACCAGAACCATCATCCGCGTCAACGGACTGGTAAAACAGTTCGGCAATTTTACGGCAGTCGACCACATCTCGTTCGAAGTGAAAAGCGGAGAGATATTCGGCTTCCTAGGAGCCAACGGAGCCGGCAAGACCACTGCCATGCGCATCCTTTGCGGACTGAGCCTGCCTACCGGAGGAAATGCTGAAGTTATGGGCTTCGACGTATACACGCAGAGCGAAGAAATCAAACGGCGCATCGGATATATGAGCCAGAAATTCTCACTCTACGAAGACTTGAACGTATGGGAAAACGTGCGTCTCTTTGCCGGAATCTACGGTGTACCCGACAAGGAAATACCGCCTCGCGCCGAGGAGATGCTTCACCGCATTGGACTGTATGAAAGTCGCCACACCTTGGTACGCGAGCTTCCCTTGGGTTGGAAACAACGACTGGCATTCTCTGTAGCTATTTTCCATCGCCCCCAGCTGGTATTCCTTGACGAACCTACCGGAGGCGTAGACCCTGCCACTCGCCGCCAGTTCTGGGAACTAATTTACCAGGCTGCACACCAAGGCATCACGGTATTCGTCACCACACACTATATGGACGAAGCAGAATATTGCGACCGCATCTCGATGATGGTAGACGGACGCATCCGAGCACTCGACACACCGGCAAAATTAAAAGAGATGTTCAATGCCAAGGATATGGATGAAGTGTTCCGACTCCTGGCACGCGAAGCGAAACGAAACGGGAACTGACAGCTCATCATAGAGGAACCGAAGCACACAGAGACTTTAATTTTTCCTCTATGGTAAAAAAAGAAACATACGACTATGAAACAATTTATCGCCTTTATCCGGAAAGAGTTCTGTCACATCCTGCGCGACCGGCGCACGATGCTGATACTGATAGGAATGCCCATCGTACAGATTATCCTTTTCGGCTTTGCTATCTCTACCGAAGTACGCAATGTAGAGACCGCCGTACTGATGCCTTCTAGCGATGCAGAAGTGCAACGTATAGTCGAGCGGCTGGATGCCAGCGAATACTTCCATGTAAAATACATCGTACATTCGCCCGATGAAATAGACCGGTTGTTTAAACGGAACCGGATAGAACTGGCAGTAGTTTTCCCTTCCGACCTGAATCGCTTGCGTATGGATGCAGAAGATATCCAGCTAATAGCCGATGCCACGGATCCCAACCTTGCCGTCACACGGAGCACGTATGCCAATGGAATCCTGCATACCGCCCTAAATGCCATCAAACGGACCGGAACAAAAGCAGATGCTTCCCCCAGCCTCATCGTATCGGGCAAGCTGCTCTATAATCCACAAATGAAAAGTGCCTACAACTTCGTACCAGGCGTAATGGGGCTTATCCTGATGCTGATATGTGCGATGATGACCTCCATTTCCATTGTACGCGAAAAAGAAACCGGAACGATGGAAGTCTTGCTTGTCTCTCCCGTCAATCCGTTGTTTGTCATCCTCTCGAAAGCAGTACCCTATTTCGTCTTGTCCCTTATCAACCTGACCACCATTCTGCTGCTCTCGGTATTTGTACTCCAGGTTCCCATTGCAGGCAATCTGTTCAGCCTGCTGAGTGTATCCCTGCTGTTCATCTTCGTCTCGCTGGCATTAGGATTGCTCGTGTCGTGCCTTGTCCGGACACAGGTAGCAGCCATGCTTGTATCAGGCATGGTGATGCTGATTCCCACCATCATCCTGTCGGGCATCATCTTTCCCATCGAAAGTATGCCGGGTATTCTGCAAGCCCTCTCCTGTCTCATTCCGGCACGCTGGTACGTCGACCTGGTACGAAAACTCATGATAGAAGGTGTACCACTTGCCTACGTCTGGCACGAAGTAACCGTCCTGCTGGTAATGGCCATCGCCCTGATAGGCATCACTGCCCGCAAATTCAAGAACCGTTTAGAATGAAAGCCTATGACACTACGCTACCTGATAGAAAAAGAGTTCAAGCAACTGGCACGCAACAGTTTCCTGCCACGTCTCATTCTGCTTTTCCCATGCATGATGATGCTGATTATACCATGGGCTGCCACCCTGGAAATAGAAGACCTGCGCATTGTGATTATCGACAACGACCATAGCCCTTCTTCCGAACGTCTGGTACACCGAATCGAAGCATCGCCTTATTTTAAGCTGACCGGACTGCCCGACACGTATCGTGACGGACTGGAAGCCATCGAGAAAGACCGTGCCGACATGCTGTTGGAAATACCTCGTGGTTTTGAAAAAGAACAAGTGAACGGCAGACCTGCCTCAGCACTGGTTGCCGTCAATGCCGTCAACGGGACTAAAGGTGGATTGGGCAGTTCGTATTTAAACCAGATTCTTGCACCTGCCGGAAACACTTCCATACGCTACCTGTTCAATCCACACCTTGAATACAAGAATTACATGGTTCCGGCACTGATGACCATGTTGCTCGTACTGCTCTGCGGATTTCTTCCGGCACTGAACGTTGTAGGCGAAAAAGAAGCCGGTACCATCGAGCAAATCAATGTCACTCCCGTAAGCCGATTCACTTTCATACTCAGTAAGTTATTACCCTATTGGCTTATCGGATTCATCGTTCTCAACCTTTGTATGCTGTTGGCATGGCTGGTATACGGACTTACTCCTTCGGGGAATATCTTTTGCATCTACATTGCCACCATCGTATTTACCTTCGTGGTGTCTGGTTTAGGACTGGTCATTTCCAATTATTCAGCCACCATGCAACAAGCCATGTTTGTCATGTGGTTCTGTATGCTGATATTCATTCTGATGAGCGGATTGTTTACCCCCATCAGCAGCATGCCCCAGTGGGCACAATGCATCACCTACGCCAATCCATTGCGTTATTTTATGGAAATCATGCGCATGGTGTACCTGAAAGGAAGCAGTCTCACCGATATTCTGCCGCAGCTGGGTACACTTGCCATTTTTGCCACTGTGCTTTATCTGTGGGCCATTGTAAGTTATAAAAAGCAACAATAACCCCGAAATCAGAAACACAGAGCGGAAACAAACGCAAAAGAATCCTGATAGAATATTAATATGAATGTCCTTTAGCCGACAAGGAGTCCTCATTTTATTGGAAGATTTAAGACAGGCTCTTAACCTGAACAAAATTAAACAAGCCCTAAGAAGCTGTTTTTGAATTTCTCCAAAAAGTTTTTCTTGGCTTGATGTATCCGTTTTCGTGTGTGCTTTGGGCGATTTTTTGGTCCTTTTCGCCCCTGTTCTTCGTCAGATAGCCCGCTATCTTCCTCATCACACAAGCGAAAATGCCTCAAAAACTCATCCCAAATCATCGCACGATAAATTCAAAACAGCTTCTAAATTGAAAAAATTAACACTCTGCCGGCAACAAGCAATGGTTTTATTCGTATCTTTGAAAATGATGAACCTTTAAAAGCAAACAGATATGAACTCAAATCCAGTTTTTAGTTTGTACGTACCCACCAAGATATTGTTCGGGTGCGGTGAAATAAAGAAATTAGCTACCGAAACACTTCCCGGCAGAAAAGCCATGATAGTCATATCCGGCGGAACGTCCATGAAAAAATATGGATACCTGGATAAAGTATTGGGATACCTTACTGAAAACGATGTCAGTGCCATTGTATACGATAAGATTCTTCCTAATCCCATCAAGACACATGTTATGGAAGCCGCAGCCATCTGCCGCGAGCAGAAATGCGACTTTATCATCGGGTTGGGAGGAGGAAGCAGCATCGACTCTGCAAAAGCCATCGCCGTCATGGCATGCAATGATGGTGATTACTGGAACTACGTAAACGGAGGTACGGGCAAAGGGCGTCCGGTCACAAAAGCACTTCCCATTGTAGCCATACCGACCACAGCCGGAACCGGTACGGAAGCCGATCCATGGACAGTGATTACCAACGAAGAGAAACAGGAAAAAATCGGATTCGGATGCCCACTTACCTTTCCTGTACTCTCCATTGTCGACCCGACGCTGATGGTTACCATACCTCCCCATCTCACGGCATATCAGGGCTTCGATGCCTTCTTCCATGCAGCAGAAGGCTTCCTTGCCAATTGTGCTACTCCTATAAGCGACCTGTACGCACTGGAAGCTATCCGCCTGCTCTATAAATACCTGCCGGTAGCCGTCAATGACGGACGCGACATCAAAGCACGCGCCAAAGTAGCATGGGCCAGCACACTGGCCGGGCTGGTAGAAGCTACATCTTGTTGCATTTCCGAACATTCTATGGAACATGCCATGAGTGCCTATTATCCCGAACTGCCTCATGGAGCCGGACTGATTGCCATCAGTACAGCCTACTTCGAAACTTTCCGCAACGACTGCATGAAACGTTTTATGAAAATGGCAGATGTCATGACCCAACAAAAGAGCAACCGTCCGAGCGATTTCATTGATGCACTGGTACGCATGCAACGCGAATGTCACGTAGACAACATCAAATTGAGCGACTGGGGTATCAAAGAAGAAGACTTTCCCAAGATGGTACAAAATGCACGAGATACCATGGGCAGCCTCTTTACCCTCGATCCTCGTCCGCTGACCGACGATGAAGTACTGAATATCTATAAACAATCGTACAAATAAGTGGTTTAAGGAGTTAAGAGCCTGATAGGATATTGCTTCTTAACTCCTTCACTTTTTTAACTTCCTACATAAATCCGACAAATCTTACCGATTTATTACGCGCTTTACCAGGAAAATCGTAACTTTGCGACATAAATTCATGATACAAGCGTATGAAAGATACGAAAGAACAATTTGAGCACGTCATCACCACCTGTCGGGATTTGTTCGCCAAAAAGCTGCACGATTACGGAGCCGCATGGCGCATTATGCGTTCTTCTTCAGTAACCGACCAGCTGTTTATCAAGGCGAACCGTATCCGAAGCATCGAAATCAAAGGTGTCAATCTGGTAAACGAGGGCATACGCCCCGAATTTATGGCAATAGTCAACTATGGTATCATCGGACTGATCCAACTGGAACTGGGCTATGCAGAAAAGGAAGATATCACCGAAGCACAAGCCTTGGAACTATACGACAAATATGCCAAAGATGCCATGGAACTGATGCTGAGAAAGAATCACGATTATGACGAAGCGTGGCGCAGCATGCGCATTACGTCGTACACCGACTTGATTTTGATGAAGCTGTACCGCACCAAGCAGATTGAAGCATTGAGTGGGAACACATTGGTTTCGGAAGGCGTAGACGCCAACTACATGGATATGATTAATTATGCAGTATTCGCTTTAATCAAACTGGAATTTGGAGAATAAATGCTTACATAGAGCCCTTGTCGTCGGAGTAAACGTTTGCCGTTTCCTGCTGGCAGCCGTATTCATCTTCTCCGGATTCGTGAAAGCGAACGACCCTTTCGGCACCGCCTATAAGATACAAGATTATCTGGAAGCGTGGGGCCTGCTTCAGGTTGTTCCACAGTTCGTCCCATACGTAGGTTCCATGGCAATGGGGGCATTCGAGTTTACATTGGGTGTCTATCTGCTGTTTGGCATCCACCGCAAAGCGACCTCCACATTGCTCCTGCTGGTCATGGCATTCATGACTCCACTCACCCTATGGCTTGCCATTGACAATCCGATAGCAGATTGCGGCTGTTTCGGCGATGCTATTATCCTGACCAACTGGGAAACCTTTGGCAAGAACATCGTGCTGTTACTTGCCGCCATCACTGTATTCCGTTATCGGAAAACCTACATCAGGAAACTGGTCACCGAAAAGGTAGACTGGCTGATAGCCCTCTACACCGTGGTGTTCATCATCGTATTCTCCATCTACTGTGTCCGCGAACTGCCCGTATTCGATTTCCGTCCTTATCACATCGGCATGAACATCCGCCAAGGAATGGAAATCCCCGAAGGGGTGAAACTCACAACTTACGAGACAACATTCATCTATGCTAAAGACGGGAAAGAGCAAGAATTTACCATCGACAATTTTCCCTCCGACTCGACATGGACATTCGTCGAAGCCCAAACGCGGGTAAAAGAGAAAGGCTACGAACCGCCTACTCACGATTTTCACCTCACCTCACAAGAGGACGGCACCGACCTGACCGAAGAAATCCTGAACGATGACAATTACACGTTCTTACTTATCTCGCCCAACCTGCGGCACGCCGATGAGAGCGGGATGGATTTATTCAACGAAGTGTACGACTACTGTTCAGAATATGGATACAGCTTCTTGTGTGTCACCGCTTCATCCGACGAAGACATCGCGATGTGGCAAGACAATACCGGTGCTGAATATCCTTTTGCCATCATGGACGAAATTACCCTGAAAACCATTATCCGCTCCAATCCGGGCCTGTTGCTTCTGAAGGACGGAACCATTCTGAACAAGTGGAGCGTAAACAACATCCCCGACGAATATCAGTTGAATGCACCTTTAGACCAACTTCCCATCGGCCGGTTGGAACCTCCCAACACATGGCATAAAATCATATTGGTGTTCGGCTGGTTCTTCGGTCCACTCATCTTCCTGACCCTATGCGATTTAGGCTGGCTGGAATGGAGCAAGAAGAAAAAGAAGAAAGAGTCAAGAAGTTAAGAAGTTAAGTCAATACATACGAATCAGGCCACTGGCTTAACTTCTTAACCCCTTAACGACAAAATAGTATATTAACCCTTTTAAAACTTAAAACAAAATGAGAAAAAACATTGTAGCAGGAAACTGGAAAATGAACAAGAACCTGCAAGAAGGTATTGCTTTGGCAAAAGAACTGAATGAAGTGTTGACCGCAGACAAACCGAACTGCGACGTTATCATCTGTACTCCGTTTATCCACCTGGCTTCTGTTACTCCGATTGTCGATAAAAACATCATCGGCGTAGGTGCAGAAAACTGCGCAGACAAAGTTTCAGGTGCCTATACTGGCGAAGTTTCGGCAGAAATGGTAGCTTCTACAGGTGCCCAATACGTTATCCTGGGTCACTCTGAACGTCGTGCTTATTATCACGAAACCGTTGAAATCCTGACAGAAAAGGTGAAATTGGCACTTGCCAACAACCTGAAACCTATTTTCTGCATCGGTGAAGTGTTGGAAGAACGCGAAGCAAACAAGCAAAACGAAGTGGTAGAAGCTCAATTGGCTTCTGTATTCTCACTCTCAGCAGAAGACTTCGGCAAGGTTATCCTGGCATACGAACCGGTTTGGGCTATCGGTACCGGTAAAACCGCTACTCCCGAACAAGCAGAAGAAATCCATGCACACATCCGTTCGCTGGTAGCTGCCAAGTACGGTCAGAAAGTAGCAGAAAACACTTCTATCCTGTACGGAGGAAGCTGCAAGCCGTCGAATGCCAAAGAACTGTTCGCTAAACCCGATGTAGACGGCGGATTGATTGGTGGTGCTGCTTTGAAAGCTGCCGACTTCAAAGGCATCATCGATGCGTTCAAATAATTCTTTATAGTTGACTAGGAACCAGGTACTGGTTGACTAGGTTTTAGATAGATTTAGTAAAACTATTTAGAACGTAGTTCCCCCGTACCTGATTGTCTAGTCCCTAAAACACACACATCATGAAATACTTACTATCCCTCTTTTTACTCTTGTGGGTTTCGGCAATGCATGCCCAGCGCACCATTGTGGAAAGCCTGGAGACACACCGTGCAGGCGAAGGAGTAGTAACGGTACATGCAGAATCCTACATCACTTCGCTAATAGGTACACGTTATGCCGCTTCAGCCCCGAAAACATTGAAGGCAAGAGGTTTCCGCGTACAGGTATATGCCGGAAACAATTCGCGCGTAGCACGCAACGAAGCAAATCGGATAGCCGGGAAGATAAAAGAAACATTTCCGGAAATGCCGGTATATACGTATTTCCAACCTCCACGCTGGCTGTGCCGTGTAGGAGATTTCAAGAGCATAGAAGAGGCACACGTAGCCATGCGCCAACTAAGAGCAAGCGGCGAATTCAAAGAAGTAGCGATTGTACGTGAACAAATTAACATTCCCATTGAATAATGATTGATACAAACTTGTTGAAGTTCCCGGAAGAGAAAGTACAGAAACTGATGGCACACTACAAAGAAATACTTTCCCTGCTGGGTGAAGACCCTGAACGGGAAGGACTGGTGAAAACCCCTGAAAGAGTAGCCAAAGCCATGCTGACGCTTACACGGGGATATGAGGTAGACCCGAAAGAAATTTTGTTAGGTGCCAAGTTCAAGGAGGCATACAGCCAGATGGTAGTGGTGAAAGACATCGATTTCTTCTCCATGTGTGAACATCACATGCTTCCCTTCTACGGGAAAGCCCACGTAGCTTATATCCCCAACGGATACATCACGGGACTGAGCAAGATAGCCCGCGTAGTAGATGTATTCTCGCACCGCCTCCAGGTACAGGAGCGCATGACCCTGCAAATCAAAGAATGCATTCAGGAAACGCTGCACCCATTAGGCGTAATGGTAGTAATAGAAGCCAAACACATGTGCATGCAAATGAGAGGAGTAGAAAAACAAAACGCCATCACAACCACCTCCGATTTCACTGGAGCGTTCAACCAGGCAAAGACACGCGAGGAATTCATGAATCTTATCCGAAGAGAAAGATAGTTGACAAGGTACCAGTTGACAAGGTGACAAGGCTTTAGATAGTCTTGAGTATGCTGGACCTCGCCCCTTGTCAACGGGTCGCCTCGTTCCCTAAAATAAAAACAGACTATGACTCAACAAACAGGCATCCGCAAAGGACTGGTCAAACTCGTTATACCCATTTTTATCGAAACTTTGCTCATCATGATGCTGGGAGCAGTAGATACCATCATGCTGAGCCAATACTCCGATGAGAGCGTGGCTGCCGTAGGCGTGGTCAACCAGATTGTGACCTTTGCCTTTCTGGTATTCGAGGTCATCAACATCGGCACATCGGTACTCTGCTCGCAGTACTTGGGAGCTAAATTAGAAAAAAACATGATACAGGTAGTGGGGGTAGCCTTATTGCTCAATTTGGTAGTAGGACTGGCAGTCAGTGCCATCCTGCATTTTGGTGCCACTACACTGTTGGGCTGGATGGGACTACGCCCCGAGTTGTTACAATATGGTATCGGCTATATGGAGATTGTGGGAGCATTCGCTTTCTTCCAGGCCATCTCGCTCACCATTTCCGCCTCGTTACGCAGTGCCAACAAAGCCATTTACCCGATGCTGGTTACCGTACTGGTCAACATCATGAACATCATCGGCAATTATTCGCTGATTTTCGGCAAGTGGGGCATGCCGGCACTGGGAGCCGAAGGTGCTGCCATCTCTACCGCTTTCGCCCGTGGCGTAAGCATGGTTGTATTGTTTGTCATCCTCTTCCGCAAACACATCCCCAAGTTCCCCCTTGCCTATTTCCGCCCTTTCCCATGGATAGAGCTGAAAAACCTGTTGAAAATCGGGCTTCCTTCTGCCGGCGAAAACATCTCGTACAGTTTCTCGCAAGTGGTCATCACCTACCTTATTAATATATTAGGCAACAATGCCCTTGCCACCCGTACCTATACGGTCAACATCGTGATGTTTGTCTACCTCTTTGCCATCGCCATGGCGCAAGGAGGTGCCATCACCATCGGACACCTGGTAGGACAGAAAAAGGTCCGTGCCGCCTACCTTTTGGGCAAGTACGTAATGCGGCTTTCCATTCTGGTGTCGCTCATACTCTCGTGCATCTGGGCAGCTTCGGGGCACTTCATCTTCAGCCTCCTGACCGACAACCAGGAAATCATCCGGCTGGGTGTCACCGTGATGATTATCGATGTGATTGTGGAAATCGGACGTGCCGTGAACATCTATGCCACCAATGCCCTCCGTTCTGCGGGCGATGTCAACTTCCCCTTCTATGTAGGGCTGGTGGTGCAGTGGAGCGTGTCGGTAGGCGTCAGCTACCTGCTCGGCATCCATTGGGGCTGGGGACTGATAGGCATGTGGTGCGCCTTCCTGCTCGACGAGAATATCCGTGCCATTATCTTCGTCCGCCGCTGGAACAGCATGAAATGGGCAAAGAAAGGATTCGTTTAGTGAGTTTTTGAGTTCTTAAGTTTTTGAGTTCTTAAGTTTTTGAGTTCTTAAGTTTTTGAGTTCTTAAGTTTTTGAGTTTGTATGTTTCAACTTAAAAGTTTCAACTCAAAAACACTCATAAACTTAAAAACTTACAAACTTAAAAACTTACAAACTCAAAAACTTACAAACTCAAAAACTTACAAACTTAAAAACTTACAAACTTACAAACTTAAAAACTTACAAACTCAAAAACTTACAAACTCAAAAACTTACAAACTCAAAAACTTACAAACTCAAAAACTTACAAACTGTTTTGAATTTATCGTGCGATGATTGGGGATGTTTTTTTGCAGAGAAGGTGTATCAAAATGAAAGTTGATTCCAATTTCGGCACACCCTCCTATAGGCAATTAAGAAAAATGCAGATATAATCTGTGTAATCTGTGGTGAAAAATAGAATAATCATCCTTCAGATAGGGAAGGCATTCTTATCGTTGTAAAATTATGAGCCGATTCCATCATTTTTATTACTTTTGCACCGTTAAAAGACAGAACCGCCTATGTTAAGAAGAATCATCCTGCCGTTGCTTTGCCTGATGTTGCTTCTCCCTGCCTGTAAGGAAGAACCGAAAATCCCAGCCGAATTGAAAGCAATCAACGAAGCTATCGAAAGCGACAAACCGGGAATATACTATATGTTGCAAGACTACAAGCCTAAGGTACAAAGGCAACCCGAAGCTGTGCGGATGTATTACGACTTCCTTACTATTAAATATGAAGACCAGATTAGTTTCCGCCATCCTTCCGATAGCTTGATAAAAGGCATCGTGCACTACTACGAGGAGAAGAACGAGCGCCGGATGTTGCCCGAAGTGTATTACCTTGCCGGGCGGGTATATGCCAGTTTTGGCGATGCCCTCCGGGGACTGGACTATTACCAGCAGGCTTTGGACGCATCTGCTGCGCAAGGCAATGAAAAGCTGATGCAACGCATCTATTTCCAGATGGGGCACATCTTCTTGCATCAAGACGTGTACGATGAGGCACTGAATGCCCAGCGGAAAGCCCTTGGCCACAAACACCTGGCGGTGGACAGCGTGTCGGAAGTGTTTATCCTGAAAGACTTAGGAGCCACTTATGCGGCGCAAGGAAAAACCGACAGTGCCTTCCTTTACTACCAGGAAGCCTTGCGGAAAGCCGAAACCGCCTGCAATGCCTCCGTCCGCTTCTATGTGAAAGAAGACATGGCTGCACTCCATCTCCGCCTGGGCGAATACGACAAGGCATGGCACCTGCTCGATGCACCTCCTGCCGATATGGATGCCAGCGTGCAGGCAACGCTCTACCGCTTGAAAGCTCAGCTTTTTCACCGGACCGGACAACCTGACTCTGCCCTCTACTATTGCCGTCTTTTGACCCGTGAGGGCAGCTCGGTGTACGACTGGCAGGCAGCAAGTCTGGAAATGGCAGGCATCTTTACCGGACAAGGACGTTTTCAGGATGCCGTCAACCAATACCGCCAATACGTCATCTATACCGACTCGGTGCAAAAACTTATCCGTACCGCTGCCATCAGCAAGGCACAATCGACCTACAACTATCGGTTACGCGAGCGGGAGAACAACCAGCTGAAACTGAAAAACGCCGAGCAGCACACCCTGATACTGGTCTACCTGCTTGCTGGTGTGCTCATCGTAGGAGGTGGTACTATTTACCTGCTCTACCTGCGCACCAGCCGGCAGAAGCAAAACGAACGTATCAAAGAACTGGAGCGCCAACAGGAAGAACAATACACCCGAAGCCGTGCCTACATTGAACAGAACAATGCCATCATCCGCCAACTGGAGACCCGACTGGCTTCTACCTCGGCAGATAACACGCAGATGCGCGAACGCCTGCAGACCCAACAAGAACAGTTGCGCCAACGCAACATCCGTGCCGAAGCCGAAATGCGCCAACAGGAACTGGCACTGCATACGTTCCGCCAATCGGATATTTACATCCGTTTCCATCAGGCAGCAGACTTCAGCGAGCTATCGGAAACCGACTGGCAGGAACTGCAACGCACCATCGATGAAACCTTCAACCGTTTCACCGCACGCCTCTACGCACTCTCTCCCCTCAGCGAACGCGAACTTCGCATTTGCCTGCTGGTAAAGGCCGAAATCCAGCCTACCGGCATCGCCCAACTAACTGGTCGTGTAAAGTCCACCATCACATCCGCCCGCAAGAACCTATTCGAAAAGCTATGCGGCAAGAAAGGCTCGGCAGAAGACTTCGACCGCTTTATCCGGGCTTTCTGAAAGCATCCGCCAACTGCCCGGTTTTTCCACTACAGATAACACGGATTATACCATGCGCGGTATGAAATTGTGCCTTTTGTGGATGGGGCAATAAAAAATGTGATAATGTGACAATGTGATAATGTGACAATGTGAAAATAAATTAGCACATTGTTCTATTATTTATTGGCACATTAAAAGCCCGTCTGTGTCTTTCCGTGTTTTCTGTGTCCCATCAGAATTCGCAAATGCTTTTTCGAACAAAAACCGAACCCGTTTACAGCACCCTATTCAGCAGGTTTCCCTACTTTTGCTTCAAACCAAAAACGAAAAATGCCATGAAACCAATGTTCTATTCACTCTTCGCACTGTGCTTCCTGATGCCCACATATGCACAGACCGTCGATTTTATCAAAGAACTGGAACCTGCCATCATGCAATGCACGTACCGGTGCACCATGAAACTGGATACATTAGGGACCGATACGAAAACAGACCGGATGATACTCCGCATCGGGAAAAACATCAGCCAATTCTACTCGTACACGGCTTACCGCACCGATTCGATATGGAAAACATCCAACGGAAAACGGATTTGGGGCAATGCCATGGTACGTGCCATCCGTTCGAAAAACCATGCCCAAATGCCCAATGCCAACATGGTAACCAACGATTATATCTATAAAAACTATCCCGAAGGCAAACTCAGCACGTATGCCCAACTGGGAGTAACAAGCGTACGGATAGAAGAAGACTACACCGGACAGAATTGGACTTTGCAGGACAGCAACAAGACCCTGCTGGGCTATCCCTGTCAACTTGCCACGTGCAGTTTCCGCGGACGAGACTACCAGGCATGGTTTACCTCGGATATACCGATTGCCAACGGGCCTTGGAAGTTCAAAGAATTGCCCGGACTGATACTGGAAGTGTACGACACGCAATGCCATTATCAATTCCAGATAGAAGGAATAGAACGGACAAACATCGCTCCCGTATGTTTCTATTATACCACTCCCGACCCACGGAATGCCGAACGCATCGACCGTATCCGCTACCTGCAACTAGCCACCGAAGGAAATGCCGGCATACCTACTTTCCTGCGCGAGACAAGCTTGGGCAGCAAAAAAACGGAAGACGGCCAAAGGCAACACATCACCCACGATTACTTGGAGAGAGATTATCACAAGAATGCCTGTACATCCAGCAGCACCGGGCAACACAAATAAATACCCAGCCATGAAAAACTATATACAATATACCTTGCTTCTGCTGGCAAGTATGACAAGCTGTTTCCACATGAAAGCGCAAGGCAATGCCACACTCCCGACAAGCCTCTCGCGCCAAGCTACGGAATGTTACCTGCAAGGAGAATATGCCGAAAGGGCATTCAACCTTTACGACGCTCTCGAAACTATCAGGCATTCATCGATTCACTCGGTTGTGCCAGTGATGCCACCGAGGCACTCTACAAGCTGGCAGACCTTGCCAAGTCACGCCTGCATGAACTGAAAGAAAAAGCATTTATCAAAAACACGCTGGCACAATAAAATATGAATATCCTCAAAATGCCAGTAGATAAAAGGAGCGTGAGGAAATACATTCCAGTCCTCCCCCAATCCCATATTGCCAGGACTGCAGTCCTAGATAGTATAGGACTGCAGTACCAGTAAGGTAAAACTGCAGTCCCAGCCTATCAGGACAGGGAAAGATTATAGCTTTGTAGAAAAGGTCGTGCAGCTTTGTGGAAAAGGTTGACTACTTTAAGTCTTATTCGTAGTATGGTATTATTACTATTCATGCCTGTCATTTACCGGTGTGAGGCAATACCATATTTGCCTTGCAGAAGAATGGAGCCTTTCTGGAATAAAATACTGGCAGTGAGGAAGCTCCCATCACTTCCAGCTCTTTTCGCAAACATTCAGTAATCATCATATTTTCAGCAGTTTCATAGATATTTTCTTAATGGCGGTCATTCATCGCACGATAAATTCAAAATAGTTTCTTATACTATGCGGTATAGATTTGTGCATTTTAATGAAACATAACTATTCACCACAGAGGCCACAAAGAACCACAGAGGAAAAATTTAAAAGACTCTGTGTACCTGTGCCCTGTGGTAAGAAAATGCACACTTTCATACCGCGCAAAGTATAAAAATTTTCATCGAACAAAAACCGAATCCTAAAACCGTAGCATCGAACAAAAACCGAACTGTTTTATAGCTTTTGGTTCAAGTGGTTTCCCTACTTTTGTCGATATCGAACTTAAAACACAAATATGATTTAATGGAAACAGACCATCACCAATAATACTGTCAATTATGAAAACATTTATTTTTATCCTTATTTTCTTCTTCGGCTGCTATGTACAAGCTTCGGCTCAGAAAGAAAAAGCCATCGAACCTGCCATCATGGAATGCCAGTACGACCATACCGCTGTACGAGACACACTCGACCGCAGCCATGTGATGAAAGACCGGATGATTTTGCGGATAGGAAAAAATGTCAGCCAGTTCTATAGCTGGTACACCCTGCAAGGAGACTCCATGTGGACAGACCCGAGGGGAAGAAAGATTGCCGCAGAAAGAATTTTTGAAGCCTTACGTACACAGAATCATGAAAATATTATAGGTGAACGTACAGACGGATATATCTATCATTCATATCCTCAAAAAGGAATCACCACAACTTACACTTCCCAAGGAGGGGAAGATATGAGAACCCCTGTTACATTTCTGTATTTTTCGGAAGAAACACCCCGTCAGGAATGGAAAATTCAGGATTCCGTTAAGCAAGTGTTGAGATATACTTGCCAGCTTGCTACCGCCCAGTTCAGAGGCAGATTGTGGTACGCTTGGTTTACGCCTGATATCCCTATTGATAACGGACCGTGGAAACTCAGCGGACTGCCCGGCTTGATAGTGGAAGCTTACGACAGCCAAAACTATTACTATTATACATTAACCGGCATTCAGACAAAAAAACTGCAACCCGTTACTTTCTACAATTATTGGGAAAAAGTATTCGAAAAAACCACTCGACTTGATTACCTTAAAAAAGCGCATAAATCACAAATTAAATATGCTGACAAGTTTAGATATACAAACTACGATTTTTTAGAATTAGATTATCACCAGTAAAAAACTTATCAATATGAAACGAACAACTATTTTCTTCACCTTGCTGCTCTTCCTGCAAGCTGCACAAGCACAAATCGAAAGCATGATGCAAACCATCGAGCCAGCTCTGCTGGAATGCCGGTACCAATGGATACAGAAAACAGATACTTTAGGAACGGAAATTGCCGTGGACACCATGGTCTTACGTATCGGCAAGAAGGTAAGCCAATGCTATCCACAATCTACGTTTTCTATGGATTCATTGGTCAACACACCCAATGGAGGCGAAATATTCATGCAACAGATGATGGACTTTATGAGCAAAAAAAGACCACGACCGGGAACCAAAATCATCAACCGGTATTATTATAAGAATTATCCCGATGGGAAGTTCAACACCTTTGCACCCACACCGATACGAATAGAAGAAAACTACCAGAAACAAGCATGGACTATCGTGGCGGACAGCACGAAAACTATCTTGGGCTATTCCTGCCAGCTTGCCACCTGCCACTTCCAAGGAAGGGAATACAAGGCATGGTACACTACCGAAATCCCTTATCAGGAGGGACCGTGGAAATTCAACGGACTGCCCGGACTGATTACCGAAGTGTATGACACCAAGAACCATTATCACTTTACTTTGGTCAGCGTAAAAAAAGACCATCTCCCTCCGGTATGTTTCTATAAGCTGAAAGCCGAATCCTTACAGGAAGTGCCTAAGAAAGACCGAATTGCGTTTTTGAAGGAATCGGCAAAAAAGAACAAACATAACTTTGATTTCATGGAAACTGATTACCACGAATAACAGCATATCTTTTATGAACACACTTTATCTAATTGGAGGGTTACTCTTCACCTTCGCTTCACAAGCATTCGCAGAGAAGCGGACGGTGATAGAGCCAGCCATCATGGAATGCCAGTACGACCATACTGCTGTACGAGACACACTCGACCGCAGCCAGGTGATGAAAGACCAGATGATTTTGCGGATAGGAAAGAATGTCAGCCAGTTCTATAGCTGGTACACCCTGCAAGGAGACTCCATGTGGACAGACCCGACAGGAAGAAAGATTGCCATAGACAAAACACTCGAATCCATTCGTACACGCAACAATGATAACTTGATATGCAAACGGACAAACGGATACATTTATAAATCATATCCACAAAAAGGAATTATCACAACTTACATCACTCAAGGAGGAGAAGACATGAAAACTCCTATCGTATATCTTTATTTCTCGGAAGAAACACCCCGGCAGGCATGGGAAATGCAAGATTCCACCAAACAAGTACTGGGATATACTTGCCAGCTTGCCACCACCCGGTTCAGAGGCAGGTTATGGTACGCTTGGTTTACCCCCGATATCCCTATTGATAACGGACCGTGGAAACTCGGAGGACTTCCCGGCTTGATAGTGGAAGCATACGACAGCCAAGACTATTACCACTATACTCTGACCGGCATCCAAACCCAGAATCTGCAACCCGTTACTTTCTACAATTATTGGGAAAAGGTATTCGAAAAGACAACCCGTTTGGACTACCTAAGAAAAGACCGCCAGTCAAAAGACAAAGCAGCCGACAAACTGAAATATACACGATACGATTTTTTAGAACTGGATTACCACCAATAAAAACCTTAAATGAATGTCCGCATTTTACCCAATTTCCCATGTAGGGGCGTATCGTATACGCCCTGAAAACATCTACGTGGATTAGTTGGCGCATTCGGGCGTATGCGATACGCCCCTACATGGGATGTTTGCGGATATTCAAAAAACTTATCAGTATGAAACGAATAACTATTCCCTTCACCTTGCTGCTTGCCTTGCAAGCCGCACAAGCGCAAATCGAAACCATCACCCAAGTAATCGAACCCGCTCTGTTGGAATGCCGATACAAATGGGTACAAAAGAAAGACACATTAGGTACGGATATAGTGGTAGATACGATGGTCTTGCGCATCGGAAAAAACGTAAGCCAATGCTATCCGCAATCGACTTTCTTTGTCGATTCGTTAGTCAATACTCCTGATGGAAGGGAATTGTTCGGCAAGCTATTCGATGCAGCGATGGAAGATACCACCGGTACAATAGTTATACCTACATCGAAAATTGTAAATGAATTCTATTATAAAAATTACCCGAAAGGCAAACTCACCACATGGGCGCCCAGAGCCACGGTTTACCAGATAGAAGAAGATTACGAAAAACAAGCATGGGCATTAGTGGATGATAGCGTAAAGACCGTATGCGGATACAAATGCCATTTAGCCACCTGTTCATTCCGAGGCAGAGATTACAAGGCATGGTACACTACCCAGCTTCCTTACTCGGATGGACCGTGGAAGTTCAATGGCTTGCCTGGGCTGATTACTGAAGTGTATGATACGAAGAACCATTATCATTTTACATTGGTAAACATAAAAAAGAACAACCTTACCCCTGTATGCTTTTACAATATCAGAAGCGAACTTCAGCCTGAAGTAGAAAAGATAAGCCGTATAGATTTCCTGAAACAACTACCACGAATTGACAAATACGATTTTATGGAAACTGATTATCACCAATACTAAGAAACTGTTTTAACCCCATAACATTCCTCCTTCACTCATGCGAAACCTTATCTTCTGCCTCTTAGCGACATGCCTTGCTTCTTCCCTCTGCGCCCAGCAACGGACATTAACGGGCAAAGTGACCGATGCCGCCAAGCAAGTCTCCTTACAAGGAGTAAGTGTAACAGTCTGCCGGGCAGACGGAAAAAGCATCCTTGCCTTTGCCATTACGGACGAGGACGGGACATTCAGCCTGAACGTGGACAGCACAAAGGCAAGCCGTGCGGTGATACGCTTCTCTTGCCTGGGCTATGCAGCCGTGACCCGCCCTATCCAGCCGCAAGACCAAACCTACCGCATCGGCTTGCAACCCGAAGAAATCAGCATCCGGGAGGTCATCGTGAAAGCACCGAAGATACGGGCGCAAGGAGATACGATCATCTATAATGTAGCACGCTTCTCGAAAGAGGGCGACCGCACCATCGGGGACATCCTGAAAAAGCTGCCCGGCATACAGGTGGCAGATGACGGGAAGATTTCGTACCTAGGCACACCCATCAACAAGTTCTACATCGAAGGCAAAGACCTGCTGGGAGGAAAGTACGGCATCGCCACCAACAGCATCTCCAACCAAGACGTGAACAGCGTGGAGGTGATGGAGAACCACCAGCCCATCAAGGCACTGAACGGACTGAGCCTTTCGGACCAGGCAGCCATCAACCTGCGTCTGAAAGAGAACGTGAAGCAACGGTGGATAGGAAGCGTGAAAGGAGGAATCGGGCTTGCCGCGCCTGCATCGGCACTATGGGACGAGGAACTGATAGCCATGCAGTTCAACAAGAAATTCCAGTCGCTCAACACCTACAAGACCAACAACACGGGCAGGGACGTGACCCGCGAGTTCAAATCGTTCGACATCAACGCCACACGCTACCGGCGCGAAAAGCTGACCGACTACATCCGCATCGTGCCTCCGGCAGTACAGGCACTGAACAAAGAGCGCGAGCTGTTCAACCGCACCCATCAGGCGACTTCGAACAACCTGTTCCAACTGAAGAACGGAATGAACGTGACCGTAGGCATCGGCTACATGAACCACCGGACCGAATCGGACAAGCAGACCGTGACGCAATATTTCCAAGCGAACGCCGATACCACCATCATCCGCGAAAAAGAGAGTTCGCTCTTCGAGCAACAGCAGCTTTCCGCCGAGATACGGCTGGAAGCGAACGAAGACACCTACAACCTGACCGAACGCCTGATGGCAGACTTCGCGTGGCTGGACAAGAATGACGGCGTGAGCGGAACCATCCCCAACACCCAAGATGCCTGGTCGCCCGACAAACAGCTGACCAACGACCTCTACCTGCTGAAGCGGTTCGGCAACAAGTTCATCATCTTCACCTCGTATACCTTCGTGCAAGACCATCCGCAACGGATGGACGTGACGTACGGAGACGAAACACGCAGCCAGCGGATAGAGCAGCGAAAACTGTTCTCGGACAACAAAGTGGATTATGGATTCACCATAGGGCAAGTCACGGTAAGCCTAGGAGCCGGAGCCAAAGTGATGTGGCGCGACATGGCATCGGAACTGGAGGGCGTAACGCTGACCGATAATGACGAGGAAGGTTCGGGCATGAACTACACGCAGCTCTACCTCACCCCCAAACTGGAATATACGTGGCGCAGGCTGAAGACCCGACTTGCGCTGCCCATCAACTTCTACCATTATCTATATAAGGAAAAGGCAAACGGGCTGAAAAGCCCCTCGACCCGTGTGTTGTTCAATCCAGACCTGTACCTGTCGTATACCCTAAGCGCACGCTGGGACATCGACCTTTCGGGCGGAATTACCAGCCGTCCGCTCGGTGATGCCTCTTTCTATCCGGGTTACCTGATGGATTCTTACCGCACGCTGATGAAAGGTTATCCCGTATACGGGCTGAGCACCAGCAAATACATCGAAGGTGGCATCTACTACAAGCGTCCCTTGGACGAACTGTTTGCCGATGTGTCGGTGTCGCACAACTGGATGAGCCTGCCCTACCTGACCCATCAGCAATTCGAAGGAGATTTCATCGTCACTTCATACCAGCAGGGAGAAAACACGGCACGCCAGCTGGACGTGAACGGCAATGTATCAAAAGGATTCGATTTCCTGAACTGCTACATCTACCTGAAAGGGATGTACACCAACCGCCATGCGGTGCTGGTGCGCAACGAAGAACGGATACCGAACGTGCGCACAATGTGGAGCATCGGGCCGCGCATCGAAGCGGACCTGACGGAAAAAATTACCCTGCACTATGAGTTAAACTATGGGAAAAGCAAGTTAAGGCTGGAAGAAGAAGGAAGCGAGACGAATACCGCCTCATTAGAGCAAAGCCTCAGCCTGCGGATAACACCCGCCGCAAAGCTCAGCATCTTGCTGAAAGGCGGGCATTACCGCAACCGGGAAACAGATAGCCGCAAGCGGGATTTCTTCCTTGCCGATGCCGTGGTGTCATACAAACTCTCCAAACGGATGGACATGGAGCTTGCCGCCACCAACTTGCTGGACGAAAGAGAATACACCTATACCTCTTTCACCAATGAAGCCAGCACCGTATCACGCAGCTACCGCATCCGCCCCCGCAATCTGCTGTTCACCCTGCGGATGACGTACTGATGCCACACTTTAATCCTTCATTTTAGAAACCCCTTTTATCTTGCCTTCTACACGAGTGGGGGTACCTTTATAACGGATATCGCCGGCACTTGACACCGAAGTGGAAAGCACGCCGCTGGCGTTACACTCGATATCGCCTGCCGAAGAGGCGGTCGCCTTTACATCTTTCGCCAGCAGGTCCTTGGCATAGATGCCGCCTGCCGAACTGGCACTGAACGTAGCGTTACGGCATGTGCCGGCAAGCTTGATGTCGCTCGATGAGCTGGTAGATGCTTTCACATCACCTTCACAGGTCAGGTTCTTTACCGTGCAGTCGCCTGCCGAACTGGATTCGATAACGGCTCCACTGCATTGGGCGGTATTCACCTTGATATCGCCGCTGCTCTGCGTATCCAGACTCAGCTGCCCGCACCGGACAGCATCTACCACGATGTCGCCGCTGCTCTGCGTAATCATTTCCACATCGGCACAAGCTACAGCCCCTGCCTTGATGTCGCCGCTACTCGATGCACGGAACGATACAGCCTTTTGGGTCTTCAAGCCGTTTGCCAAGATAATGTCGGACGAACTGGATGTGGAGAACGAAGTCACTTCGGGAGCATACACACGCACTTCGCATTTATATCTTCCAGTAATGGATGTACCGCTCTTGAAACCTACCTGCAACTTACTTCCTTCCTGTTCTACTTTTATCAAAGGCACAATGTTATCAGGTGCATAGATTTCGGCATAGGGTGTACCCGAAGCCTGCGTATAGACTACATCTACCGATGAAGACGAACGAATAGCATCAATGCCGGTAAGCGATACTTTCTGGGTCACATAATTCTTGCTGGGTTTTACCACGTTTCTGCTTCCGGCGTAGCATCCGGAAACGGTAAGCATCATTGCCAAGACACATGATGCCACAATCATTGAAAAATGTTTCATAGTTTCTGTTCGTTTAATTGTTTATGTTCTACTTGTTAGACGCAAAGTCGCGAAAAAAGTTACGGAAAAATAAAGAATCTTTTTGAATGAAAAATTAAGAATGAAGAATGAAGAATTTCCATGCGGGCGAAGCAATTCTTCATTCTTCATTCTTAATTACTTAAAGTACTTGAACGCCGGCGAGATGAACCAGCGCTTATACATCAGGGTAGCAAGCTGGTAAACGAAAAAGGCGGTAAAGAAACCGGCTATGGAATCGACCAGATAATGCGCCTGAATATAAACCGTTGCACAACACAACAACACATAAAAAGGTGCCAGGAAATATGCCAGCCTCCGATTGACCCGCCACGCCATAATCATCACAATGGTAGATATACCTACGTGCGAACTGGGGAAAGCCGCCGTAGGCCGTTCGCCCACTTCTTGTGAAGCCTCCACTAAATTAAAGAAAAAGCCATGGTCGAACCCCGGTCCCGGTATCAAGTAATCATTCGTATTGAAATAATCGCCAATAGGAGGAAAATCGCACGCATTCACCCTGTCCATCCCAATAGCCGGGAAATAGAACTGCGGTCCTGCCACAGGTAACATAATATAAACCAAATAATAAATGAAGAACGAAGTGACCAGCACAAAGCAAATCTTCTCGAACCACTCGAAACGCTTCACGAAGTAATAAAGTACCACAATGAGCATCATCGGATAATAAAAAAAATAGCCCATATTAAACGGCTCGCTGAACCAGATGGATGGACAATGCTCGCTGAACTCTACCGAAGGCTGGCACCCGAACAATGCCTGCTCATTGCGTGCAAACAAATAATCAAGGTTCGGGAACAAACGATTGAATTCAAACGTATCGGGATACCAATAAGCAAGCAGACTCATCTGCACCACCATACGGACAAATGCCGTCAGCCTGCACGGAAACGCCTGATACAGGAATATCAGCACAAATGTCAGAATCACAATACCCAAACGTTCCAGTAACATTGTTCCCGGATGGTCCATACGCTGATACAGCAACAAAACCAAAAAACTGGTCAGTGCATTATAAATCAAGCTGATTGTCTCTACGGCAAACAGTTCCTTACCGCTTTCTACCCGTTCGAATAATTTTATAGCCATCCCTCTTTCTTATACCATCTGATTGTTTCTTTTACTCCTCTCTCCAGCGGATATGCAGGCTGGTAACCCAGTTCGTTTTCCAACGGAGCTATGTCGCACCGCCAATTACGCTGTTTCATAATCTTATATTTGTCGGGATTAAGCGTACTGGGTTTATGCATCAGTTTCGCCACGTTTCCTGCCACAGACGAAATAATCTTCAACAACCCAAGCGGACACGTAAAACGTACCAGCCAAGGATGTCCCAATTCGGTCCGTATCAAGTCGGAGAACGTGCGGCTACTATACACTTCGCCATCGCTTACGAAATAAGCGCGTCCCGTCACCTGCTTTTCCACAGCCAAATAAATGGCCTGCACCAAATCGGTCACATACACAAACGTAAGATCTTGCCGGCGGAAACCAGCAACGATGTCCAAATGGCGCGATATGGATTGAGCCATCAGGAAATAATCACGCTCACGAGGACCGTATACTCCCGTAGGGCGGAATATCACCCACGGCAAGTTTTCCAGTGAACGTATGTATGCTTCGGTATGAAGCTTGCTCACCCCGTATGCCGTATTGGGTTGTGGCGTGTCGCACTCACCTATGGGCAGATAGTCACGTTCGTGTATGGGACCGAACACACTCAGCGAACTAAGGTAAACGAACTGACGTGGCACCATGTCCAATCTTATCAACACTTCGATAAAATGACGCGTAGCCCAATAATTGCCTATTTCAAAGTCTGCCTGATGCAGGCATTTTGTCACACCCGCACAGTGGATAATGCAATCCCACCCGTCATGCTCTTTTTTATGTCGCTTCAGCTGTTCTTCCAAATGATCGGAATCTGTAAAATCGAGTTCGGCAAAACGGATACGCTCATCCTGCAGATATTTCCGGCTGCTACTCTGCCTTACACCTGCCCATACCTGCATGCCACGTTCCAATCCTCCTTCGACCAAAAAACTGCCGATGAATCCGCTTGCGCCTGTCACTAATATCTTCATGTTTCCTATATTCTTCATTCTTAATTCTTCATTTCATCGGCTCTACATGGATGTTGATGTATGTATCCTTCCCATATGTGTCACGCAATTTCTGCTCTACTTGCGTGGCACGGTCGTGCGCCTCACTCAAAGGCATATTGCCATCCATCCGGATATGCACATCTATCGCATAACGGTTGCCTATACGCCTCGTGCGCAAATGGTGCGGCTGTGATACACCAGGTACCGAAAGCACCAAGTCGGTGATATGACGTTCCACATCATCGGGCAACGAACGTTCCAACAGTTCGTCCAGACAAGGTCCCAATTGCTTTATCGCCACATGAATAATAAAAAAACTTACGATAACTGCCGCCAAAGGGTCGAGTACCCGCCAGTCTTCGCCCAACAAAATGGCGCCGCCGATACCTACTGCTGTCCCTATAGACGAAAACGAATCACTCCGGTGATGCCAGGCGTTAGCTATCACCGCCGGACTATCGTATTTCCTTCCTACCAGACGTGTGTAATGAAACAGAACCTCTTTCGACACAATTGAAAACAATGCTGCCCACAAGGCAATCCAACCCGGCGAAGGCAACGTTTCCCCCTGTAAAAAAGCGTAAATCTGTTCGCCTCCGCTCCATAGGATACCAATACCTACCACCAGTAATGCCACGCCAATCAGCAAGGTGGCAAAGGTTTCATATTTTCCGTGTCCATAATCGTGTCCTTTGTCTTCCGGCTTGTCTGAAATACGCACAAACACCAATACAATCACATCTGTAGCCAAATCGGATAATGAGTGTACCGCATCAGCTATCATCGCGGCACTGCGTCCCAATATGCCTGCAGCAAACTTACACAGCACCAGCACGACATTTACCACGCTGCCTGCCAGCGTCACCCCGTATATGGCACGCCGGCGGACAGCAGCATCAGTCTCATTCATATCACATTCATTTTTTACATAAGCATGGGGCAAAGATACGCAATTCTAATGAAGAATAAAGAACGAAGCATAAGGAATCTTCATATTTTTGACAGACAGGACAAGAATCCCGACAATCTGATTCGTATCACTTTTGTAATACCTGTTTCACGCCCCTGTAACACAAAAACTACACCTTTGCACCCGAATCAAAAAAGACAAGAAATTATGAAAAAGAGTTTCATCACCCTGTTATTATGCTTGTGTTGCAGCTTTGTGATAAAGGCACAAACCAATTCGCCACACGTAGAGCGTCCCCGATTAGTAATCGGCATTGTAGTCGACCAGATGCGTTGGGATTACCTCTACCGTTTCTATCCGCGTTTCGGAGAAGGAGGCTTCCGGCGCCTGATGAACGAAGGCTTCAGTTGCGACAACACTCATCTCAACTACATACCCACCGTGACCGCCATCGGGCACTCGTCTATCTATACCGGTTCCGTACCCTCTATCCATGGCATTGCAGGAAACAATTTCTACAAGAATGATACACTGGTATATTGTACCGACGATCCTACCGTAACAGGTGTGGGAAGCAACAGTCCTGCCGGCAAAATGTCACCACGCAACTTATTGGTCACCACTATCGGCGACGAACTGAAACTTGCTACCAACTTCCGTTCGCGCGTCATCGGCGTAGCCTTGAAAGACCGCGCTTCGATTCTTCCTGCCGGACATACACCCGATGCAGCCTATTGGTTCGATGACGAGACCGGACGCTTCATCACCAGCACTTATTACCGGAAATCACTTCCCCAATGGCTGAACGACTTCAACCAACGTGACCTTGCCCGACAATATCTCTTGCAAGACTGGGACACCCTCTACCCCATCGAGACCTACACTGCAAGCACAGCCGACAGCACTGCTTACGAATTACCCCTTGCCGACACTCCTATACTGCCCGTGCCCACCTCACACCTGTTCGAACAGAAAGGCTACAGTGTCATCCGCACCACTCCTTATGGCAACTCGCTCACGCTGGAACTAGCCAAGGCTGTACTGAAAGGTGAACAACTGGGTCAAGGTCCCGAAACTGATATGCTCACCGTCAGTCTTTCGTCAACCGACTACGTAGGACACCAGTTCGGAACTTATGCCATCGAAACAGAAGATACTTATCTCCGTCTTGACCGTGACCTTGCCGACTTTTTCCGTACGCTGGACGAAACGATAGGTAAGAATAACTACCTTCTCTTCCTTACTGCCGACCATGCAGCCGCCCACAATTTCCGCCTGATGCAAGACTGTGGAATTCCTGCCGGGGGCTGGTATGCGGGCACTGTCAAAGATTCGCTCAATGCTGTGCTTGACAAACAGTTCGGATCTGGCCATCCACTGGTGAAAGACATCCTTAACTATCAAGTATTCTTCGACCATGCATACATCCGCCAAGCAAACATTGATTTACGCGCCGCAAAAGCCTGCGCCATTGATTTCCTGAAAAGTTACCCACAATTTGCCTACGTGGCAGACATGGAAGACCTGAGTAACGCCACCCTACCTGCCGATGTGCGCGAACGTGCCATCAATGGTTACAACCGACTGCGCAGCGGTGACATTCAGCTCATCATGCAACCCGGCTGGTACAACATTGACCGACCTGATAAAACAGGTGGTACCGACCACGGCGTATGGAATCCTTATGATGCACATATCCCGCTGTTTTTCATGGGTTGGCACATCGAATCGGGTAATACTTTCCACCCTGTACACATGACTGACATTGCCGCCACCGTCTGTGCCCTGCTTCGCATACAGATGCCCAACGGCTGTATCGGAACACCTGTAGAAACAGTAGTGGAATAAAACAACCGGCATCCTTTAACCTGTTTAAATTTTGCTCAGCCCCTTAACTTCATAACGCATCAATGAAACACAAGACGGACACAGAATTTACATAAACACCTTATATAATAAAAGGTATCGAGAAAAATCTGTGTCCGTCTGTATGTTATCTCCAAACCCGTTTACCTGAAAGCTTTTTCCGCCTCACGCCTCAAAGCACGCCAGCCGGGCATCTGTTTCAGTTCGCGACGGATAGGAGCATCGTAAAGCAAGAAGAGAAGGAACAGCAGAAGGCAGGCGTAAATCACCCAGCCATAGATTTGCTTGATGCTCACTTCCATCATCCGTTCGATGAACCCCGGCATATATCCGCCTAAATCGAAAGGCGAGGAGCTGACTGCTACGTTATCAATAGCAGTGCCGTAACGCGCCAGATTATCCGCCATGTAGTAAGACAGACCTTCGGTATAGACGGCTGCCCCCAGTACACCGCCTACCACCATGTGCAGCATATTGAACACACTCAACGCCTGGAAGAAGTGCTGAAACGTCATAATTTCTTCCAGACAGACCATAAACGTAGCACTCAGTACGGCATAGGCGAATCCACGGCACGCTACAGGCAGATAAAGCTGAGAAATATGAATTTCTGACGAAAGCGTGAAATAAAAGCCTACAAGATAACACGCCAGCACAGCTATGCCTACCGCCAGAAGGCGCAAATAACTGAACCGTCTTACGTGCATCCACCAGTAAGCGAAAAGACAGCCTGCCACCACACCCGCCAGCACCAGCCAATCGAGCCGGACGCTGACCAACGCCTCATAATGCATCACGCTCTCGTAGAACACTTCTTCCAGCGAACGTTCGGCGGCAAGGTACATTTCGACCAGCATAATGAGCAGCAAGATGGGGAAAAGATGCCTGTATGTCCACATCTTCGGTTCGAGGAAAGGATGGCGCACATGAAGCATCCGCCCGACACACACCGCCAGCGTGGACACAATCATCACTGCCAGCACGCGAATAACAGGACTGTTCCACCAGTCGTAAAACTCTCCGTAACAGAAGAAATAAGCCACTTCCAGCAAGAGCAGCGCCCACAACAAGGCTCCCAGCCAGTCGATGCCGAAAAGCGGGAACTTTTTGACGATGCGGAAATGCCGTGTACAAAGGGTGATTATCAACAAGTCAACCATCATCACCCCCGCCATGAACCAATGCATGTACGACCAATGATAGTAATGCATCAGATAAGTGGCAAGAAGGTCGGACACCTGCATGCTCCCTAATATAATAATGTGCAGCATGGGGAAGAACACCGTGAAATCACGCTTTGGCGTCATCCAAAGCTGGATGGTGGACATACATTCGAAAGTACCCTGTATCTTGCAGATGCCCTCCACGAAACAGATTACCCAAAGCAAGGGCAGGAACGTAACGTGTGGTGCAGCCAAGTTGCACACCAACACACCCGTAGCAGATACCGCCAGCAACGTCTTGTTGGTGAAACGGAACTTCATCCGGAACAGCAGAGGGAAATAAATCGCCATTCCCGCCAGGTTGGCATAAAGACACATTAGCAAGTCCTCGCGCATCAGGGTGGTTTCACCCATCATCTCTGCCAGCGTACCCAGATAAAGCCCTCCCGAAAGCTGGAACGTGACTGCCATAAAGACATAAAGCCAGGGCTGCATGAGACGGGGCACAAAGCCGCGGACCATCGGCATCGTGAACGGTCCGTTAAGTACAGGCGCTCCCATCTCAACGCTTCACTTTACATTCCACATTCAGCCCGGCACGCAGAAGACTCAGCTTCTCCACATCGTTACCTTTCAGGCTGATACGGACAGGCACGCGCTGTTCCACCTTTACAAAGTTGCCTGTAGCATTGTCTTGTGGGATGAGCGAGAAGGCGGCTCCCGTGGCATCCGAGATAGATTCCACCGTGCCGGTATAGGTCACACCCGGAACGGCATCGGCGGTAAGCATCACTTCCGAGCCTACATGAATGTGCGGAAGTTGGGTCTCACGGTAGTTGGCAATGACCCACAAGTCCTGCCCGTCTACGATATCCACCATTGTTTGTCCGGGCTGCACCAGCTGCCCTTCATGAATATCCTTGCGCCCCGTCACGCCGTCGCAAGTGGCGACAATCACGGTGTACGACAGGTTCAGCTTTGCCAAATCCACGGCTGCTTCCGCCAGCCGGATGCCCGCTTCGTTCTGCTCCAGCCGGTGCGTCTGCTCATCACGGGTGAGGGCGGTCGATTGCTTGGCACGCAAGAGCTGTTCATAACGTGCCTTAATAGCTTCGTATGCCGTGTGCACCTGATCGTATTGCTGGGATGTCACGGCATCCTGCTCCAGCAGCTTTTCATAGCGGTGCCATTCACGCTCGGCGTTCTGCATCTGCACCCGCACTTCTTCGATGCCCGCATCGCTTACACGCAGGTTGTTTTGTGTAGTAGCGATACCGGTCGATGTGGCACGGCGTCCCGAAAGGGCATTGGCAAGGTCGGCTTCCGCTTGGGCAAGGCGCAGGCGGAATTCGGTGTCTTCTATCACGAGCAAGGTGTCTCCCTTGCGCACCGGCTGGTATTCTTCGAAACAAATCTTCTTGATAAAACCCTGCACACGGGTATTGACGGGCGTAATATGTTGGCGCACCTGCGCATTATCGGTATATTCCACGCCCAAATGAATGAAGCGCGAGCAAACGTAAACCAGTCCCACGGCAAGCAGGGCAATCACTACGGTATTATAAATCTGTTTTTTAGTCTTTCTTGTAAGCATAAGTCTATTGAGTTTGGTAGTTAAGAAATTAAAAAATTAAGAAGTTAAGAAGTTAAGAAGTTAAGAAGTTAAGGAGTTAAGGAGTTAAGAAGTTAAGGAGTAAAAACTATTGGCTTAACTCCTAACGAAGCGAAGCGGAGTGATAACTCCTCAAACTCCTTTAACTCCTTAAAATTACAACGTATGTGTCACATATCTCATCTGATAATAATGGTAAACCAAGTCGATGCGGGCGTTCACCAGTGCAAGATCGGCGCTCAGTTTGGTGTTGCCGGCATCCAACATGTCGGTCAGCAGGGCAAGCTCGTTGCGATAACGGTTGCTGGTCACGCTGTAGTTCTCATTAGCAAGCTGCACGTTCTTCTCCTGAGTCCGCAGTTCGGTAAAAGCAGTCAGCAGAGAAGTATAGCTTGCCTGCACGGCATTTTCCACCTGCTCTTGTGCCAGCCCGTGTGTCTCTTGCGCCCGGCGCACGTTCAGCCGTGCCTGCTTCAGCTTGCGGGTATTCTTGAAGAGCGACGAGAAGTTATAACTCACACTTACGCCCACGTACCAGTAGTTGAAGTTGTTGTCCAAAACGGGTACTTCGATAGTGATAGGTCCATCCAGATGTTCGGCGGCAAAGAGCGACACCTTAGGCAAGCGTTCCGAGCGTTCGCGTTTCACCAGTTGCTTGCTCGTCTCGATGCCCGTCGCCGCCTTCCGCAAGTCGATGTTGGTCTGTGTGGCAAGCTCCTGCCAGTCATTTTCGCTTAGTGTCTGCACTTCGGTGGCAAGCAGGGTTGTGTCAGGCACGACGACCGTCTCTTCGGGCAAGTGCAGGATAGTCACCAACCGGTGGTTTACTATCTTGCACGCATCGTTCACCTTCGCCAATTGCAGTTTCAGATTTTCTTTCTGAAACTCATAGCGGGTGATGTCGTTTTGCAAAGCGGTGCCCTGCTCGCGCCGTGCCTGCATGTCGGCTATCACCTGCAGGGCGAGGGCGAGGTTTTTTTCCAGTACCTGCGCCTGGTTGTTCAGCTTGTACAAGTCGAGGTAATATCCCACGAGCTGGAAGCGGACATCCTGCCGGTTCTTCTCCCAGTCCAGTTCCGCCTTTTGCTTATCAAGCCTTGCCAACTCGATACCGCTGTTCACCGCCCCTCCGGCATAGATAACCTGTTGGGCTTCGAGGGCGAAATTGTTCCCCCAGTGGGGCATGTCAATGTGGGTGGCATTGCCAAAATCGCGGTTCCACAGCTTCCCGTCGCCCCAATAGCTGCCCGAAAGCGAGGCGCTGATGTCAGGCAGACGTTGCGCTTTTGCCGCCTTCAGCGCTTCGGCGGCAGCTTCTTTTCCTGTCGCATACGCCTGTATGCTTGTACTGTTCGCATCGGCAAGGCGGAACAGTTCATCGATGCCCATCACTCGCGGTTGGGCACAAAGGTGCAGGCTGCATAGTGCCACCAAGCAAGGCACTATGAGCCTAAAGTTTTTGCTCATAATGTAACTGATTAAAAAATGGTTGAATGAAAAAATGGAAATCCTCCGTTATCGTGTACCAAAGCCAGCCATCAAATCAAAGCCGCCACGCCCCATGCGTGGAAATCATGAATTTTGTTACTAAAACGGACGATGTAAGTTTTCTTCTGTGTCATATTCGTAGGGCGGACTCTTTCTAAATCCGGCGCGAAGTTAGAAAAACAATCCGCAAGTTGTAACCTTACAAGCGCTGCATTTTGCATTTCTTTAACAAAAAAGCTACATATATCACACAAGCGAATATACATCAAAAACTCATTCCAAATCAGCACACGATAAATTCAAAACAGTTCACCATGTTTCTTTCCAGATTTCAAAAGAAAACACAAAAACACCGCTTAAAAAAGAGCCGTACTGAAAACAGAGGTTGTCATCCCTTAATTCTTGTTATAAAACATTTTATTTTAGTCAAAACATTTGCATATTTCCCAGAAGTCCGTACCTTTGCAACGTGTTTTTCATAGTATTAGATTTAAGGTTAACAAAGGTTGGAGTACAGCGGTACTCCTTTTTTTATGTCCATAGGTTTGGACATTACGCTTTTGCCTATAGTTTCATGCCTTTACAGCCCTAAAGAGTTTGCAGGAATGGTATTCATAGCTTTCAACGCATATAGGTCTATCCGCTGTAAGATTATTAATCTTCAGGCTGCAAGATTATTAATCTTACAAGCGGAAGATTATTAATCTTACACCAGACGAAGTTATCTGCGCTGAGAAAAGAAGATAATAACAACCTTTTAAATAATCTGAATACTACCCATTTATTTAAACCTTACCGCTACTCCTATCAGATGGTTGACCGGCTCCCCGTTAAGGCTGGCAGGGATGAAGTAAGGCAGGTTGCGGACCACCTCGCAAGCAATGGAATCCATTTGGCGGTATGAACGGGCATCAGGCGCAAATACCTTTGCCGACCTTGCGAGGGTGACGTGACAAGGTAATCCCATTTTATTAACCACAAAAGAAACCACAGAGATGCCTTCACCGATGTGGATGTCCTTCACGGCTTCCTGTATGTAGTGTTCCAAGCCCGTATTATATTCCGATCCGTGGGGCTTAGGAATGGAAAACTCCGGCCCGCTGTCCGCATATCTGTAGACCGTATCCCCGTCTATCATGTCATAAACCGGCTTTCCGGTCTCACGCTCCAAGGTTATCGGTTCTTTGTCCGGTTCCTTTACCTGTATCGTATCGGTTTCAGCCGCAAGCGGAGTCCCTGTCTTCTGCTGTCCTCCGCAGGCTCCTAAGGCAAGCAATAAGAAACATATCATCGGTTTCATACGCACATAAGGTTTTGGTCTCTGCAAATTTAGGGAAAAGAAGGGAAAAGCGCAACCGCAAGATTCTTCATTCTTCGTTCTTCATTCTTCATTTAAATTCGCTATCTTTGCAAAAGTTATTTAGTATCAAAGAAAAAACATACGCTATATGGAAAAGAAATTCAAACGGACTACAGTCACCTCGGCACTGCCTTACGCCAACGGACCGGTCCACATCGGACACCTGGCGGGCGTATATGTGCCTGCCGACATCTATGTGCGCTACCTGCGCCTGAAGAAAGAAGAAGTATTATTTATCGGAGGCTCGGACGAGCACGGCGTGCCCATCACCATCCGCGCCAAGAAGGAAGGATGCACGCCGCAGGACATCGTGGACCGCTATCACACGCTCATCCGCGACTCGTTCAAGGAGTTCGGCATCTCGTTCGATGTGTACGGGCGTACCACTTCGAAGGTGCACCACGACACGGCATCGGCATTCTTCCGTACCCTTTACGACAAAGGCGAGTTCGTAGAAAAGACCTCGATGCAATACTACGACGAGGAAGCAAAGACTTTCCTTGCCGACCGCTACATCACGGGCGAATGTCCGCGTTGCCACGCCGAAGGTGCTTACGGCGACCAGTGCGAGAAGTGCGGTTCTACGCTCTCGCCTACCGAACTTATCAACCCGAAGAGTGCCATCAGCGGAAGCCAGCCGGTGATGAAGGAAACCAAGCACTGGTACCTGCCGCTCGACAAGCACGAGGCATGGCTGCGCCAGTGGATTCTGGAAGACCACAAGGAATGGCGCCCCAACGTGTACGGCCAGTGCAAGTCGTGGCTCGACATGGGACTTCAGCCGCGTGCCGTAAGCCGTGACCTCGACTGGGGTATCCCCGTTCCGGTAGAGGGAGCCGAAGGCAAGGTGCTCTACGTATGGTTTGACGCACCTATCGGCTACATCTCGAACACCAAGGAATTGTTGCCCGACTCGTGGGAGAAATGGTGGAAAGACCCCGAAACACGCCTCGTACACTTTATCGGAAAGGACAACATCGTGTTCCACTGCATCGTGTTCCCCGCCATGCTGAAGGCGGAAGGCAGCTATATCCTGCCCGACAACGTGCCGGCAAACGAGTTCCTGAATCTGGAAGGAGACAAGATTTCCACCTCACGCAACTGGGCGGTATGGCTGCACGAATACCTGCAAGACTTCCCCGGCAAACAGGACGTATTGCGCTACGTACTCACCGCCAACGCTCCGGAAACAAAGGACAATGACTTTACATGGAAAGACTTCCAGGCACGTAATAATAATGAACTGGTAGCCGTATACGGAAACTTCGTGAACCGTGCCCTCGTGCTGACCCACAAATATTTTGAAGGCAAAGTGCCCGCCTGCGGCGAACTGAACGATTACGACCGGGCAACCCTGCAGGAATTTGCAGACGTAAAAGCCCAGGTAGAAAAACTGCTTGACGTATTCAAGTTCCGCGATGCACAGAAGGAGGCAATGAACCTTGCCCGCATCGGCAACAAATACCTTGCCGACACCGAACCGTGGAAGCTGGCAAAGACGGATATGGACCGTGTGGCAACCATCCTCAACATCGCCCTGCAACTGGTAGCAAACCTTTCTATCGCCTTCGAACCGTTCTTGCCTTTCAGTTCGGAAAAGCTCCGCAAGATGCTGAACATGGAAACCTTCAGCTGGGAACAACTGGGACGCACCGACCTGCTGGAAGCCGGACACGCCCTGAACAAGGCGGAACTGCTCTTCGAAAAGATAGAAGACGACGTCATCCAGGCACAAGTGGACAAGTTGCTTGCCACCAAGAAGGCAAACGAAGCTGCCGCCTACAAGGCAAACCCTGTGAAGCCGACCGTCAGCATCGAGGACTTCGACAAGCTGGACATCCGCGTAGGCACGGTGCTGGAATGCGAGAACGTGCCCAAGATGAAGAAACTCTTGAAATTCAAGATAGCCGACGGGCTGGAAAACCGCACCATCGTGAGCGGCATCGCCCAGCACTACAAGCCCGAAGAATTGGTGGGCAAGCAGGTATTGTTCATCGCCAACCTCGCCCCGCGCCAGTTCAAGAACGGCTTAGTGAGCGAAGGCATGATATTGAGTGCCGAAAACTTCGACGGCTCGCTGGCGGTCACTTCGGTCTTGCGTGAAGTGAAGCCGGGAAGCGAAGTGAAGTAGCTTTTTATTTTCACCACAGATTACACAGATTAAGTAATTAAAATAAAAACACAGAGGCAATCCTAATAAATAAATCTGTGTAATCTGTGGTGAAAAAAACACCAACCCTATGCCCGAACAATCATTAAAGGAAAAGACCGCGAAAGGACTATTTTGGGGAGCCGTTAACAACGGTGCCCAGCAATTGCTCGTGCTCGTATTCGGCATCATCCTGGGGCGGATGCTCGGACCGGCGGAGTACGGCATGGTGGGGATGCTCACCGTCTTTACACTTATCGGGAACTCATTGCAGGAAAGCGGCTTCCGAGCCGCACTGGCAAATGTAAAGCACATCCGGCACGAAGACTATAACGCCGTATTCTGGTGCAGTCTCGGCATCGGCGTGTGTGCCTACCTCGTATTGTTCTTCTGCGCCCCGCTGATAGCCCGTTTCTATCATGAACCTGCCCTTATCCCGTTGGCGCGTTATTGCTTTCTTGCCATTCCCATTGCCAGCCTGGGCACGGCGCAAGGAGCTTATCTTTTCCGCAATCTGAAAGTACGCCAGCAGGCACTTTCGGGCATCATCGCCCACATCCTATCGGGATGCCTGGGCATCACGCTTGCCTACCACGGATTTTCCTACTGGGGCATCGCCACACAAAGCCTTACATACCTGATTGTCGTGACAATATGCAGCTGGTATTTCTCGCCGTGGCGCCCTACGTTCCGAATTGATTTCCGCCCGCTGAAGCCGCTCTTCGCTTTCAGCAGCAAGTTGCTCATCACCAATATCGCCAACCAGCTGAACAACAACCTGCTTTCGGTCATACTGGGAAAATACTTCAACCCACAAGCGGTGGGCAATTATAACCAAGCCAATAAATGGAACGCCACGGGGCATCAATTTATTACAGGAATGATGGGCAGCGTGGCACAACCTGTACTGGCAAGCATCAGCGACGACCGCGAACGCTCCCTGCGCGTATTCCGCAAGATACTCCGCTTCTGTGCCTTCCTTGCTTTTCCGGTGATGTTCGGACTCTCTATCGTGACACACGAGCTGATTCTCCTGACCGTAGGCGAAAAGTGGACAGGCAGTATCCCCTTGATGCAATTGCTCTGCATCGGAGGTGCCTTCGTTCCCCTCAACACCCTCTTCTCCAGCCTCATCATCAGCCAGGGGAAATCGGACATCTATATGGGAAATATCATCGCACAGGTCGGGCTCCAGCTCCTCACCGTCTTAGTATTAATACAACTGGGCGGAAGCATCTACGCAATGGTGGTCGTGAACGTGTGCCTCAACATCGTATGGCTGTTCGTGTGGCAAGGCTTTGCCCGGCGGTTCATCGGACTAAAAGTAAAAGCCTTACTACTCGACCTGCTTCCTTTTCTCTGTTCCGCATTGCTTGCCTGCTCGGCAGGGTGGCTGAGTGCCTATATGGCAGGAGGCCCGCTCGCCGTCACTTTTCTTACGAAAGTCATTGTAGCGGCAGGGTGCTATTTCCTCGTCATGAGGATCGCTCGTGCCGAAATCATGCAAGAATGCATCGATTACCTCTTCAAGAAGAAACGGGCGTAAACCGTTTGCAAACTAACGGAACTTTGCTACATTTGCGGAAACAATCAAAATACCAACCCATTATGAAAACAGAACCTAACATCAAAGATAAAGTGGCTTATATCATCGCCGTAATCAGCGAATTTGCCACAGCCCATTCGCTTACCCCATCACAAGCCTATCGCTATTTAGACAGGTTTAAAGGCATCGACTTTGTGACTCGTTTTTATGATGTCGAACACACCTTTTCCTTTGAGGATGTGATAGCAGACCTCACTTCTTATTGCCACCGGAAAGGAGGAGCGTTAGTATGATACTTTATCACGGTTCAAATATTGACATCACGTCGGTCTTCAAATACGGCGATTCACGGCAGGACTGATAAACAAAAACCAGTTCATCGAAGAACTGAAATATATGAAAGGAGTCACCATCCAATATTTTTTCGGCACAGAAAAAGCAATCCGTTATCTGAAAAAACTCGAAACCCTATGACCAAAGAAACATTTATGATAGAAGAACTATCCAAGGAAATCGTGCTCCTCTTAATGGAAGAGCACGGAATGGATTTGAAAGAAGCCCTCCGCACACTCTATACTTCGGACACCTATGCCAAGCTGACAAACCTCCGCACGGGGCTGTTTTCGCAAAGCACCGCATACGTGTACGAATACCTTGAGCACGAACTGGCAACAGGGAAAATGGCATAAAAACAATCTGCGTTTCAAGAATTAGCATGCCCACCCTCTACGTCATCAGCCCGCCACGGGAGATATTCGAAGGCATTCGTCCCGAAGTGAGGCAGCACATCGTGATGCTGCCCGACTTCCTGCGCTATCCCTCCGGACGATTCAAAGGAATCACCCGAAGCCTGCTGGCGGGACGCATCCCCTTGCCCAAGCGAATCTTATATTATTGGTTCCCGAAGAAATACTTCGACCGGATTATCCATGCTGAGGCAGGCGATGCCATCTTGATTTACGAAGCGTGCAACGTGCGGGTGCTCCGCGCCATCCGCCCTTACCTGCCCGAGGGAGTGCCCTGCTACATTTACTATTGCAACCCCGTCGGCACCACCTTCCGCCGTCCTGCCGAAGAACTGCAAGCCATCCGAGTCCTCGGATACCGCCTGACGAGCTTCGACCCCTGCGAGGCGGAACGCTACGGAATGGCATATACTGGACAATACTTCCGTTATCCCGAACATCAGCCCGACAACATCGACTCCGATTGCTTCTTCTGCGGCCTGCCCAAAGATCGCGCCGGCACGCTGCAACGCCTCCGCACACGCCTTGAAGCCGAAGGCCTCACGTGCGATTTCGTTATCCCCCACACGCCGGCGGAGAAGCTCACCTATCCCCAGTACCTCGACCGCCTTGCCCGCACGCGCTGCGTTATTGACATCAGCCAGAAGGGACAGACCGGCCTGACGCGCCGCCCCCTCGAAGCCCTCTTCTACGGCAAAAAGCTCTTGACCGATAATCCGGAGATAGCACGCTATGACTTCTACCGTCCGCAAAACGTCTTTATCCTTGGCAAGGATCCGGAAGAACAGCTCCGCGCCTTCATCGAAAGCCCCCTTGCCGAAGTGCCCGAAACCGTCCGCGCCGCCTACGACGTAAACGAGTGGATAAGGCATTACCTGCCGTGATTTTTACAATCATAAAAAAGAATACCGCAAACATCCCATGTAGAGGCATATTGCATACGTCCGAATGTGCCAACTTATCCACACGGATGTTTTCGGGACACGGTTTTTGGGGACCGGAAGACACTTTCCTCTGCTTCGAAGGTGGATTATCGGAAAATAAAACTAACTTTGGACGTGAATTTAAGACAACTCAATTATGACCGATTACATAGCTACTTGGTTCTACCGCGAATCGGCGGACGAGGCGAGCTTCTACCCGCAGATGGGGCAGAAGGGCGACTCAGCACTGGTGCACTCGGTGTATATGCAGATACAGGTGCCTTTCTTCCGCACCTTCCGGCACTATAACCCTGCGGCACGGCTGCTGTTCTTCACGAATCTGAAGCGTGAAGGATTGCCCCGTTTCCTGCTGGAATTGTTCGATGAATTAAGCGTGGAGACCGTCACACTTCCTTATACACGGCGTCCGCCGAAGGGATGGTACGAAGCATGGCAGAACCAATTCTATCTATACGATATTCTTAGCGGGATGGACGGACGGATGCAGGCGGATGATACGTTGCTGGTGTGCGATGCTGATTGTTTGTGCCGTATGCCGCTTGACCCACTTTTCGATGAAATCCGCAACAATGGGAGTGCACTCTATGAGTTTATCACCGACCGTTCCGCTACTATTAACGGCATCACCCTGCCGCAGATGGAAGCGTTCTACGAAGCCTGCTACAACAAACCTCCCCGTTTGCCACTTGCTTACTACGGAGGGGAATTCATCGGGCTGAGAGGCGACAACGTACGCCGTATCAATGAGGCATATCCTGAACTTTGGGCGTTCAACCTTGCCCAAGCCGGCCTCCAAGCTCCCAAACTGAACGAAGAAGCGCACGTGCTCAGCATGCTTGCCGAGCGGCTGGACTTACGCAATGCCATAGCAAACCGTTATGTAAAGCGGATGTGGACTTCTCCGCAATTCAACAACGTCCGTCCCGGAGACGAGCATCTTGCCGTATGGCATCTGCCTTACGAGAAAAAGCGGGGGCTGTACCGCCTCTTCCGGCTCCTCGAAAAGCAAAAAGGCCTGGGCGATGAGGCCCGCTTTTGGGAAAAGGCAAAAGCGTGGACGGGCGTGCCTGCCGTGAGCCTCGTCAAGCGTCTGCGCGACCGGTGGACAACCTTGCGGATGCGATTCGATTGATTTACGATTTTACTATTTACTATTTATGCGAATCAGAAGTTAAACGTAGTTATGTTTCACAGGAGTTATCACTTCGTTCAGGAGTTAAAAGCCAATAGCTTTACTTCTGAAAGCGGTGCAAAAGGTATTGGCATCTAACTCCCAGCCCGCATTGGCGGGCGATAACTACCTATAACTCCCTTTTAACTCCTGATTGGCATTATTTACAATGCCGCATGGAGAAATAGTAAATCTAAATTGTAAAATATAAAAATAAAACCATGAAAATACTGACTATCATTGTATCTTATAACTTCACCCGATGGATAAAACCTTGTCTGGAGAGCCTGTCCCGCTCGGATTATCCCACCGATGTGCTGGTTATCGACAACGGGTCGCAAGACGATACCATGCAAACCATCCGAAACGCTTACCCGCATGTGCGCCTCATCGCCAACGGAGAGAACTTAGGTTTCGGACAGGCGAACAACATCGGCATGCGCCTTGCGCTGGAAGAAGGCTATGATGCCGTATTCCTGCTGAACCAAGACGCATGGGTGGCGCCGGACAGCATCGGATTCCTGGCTGCCCAGGCAGAGAAACACCCCGAATACGGCATCCTCTCGCCTGTACACTTGAACGGAACGGGCAACCGGCTGGACCATGGATTCGCCAGCTATGTGCATCAGACCGACCCTGCACGCATTCCGCACGACCAGGACGTGATAGAAGCCCCTTTCATCAACGCGGCATTCTGGTTCATCCCCGTCCGCACGCTGAAGAGACTGGGCGGATTTTCGCCCCTCTTCTACCATTATGGCGAAGACAAGGACTACGTGAACCGCCTGCACCGCCACGGATTGAAAGTGGGCTATGTGCCGGAAGCATACGGGAACCACGACCGCCAGTCGCGCCCCATGACCCGTGAGGTGTTTTTCCGCACCGAGTACGTGTATCTGCTCTCCGAGTACACCAACCTGAACCGCACCTTCGGAAACGCTTTCGCCTATAGCGTCCTTGCCTGCGTGAAGAAAAGCCTGCTCGCCTTCATGCATCATAAGTGGAAAGACGGATGCACCTATCTGCATCTTGCCTTGAAGCTAAGTGGAAAGACGCACGAAGTTATATGCATCCGCCGGCGAACCCGCATGGAAGCGCCGCACTTCTTACTTGAATGAAACAACCCGCTATTAATTATTAACTATTAATTATTCATTAAAGCCATGTACGCTCCGATTCTCCTTTTCGTCTACAACCGCCCCGAACATACACGCCGGGTTATCGAATCTTTGCAAACCAATGTTGAGGCAATAGAGAGCCGCCTCTTTATCTATGCCGACCAAGCCCGAAACGAGGCAGACCGTCCGAATGTGGACGAAGTGCGCCGGTACATCCGGAGCATCGGAGGCTTTAAACAGGTTACACTTATCGAACGCTCCGAGAACTGGGGTCTTGCCCGCAACATCATCGATGGCGTAAGCACGCAGGTCAATGCCTACGGACGGGTGATTGTGCTGGAAGACGACCTGGTGGTGTCGCCCTACTTCCTGCGCTTTATGAACGATGCGCTGGAGACGTACAAAGACGAAGAGCGGGTAGGACATATCCAGGCGTGCGACTTCACGAAAGACCCTTCGCTGCCCGACACCTTCCTTATCAAGTGGACCGGAAGCTGGGGCTGGGCAACGTGGGCACGTGCATGGCGGCATTTCAATCCCGACGGGAAAGCCTTGCTCGCCCAGCTGGAAGAACGCCGCCTGACCCACACCTTTGATTTCAACGGGAATTATCCCTTCACCCGCATGCTGCGCCACCAGATAGCCGGCAAGAACAATTCGTGGGCAATACGCTGGAACGCCAGCCTGTTCCTCGCCGGTATCCTTTCGCTGAACGTGGGCAAATCGCTGGTGCAGAACACCGGATTCGACGGCACGGGCACGAATTGCGGAGGCGGAGGCCTCTATGCTTCCGACCTGTGGATGCATCCGCTCCCCGTCGTCCCTATTTCCCCCATCGCGGAGAACCAAGAAGCCCGCCGTGCCTTCGCCCGCTATTATCACCGCACCAACGGCTTTTGGGCGAAAGCCATCCGGCGCATCAAGCGGACGTTGCGGGGAGACTTCGGAGCTTAGTTCTCACCACAGATTACACAAAAGGCGTTACAATTGTTACAATTACAATTATTTTTTAGCGATTTCAATGGGAGGAGAAAAGTGAACATAAAATTTATATTATATATATTATATTATAATATATATAATATACTATAATAATCAATACACTCTTCCTTTTTATGCCACACACAGAAAAAGCCGTTTTCAATTAATTGTAATTGTAACAATTGTAACGCTTCTGCCTCCGTTACAATCATTACAATTACAATTAGCCTTCATGAATATCTGCCACGATTGAAGACTATCTAAATAAAAATGCCTCAAAACAAACAAGATTCCATTTATTTTCTTTACTTTGTAGGAAGAAAAAAAACTACCGACTATGGCTAAGAAGAAGAAAGAAAAAAAAGGCGGGAAACGCATGAAGAAAAAAGAACTCGCCGAACTGCTCATCAGTTATTTCCAACTGCGGGCAGGACAGGCCTTCGGGCTGAAACAATTGTTCAGGGGGTTGAAACTCACTACACACCCCTTGAAAATGCTCTGCACGGATATCCTGCAAGAAATGGCTGAGGACGGATTCCTCATCAAAACCGAAGACGGACAATATAAACTGAACGATAAAGGACAAGTGCTGACCGGTATCTTCCAGCGCAAAAGCAACGGTAAGAACTCGTTTACGCCCGATGACGGAGGAGAACCCATCTTCATCGCCGAACGCAACGCGGCACACGCCATGAACGGTGACAGGGTAAAAGTGAGCCTTTGTGCACGCCGCAAGCGCAAAGAACCCGAAGGGCAGGTCATCGAAATCCTGGAACACGCCAAGACCACCTTCGTAGGCACGCTGAAAGTGACCAAGAACTACGCTTTCCTGCTCACCGAATCGAGCACGCTGGCAAACGACATCTTCATCCCGAAGGAAAAGCTGAAAGGCGGAAAGGACGGCGACAAGGCGGTGGTGCGCATCACCGAGTGGCCCGACGAGGCGAAGAATCCTTTCGGCGAAGTAGTGGACGTGCTGGGCAAGGCAGGCGACAACAATACCGAGATGCATGCCATCCTGGCGGAATACGGGCTGCCCTATACCTATCCGGCATCGGTGGAAGCCGCGGCGGAGAAACTCTCGGCGGAAATCACCCCCGAGGACTATGCCGAGCGTGAGGACTTCCGCACCGTGACCACCTTCACCATCGACCCCAAGGACGCGAAAGACTTCGACGACGCCCTCTCCATCCGCCCGCTGAAGCCGGGGCTGTGGGAAGTGGGCGTGCATATCGCCGACGTGTCGCACTACGTGAAGGAAGGCGGCGCCATCGACAAGGAGGCCGTGAAGCGCGCCACCTCGGTATACCTGGTCGACCGCACCATCCCGATGCTTCCCGAACGCCTGTGCAACTTCATCTGCTCGCTCCGCCCCAATGAAGAAAAGCTCGCCTACTCGGTCATCTTCACCCTCAACGACAACGCCGAAGTGAAGGATTACCGCATCCGCCACACGGTCATCAAGTCGGACCGCCGCTTCACCTACGAAGAGGCGCAAGCCATCATCGAGACCGGAACGGGCGACTATACCTACGAAATACTGGAACTGAACCGCCTCGCCCAACAGCTCCGCGCACGGCGCATGGCAGCAGGCTCCATCGACTTCGACCGCGTGGAAGTGAAATTCGAAATCGACGAAAAAGGCAAGCCGCTGAGCGTGTACTTCAAACAATCGAAAGAAGCCAACAAGCTGATAGAGGAATTCATGCTGCTGGCAAACCGCACCGTGGCGGAACACATCGGCAAAGTGCCCAAAAACAAGAAGCCGAAAGTATTCCCCTACCGTATCCACGACCTGCCCGACCCGATGAAGCTGGAAAACCTGAACCAGTTCATCGCCCGCTTCGGCTACAAGATACGCACGGGGGGAAGCAAGACCGAAGTGTCGCGCTCGCTCAACCGCCTGCTCAGCGACGTGTCGGGCAAGAAAGAGCAGAACCTCATCGAGACGGTATCGCTCCGCGCCATGCAGAAAGCCCGCTACTCCATTCATAACATCGGGCACTACGGGCTGGCGTTCGACTATTACACCCACTTCACCTCGCCCATCCGCCGCTATCCCGACCTGATGGTGCACCGCCTCCTCACCCGCTACGAAGCCGGAGGGCGCACCGCCCAAGCCGACAAGTACGAGGAATTGTGCGAGCACAGCTCTGCCATGGAGCAGACCGCGGCAAGCGCCGAACGCGCCTCCGTGAAGTACAAGCAAGTAGAGTTTATGGGCGAACGCATCGGCAACGTGTACGACGGTGTCATCTCGGGCGTCACCGAATGGGGCATCTACGTGGAAATCAACGAGAACAAGTGCGAAGGCATGGTGCCGATGCGCGACCTGGGCGATGATTACTACGAGTTCGACGAGAAAAACTACTGCCTCATCGGACGCCGCCATCACCGCAAGTTCAGCCTGGGCGACCCGGTGAAAATCAAGGTGGCACGCGCCAACCTGGAGAAGAAGCAGCTCGACTTCACGCTGGCGGAATAACCCTGCCTCAACTGTATCTGATACACCGATTCACCACAGAGGACACACTGAAATCATTTTACCCATGGCCTCTGTGGTGATATATGAATAGGATATTCTCCGGAAGTCCTTAAAATTTTCCACTAGCACTGCTATTGATTTCCACAAGAAGTTTGTAATTTTGCACACTAATTGAAAATAAGAATGGCGTTACAAACTGAAGTGTTATCCGAAATCCTGCGAACTTCGCCTTGCGTGGAACTGCTCCGCTTGCGCAACCGGCAACTGATTATCCTATTTCTTTTCAAAATGTTCTATCATAGGCAGACCGCCGTGCCTTTCGAATCCTTACGCATGCAACTGGCCGACTACCTGAGCGCTGTACGACTAGAACAGGACGAAGAAAGCGGCATCACAGAATTCGATTCATTCGAGGAAAAGGCAGGCAAATACATCCAACGGTGGACCGACAAAGGATTCTTGCGCAACTATCAGGAAGAAACAGGCGAAGTATTTTACGAGCTATCACTCTATACCAGCAAAACCATCGACTGGCTGCTGAGCCTGAAACGTGAGGAATTCGTGGGCACGGAATCGAAATTCATGAATCTCTTCGGACAACTGAAGGAACTGGTAGAGTTTACCAACGAAGACAAGGAAGAGCGCATACGGATGCTGGAAGAGAAAAAGCGCGAGATAGAACACCAAATTCAGTCCATCCGTGCAGGAGGTGACGCACAGATATTCGAGGAATACCAGATATTGCCTCGCTTCAAGCAAATCAGCCAGTCGGCAAAAGAATTGCTTTCCGACTTCAAAGAGGTAGAAGAAAACTTTAAAAGCATTACCAAGGACATCTACCGCCGACATGCCGACGGAGCATATTCAAAAGGTGACATCCTGGGCTTTACCTTCGATGCCTTGGCAAACCTACAACAGAGTCCGCAAGGCAAAAGCTTTTATGCCTTTTGGGATTTCCTGCTGACCCCTTCATTACAACACACATGGGATGAACTGGTGGAACACCTCTACGACACGCTGGACGACAAGCGGTTGGAGGTGAACGACACCTTCCTGAAAAATATGAAGCAATACCTCTATTCCGCCGGGAAAAAAGTATATCAGGCAAATGACAAGATGGCAGAGAAACTAAGCCGCATCATCTGCGAAAACGGAACGATACCTACCATTGCCACCCAACGGGTGATAACCGACATCCAGTCGTCCCTGTTAGCATTGGCACAAAAAGGCATCACGCCCGATGTATCGCTGGAAGTAGAAACACTACCTGATATCAATATGCCTCTGGAACGGAAACTCACCTTGGAACGAAACGTAGAAGTCATCTATCGACAAGCATTGGAAATGGCAAGTTCGGACATCAGCGAAGCCCATTCGGCAGAGAACCTGTTCGTGCAAAACCGTATAGACCGACGCACATTGAAACAACACATTCAGCATGCCTTGCGACACAAGCGTCAGACTACATTAGGCGATGTCATCCAGGAAAACGGTGGCTTGCAGCAGGGTTTGTCGGAATTATTCGGCTACATCAGTGTAATACGCGATTTCCGGCATATCATCCATGCCGAGCGGACACAGACCGTAACGTTCGACGAAACACAGCACAAAGCAATTGTTATTCCAGAAATCATTGTCGTGCGATGAAGTGCATGTTTACAGAGGACACTGAGTATTTCAATTATTTCCTCTGTGGTAAGCCCAAACTCCAAAACCCAAGAACTTAAAACTCAAAAACGAATGAACTTAGAATCTTACATCTCCCCATACGCACGGGCAGTGGTCTGCCTGTTGAAAGGTCCGGTAAATACCACCGACCGATGTTGGAACGACCTGTTACATTACCAGACAGAAATCCAGAAATATATTTCACAAATCGGGCTGGAACTGATTGTAAAACGCGACGAAGGATTCGCTTACCTGAAACAGATGACCGACGAGAGTGGCAATACCCTGGGACTGGTGCCCCGCAAGCCGCTGGGGTTCGAATGTTCAGTGCTCGCCATCATCCTCCGCGAGGTGCTCGAAGAATTCGACAGCAACCTTGACGAGCTATATACCACCGCATGCTACATCACCGGCAAGGAACTGAAAGAACGCATCGAACTATTCCTCCCCGAACGCTTCAACCGTGTCAAGCTCTTAAACGAACTTGACTCGTACATCGCCCGTATGGTGCAACTGGGATTCCTGATAGAAAGAGAGCAAGAAGGGCGTACCTTTTATCAAATCCACCGCATTATCAAAGAAAAGGTCACACTCGACCAATTGGTAGAATTTAAAAAGAAACTCGAAAGCTATGTTGAATCTGTTTAGTACATCTTCGGATACGGCGGGGTTCCGCCTCGACTATATGGAAATCTATAACTGGGGCACATTCCACGAACGCATCTTCCGACTTGCCCCACAAGGCAACAATGCCTTGCTTACCGGAGCCAATGCTTCGGGCAAAAGCACCATCATCGATGCGTTGCTCACTTTACTGGTGCCAGCTAAGAAAGACCGTTTCTATAATCAGTCTTCGGGCGTGGAAAAGAAAGGGAACCGTACCGAAGAAACCTATGTACTGGGACATTACGGTAATATACAGAAGGAAGGCGAACGGGGAGTCACCACGCAAGCCTTGCGTGACAAAAGTGCCTACTCGGTGCTGCTCGCCTCGTTTTCGAATACAGACCAGCGGGTAGTTACCATCTTCCAGGTGCGCTGGTTCTCGGGTGGAGAACTGAGACGTAGTTTCGGGCTTGCCCATGTCCCCCTGGAAATACAAAAAGACTTTCAGCCCTTCGATGGCAAAGGTGTATGGCGGCGCAGGCTGGAGGCATCCTACAAAGGAGCACGCACGCTGGTTGAGTTCTTCGACGGACCAGTAGGCTATGCCGAGCGCATCACCCAACTGTTCGGTATGCGTTCGGTCAAGGCACTGAGCCTGTTCAACCAGATTGTGGGCGTGAAAGTGCTTGACGACCTCGATGAATTTATCCGCATCAATATGCTGGAAGAACACGATGCCGAATCCCAGTACCTACAACTGAAAGATAGTTTTACTACCCTGATAGACGCCAAAGTCAACATTGAGAAAGCACGCACCCAAATAGAGATGCTCCAGCCGATAGCCAGCCTGGCATCCCAAATAGAAAGTGCCGACGAACGGCTTCACCAGCTGATGACCGACAAAGACACAGCTGTCTATTGGTTTGCCAAACAACTGATAGACCTTGCCAAGGAGAAACTCGATGTGGCAATGAAGGAAAAAGAAAAACTGGAAACCGAAATCGCACACCTGCGCCAGCGTGAAGAAAAACTGAAGCAGGAAGAACGCACACTCTCGCTTGCCATCGAGAAAGACGAAGTCGGACGTAAACTGAAAGAATTGGAAACCGACATCGAACGCCTCTCAAAAGTGCGCAACGAGCGAATGGCATCAATGGACACTTACAACGAACTTGCCAGCAAATCCGGATTCTCACCCAACCCCGACGAAAAGACCTTCAATGCCCAGCGGGCCCAGGCTGCACAACAGATTGAAGAATGGACGGAAACCAAGGAAACATGTATCCGAAAACAAGTCCAGACAGAAAATGAACAAAAAAAACTGGCACAGCAGGTAGAAGAGCTGGTACACACAGTAGAAATGCTCCAGAAAAACAAGAACAACATTCCCTTACGCGAAACCGAAATCCGTGACGCCATTTTAGCGCATACAGGAGCTTCGAAAGAAGAAATTCCTTTCGTTGGCGAATTATGCCGGGTGGCTGAAGACGAAAAAGAATGGGAAATAGCACTGGAAAAAATCCTGCACCACTTCGCACTCCACCTTATTGTGCCCGACAAATATTACCATCAGGTCAACGAATACGTAAATACCACCAACTTGAAAGGACGGGTGATGTTCTACCGCTATACGCCCTCAGGTTCGCTTGCCGGTATGCAGACGTACCAGCTTTCCGCTGGCGAAGAAGGACAAGTCATCGACAAAATTGAAATCCGTCCCGATAGCGAATACGAAGAATGGGTGCGCGACATGATTCTGGAAAAATACAACTACACATGTGCCGATACACTGTCCGCATTCGAGCGTTACCGAGAAAAAGTGGTTACCCGCGAAGGACTGGTCAAATTTGCCGGCGAACGCCACGAGAAAGACGATCGTCCACACATCTTGCGCCGTGAGAATTTTGTTCTGGGCTGGGAGAATAAAGAAAAGATACGTCTCTTGCAACAAGAATTGCTCCAACTTCAGGAACAGGACGCCACGCTTGCACGAGAGATAGACCGCATCCGGCAAGAAGCTGCAGAAGGAGAAGCCCGGTGTGCCTTGCACCGCCGATTGGTAGACTTATTCCCTGACTTCAAGAAAATAGACTGGCAAAGCTTCGTAGGCGAAATCCAACGCAAACAGGAAGAAAAAGAAGCCTTGGAAAAAGGGAATGACCATCTGCACACCCTCCAGACACAACTGGAAAATGTACACGAAGAACAGCACCGCCTCTCGGTGACTGACATTCCGGAACACACCCGGAAAATGATTCATGCCGAATACCGCATCGAACAGTTGCAACGGGAAATAGACGAAAACCAACGGGTAATTTCGTCCATCCGGTCATTACTCTTCACTGATTTCGAAAAGAATTATGCCTACTTGTGCGAACTTTCTTACGACCAATTGAAACAAGAGCGCGGCAAGTTCCAGGCAAAGAACGAGCGTGAGCGCAAAAAACTGGAAACGGAAAAACGCGGATACGAAGACGAGGCAAAAGTGAAAATTACCGCCTTCAAGCATCCCGATGAGGATATCCTCACCCGTTTCAAAGACTGGCGTGCCGATGTAGACACTTTGCCTGATGCCACTCATATCGAACTGATAGACGCCTACCGGCAAATGCTGGAAAGGCTGGAAAAAGAAAACCTGCCCAAGTACGAAAAGCAATTCGACGGCTATCTGCAAAAGACACTCACCGATAAAGTGGGCGAGTTCCGGATGTTCTTCATCAACTGGATGCATACCATCAAGAGCAACATCGATATGCTCAATGACTCATTGAAAGCCATCGATTACCGGATGCGTCCCGTTACCTACATCCAGCTCACCGCCCTTACACAAATCAGTGAAGAAGCCAGCGAGTTCAGACGGCTTATGGACGAGGCGGTTCCGAATGTACAGAAAATCAATGCCACATCCGACGGCAGGCGAATACACTTCTACGAACACGTAGAACCGTTTATGAGCCGTCTGGCAGACGAGGAATGGCGAGCCAAAGTTATGGACGTACGCTTCTGGTTCACCTACAAAGCAGAAGAATTCAACCGCCAGAGCGGACACAAGGAAACCACCTATGAGAATATGGGACACCTTTCGGGAGGAGAAAAAGCGCAGCTGACGTATACCATCCTCGGTTCCGCCATTGCCTACCAGTTCGGACTTACCAAAAGTGGATTGCAAAGTGATTCGTTCCGGTTCGTGGCAATCGACGAGGCATTCAAGGCACAGGACGAAGACAAGGCACGCTACCTCATCACCCTGTGCAAGCAACTCCATCTCCAACTCCTTGTAGTGACGCCCAACGACAACATCCATATTGTGGAAAACGATATCTCGTACGTCTATTTCGTAGAACGCAAAGAGGAGAAAACCTCCTGGCTCTATAGCATGCCGATAGAACAATGGAAACGCGAGACCCACGAACAACCAAGTAGGACCTGAAACCGAACTACTGACATGAAACCGCACCAAAATAAAAGTCTGCTTTCATTTTATCACTGCCAGCACAGTGAAGGATTTCGAAAACATAAACCGATGCATACGAAATCCTTCGCTATGCTCCTCCAGACATACTTTTTGATAGTTCAATCCTATTTCAGCACACCATCTTATCATACATTTCCTCCAGCATATAGGAAAAATGTATGAAAAAAATTCCGTTTTTGACAAATTGCATGTATGAAAATTTTGAATTTTCCATGATTACTTATATCTTTGTTATGTCTAACCAATTACTATGAATAATGGCAGACGGTATTACATGTAAAGAAAGATATTTTTCATGCGTTTATCTTTTACTTCCTGAATATTGTAAAAACAAAAAAGGAATTGTCTTTGCAGTGTTGCCTGTGAGCCCTTGTGTTCTGTGACAACATCAACAAAAATGCACAAATCCATACCGCGCAGAGTATAATTGCAAAACATAACTGATAAAAGATAACAAAATGAAGATATGTCAATCTTTCCGGAATGAAGACATTCATACTTGTCTTTTCCTAAGGGAATAACGCAAACTCTCAAGAAACAAGACAAACCGGAAAACAGATTCCCATATCTTTTTTAATGTTTACCTATATTTTTGTTATACCTTAATTATATATGAAAACAATGCATATCGGTCAACTCATCAAACAAGAAATGGACAAACAAGGAAAAACAGTATCTTGGCTGGCCAGAGAATTGTCGTATTGCAGAACAAATGTATACAAAATATACGACAAGAAATCCATCGACACTGATTTGTTATTGCGCATTTCCATTTTATTAAAGCACGATTTCTTTGCCTGCTATTCGAATGAATTAAAGTAAAATGTCCCCAATATATAAACATATACACTTATTGGGGACACTTTTACTTCATTTTGTTAATATATATTTTTTTCTTTGTATATCTAAACAGTCAAACACACAAAATATGAACAACAAAGTAAAGCAAATTATATTGACAGGCATATGCATTTTCACCGGATTCGGCGGATATATCCAAGCACAACAAGTAGACTACTCCGTAGTTTCAGTTCCAGAAGAATCCAGTAACCAATTCATCCGTATCACATCAGATGCCGATTGTGTATGTATGCCCATCGTAAAACGGAACGGGAACAAACGCATTGACTGGCTCTCCAATCGCATATTAGACACTTCAACCGACGGGCAACATATCGCCTATCTTTCAGCACGCAACAACACGACCAACATCTTTATAAAAGATTTAAACAAACAAGGAGGTTCTGTACAACGAACCAATCGTTCGGCTGTGCTGGACTTTTCTTATTCACCCGATGGAAAATACATTTGTTTTTCAGAAACTCGCGGGGGAACAAACCAGATATTCCGCACCGATGCCAAAGAGGGATATGTGTGTCGGCAAATCACCAGTGGAAGTCAAGATTATTCCCCCGTTTATTCAACAAACATGACACAAATATTCTTTGCCAGACAAGAGCTGAAAAGTGTCAGTATCTGGAGTTATAATGTACAAAACAATTTCCTTTCAACATTCACCAGTGGCATGAATCCGTATCCTGTAAAATCAGAACAAGCATTTGTATGTACCCGTCCCAATGCAGCAGGAAAAAGCGAAATATGGAAAATAAATTATCATACAGGCACAGAGGAATGCATTATCTCTGACCCCGAACGAAGTTTCACTTCTCCAATAATTTCACCCGATGGGAAATGGCTGTTGTTTGTAGGAAGCAGCAAAATAACATCAGGGACATTCACTTATTTGAATACCGACATATTTGTAGCAAGAACAGACGGCACGGACATGACACAACTCACCTACCATGCCGCCGATGACCTCAGCCCCGTATGGAGCAGAGACGGGAAATACATCTATTTTATTTCCCAACGTGGAAGTACCTCAGGTACAGCCAATATCTGGCGAATGAACTTTAATTACTAATACCTTTTAAATTTATGTATCATGAAAAAGTTTAAGTTATTTGTGTTGTTGGCTTTTATAGGCTTGGCAACCAGTGCTTCTGCACAGTTCGTTAATTCAGGCACATCCAGTAGCACATCAAACAGCAGTTCATTTGATGTCACTTCCGTAAAGACTAGCGGATGGAATCGCATCTATGTATCGTACAATCCTTCAAAGTTGAAATTTGATTATGACGATGCGGATGATATAAAATTCAAAGGATTGACCGTTGGTTGGTTAAGAGGCTTCGGGCTTACCCAAAAGTTACCCTTGTACATGGAGGTAGGTGCAGGCGTTCAGTACAGAAGCTATAAGGACGAAGAATCTGATTCTTATGGCGGATATGAAGCCAGCTATTCAAATAAAATCACAATGCTTTCTTTGAATATCCCTGTAAATTTATTGTATCGGTTCAACATCACAGACGACTTTTCCATCAGCCCTTACTTCGGATTAGACTTCCGCATAAATCTCCTTGGCAAGAATAAAGCCGAAGTAACTTATAACGACGAAACAGATTCGGAAGATATTAACCTGTTCGATGATGACGATATGGGCGATGAAGCTTGGGGACGCTTCCAAGCCGGCTGGCATCTTGGTGTAGGATTTGATTACCGTGTACTACATGTAGGAGTAGAATATGGAACCGACTTCAACGAGATAGCCGAAAAAACAAAATTCGCAACCACTTCTATTACATTGGGACTAAACTTCTGATATATAAACCAAACAAAGAGTAAGGTGTGCCAAATCCTATTTCGGCACACCTTCTTTAATCTTAATACTTATGAAAACAATTCGATTATTTTGGCTATTTACTGTTATGGCATTGATGGCAGTAAGCTGCTCGGATGATGATAATGACCTTGAAAGTTCGATTGTAGGCGCATGGCAATCTGAAATTCATACTTCCCGCATATGGATATTTATGAGCGATGGACAGGTTGTTTCTGAAGATGAGTATGGCACTTACTATCTAAATGGAGACCGTTTGTATATTTCATGGACAGACGAATACGGTAATTATGAGGAAGCTTTTCTAATTGTTGAATTAACATCCGACACAATGATTCTTGACGAATTGGACGAAGAAGGGATAGCTCATGATGACCCGGAAACTTACCGACGAATAAATATGGGAAACAGGTAAAAAACAAACAACCCGCTATCTTCCTCATTACATCCCTTCCCAGCCTCCCCCCATAATGGAAGGTCGGGAAGGGTTCTCAAAAACATATTCCAAATCAGTACACAATAAATTCAAAACAGTTTCTGACATTTCTTTTTGCACACAAAATCTCACCCACAAGAAACAAAAAGAAAACAAAACAAGGAATACTGAATCTTTTTACTTACATTAAATCTTTATTTGATTTCATTTCGTCCACAATTCATCAAAATATTTTTCATTTTGCAACACATTATATAGAAAATCCTTTCAATTTAAAACACAACAAGCTATTATGCTTAAAAAGTGCACTCATTCAGCTTAAAACAAAAACAAAAAGACATAAATTTGCAGTGTAATAAAACAAAAAGATGTTTATCCGGGATAACAACTGTAAATGTGTTAGTTTAAATGGTATGAATGATTAAATCAGGAAACTATGAAAGGATTACTTAAAAAAGGAGGAGCATGGATTGCAGTTGCAATACTATCTCCAGCAGTGCTGATGGCACAAGACAAAGTGGAAGCAAGTGTGGGAGCCGACCTGGTGAGCGGATATATTTGGCGCGGGCAAGATTTGGGGAATGTCAGCATCCAACCCTCGCTCTCCATCGCCTACAAAGGGTTCTCGCTCTCGGCTTGGGGGTCGGTAGGGTTCGAGAAGTCAGATACGAAAGAGTTCGACCTTACGCTGGGGTATGGCATCGGCGGGTTCAGCGTATCTGTAACGGACTATTGGTTCAACAACGGACCGGCGTATTTCCATTACGGAGCACACGACACGAACCACACGTTCGAGGCGCAAGTGGGATATGATTTCGGCGTGCTTGCCGTAAACTGGTACACCAATTTCGCCGGCAATGTAGGGTATAATTCGGACGGCGACCGTGCGTATGCCTCATACATCGCCCTTTCGGCTCCTTTCCGTCTGGGCGGGCTTGACTGGGAAGCCACGGTAGGCGCCACGCCCTGGGAGAACGATTTCTATAACGGAGGCAAGAACGGATTTGCCGTGAGCGAGGTAGGCATTAAAGCCACCAAGGAACTGAAAATCACCGATTCGTGGACCCTGCCCGTCTTTGCGCAGGCGATATGGAACCCGGCAACAGAAGGCGCCTATTTCGTGGCAGGCTTAAGTTTTTGATAGGATAAACGAGAGGTAAAAGATTGAGGGATAACATTTCTGGCAAAGTACTAACTACAAAATACAAATACAAGATGAAAAAGATTGAAGCGATTATCCGGAGAACACGGTTCGACGATGTGAAACAAGCATTGCTGGATGCTGACATCGAGTGGTTCTCCTATTACGACGTGCGGGGCGTAGGAAAGACCCGCGAAGGCCGCATTTACCGCGGCGTGGTGTACGACACAAGCTCGATAGAGCGCATCCTGCTCTCCATCGTGGTGCGCGAAAAGAATGTAGAGAAAACCATCCAGGCGATACTGAAAGCCGCCCAGACGGGCGAGATAGGCGACGGACGCATCTTCGTCATCCCGGTAGAGGACGCCATCCGCATCCGTACCGGCGAACGGGGGGACATTGCGCTCTATAACGCCGAACAAGAGAAATAAGCCACATAAGTCATACAAATACAATATCTAAACGAGATTTTATTATGGATACATATACAAAAGGCGGCAGATGCTGGATGAGGTATGCCGCGGCGATTCTTATGCTTTTGATTTCCACGCCTTCCCTGCTGGCACAGGAGGCAAGCGGAGCGGATATGCCCGCGCTCGATTCGGGCAATACAGCGTGGATTCTGACCTCTTCCATCTTAGTGTTATTGATGAGCATTCCGGGCATTGCCCTGTTCTATGGCGGCTTAGTGCGCCAGAAGAATGTATTGAGTGTCATTATGCAAACCCTCTTCATCGTAGGCGTGGTCAGCATCTTATGGATAGCCTTCGGGTATAGCTGGGCGTTCGATACCAGCTTTGCCGAGTCTGGAAACCCGCTGGCGTGTGTGATAGGCGGATTCGACAAGGCGTTCCTCCACGGCATCACCCTGGATACGCTGACCGCGGGCAACATTCCCGAACTGGTATTCGTGATGTTCCAGTGCATGTTTGCCATCATCACCCCCGCGCTGATATTGGGTGCCTTTGCCGAACGTATCAAGTTTTCGGGCTATATCGTGTTCATCACGTTGTGGGTAATCCTTGCCTACTTCCCGATGGCACACTGGGTATGGGGCGGAGGCTTCCTGCAGCAAATGGGAGCCATCGACTTTGCCGGAGGTACGGTGGTGCACATCAATGCCGGGATTTCGGCATTAATCATGGCGATTATGTTGGGCAAGCGCATGGACTATAAGGTAGGGCATCCCATTACGCCGCATAACGTGACCTTCGTCTTTATGGGCACTTCGTTCCTGTGGCTGGGATGGTTCGGCTTCAATGCCGGAAGCGGGCTTGCCGCCGACGGGCTTGCCGCAAACGCCTTCCTCGTAACCCATGTGGCAACGGCTATGGCGGCTATCACGTGGATGGTCATCGACTGGCTCTGCAACAAGAAACCCACCACCATCGGCGCCTGTACGGGAGCCGTAGCCGGACTGGTGGCAATCACTCCGGCGGCAGGCACGGTAGACCTGCTGGGCGCGTTCTGCATCGGTATCATCACGCCGATAGTATGCTTCTTCATGGTAGCTGCGGTCAAGCCGAAATTCAAGTATGACGATGCACTCGATGCGTTCGGCGTACACGGCATAGGCGGTATCATCGGTTCTATCCTGACCGGTGTATTCGCTACCCGCTTCATCTCGGGCGAAGACGGCGTTCAAGGCGCTCTCTACGGCGACTGGCACCAGCTTTGGGTTCAGATTGTAGCAACCGTGGTATCTATCGTGTTCAGCGCGGTCATTACCTTCATCCTGTTCAAGATAGTAGACTCTACCATCGGACTCCGCGTAGACAAGCGCGTAGAAGAAGAAGGGCTTGACATCTACGAACACGGCGAGTCGGCTTACAATCATTGATAGCTGACAAGGAGAATTGGTTTTAAGGGCACACAGAATTCCAAGGCTTCGCACAAGCCTCGGAGTTCTGTGTCCTCTGCATGCTTGGGAAAGCCCGTCCCCCTCATATTGTTATAGAATGTTTTTTTATGCCAAAGGGTGTGACAAACAAGAGAGGTACACGCGACATTTTTGGTACTTTTGCAGCGGTAAAAGAAAGGATAATTTATGGCTAGACAAAACTCACGTGTATTTATTTTAATCTTTTTGGGTATGCTTACCGCCTTCGGGCCGTTTGTCACCGATATGTATCTGCCTACTTTCCCCGAGATGGCAGATTTTTTCACACATCTTCTTCGATGGTCCAACTGGGCTTGACCGCCAGCATGATAGGCCTGGCGGCGGGGCAATTGTTCTTCGGACCGCTGAGCGACAAGTACGGGAGACGCCCGTTGCTGATTGCCGGCATGTTTCTGTTCCTGGTTTCTACGCTGGGATGCGTATATTCGCAGACCGCCCTGCAGTTTGTAGGCTGGCGGCTGGTGCAGGGGATAGCCGGGGCAAGCGGGATTGTGATATCGCGCTCGATAGCCGCCGACAAATATGCCGGACGCGAACTGGCAAAGATGTTAGGCATCATAGGCGCCATCAACGGAGTGGCTCCGGTAGCTGCTCCGATGGGAGGAGGGATCCTGGCGGAAAGCATCGGCTGGCAAGGCATTTTCTGGTGCTTGTTCTGCATAGGCATCCTGCTTCTGGCAGGCAGCTTCCACCTGACCGAGTCACTTCCGGCAGCTAACCGGAGAAAAACAAACTGGGCAGATGTGTTCCGCGGTTTCGGCGCGGTCTTGCGTAACCGCCAGTACTTATGCTACATCCTGCAGTTCGGGTTTGCCCAGGGCGTGTTATTCGCCAACATATCGTCCGCCCCGTTTATCATGCAAGAACATTATGGCTTCTCGCCGATGACGTTCAGCGTATGCTTCGGCGCCAATGCGCTGGCAATTGTCTTCTCGGCGGCATTATCTGTCAGGTTCCGCCATCCGGAGCTGGTACTCTATCGCGGAAGCCAGGGCATGCTGGCCGTTTCCATCCTCCTGCTGGCAGCGATGGGTTCCTCGTGCAGCTTTTGGATTTACGAAACATTGTTGCTCTGCCTGTTGGTGATGCTGGGGCTGACATTCACATCGTCCAACACCTTAGCCATGAACGCCGAACGCCAACATGCCGGAACGGCATCTGCGGTATTGGGTGCGTTAGGCTTTGCTTTTGGCGGCATTGTTTCTCCGTTGGTGGGTATCGGCGACATCATGCTTTCTACGGGCGGCATGTTCGTCATCGGCTCATTGGGCGCCTTTCTATGTGCCCGCATCTCCCTGAGCAGACTGATAAGACGCAAGGTTGCTGTAGCATGCGGCAAGTAATACCGAAAAGAATCGTACTGGATGACAAAAGTATCTGATTTTTCGACAAAAGAAACGCGGAAAGCTTGTTGGTGGTATGCTCTCCGCGTTTCTTTTTTACGTGACAATCCTCCTTACGAGAATGTGGATAATTTTCAGAACTGATATCCTGTCCATCCGAAGAGGTCGGCAGAAGCTCCGGTATTGCCATCGGCTACGGTAACCTCACCTGTTCCGTGTATTTCATCGCCTGTAAGCGTCGAAGTCAATTCATTGGTTACAGAGATAGTTGTAGTCGCCTGTGCATCGCCCTTGCTATCGGTCAAGTCAACCAAGTCATCTACCGCACCCGTACCGATGACCAACGCATTGGTAATAGTAGCCTTCGCACCACGGCGAATCTTGATAGCGTCTACCATTTCGGCTGCTTCAGACAAGTTTTCGATAGTCATGTTCTCGATGGTGAAGTCGGATTGCGGAGCGTGGTCTGCACCGTTTCCGTCCAGATTTCCGTCAGCTTCTACACCACGCGGGTCTTCTTCGGTGCTGGTGAATCCGGCTTCCCAACGTCCGTAGCAGTCCTTCAGCGTACCGCAATAGCCTTGAGTGAAGTCGAACATATCGTCATCGCAGTTTACGGCAAGCAGTCCGGTTACGTTTACCGAGCCTCCGAAGAATTCGATGGCATCATCGGCACCGTCAGCAATATAAATGTTTTCAATCACCGTTCCGTTTCCTACTGCATTCAGTGTAAGTCCGTTGTGTTCGACATCGGCATTCGAACGTGCTCCGGTATAAAGCAGCTTGACATAACGCAATACGCCCGAATTGTCGGCATTGTCATCGCCTCCGTAGGGTTGGTTGTTATCAATCTCGGTAGCACCTTCGGTTACAGTTCCCTCTACGCCTGAGATGCGCGCATAACCGTTGATAATCAATCCGCCCCAGTAACCCGGTCCGGCATTGGCTTCATCTTCTGCCGTAAAGGTGATGGGAGCCTCAGCAGTTCCTTCTGCCATAATCTTACCGCCACGTTCTACCAGCAAGTAATTGCCAAAACCTTCTTTTGCCTTGATGGTCAATCCGGCAGGGATGGTCAGCGTAGCACCTTCTTTCACTACTACAGCACCTTCGAGTGTATATTCAGTATTCGCATCGAGAGTCATATCCGAAGCGATATCGCCTGAAAGGGTTGCCTTAGCAGGTTCCGGAGCTTCGGTTTCGCCTGGAAACTGATAGCCTGTCCATGCCAACGCACTGGTATTGGCACCCGTGTTTCCAGCTTCGATAACCACACCTTCGTATGTGCCTTCAGCGTTCAGGTCACCATCGGTAGTAGCAGATTCCAACTGGTTGGTTACGCTCATTTCAGTACCTTCACCTGCACCGCCTTTGCCATCGTTCAGGTCAATCAAGTTCTCAACAGCACCTGTACCCATTACCAAAGCATTGGTGATGTGTGCCGTAGCGCCACGGCGAACTTTTATCGCATCCTGCATAGCCTGGCTTGCAGAGAAGTTGGCAATGGTCATATTTTCTACCTTAAAGTCTGATTGCGGCGTATGGTCGGCACCGTTTCCGTCCAAGTTACCATCGGCTTCGATACCGCGCGGGTCTTCTTCGGTGCTGGTGAAACCTTCTTCCCAAATGCCGTAGCAGTTAGACAAGGTACCGGAATACCCCTGAGTAAAGTCGAACATATCGTCATCACAGTTTACAGCAAGCAAATTGCTTACATTTACTGTACCTCCGAAGAACTCGATAGCATCGTCGGCACCTTCTACAATATATACATTGTTAATGGTAGTACCGTTACCTACACCGTTCAAAGTCAAACCGTTGTGTTCGATATCTGCGCTTGAGCGTGCGCCGGTGTACCACAATTCAATGTATTCCAAGGTACCGCTGTTGTCGGCAGCATCGCTTCCTCCGTAAGGCATGTTGTTATCCACTTCGGTAGCACCTGTAGCCGTACTTCCTGCAGAGCCTGAAATAGGAGCCTTACCATTAATAATCAGACCACCCCAGTACCCCGGTCCGGCATTGCTTTCGTCTTCAGCGGTGAAGATGATAGGAGCCTGTGCGGTACCGCGTGCATTGATTTTACCGCCTTGCGCTACAATGATATAATTGCCAAAACCTTGTCTTGCCTTAATTTTCGTTCCGGCAGGGATTTCAAGTGTCGCGCCATCGGGCACAGTCAATGTACCGCTCAAAATATATTCCGTATTGGCATCCAAGGTCATCGTTCCTTCTACATTACCCGAAAGTTCCACGGTTTCTACCGGTTCTTCACCGCCACCGGGGTTTTCACCATTGGGTTCGTCATCGTCACTACAAGAAGTAAGTGATACACTGCTTGCCAATGCGGCAAACAACATCGCGTTTAAGAAAAACTTTTTCATTGTTCGATAATTTGGTTAAAATTATAGTTTGGTTTATTGTTCTGATTATATTTTTCCAAGCAGGCTTAGAAGCTGTTTTGAATTTATCGTGCGATGATTTGGGATGAGTTTTTGAGGCATTTCCGCTTCTGTGATGAGGAAGATAGCGGGCTATCTGACGAAGAACAGGAGCGAAAAGGACCAAAAAATCGCCCAAAGCACACACGAAAACGGATACATCAAGCCAAGAAAAACTTTTTGGAGAAATTCAAAACAGCTTCTTAGAACGTGCATGCCACTCCGAGGCTGAAATCGATTCCTCTGCGGTACTTGCTTAACACCACCTCTTCGTTGGTTGCGTTTCCTTTACGAGTCAGCTGATGCACCGAGTTCAACAAGTTTTGCGCTTTCAGGCTGATGGTAAAGTGCTCGCCAATCTTAGCCGAAGATACAAAGTCAAGGGTCGGAATCCCGTTTTCTACAATGTCCTGGTATCCTTGTGTACCGATGGTGTACAGACGGTCGCTGAAATAATTGAACACCAATGCATTGGTAAACGAGTTGCTTCCTTTACGCACCAAGTAAGTCAGGTCGGCATTGACAAGCCAGGGAGCCGCGCCTTCCAACTGGGAACCGGTCGGGTCAGTAGCAAGAGGCACTTTCGCACAAGTGTAAGTATAAGCACCGTTCACACCGAAACTCAGCTTCTGCAACCCTCCGTCTTGCATCGGATGAGAAAACAAGTCTTTCCGTATCTCTATTTCCGCACCGGCTACAGTAGCATGGTCAGCTATGTTTTCATACGAAAGGAATCCGCCGGCACTGGCAATCTCGATACGTGAAATCGGATTTTTGATGTATTTATAGAATCCGGTCACCGAAATCAGTTCGCCGGACGAAAGATACCAGTCCCATTTCAAATCCACGTTATAGTTATCCGACGGTTGCAAATCAGGATTACCCTGACTATTGAATGTAACGTTTACATAACGGAACGGAGATATTTCCTTTGCCTGAGGCAAGGTATAAGTCTTGCTGGCTGCAAACCGGAGCGAATGCTTGTCATTGAAATTATAACGCAAGTTGATGCTGGGCAGCACATAGTCTTTGTTGATGGACTGGCTTCCCTGCGTTCCGCCACGGTTCACATTATAATCTACATCCATATTCACTTTATCATACTTCACACCCACGTTGGCAATGAAGCCTTCGGTAAACTGGTAAGTGGCTTCCACGTATGCCGAGTGGATGTTTTTGTTTACTCCATACTCATCGATGTTTTTATCCAGGATAAAGTAGTTGTTGTCCAGGTTTTCTTGCGTATAATAATTATCGAACCGTACATTATTGATATCAAACTCTTCCTGACGCACTACCGACATATCATACTCGGTAGCTGTAAAATTATCGTCCACAATGCGTCCGGCATAGCCCAACTGGATGTTGGATTCCTGTGAAAAGTTATCGGGAAGTTTATAAGTAAAACCTGCACGGATATTCAGGTCGTCTTCATTCAGTTCCGAGAAATAACGTTGCTGGATACCTGTACCTTTCATCGGCACATAGCCCCGGTCGGTCTTTACCAGATTATTGATGCGCCGGTCAGGTTCCAGTCCTTTGATAATATTGTAGGCGGCACCTACATTAAAATCGAGCTTATCCGCCAACGCCCATTTGGTATCCAGCTGATTGACGAAAAGCAAGTTATCATTGGTCTGCTGGCGGCGCATGAAACCTTCGTATGTATCCGAAGACTGGTAATCGGCATCCATACCCAAGTAATCGCCCACCGACTCGCGCGAAGCGTGCAACATGATGAAATTGTATGTCAACTCGTACTTGTGATCATGCAAGTAGTTCAGATTCGCCATCACGACTTGCGAAGTTTCCACATTCGACTTCTTTCCGAGCATATCCTGCGAAAGCTCACCCGTGGTAATCGAATTGCGCACTTCTTCTTCATAATAAGAATAATCGCGGTTATGACTGGCAATCAGGTAGAACGAAAGCGGATTGTCGTGGATATCAAATTTCTTTCCGCCCGAAATGCTATAACTCTGGTTCACCAGCCCGCTTTTCTTCGAAGGGTCCAAACGGTTCTGGAAGTTGTATACAGAAAGATCATCGCCCGGCTGCTTGCTATCAGCAAATCCGAAGGCGTTCACCCCGTCGAGCTTCAGGAAATCAGAAGAAAGACTTTGTGTATTGAATCCGCCCGACACGCTGGCATTGATTTCACCATAACCTACCAGTTCTTTCGAAGAAATATTGATGTTGGCACCTGCCACATCGGCATACGTGTTGCCATAAAAAGCTTTGTTGACATCTACCGACTGGATAATATCGGTAGAAAAGAAGTCGAGCGCAATGTTCTTGTACTCCGGATCTTCCGAAGGAATCGGAAAACGGTTCAGCGTAGTCAAGTTATACCGGTCGCCCAATCCACGGACAAACACATTCTTCACACCGTCTTGTTTCGAAATGCCCGATATCTTGGTAACTGCCCCTTCGGCATCTCCCACACCCTTGCGGGATAACTCCTGGGCGCCAACCGACTGAATTGCCACCACCGATTTCTTTTGCTCCAATAAAGTAACGTTCTCCGACTCGCGGTTCGCCTTAGCCACAACCACCACATCCGACAACATTTGTGTATCGGGTTCCAACTCGAAATCGAGTGTGGTCACTTTGTTATCCTCTACCTTTACCTGACGTTTGACCGTTGTTTTATAACCAACATATTTAATTTCAATGTCATAGATACCGTCTTCCACCCCTTTCAGCTGGAAGTTTCCGTCTATATCCGTTACAGCTCCGATATTGCTTCCCACAATCCGGATAGTAGCCCCGATAAGAGGTTCTTTCGATTTCTGGTCCTTGATACAACCTTTTACATTCACATTTACCTCAACCGCAAAAACATTGGCTGCAAACATCGATAAGAGAACAGCCGAAGTCATCCATTTTCTAACTCTTTTCATTACCTTATTTTACTAAACTTTTACCGAGTGCAAAGAAAGAGCTTCCCTTTTACAGGTATACGACAATCGGATAACTTTCCGTTTACAAGTCCGTTGCAATAAGATTACAATATTGAAGAAGTTGTATGCCCCTGCATACCGAATAAGGCCGAATGCCGGAAACGGACATGTAAGCGTTTTACTTCTTTACTCTTTTCCTGTCTTCGATAATGGCATCCTTGTTCTCCAACGCCCAACTTATCAGCGCATTGATGTGCGGAAGCAACGAATGGGTACGCGGTGTCAGGGCATACTCCACCCTCGGAGGCACTTCCGGATAGACGGTACGGGTAATATAGCCGTCCTCCTCCAATGTCCGCAAGGTTACGGTCAGCATCTTCTGCGATATGTCCGGGATTTCGCGCTGCAACTCCTTGAAGCGCATGACTTCCTTACCCGCCTTGTTCAGCGTATATATAACCAGAAGCGACCATTTGTCACAGAGCCTTGCCAAGATGTTCCGTATCGGGCAATCCGGAAACATCATATCTTCTATCATTGTCCTATCCATATTATACTGCTTTTCAATTCACTCTACAAAAGTAATCAAACTCCTTTTATGTAGCAAGCTTTTATCGGATGGGCGGCAATCAGCCCTTATCCTCCACATTATTTATTATAAAAGACAAGACAATTTCATTGAACCGATAACTGAAAACCTTCATGCACTTAGCTACATTCTATATTCCACCAGCCGGAACATATATTCCACGGGCTGGAATGTACGTTCCATGGGCTGGAATATACATTCCACGCCGTGGAATATAGAATGGAACTAACTGTATACAAGAAACAAGCTCGTTGAAAACACATAGTGAGTGCCCGCAATCTGCCAAAATGCCCCAATTTACGAAAGGTGAAATCTATGGCGGCATGATGAAGGGATTCGCACAGGCTTTCGGCGATGCCCTGACCGACATGCCTACAGGCAAGGCTTCGGAAGTGGCATTCGGCACTACGCAGACTTGGGCAGGAATTCCGTTCGAGTTCCGTCACGGAGCGACATCCGATTTTCCGGGCGCAAGCATCCTGATAGGAGGCAAGGCTTATTATACGCACTGGACTCCGGCAAAGGCACACGTAAGCCATTTGCAGGTTTCTTCTCCGGCTGCCATTGATGCGGAAATAGCAGAAGCGAAAAAGTCACTGGCATCGGGAGCGGAACTGTTCATCGGCGGACACGGAGGTGCGGCAAAGCGCGATGCGGTAAAGTTCAAAATCGACTATCTGAAAAAGATGAAAGAGGTGCTCGGCAATAACCAGACGGCACAAGCCTTTACGGACGACATGAAGAAAGCTTTCCCCGGGCTGCCGGGAGAAGCCGGACTGGAAGAATTGAGTAAGGCACTCTACAAATAATAAATGTAATGCTTGAGGGTGTATCAAAATAGAAATGATATTTTGATACACCCTCAATAATCATTTTCCCGTATGGATATACTCCACGGCACGTTCCAACTGGGTGTCAATGCCTTGAAGCAAATTAACCCCATCGAAAGGCGCTTCAATGGTGGGAGGTATGCCGACACCCTCGTGGTTGACACCGTCAAGGTCCTTCATCATGGTCATGGTGGTATATACCTCCAGGATGTCGTTTATATTGAAATAGCCACCATAAAACTGATCAAATGCGATGTTGTCAGCCGCAATGGTACCTGTTCCCCCATGGGTCCGTTCGCCAATGAAGCAACCCTTAGGCAAGCCCAGCACGGCTAGGGTGGTCATCTCGGCCATGCTGATAGAATTCATGTCTGCCATCACTACTATAGGCACATCCAAATCACGGCTCCGCTCCGTTGGTTTCAACACTTCCGGAGTCCACGGCGTGTAATCCAACCGTCCGGGACCATTTTTCTGACGAGTATAAAACAACATTTTCTCCTCATCCACGAACTTACCCAACACTATCGGCAAATCCGACAGATTACCTCCGATATTGTGGCGTACATCGATGATGACCCCCTCGACCGTCGGATAGTTGTCCAACAGGTCGTGATAGTTCGCGACTATCTGATCAACGATATCACCTGTTCCGACATGTTCGGTCAACATGAACGACGACAAACGGAAATAGACGATATCCTCGTCCAAGATGCCACTGGCATAAAGCGCATTGCCTGATTCTGGAGCCAACACCAAGCGTGCGTCAGAAAATCTGCCTGCATCGTGCAAGCCTAACAACATATTTGCATAATCCTCCAGCGTCTGTTCATCAAAAGGATGATAATTAGGGCGCTGCTCTTTCCGTCCCTCTGCCGGACGATAAAGGACTGTACCCGAAGGAAGAGTTAGTGTCAATCCGAAATGCCCGTCAATCAATCCGGAAGACAACTCTTCCAACATTCCGAAAGCTTCCTCATTCGTTGCCTTATCGCTGAAACCTTTGTCCGCCAACGCATCAAATTGGGGCTTGTATTCGTCATACACGGCATCCCAGTCCGTCGGGTCGATGTCCCAAAACACGTAGTTATAGTTCATGCCCGACCAATAGGCATCGAACAACTGCGACCAATTATAAATATTTATATCAGTCCGCGGATTCTGCATATCGGGCATTTCGTCACGACAGGCGGCCAATACACACACGGCCATCAACACTCCGGCCATCAAACGTATCCTTGCTTTCATTTTATTCATCTTTTTATCATAATCGGTTCATTAATCACCCAAGGTAAACAGTACGCCTACTTGGAAAAGGAAAGTGTTCAGGTATCGCGGCACGCGATCCTTCATATAGTCTTTCTGCATATCGCTCAGGCTATGGTGGTAACGGCATTCGGCTACGACTGCCCATACGGGAGTGAAGCGATACTCCAGACCGACTCCCACCAAGGCACCTCCCTCAAAACGGTTGTCACGCCGGGAGTCGAATGCATATTTCTCATCATAGGTATACAAAATAGTATTGTCACTCACGTCAGAAGGATTTTCTACACCTTCAGGCTCAGAAAACATAGCAAATGTCGTCCCCTCGCGCCGGCTGGAGAGCCAGCCGCCTGCATAAAAACCCGCATCGAGGAAACCGCGCAACCGTTTGCCACCAAAGGAGAAACGGGCAAATACGGGCACGGACAAGTAATGATTGGTCATGTCCTCGTGCAACGGCTCGAAAAATCCCGAACGACGCATCCCGTAGTTCTTCTGTACATAGGACACCTCAGCCTGCACAGCCAACCAATCATTGAAAGCATACTGCACGGGTAAACCCGCCGTGAAACCACCCAAAGCCACATAACGCCGGTCATAAAAGTAACCGGACTCCGTGGTCAGCGAATTGTGCGTATAACCGGCTTGAAAACCAACACGCCACTGCGCCGCAACAGGTAACACCCCAACCACGGCAAACAGAAGTAAAAATAAGAATCTGTTCTGTCTCATAGATTTACATAAAATTTATCACAACCATTAAGAAGCTGTTTTGAATTTCTCCAAAAAGTTTTTCTTGGCTTGATGTATCCGTTTTCGTGTGTGCTTTGGGCGATTTTTTGGTCCTTTTCGCTCCTGTTCTTCGTCAGATAGCCCGCTATCTTCCTCATCACAGAAGCGAAAATGCCTCAAAAACTCATCCCAAATCATCACACGATAAATCCAAAACAGCTTCTAAAAGCATTATTGCATGCAGGCTCAAACCACCTTCCCATACGGAAACAAGTTCTCTACCAGTACGCACAAAATAATGCAAACACCGCCCCACACCTATATATAATAACGCGTAGGCTGGTCTTTTGCTGACTGTGTAAAGATAAGCTAACTTCTTGAAACAAATCATAAATATGCCGGACAAGAAGGTTCATTTTGTCAGTCATATAGTCTATTTTGTCCTAAACAACTGATTTACACTCACATGCAAAAAGCTTTTCCCGTAAAAGAAAATCCATATCTTCACCTAAAAGCATCTACAGAATGCATACGAACAGAAATATAGGTCTGCCCTACAAGCAATTTAGTAAAGCCACAGATATTCGCTCATTTTTTTCAAAAAAATATTCGCAGATAACTTAGAAGCTGTTTTGAATTTCTCCAGAAAGTTTTTCTTGTCTTGATGTATCCGTTTTCGTGTGTGCTTTGGGCGATTTTTTGGTCCTTTTCGCTCCTGTTCTTCGTCAGATAGCCCGCTATCTTCCTCATCACAGAAGCGAAAATGCCTCAAAAACTCATCCCAAATCATCGCACGATAAATTCAAAACAGCTTCTTACTTATACACAACAATGGTTACATTTTCGTAAGTATCTGATGTTCAAGTACCTACTTGTACGATTAAATTCCTCTTGGTAACTTTGCAGCACAAAAGGAAATAAAGGCACTTTTAGTAAGTAATAACTCATTAAACAAATAAGAGCTTATCTTTCCAAACTGGGCAAAACGGTAGAGACACGCATCACGGACTATCATGTGGGCGGAACCGGAAATCATGAGGTGGTGATGGCGGAAGGTATGCCCCAATTTACGAAAGGGGAAATCTATGGCGGCATGATGAAAGGATTCGCGCAGGCTTTCGGCGATGCCCTGACCGACATGCCTACAGGCAAGGCTTCGGAAGTGGCATTCGGCACTACGCAGACTTGGGCAGGAATTCCGTTCGAGTTCCGTCACGGAGCGACATCCGATTTTCCGGGCGCAAGCATCCTGATAGGAGGCAAGGCTTATTATACGCACTGGACTCCGGCAAAGGCACACGTAAGCCATTTGCAGGTTTCTTCTCCGGCTGCCATTGATGCGGAAATAGCAGAAGCGGAAAAGTCATTGGCATCAGGAGCGGAACTGTTCATCGGCGGACACGGAGGTGCGGCAAAGCGCGATGCGGTAAAGTTCAAAATCGCCTATCTGAAAAAGATGAAAGAGGTGCTCGGCAATAACCGGACGGCACAAGCTTTTATGGACGACATGAAGAAAGCTTTCCCCGGACTGCCGGGAGAAGCCGAACTGGAAGAATTGAGTAAGGCACTCTACAAATAATTATCGAATAAAACCAATCAGGAGTTAAAAGGGAGTTATAAGGAGTTATCGTCCGCCTGGCGGACTGGGAGTTAGACGCCAATACTTTTTGCATCGTTTTCAGAAGCAAGACTATTGACCTTTAACTCCTATAACTCCTGTGAAACATAACTACGTTTAACTCCTGATTCGCATAAATTATAAAATAATAAATACCCTCACTTTCCTGTCACGATACGTTTAATGTCATTCAGTTTGTTCAACGCTTCTATCGGTGTCAAGTTGTTCACATCCAGATGCAGGATTTCATCCCGTATCTGGCACAACACGGGGTCGTCAAGCTGGAAGAAGCTGAGCTGGACACCGTCTTTAGGAGCAGAAGCCTGTACCTTCGGACGCGACGCCATGCCTTCCTGCCGGTTCTCTTGCTCCAGACGGTGCAGGATTTCATCGGCACGCTTCACGATGCTTTGGGGCATGCCCGCCATTTTTGCCACATGAATACCAAACGAATGTTCGCTCCCTCCGCGCTCCAGCTTGCGAAGGAAAATCACCTTATTATTGACCTCCTTGACCGTTACATTATAGTTCTTGATACGCGGGAAGAGTGCTTCCATATCGTTCAACTCGTGATAGTGCGTGGCAAAAAGCGTACGGGCGTGGGCTTTCTTGTTCTCGTGGATGTGCTCTACGATAGCCCATGCAATGGAGATGCCGTCATATGTGGAAGTGCCGCGCCCCAACTCATCGAAGAGCACCAGGCTTCGGGGAGAGAGGTTGTTCAGGATATTGGCGGCTTCATTCATCTCGACCATGAACGTTGATTCGCCCACCGATATGTTGTCACTTGCTCCGACACGGGTGAATATCTTGTCCACCAGCCCGATATGCGCACTTTCGGCTGGCACGAAGCAGCCTATCTGAGCCAAGAGCGTGATAAGTGCCGTCTGGCGGAGCAAGGCAGACTTACCCGCCATATTAGGTCCCGTGATAATGATAATCTGTTGTGATTCCGTATCGAGATAGACATCGTTGGCAATGTATTTCTCGCCCACGGGCAATTGCTTCTCGATGACCGGATGGCGTCCTTGCTTGATGTCGAGCACATCATCGTCGGCTATCACCGGACGGATATACTTGTTCTCGCACGCCACATCGGCAAAGGAGAGCAGGCAATCCAGACGTGCGATTTGCGTGGCATTGATCTGGATAGCCGGAATAAACTCGGCAAGGTCTGCCACCAAGTCATTATAAAGCTTGGTTTCCAGTATCAGGATTTTATCTTCCGCCCCCAATATCTTCTCTTCGTATTCTTTCAGTTCCTGCGTGATATACCGCTCGGCGTTCACCAACGTCTGCTTGCGTATCCACTCGGCAGGCACTTTCTCCTTGTGTGCGTTCCGCACTTCGATGTAATAGCCAAACACATTGTTATAAGCAATCTTCAGGCTGGGGATGCCGGTCTGCTCGATTTCGCGTTGCTGGATTTGAAGCAGGTAATCCTTTCCCGAATAGGAAATGCGGCGCAGCTCATCCAGCTCGGCATTCACTCCGTCGGCTATCACTCCGCCCTTGTTCACCAGCAGAGGCGGGTCGTTCACTATCTCCTTCGCTATTTTATCCCGAATCGAGACGCAGAGATTCAACTGCTCCCCGATGCGCCGGAGGCTTTCGTTGTCCGCGTTCAGGCAGGCATTCTTGATGGGTTCGATGGCTTGGAGCGCCACTTTCAGCTGTACCACCTCACGAGGGGAGATACGTCCCACCGCGGCTTTTGATACGATGCGTTCCAAGTCGCCTATACGGTGCAGCTTCTCTTCGATAAAGTCCTTGAAGTCGGGCTCGCGGAAGAAATACTCCACTACATCCAGCCGGGCGTTAATCGGTTTTACTTCCTTCAAGGGAAACACCATCCAGCGTTTCAGCAGACGGGCACCCATGGGGCTGATGGTATGGTCTATCACGTCCAGCAGGCTGGTGCCTCCCTCGTTCATGCTGCCTATCAGCTCCAGGCTGTGCACCGTAAACTTGTCCAGCCGCACATAGCGTTCCTCCTCGATGCGTGCCAGCGAAGTGATATGCCCTATCTGATAATGCTGGGTCATGTCGAGGTATTGCAGGACAGCCCCTGCCGCGATGATGCCGTTCTTCAGATGCTCTACGCCGAAGCCTTTCAGGTTCTTGGTCTCGAAATGCTTCAAGAGTTTCTCGCGTGCCGAAGCTTCGGTAAACACCCAGTCATCCAACTCGAAGGTGAAAAACTTGCTTCCGAAATTGCCTTCGAACATGGGTTTCTTGCCCCGCTCGAACAACACTTCCTTGGGAGCGAAATTATTCAGAAGCTTGTCGATGTAGTCAAAAGGCCCCTCGGCGGTCAGGAACTCGCCGGTAGAGATGTCCAGAAAAGCGATGCCACACGCGGTTTTCCCGAAATGGATGGCGGCAAGGAAATTGTTCTCCTTATACGACAACACATTGTCGCTGATGGCAACGCCCGGCGTCACCAGCTCGGTAATGCCCCGCTTCACCAGCTTCTTCGTGGTTTTCGGGTCTTCCAGTTGGTCGCAGATAGCCACACGCCTTCCGGCACGTATCAGCTTGGGCAAATACGTATCGAGGGCATGGTGCGGAAATCCTGCCATTTCCACCGTCTTCGCCTGCCCGTTGGCACGCCTGGTCAAGGTTATTCCCAGTATTTGCGAAGCGGTCACGGCATCTTCGGAATAGGTTTCGTAAAAGTCGCCGCACCGGAAAAGCATCAGCGCGTCGGGATGCTTCGCCTTCAGGTCGAAATACTGTTTCATCATGGGGGTCAATACCACGTCATTATCTTTAGCCACTGTGTTGTCCTTTCTTTTATTAATGTGTTGTCCGTACCTGCAAAGGTACGAAAATTTCCCAAATATCTGCCTTCCGTGACGCAAGTATCTGCAACGCCCGGCGCAAGTACCTGCATGAACGGATGAACATAATAACGAAGCCTAGCTAATACTCATGCCGAGCGTACTATCACGGTTGAATACCTTGCTTGAAAAGGCATTCAAATGGTTTCCTATGCTCAAGGAGATGTTGAGAATGGAAAAGTTGTGCGCTACCATCGGCTTTACCAAAGAAATGATAGAGAACCTTTTGACAAAGAAAGAAGCTATCAGGTGCAATGGCAGGATTTATTCCGAAGAACACAGGCGGAAGTTTGACATCAAGAATGATATTTTCAAGGTGGAAAGGAATCCGAGCGATAACAATAAACTGGTTCTGACCATAAACAGGCAACCGATTGGTGAATGGTTCAAAGAACAGTTTGGCAAGTTAGGGCATGGTTTTCGGAAAGCACCTAATGAACCGAGAAAAGGAGGTGGATTTAGATTATAAACATTAATTCACTCGTATCGAACAGAAGGAGTAATCAAAAAATGTTGGTTGCTCCTTTTTTATTCCTATTTTTGTGCCGCCTAAGTAAATAAAGAATCACAGACAGGCATTTCCCAAATGAATAAAATCTACGATTTGTATGTCAAAAGAAGAAAAACTGAATATTAAAGAACAAAATGACACAGCGATGGGCATTAAAAAAGTAAAAGTAAGAATCATGTGCAATGATTTCTTACGGACAATTATTAAGTATGAATGTCGAGGCTTTGCAATTTTACTCTTATTACTATTTGTGAGTCTTAACGTTTCGGGGCAAGCTGTCTTGCTTGACAAAACGACCGGTCAACGTATATCATACGCACAGATTCTAAATAGCAAAGGGGCAGTCATAGGTACGACGGATATAGATGGTACATTACCTCAAGACTTGAACGATGAAGTTGTTACTATTCAGCATATTGCCTATAAGCCTAAAAGTGTTAAATCATCTCTATTTAAGGAGGATATCCCTATTTATCTAAACCCCATTGAGTATCAGTTGAACGCAGTAACAGTTACGGCGAAGAATAGAGAATATATTCATCTCAAGACTTACTTCAGAAGTTATCAATTGAATGATTCCTGTATGAAATATTTCAGGGATGGATATTTGGATTTCTTTATTGACACAAAACATAAAGATGCGGAAAGATTTGCAATCAAGATTCGTAACTTCCAAAACGATTCATTGATAGATATGGACAAGGAAAGAGCAAATACTCTTGTAGATAAATACATTTACACACCCAGTTTGGATGGTCTCACTCTAATGGAAACGTTGAAAAAAGAAGGTTGGAAATTTACTACTGATAGCATAGATAGCCGACTTCGATTAAATGAAGTGGTTGGAGGCGTAATAAGGATAGATACAATACAAAGAGTTTTACGAGTGGAATACGATGTACTTGCAACTAAAAAAAAGACTCCCAAAACACTTTTCGGTTACACTACTTGTCTCGAAAACTATTATCAGACAGAGAATTATATCTATAACTCGGAATATCAGTCTTATATGGATTTGATAAACAGAAAGAACTATAGAAAGTTGTTCTTTAGTCACAAAAAAGACATTAAAGAACAGATGATTGAAATCATTGATGAACTGTATGTGTTGGAACATGAGTATATTACAAAAGACGAAATGAAACTGTACAAAAAAACTTTGAAGTCAAAATTAGCCTCCCAAGTTAAGTGGAATATAGATAGCACAATAGTAACCCCATTAGCACCACAATTAGAGCAAGTATTAATAAATGACCTGTCGCAAGTTGAATAAAGATAGGGTTAGACAAATCATCAATACCGAGCGGAACTGTTAATGCCAAAATCAAGATAAGGGGCAAACTCAAGTAAGTTAAGCCCCCTTTCTTTTTGCTTCTTAATCGAGTAGGAGGTAAACACTAATCATAGGTGTTTATCTCCTATTTTCATGTTTACCGACCTCTCACACCACCGT
>NZ_JACSPP010000120.1:0-1270 GCF_014837065.1 Phocaeicola intestinalis
TATCATACGAACACGCCCTTTATTTTATTTTGCATCTAATTTTCTAATCTCAGTTATCATTGGGCAAACTATTGCAATGCAAATAATTAAAATACCTGATAGTAAAAACCAATGATTTACATCGATTCTATCAGCAAAGAATCCAGAAAGAATTAACCCAATTGGCATAACAAGAGACATGATACTTCCAGTTAAAGAAAATACACGTCCTAAATATTCAGGCTTAATTTTCTCCTGAAAAAGAGCTGTTTGCACACCGCTGTAAAACGGAACCGAAAGCCCCATTATTGCACAGCAGACTACAAATATGAAAAATCCACTTTGAGGAAGTAATCCTGAAATGGTTAAGCTTATCCCCATCATAAAAATTGATGCCGTTATTAATAAGATTCGCTTTTGGTAATTCCCAAATAACCCTAATAATAGACCCCCTATCAACATACCAGAGGCATAAGCAATCTCCGTAATAGAAATATGCATCGGTGTACCATTAAAATATTCCATAGTGATTAAAGGATATAATGCATTTATGGGCATATAAACAAACATATATAATGTTCCAACGAGTAATAAAGCAAATAATCCTTTATTTTGCCGTAGTACAGCCATTCCTTCTTTCATTTCTCTTATGAAATTTGGTTTCAAACTTTGCACTTGATCACCTAGCTTAGGAATACGTACAATTGCTACCGTAATAGATGCAATCACAGCACCCAATACATCGATGGCAATAATAGCATTTAGTCCCCAAACGGAGTATAAAAGTGCTGCAACCGCCGGACTAACAATATAGCTTATAGACTGCAAAGACTGACTATAGCCTGCACATTTCGTAAGCTGTTCTTCTGGTACTAAAAGTGGAGTAACCGCATTGAGAGCCGGGGTATGAAAAGCTGTTCCAATGCTACGGATGAACAATACTACCATAACCATCCAGATAGGTAACTCCATATACAATGCAACAATAGCTAGCACGGCCCCAGCTGCTGCGATAATTAAATCAGCACCAATCATTATCTTCTTCCTATCATGACGATCCACTAATACACCAATGGCTGGTCCAAAGACCGCATAGGGTAAAAAACCTACAAGTGAAGCCATAGACAAGACCATCGCAGATCCTGTTTTTTCTGTAAGGTAAAAAATAATCGCCATTTGCAGGATGGCACTAGTGATTAATGATACTGCCTGCCCTGCCCATATTGTATAAAACTTAAGTTTCCAATTGTTGTATTTTTCCATTTATATTATCTCCTAAATTCTTATTTAT
>NZ_JACSPP010000120.1:1370-2961 GCF_014837065.1 Phocaeicola intestinalis
CCTTAATTCCGCAACACTATAGTTTAACATTATTTATAAGTGCCTGAGCAACAAAAAGTTGCCCAGGATTTTGCCATGTCAGAATTTTCACTTACCTTAGTGTTGCGAAAAGAAGACAAGCAAAACTCTAATATGACATGGCAAAATACAAATAAAATCTGAGAAACTCACTCCTTTTGGAGGAATTTTTTCTATTATGGAGCAATTTGATGCTCTTTTAGCTCAAACCATAGATTCCACCTTGGGATTGAGATGCACTATGTTTGGTTATCAATATAGCGAAATTCTACGCTCTCTGATGTGCGTATATCTTTGTGGCGGCTCATGTATTGAGGATGTTACAACTCACTTGATGAAACATTTGTCTCTTCATCCAACTCTTCGCACTTGCAGCGCAGACACCATATTGCGTGCTATCGAAGAACTGACTTGTAAGAACATCACCTATAAATCTGCTTCTGGCAACTCCTATGATTTCAATACTGCAGACAAGATGAACTGCTTATTGATCAAAGCCCTGCTTGCTACTGGTCAATTGAAATCCGGTCAAGAGTATGATTTTGACTTTGACCATCAGTTCATTGAAACAGAGAAGCATGATGCAAAACCAACCTACAAGAAGTTCCTGGGCTATAGTCCAGGTGTGGCAGTCATTAACGACATGATTGTCGGTATTGAAAATAGAGACGGCAACACAAACGTGCGCTTCAACCAAAGAGAGACTTTGGAAAGAATCTTCAAGCGACTGGAGGCATCAGAAGTATATATATCCCGTGCCCGCATGGATTGCGGCTCATGCTCGGAGGAAATCGTAGATATGGTAGAGGCTCATTGCAGGCATTTTTATATTCGTGCCAACAGATGCTCTTCCTTCTACGATTCCATGTTTGCCTTGACTGGATGGAAAACTGTTGAAATCAACGGTATTGAATTTGAGCTGAATTCCATCCTTGTTGAGAAATGGAAAGGAAAACCGTATCGTCTTGTCATACAGAGACAAAGGCGAATAGATGGAGACCTTGACATTTGGGAAGGCGAATATACCTACAGATGTATACTGACTAACGATTACAAGTCGAGTGCAAGAGACATCGTGGAATTCTACAATCTTCGTGGTGGCAAGGAACGCATCTTCGATGACATGAACAATGGCTTTGGCTGGAATCGATTGCCAAAATCGTTCATGGCACAGAATACTGTATTCCTGCTTATGACAGCTCTCATCAGAAACTTCTACAAAGCTATTATGCAGAGATTGAAAACCCATGAATTTGGATTGCGTGCCACCAGCAGAATCAAGACCTTTGTTTTCAAGTTCATCTCTGTTCCTGCGAAATGGATTAAGACATCACGTAGGCATGTATTGAATATTTACTCAGACAACAATGCTTATGCCAACCTGTTCAAGACAGACTTTGGTTAAAGACCATGCTTTTCTGGTTAAACCAGCGTATTACCTCAAGTCGCTTTATGGGGTAAGGGGATTTTGTGTCTGCGACATTTCTGTTGTGCAAGAAATATGTACAATAAAATGAATTTTGTCGCTTTGCAAGCAAAATCCCACTAAACCCTATAGGTTGCGGATTTGAGG
>NZ_JACSPP010000121.1 GCF_014837065.1 Phocaeicola intestinalis
CACATCGGACATCAAATGGAGAGACTACTACTTACCGGACGATGAAATCGTTTAAGGTTTGTTAGTACATTTATCACTACACGGAGTAAGATTAATAATCTTCCGCTTGTAAGATTAATAATCTTGCAGCCTGAAGATTATTAATCTTACAGCGGATGGACTTATATAGCGGCTTTATTCAGAAGAGGTTTGTGTGCATGTCCGACGGGTTATCGGAAAGGAAAAGCTGATGGGTTTGTCCAAAAGGGAGATCTTGGACTCAAAAATCTTTTGGGAGTCAATCTCTTCTATATCGGATTGTTGTTGGGTATTTGTATGAAAATATGTTCCATAATGTAGTTCGGCTTTGTAAAAACTGACCAAAGCCCAGCCTCCTACAAAGGAAGCGGTGGCGATAAGAAGTACTGAAACGATGATAAATTCCATATTGTCGGTTGTTGGTTATGTTTCTTAGTCAATAAACAAGAAGATGCCCTTAATCCTGCTTATACTTCTATTAATGTTTGTTAACGTCAGTTCATGTAATGAAAAACTTTCTATCTTTGCCCATGCAACGGTTCGGGCAAACTACGTCCGATTAAAAGGGAATCAGGTGCAAGTCCTGAACAGTCCCGCTGCTGTAAGTTCCATAGACTGAAGTGTCGCAAACCATTCTTAGCCACTGGGAGGGTATCTTGGGAAGGCGGTTTGTCGATAGGAACAAGTCAGAAGACCTGCCGTGTGCCTTTGCATTTTCACTGCTTTCGAGGAAAAAGCGTGGGAATACGGCAGGATGTGGCTTTTCGGGCTGCCCTCTCTTTATTATTCCCTTTTTCTAATTGCAATCGGTGTTATGCGAAGATGCGCAGGGATAACTTCCTTGTGTGAATAGGTTTATATTTTAACCAAAAGATAACATGAATCAATTAAAGCAATTAGGACAGATGAAAAAATTAGTATGGTTTTGGGCGGCACTGTTGTGTGTGTCGCTTTGGAATTGTAGCGATGACGAGAATCCGGCAAGTGAAGAGCAGAAAGAAGAAGCGGTAATCAGTTTTGAAGGCGAATTGAGCGAGCCGAATAGCTCTTTCATCGCCACCGAAGGCGAAGTGGATGGGTTTTATCAAAGGACTTCCTTCTCCGACCCTCAGGCGTTAGTTGCTTTTTCCCATTATTTTAGTGGACAGAGTTTTGGTGGAGGGTTCACTTATACCAATGGAACGGATGTAACAACTTCTGGATATACCAATTTAAGTGCCATTACCGGTGCTGGCAGGGATGGAAGCGTTTACCTGACCAGTAATGCAAACGAGTACACTCCAGCGCGGATTACAAATCTGCAAGTTGGAAAATATCGTTTCAAAGGAGCATGGGTAACGAATACAACCTATGATTATCTGGCTATGAAAGACGGTAATGATGGAGGAATAGGTTTGGTGCGGAAGTTTGGAGTGGGTGACTGGTTCATTCTGACTGCTGTAGGTCACGCAAGCGATGATTCCGAAATAGGGCGTGTCGATTTTTATTTGGCCGATTTTCGTGATGGGAACAGCATGATTCTCGATACGTGGGAATGGTTCGACTGGAGCGAACTGGCAGATGCCTCGTATATTACGTTTGAAATGTCTTCTTCCGATATAGGTGATTTCGGTATGAATACTCCTTCTTATTTTTGCATGGATGATATAACATTGCAGGAAAATTGATTTCCTCTCGAAAATAATCAGCAAGGCTCACTTAGAAGAAGTTTATCTTCGGAAGAGTGGGCCTTTTTGCGTATCTTTGTGCGGTTTGAAACATAAAATTAAGTGTGTATGATAGACGAATTATTGGAGTTCAATCGTTCCTTTGTAGAAAACAAAGGCTATGAACAGTACGTAACCACAAAATATCCTGATAAGAAGATTGCGATAGTGACCTGTATGGATACGCGTTTGGTTGAGTTGATACCTGCTGCCTTAGGCTTGCGCAACGGGGATGTAAAGATGATTAAGAATGCCGGAGGAACGGTGACACATCCCTTTGGAAGTGTGATGCGTAGCTTGTTGGTAGGTATTTACGAACTGGGTGTAGAAGAAATTATGATTATCGGTCATACGGATTGTGGGGCGCAACACATGGATAGTCAGGTCATGTTGCGACATATTAAAGAGCACGGAGTATCCGACCGTGACATTGAGATGATGGAGTATTGCAATGTTGATTTGCACGCTTGGTTGAGCGGGTTTGACGATGTGGAGCAATCGGTACGAGGTAGTGTGCATTTGGTAAAACATCATCCATTAGTGCCTAAAGATGTAGTCGTGCGTGGATTTATTATTGACTCTGTAACTGGTAAATTGACTGAGTTTGAAAATATAGATTAATGCATAACCGAAGGAGAAGATGACAAGTGCAAGATAAATGCATTTAATGCTGCATATATTATTTCGTTGAAGGCTACTTCATTTATTAGAACCTGATACAGCATTACTTAATTCATTCAAGGTACGCACTTATATGTACGGGGGCATGGAAGATATATCCGTTGCCCCGTACATATAGGTGCTTTTTTGTATCCTTGCCTTCGGTTTTCTGTTCTTATATGTATAATAAGGAGTATTGTTATTCTTACTAAGTTTTCTCTAGGTGTAAATATTCCCCTATATATCTGTGAATATCAGCATTTTGCATATTTCACATGAAAAAAGTTTCAAAAAAAGTTCTCCAGTTACTTGCAGTT
>NZ_JACSPP010000122.1 GCF_014837065.1 Phocaeicola intestinalis
GTCAGGTCTTTCACCACTTCCTTTCCGTGCAGGAGGCTGTTGATGAAGCTGATGAGCAGGTCCTTGTTGATTTCGGTACCAAACAGTTTCTTGAATCCGAAGTCGGTGTAGGGGTTGACGTATCTGTCGCTGAGTTCTCTGCTGTTCATAAGTCGATGTATTTTAGGGATGTGATGTTTGCAAAGATAATGGTTACAAATTACATTTCCCCATTCATTTGGACAAAATTTGTTCATTAGAAACATTTCCCATGCATTTCCCATGCACTTCCTCTCTCTTTTATAGAATTTTTGAGAATATTTTCTAAAAGCTCCTGCGAATGGATTTAATGGTCTATATTTGTATTGTGATGATTAAACATAGCATTGAAATTGGTATTTTTAAAATGAGGTTTGAAACATACAGTTCTTTAATGGAAAAAGCAAGGTGCTTTTGTGCAAAAATAAAACGGAAAAGAAATGGTTAAAGACAAAATATCGCAAAATCAGCATATAATGAATACTACTAGAAAATTATCACCTTCTAGAACGCTGATCATATACTCGATTATCATATCAACAATCGTTGGTTATGCGGTTTATTATGCGTTCATGGAAGGAAATACTGCAATAAAAATTGTTACAATAATTGCGGCATTATGCATTGTACTGCCTATATTGAAAATGCCAATAAGCATACACGAAGACAATGATAGTATACGAATCAAACTAATTGTAGGAGAAAAAGCCTTTCTCAAAAAAGAATATGCCATAACTCACATCAAAACAAAAAGTTTGTTCTCAATACGTCTGTTCGCTACATCTGTATTTTTATATTGGGGATATTTTTGGACAAAATCAGTGGGAAGATTCTATGCACTATGTGTAGATAACTCCAATTTGATTATGCTAACCAATAAAACTGACGGTTCTAAAATTGTCATTGATTCACCTTATATATAATAAGGTATAATGCAACGATTGACAATCATACTTGTATGAATATCACTTTCATTCGGCCTGATTGCAAATCAATGTAATTCTTAAACAATGAGAGGATAGCGCACTCAAACATAACGCATCTTCTCATTGATTTTAGAAGCTGTTTTGAATTTATCGTGCGATGATTTGGGATGAGTTTTTGAGGCATTTCCGCTTCTGTGATGAGGAAGATAGCGGGCTATCTGACGAAGAACAGGAGCGAAAAGGACCAAAAAATCGCCCAAAGCACACACGAAAACGGATACATCAAGCCAAGAAAAACTTTTTGGAGAAATTCAAAACAGCTTCTATGTTTTTCTCAAAAATCTTAATATATTCTATCTTCTTATTGAGAATCCTTGTTTCTGCTGGTGGTCATAATGCCCCTCCGCCACGTTGTCTACTTCTCGTTGGGCTTTGATCTGCTCACGGCTATCCAAATTCCCTTTTTGCTTGGCTGAGAAATACAGGAAATCCGTTGCTTGCCCCTGCCCTTACGCACAATGTGGATTACAAGCTGTTGATTTCTTCTTCGGACAAGTTGGTATATCTGATGATTTTGCCCATAGGTTCATTGTCGGCTTTCATCAGACGAGCCATTTCCTTCGCTTTTTTCTTTTCTCCCTTTTCGATTCCAATCTTTTCTCCTTCTTCCAATCCTTCTTCCCGTCCTTCGCGCCGTGAGCTGCTGATTTGCATCTTGGCTGTGCTGACCACATCCCAGAAGTGGTCGTATCCTAGCAGTTGCTCTTTGCTGAAGGCGGATTCTTCCAGTTGGGTTACGGCTTTCTTGATTTCGGGATTCTCCATCAGCTCTTCCGGTGCCTCGCGTGTCTTTTCATTGATTTCGGTCAGGTAGCGTAGCCAAAGCACCTGCATCTTCTTGCCTTGGTAGTTGTCCGGCGTGAACTTGGGGAGTTCGATGAAGATGAACCGCAGCCCTTCGATGACTTCCCGGGTCTCGGTTTCTTCCACAATCTGGAAGTCGTGGTAATACCCTTTGCTGTCCGAAAAGGTGTCGTTCACGAGGTTCAGCGAGTAGACGGGCTGCAGCAGTTTGTAGTCTTTCCCCTTGTCCAGCTGGCTGACGTATGCTTTCGACGCGTTGAACAGCACGCGTTGCTTGTATGCCGAAGTCCACATCATCTGCATCTCTACGATGAACTGTCTTCCGCTTTGGTCCTTGCATCGCACGTCCACGATGCTGTCTTTGTGGAAAGGCGTTTGCGGAACCATTTCGGGGTTCAGGTACTCCACCTGTGTAATCTCTTCTTCGGGTTTCTCGAATGGCAGCAGCGCGTTCAGAAAACTGATAATCAAGTCGGGATGTTCTCCGAACACTTTCTTGAAAGTAAGGTCTGCTTTGGGGTTAAGGTATCTCATAATCAAAAAAACATTTAGCGGTCGGCTTTTTGCAAAAATACGGATTTCCGTGGAGAATCTTATTGATTCGTTTGGTTTTCTCGGCACAATATTTCCTAAAAGCTCCTGCGAATGGATTGCAAATCCGCTTTTTCAATTACGAAGGCTTACACATTCGGCATCACAAGCAAGCTTTGTTTTCTCCGCAATATAACTGCATCGCTTGTAAGATTATTAATTAGTGTGTCCAGTTCTACGTTCCTAAAAAAGCAGTATCAAACGCCCTTGTTATTGTTCATATTAT
>NZ_JACSPP010000123.1 GCF_014837065.1 Phocaeicola intestinalis
ATGTATGGCACTGCATAATCTCAGAATTAAAATCAACCCTTGGAACTATCATAACTAATTTACATAAACTCTATTATTAATCTTACAAGCGGAAGATTATTAATCTTACACCAGACGAAGTCATCTGTCGTCTCTAAGAGCCTGTCGTTTAAAAATCCCAATAAAGCAAGATTCTACCAGATTAATTTAAAACAGACTCTAAACTGCCGCAAGCATACAAATCGTTTTATGAATGTCCTTTAGATTTGCCGATGCAGTCGTTTTAGGAGCAGATATTGGCTAAAGGATATTCATAAATCGTTTTTATTCTTGTGGCAGCCTTTTTATGCCACATGGTAGAGACAATACAAAATATTCAAGGAAAAGACACCCCTATATAACGTCACTGTTTCTTGTCCGATTCACACTATTTACGGTCGATACTTCACCTTTTAAGAAAAACGAAGTACAAAAAATCACACCCTATTGTTTTATTGGTTATTTTTGTCGCCCAAAAACTAAATGAAGATGAAAAGAGCCTGTTATTGTTTCCCATACCTCAATCTGTGGTTGCTGCTTACCTTTATAGCTGCCGGCACTTTGTATATGCAAGCTCAAAAATGGCTTCCATCCGATTCACTTTTCGCACATTACCTGCAAAACAAAGGATATAAAATTATCAACAACAACCAATTTACCCTTTTACCCAGTGGACGGGAAAAGTTTGACCATTTATTTGCCGAAATACGCAAAGCAAAACAACATATCCATTTAGAGTATTTCAATTTCCGGAATGATTCCATAGCCAATGCCCTATTCGACTTGCTTGCCCTAAAAACAAAAGAGGGAGTCGAGGTACGTGCCATGTTTGATGCTTTCGGAAATATGTCGAACAACCGGCCATTACGCAAACGCCATTTGAATGCATTGAGGGAAAAAGGTATCGATATCGTCACGTTTGACCCCATTACCTTCCCCTACTTCAACCATATCGCCAGCCGTGACCACCAAAAAATCGTGGTCATCGATGGCAAAACCGGTTATACCGGCGGAATGAACATTGCCGACTATTACATCAACGGACTACCTAAAATCGGAGCGTGGCGAGACATGCACCTCTGCATCAAAGGCCCTGCCGTAAACGAATTACAACATGCATTTGTAGACACATGGGAAAAAGAAACCGGACAAGAAATCAAAGGACAAACCTATTTCCCTTTCAATACCGACTCACTTAATGCCCCACCCCGACACGCCGGAGGACAAGTGGCAATCGTGCAACGCATCCCCAAGACTCATCCCGAAGCTATGCGGCACGCTTATATTGCCGCCATTGATGCCGCCCAATATAAGATACAACTCATCAATCCTTATTTTACCCCCACGATAAGTGTAAGACGTGCCATCGAACGGGCTTTGGAACGAGGAGTAAAAGTGGAAATTATGATTCCAGGTAAATCGGACATCTCATTTACCCCCGATGCCGGATTTTATTTTGCCAACAAGTTACGCAAGAAAGGTGCACGCATTTATATTTACAACGGAGGGTTTCACCATTCGAAAGTAATGATGGTAGACGACCGTTTCTGCACGATAGGAAGCACCAACCTGAACAGCCGGAGCCTGCGCTACGACTATGAAATCAATGCTTTCCTATTCGATCTTCCCATTACCGACCAATTGGTGCAAATTTTCAATCAGGACAAACGGAACAGTACAGTGATGACCAAAGATGTCTATAAAGACCGTACACCCTGGAAACGCTTCATAGGCTGGTTTGCCCATCTGTTTACACCGGTACTTTGAAATCCGGAATGCCAAGCAGGTTCCGGCAAATGCAAGAACAGCCTCGAAAAAGTACCCACCGTCAAGTTAGAAGTGCAACTCCGCCACCGCCTTCCTCCGTCCTTGGAGCGTAGCGGAAAGGGCGGAGGAA
>NZ_JACSPP010000124.1 GCF_014837065.1 Phocaeicola intestinalis
TAGTGTGTCCAGTTCTACGTTCCTAAAAAAGCAGTATCAAACGCCCTTGTTATTGTTCATATTATGCTCTGAAATTTAACACTTTAGCAGGCAAAATAGTTTTTTGAAGATTTGTGTATTTCATTGATATTTAGTAATTTAGTAGAATAATTAAGTAACTGAAAACAATGAAAAAATCAGATTCAAAATCCAATAAAGAGACCCTGGAAGAAGAGGTAAAACGTCTTCGTAAAGAAAATGCCAAACTGAAATCTCAAAAAGCAGCCAAAGAGGCTAAGCTTAAAGAAGCGAGAAAGGAACTTAAAAAAAAAGACGTAAAGACCGTGACTGTGACCGAAGAACAAATGAAATTGTTATCGAACATATTCCCGGACATAGATACTCTCTTCTGATTGTTCAACTTTGTGTATTGATTTACATTCGTACCAACTGCGGCCTCCGCACCGTTGTTAAGATTCTGGAAATTTTCAACGAAGTGCTTGAAGGAAAATGCGGCAAGGTTCCATGCTATAATACCGTAGAGAATTGGATGAAGAAGCTGGGATTATCCACTTACGAAAATGATAATAAACCTACAGATAAAAAGTTTGCGTATATCATTGACGAAAGTATTATGGTCAATCGGGAGAAACTTCTTTTGATTCTGGGCGTTTCCGCCGAACATCCCGGACATCCTCTTAAGCATGAGGACGTTACGGTTGTCAGCATGAAATCCTGCGGCTGCTTTAAAGGAGACGACATCAAGCAAGAGATTGAAAAGTCCATTGAGAAGAACGGGGCTAAACCTGAATATGTAATCAGCGATCAGGCCCATAATCTCACAAACGGAATTTCGCAATCGGGATTGTTGCACCATATCGACATCAGTCATGCCATGGGTACATGTTTGAAACATGCTTATGGCAACGAGCCTGATTTCGTGAACTTTACTACTATTCTTGGAAAGGTCAGATTGCAATATCATCTTACAGACAAGGCTTATCTTTTACCACCCAATATGCGTAGTATTGCCAGATTCATGAATATGAACTCATGGGTTGATTGGGGCAACAAGATGCTTGGTTGTTTTGCTAGCCTCCCAAAGGAAATGCAGGATGCATACTCCTTTGTCCTTGATTATAAGGAGCTATTGGTTGAATTGAAGACCGCCGTTGCTGCTGTTGAGCACATAGAAACAATCTGTAAAACAGAAGGCTTTAATCTTGCTAACAGTAAGAAATGCAAGAAATATATTACGCGGCACATAATAGGCAATGCAAACAACCGTAGAGCTATGCTTGGAATCAAGATTTTGGAATACCTTAAACAGCAGGAAGAGAAGTTGAATGATATTTATGAATCACGCAACATCTCTTCTGATATCATTGAATCAACATTCGGTGTTTTCAAACAAAAAAAGTCGCCAAACAAACTGTATGGCATAACTCCTTTTGTCCTGTTTATACCGTTACACGCAAAACTAGAGAACAAATCTGCCACTAAGACATTTAATTTCAAAGAGCGCTTATGTAATGTTAAACTAAAGGACATTGATACTTTTGCTAATAATCACATGTCCACAAACTGGGTTACAGTACGCACCAAACAGCTCAAAAATGTGGGCTAAATTGGGAACATTAAACTGGACACCCTA
>NZ_JACSPP010000125.1 GCF_014837065.1 Phocaeicola intestinalis
GTCATAAAAACCTCCTCAACTTTTCTTTTATTGTCCCTTCCATTTACGATATAATCAATTAAAAGATTGTAGACATACGGTGATAATGGTAAGCTTTGCACATGCCCATTTTTTACATGATAGAAACATAGCTGTCTTTTATCCCAATCTATGTCTCTCAATTTAAGTCTTGTGACCTCACTCGTTCTTAAGCCATAAATTGAAAGTAGGGCTAATATCGCGGTATTACGTTTGCCTACTATTGTAGAGGTATCATAAAAGGACAACAATTTCTCTACAATATCCCAAGAAGGTGCAGAGGGCAATGTTGATAAACTGTACTCTTTAGGATGGCGTATTCCTTCTACACAAATATCACAGATTCCTTTGAAGTTTAAGAATTTTACGTACTCTCTGATATTTGTTGTAAGGAGAGAAAGAGTTCGTTTGCAACATCCTGCGTTGTGTCTATACTGTATATATTCGTCAATCACAGAAAGATTTAAATGAGCCAAGTCTGTTTTATCCTGAATAAAGAAAGAGAAATCATTTATCCTTGAATGTCTTCCTTTTAATGTAATATCAGAAAGTCCTTTCATTGATTTAGACCAATTAATATATTCAATAATTAAATCATTATCACGTGGGAGTTGCTCTTGAGAACGTTCAAGTATACCAATAAAACTTAGCCATTTTATTGAAACCGCTTTAAAGGTTTTCATCCATTTAAGACTGTTATACGCAGCTAACCTAATAATTGTCTTGTCTAAGACATGTTGGTGTATTATCTTTTTTTCACTTATTCCTAATTCATCTATAATATGGAGTTGCATTTCTGCATGTTCCCGAAGTCTATTAAATGACATTCCAAGTGACTGCATATAATTTAAATAAGACAGTCTTTCGTGATACATGGGATAGGTAATATACCTAATGCGATAATGGCATATTGTGCTAAAATGATTGAATAGTAAATTATGATCACAATACCTCAGGTCGAGACGCCCTATTTCATTTAACCAATTGATGGTTGTACTGATGAAGAATTTGATTTGCTTCTGATTCCTGAAAAGAGAACTTTTTTCTAAGATCTCATCCAGAGTGATAATAGACTTATCTTTATCCTTAAGAGATAAGATATTTACAGTTTCTAGTAAAAGAGATGCAAGAATTTGCAATTCTCTTGTTTGGCATCCTTCCGATTGCTTCCTAACGAGAAAATCTTCTCTTTCCTTTAATAGAGGAACACCTCTATGCTTAAGGAGATTTGATTCACTTTTAAATAATAATTCCAGCATATTGTTTGTGGTTCCATTTGAGGTCCCATAAAAATATGCGTAATTTTATGTAGTGAAAAAAATTTCTTATAGATTGATTTACAATATTTTATTCTATTATGCCAACATAAATATAATGCCAACATAAGGGCGC
>NZ_JACSPP010000126.1 GCF_014837065.1 Phocaeicola intestinalis
CACAAGACATTCGTTCAGCCCCCGAGTCCGGAAGCCCTGTCCTCTTATCTTCACGCGCATTTTCCCAACGGGAATTATCTGTCAGCCTATGAAGCCGGTTTCAGTGGCTTTTGGGCGCATTATAAATTGGTTGAAATGGGAATACAGAATATAGTAGTTAATCCGGCGGATGTCTCCACCAGCCAGAAGGAACGTCTTCAGAAGACGGATGCAGTGGACAGCAGGAAAATAGCCAGGTCTCTGCGTAACAATGAACTGACAGCCATCCATGTCCCTTGCAGGGAGACATTGGAGATCCGTACCCTTTTGCGCAGCCGTGACGCCCTTGTCCGTGACCTGGCAAGAATGAAACAGCGCGTTAAGGCATTCCTGTATTATTATGGGATTGACTATCCTGAAGAATTCCAGCACAGCGGCACCCACTGGTCACGCGCTTTCATGAACTGGCTGCGTAACGGCATCCGCATGGATACGGAGGAAGGGGGTGCCGGTCTTTCCCTTTTGCTGGATTCCGTAGAGTCACAGCGCAGGCTTCTTCTGGAAGCGACACGGAAGCTGAGGGCGCTTTCCCGTTCAGACGGATATGCCACCGACTACGAACTGCTACGTTCCGTCCCGGGCATAGGCATGATAACGGCTTTGTCTTTACTCGCCGAACTGGAAGATATACGGCGTTTCGCCAATTCGGACAGGCTTGCGGGGTATATCGGCCTTGTCCCCACTTCCCACTCCACAGGTGAGAAAGACAATAAGGGGGAGATGACCTTCCGGGGGCAAATGCAGTTAAGGAGCAAACTGATAGAATGCGCATGGTTCGCAGCCCGGATTGACCCGGCCTTGAACATGGCTTTTTCAAAGCTGACACGGCGTATGGAGCCTAACAAGGCCATTGTGCGGATAGCCCGAAAGCTGCTGAACCGGATCTTTTATGTCTTGAAATATAAAAGGAGATATAAGAATGAGACAGTTGAATGACACAATGGACAACAACTATATGAATGACCGCTGACAGTTTCTTGCAGCCATCAGGTCTGCTTTCTTTAGAATGCGGCATTTTACTTTAATAGGACTGAAAAGGAACATGTGACCGGGAACTTCCCGGTTCACTGATAGAAGGTTGTCCATATAATAAGTTCCGGCAAGGAAAACGGCAGGTTTTCTTAGCCATGTAGCGATATCCGTAACACAAAGGGACAGGACCGATGTCCCATCCCTCAACAATGTTACGGCGTAACGCAGGGAGTCTATTGCTGGCAAGTTGCTCCTCAGCAGAGCTTGCATCCTCTTCAACTCCTTGATTACAAAGCTAATGAAAACCTTTAATAAAATAAAAAAATTCTCTGGATATTTGGATTACAACATAGAAGAA
>NZ_JACSPP010000127.1 GCF_014837065.1 Phocaeicola intestinalis
TATTGTTCGTAAAGATGGTAAAAATGTGCGTCTCCATGATCTCAGGCACAGTTTCGCCACTCACAGATTAGTAAAATGGTATAAAGAAGGGGCGGATGTCCAAACTTTATTACCTGTATTATCTACTTACCTAGGACATAGTCATTTAGAAGATACATCAATATATCTTTCAATGACTCACGAACTATTAGACAAAGCAAATATCCGTTTTAAAACTTATGTAGAATCTTGATTATGAATAAATCTGATGAAAAATTATTAGTTGGGTATTGGTTAAAACTTTATCTGGCAGACTATCTTCCTATTATTAAAAATGGATCCCAGAATACAATCAAAAGCTATAGCTATTGTTTCTGTCAATTATTGAGTTTTATAAAATCAAAGGGACTTGTTGTCTCTAAGCTTAAAATAGAAGACTTGACATTAAACATTATATCCGATTTTTTAAATAGTATAGAAGTAGTCCAAAAGTGTTCTGTTACAACTAGAAATCTAAGATTAGCCGCTATACGTAGCTTTGCTAAGTACGTATCGTCAGTTGAGCCCCAATATCTATTATGGTATTCAAGGTTGAAATATATACCGAATAAAAAGGAAAATATTAAAACCTTTGAAGGTGCTGCACAACCTAAAATCCATTATCTTGAGAAAGAAGAAATGCAGGTATTGTTAAATGCACCTGATAAAACTACGAAGCAAGGGATGAGAGACTATGTACTTTTAATGTTTATGTATAATACAGGAACCAGAGCATCTGAGGTTGTTAATGTTAAAATCTCAGATATACATATCGGTTCTCCAAACACAGTTTCGGTTGTATATGTTCGTGGAAAAGGGAATAAAACAAGACCATGTCCACTATGGGATACGACAGTGAAACTTATTGAACCTTTTCTACATAGATCCAAGGATGATGCTGTATTCCTTAATAAATATGGTAATCCAATCACAAGGTTTGGAATATATGAACTAGTAACCAAATATGCAGCAAAAGCGGCTGAATTAATGCCTAGCATAGCTAAAAAGAATGTCAGTCCACATACAATAAGACACTCAACGGCAACTCATTTGTTGGAATCTGGTGTAGATATTAATACAATTCGTTCATGGCTAGGGCATGTTTCTATAAATACCACAAACATCTATGCTGAGACAAACTTAAAGATGAAAGCAAAAGCTATAGAATCTTGTAATTTGAATAATCCAGACTTGAAAGTAAAACCAATAACGGATCAGTCTATTATTACTTTCTTAAAATCTTTACAGTAATATATTTTATGTTGGCATCAAAAAAGGTAAAAGTACTGTTAATTATGGACTTTAATTATGATGCCAACATAAATATAA
>NZ_JACSPP010000128.1 GCF_014837065.1 Phocaeicola intestinalis
TTCTTTCATTTACAAATTTAATAATTCTCTTGGCTTTATGCTATTTTGCTAGCACATTACAAACATAGGAACTAAAGATAAAGAATGTATGCCAAGCCAAATTTGCAAGGATTCTTTATGCTAAATCCTTCATTCTTCATTTATAAAATCGTATCTTTGCACTTGTAATATTCAAAAAATATGGGTATGAAAACACACCTTTATTACTACATCGCAATTGTATGCATCATTCTCGGAACTTCATGCACCTCCGGGCAAAAACAGCATGCGACCGAAGAACACACGTCCAGACAAAAAGAAAATGTAGCCACACAACCAGACAAAGCACAGTTCCCTTTCCCCGACATTCCAGTGATGTTGACTGAGCCGGAGGAACGTCGTGAATTTCTATTGGCACACTATTGGGATAATTTCAACTTCTCCGACACGACTTTACTTAATAACCGTGACATAACCGAACAAGGATTCGTCAATCACATCTCGTTACTGGCAGATGGTGAAAGTTCTTCACAAGAAATCACAAAGAGTCTGGATGCTCTCTGCTCGCATATAGAACAGCAACAGGAAGCGTACAAAACATTCATGCATTTGTTCGACGAATATTTATACAATCCCAACTCACCCTTATACAACGAAGCATTGTATCTTGTTTACCTGAACCGTATGCTGCAAAGCAAAACCATAGACGATGCGACTAAAAGCACATTGGCTTTCAAACAAAAGCTCATCAGCCGGAACCAGCCTGGTACACTTGCTTCTGACTTTACGTATTATCTACCCAACGGACAGGCAAGCAAACTTCATCAAACTCCAGCCTCAAACAACCGTCTGCTGCTGATATTCTATGATCCGGAATGCCCCAGTTGTCATGAAATCATGCAAGACATGCTGCACGACCAGACCTTGGCAGATGCTGTAACCGATGGTAAACTCACCGTATTGGCCATTTACACCGAAGGTAATCCAGAAGCATGGCGTAGCGATCTCTCCAACCTCCCGGCCAACTGGATGGTAGGCACCGACCGTGAGGCTATCAAGCTAAACGCCCTCTATGACCTGAAAGCCATGCCATCGCTTTACCTGCTTGATGGGAATAAAAAAGTCATTTTGAAAGATGCCCCCTACGCACGTATCCGTGCCGCATTACATTTTTAAGAAACAGTTTCTTAGTTTCCGCTTTTGAGAATACTTGCCTGAACATAAATCAACAAATAAAAGACAAATCACATAGCTGCCTTGTTTGTAAGATTATTAATCTTCATGCCGAAAGATTATTAATCTTCACGCTGTAAGATTATTAATCTTACA
>NZ_JACSPP010000129.1 GCF_014837065.1 Phocaeicola intestinalis
CATGACATGGCAGAATCCCGCCGGTGTCATACGCCCGGCAACAGGGGGCTGGATGATGTGCTGCAATGGCGCATCATCGAGCTGATAAAAAACGAGCAATGGTCTCCCCGGCAGATATCCGGACGTTTAAGGTTGGAGGGTATAAACGTCTCCCATGAAGCCATTTACGGTCTTATACGCAAGGACGAAAGCGGAGAGTTAGCCTCCCATTGCCGCCATAAGATGAAATATAAGCGCAAGGCCTCCCGCCGGCATGAAACCAAGGCTACGAACATCCGTAACCGCATAAGCATACACCAACGTCCGGTGGAAGCCGACGGCAGGCGTTTCGGAGATTGGGAGATGGACCTCATCGTGGACAAGGACAGCAACGCCATCCTGACGCTGACGGAAAGGAGCACGAACTTCCTGCTCATGGAGAAACTCAAACAGGGAAAGAAGGCCGGGCCGGTGGCGAAAGCCGTGTGGAGGCTGCTTCTACCTTACAAAGGGGAGGCCTTGAAGTCCATAACCACGGACAACGGCAGCGAGTTTGCGGAGCATGAATGGATAACCGGAAAACTGAACGTACCTGTGTATTTTGCCGATTCCTATTGCGCGTGGCAGAAAGGAGCCATAGAAAACGCCAACAAGCTGGTACGCCAATATATCCCGAAAGGGACGGACATCAGCACCGTCACAGAAGGGAAAATTGCTAAAATCAGGAAGAAAATCAACGCTAGACCGAGGGAAAAACTCAATTTCTTGACGCCTAAGGAGGTCTTTTTCAAAAATATTTCGTAATGTTGCACTCGCTGGTTGACTCTGCCATTTAAATAGCCTCTTGAGGACAAAGCAAAAAAAGATCTTTTTTTGTTTGCAGATTCAAAATAAAGTGTTACCTTTGCACTCGCAAAACAAAAGTGACGGGGTGTAGCTCAGCCCGGTTAGAGTACGCGTCTGGGGGGCGTGTGGTCGCTGGTTCGAATCCAGTCACCCCGACTGGTGAAAAAGCATTGATAATCTGATGATTGTCGATGCTTTTTGCTTTTTAAACGATTCTTGTAACTGTGGCGGTGACGTAACGTGACCCCGTAACGGTTGATGCAAAAAAGCAGACACAAGGCAACAAAAAAAAGTTCCACAAAATTAATTTTGTGAAACTTTTCTACTCTTTTCCAATATATTCAGCGGAGAGACAGGCTCTCGAACCTATACATTCAAGAAATATCATAAAATTGCAAATTACTGATAATCACACACA
>NZ_JACSPP010000012.1 GCF_014837065.1 Phocaeicola intestinalis
TCCGAACAGAGAAGTTAAGCTTCGTCACGCCGATGGTACTGCGTAACAGTGGGAGAGTAGGTAGCCGCCGTTTTGGGGTTTCTGGCAAGTGCGGATGCATTTTGCCGGGAACCCCTTTTTTTATTTCAGATCGGGTATATAATATTGAAGGTGGAAAAAATATATTCCTTGAATTAGGGAATATCAATTATTATTTGTATCTTTGCTGCCCGATTTATATAGTGTTGTATTTTGGAAACGCTTGATACATATAAGGTAAATTTGAGGGACATGATGCAAGATGCATGTTCGTATGAATATAATCTTGACGATACTTTTTTTCAAAGTATAGATGCTCCTGATATACGAAAAGGTAAATTGCATGCCAATGTGAATATTCGGAAATTGGCAGGAAATTTTATACTGGATTTTCATATTGTAGGTACAGCAGTAGTTCCTTGTGATCGTTGTCTGGATGATGTGGGTATTGCTGTAGATACGATAAATACATTGAAAGTGAAGTTTGGAACCTGTTTTTCTGATGAAGAAGAATGGGTTATTGTTCCAGAAGAAGAAGGATATATTGACCTGTCATGGTTTTTATACGAGTTTATAGAGTTGAGTTTACCGATGCAACGGGTGCATGAGTCTGGTGAATGCAATCAGGAGATGATGACTGTTTTACATCAGCATCTGTGTGTGGAGGAAGATGAATCTCTAGCTTCTGATAGCGGTCAGGTTTCAGAGTATGATACTATTGATCCGCGATGGAATGGATTGAAAAAAATATTAGATAATAATTAAATAAAACGTTAAAAAAATGGCACATCCTAAAAGAAGACAATCAAAGACAAGAACTGCTAAGAGAAGAACTCATGATAAAGCAGTTGCTCCTACGTTGGCTATTTGCCCGAATTGTGGTGCATGGCATGTATATCACACAGTATGTGGAGCTTGCGGTTATTACAGAGGAAAGTTAGCAATCGAAAAAGAGGCTGCTCTCTAAATCTGAATAGAGAGAAAGCTTTGTTGAACAAATGTTTATGAAGTTCAATTAAGAATAAAGCCGGAGAGCTTTCGGCTCTTCGGCTGTTTTTTTTATATTTCATAAACTAAAAACAGAAATGATGGAGAAAATAAATGCAGTAATAACAGGAGTCGGTGGTTATGTACCCGACTATGTGTTGACAAACGAGGAGTTGTCGCGAATGGTCGATACCAACGATGAGTGGATTATGACTCGTATTGGAGTTAAGGAAAGACGTATTTTGAATGAAGAAGGTCTGGGTACCTCTTATTTGGCACGTAAGGCAGCTAAGCAATTGATGCAAAAAACCGATTCTGATCCGGATTCGATTGACTGTGTAATTGTGGCTACTACAACTCCTGACTATCATTTCCCTTCTACTGCTTCAATCTTGTGTGATAAATTGGGATTGAAGAATGCATACGCATTTGATTTGCAGGCAGCTTGTAGTGGCTTTTTATTTGCAATGGAAACAGCTGCAAGTATGATTCAGTCTGGTCGTCATAAAAAAATCATAATTGTGGGTGCGGACAAGATGTCTTCAATGGTGAATTATTCCGACCGTGCCACTTGTCCTATTTTTGGTGATGGGGCAGCAGCTTGTATGGTAGAAGCTACTACTGAGGATTTCGGTATTATGGATTCTATATTGCGTACGGACGGCAAAGGATTGCCTTTTCTTCACATGAAAGCGGGTGGTTCGGTATGCCCTCCTTCTTATTTCACTATTGATAATAAGATGCATTACCTGTATCAAGAAGGTAGGACTGTGTTTAAGTATGCTGTATCTTACATGTCTGATGTCACTGAACAGATTGCGAAGAAACATGGTCTGAGCAAGGACAACATTGACTGGATTGTGCCGCATCAAGCAAATTTGCGTATCATTGATGCTGTGGCATCTCGCTTGGAAGTGCCTTTAAGCAAAGTGATGATTAATATTCAGCGCTATGGTAACACCAGTGCCGGGACATTACCGCTTTGTTTATGGGACTATGAAAAGCAATTGAAAAAAGGCGACAATATAATTTTCACAGCATTTGGTGCCGGATTTACCTGGGGTGCTTCGTATGTGAAGTGGGGGTATGATGGTGATAAAATTTGAACGTGGAACAAATGAATATAATACAAGAAAACGCATCCCGACCCGATGCGTTTTTTTGTATAGTAGATAAATAAATAGAGTATGCATAAAGCTGGATTTGTAAATATCGTGGGCAATCCTAATGTAGGCAAGTCTACATTGATGAATTTGTTTGTGGGCGAACGTATCTCCATTGCTACGTTTAAGGCACAGACTACCCGTCATCGTATTATGGGAATCTTGAACACGGACGACATGCAGATTGTGTTTTCCGATACCCCGGGAGTCTTGAAGCCGAACTATAAGTTGCAAGAATCAATGTTGAATTTTTCCGAGTCAGCATTGGTTGATGCGGATATCTTGCTGTATGTGACGGATGCCATAGAAAAGGCAGACAAACATGCTGATTTTATGGAAAAAGTACGAAATTTAAAAGTTCCAGTTTTGTTACTCATCAATAAAATAGACCTGACCAATCAGGAGAATCTGGTGAAATTAGTGGAAGAATGGCACGACATGTTACCCAGTGCAGAAATTATTCCTGTATCTGCTAAGGCGAAGTTCAACATTGATGTGGTGATGAAGCGCATCAGAGAACTGTTGCCCGATTCTCCTCCTTATTTCGGAAAAGACCAATGGACAGACAAGCCTGCTCGTTTTTTTGTAACAGAGATTATCCGCGAAAAGATTTTGCTGTATTATGACAAGGAAATCCCTTATTCGGTAGAAGTGGTGGTCGAACGTTTTAAGGAAGAAGCTAAAAGCATTCACATCAATGCAGTCATTTATGTTGAACGTGAATCACAGAAAGGTATTATTATTGGTCATCAAGGCAAAGCTCTGAAGAAAGTGGCTACCGAAGCGCGTAAAACATTGGAACATTTCTTCCAGAAATCTATTTATCTGGAAACCTTTGTGAAGGTAGACAAAGATTGGCGTAGTTCTGATAAAGAGCTCAAGAATTTTGGTTATCAGTTAGATTAATTTCGGCTGTGACAGCCGTAAACATTTAAGAAGTATATGGGAAATTTAGTAGCAATCGTAGGACGTCCCAATGTGGGAAAGTCGACACTGTTTAATCGTCTGACGAAGACCCGTCAGGCTATTGTGAATGAACAGGCCGGTACGACCCGCGACCGCCAGTATGGTAAGTCGGAGTGGCAAGGAAAGGAGTTTTCGGTGGTTGATACCGGAGGATGGGTAGTTAATTCGGACGATATTTTCGAAGAAGAAATCCGTAAACAAGTGGTATTGGCAATGGAAGAGGCCGATGTCATCTTGTTTGTGGTAGATGTTATGAATGGAGTGACTGATCTGGATATGGATGTGGCAGATATTCTTCGCCGTTCGAAAACACCTGTTATTGTGGTGGCCAACAAGACCGACAATAACAATTTGCAATACAATGCTGCCGAGTTTTATTCGTTAGGATTGGGTGACCCGTATTGTGTTTCAGCTTTAAGTGGAAGCGGAACGGGAGATTTGCTTGATTTGGTACTGAGCAAGTTTAGAAAAGAAGCAGGCGAATTGATTGACGAAGATATTCCTCGCTTTGCCGTAGTGGGGCGTCCTAATGCGGGCAAGTCATCGATTGTGAATGCATTTATTGGCGAGGAGCGGAATATCGTGACCGAAATAGCCGGTACCACCCGCGATTCTATCTATACCCGTTATGACAAGTTCGGCTTCGATTTTTACTTGGTTGATACGGCAGGAATCCGGAAGAAAAACAAGGTGAATGAAGATTTGGAATACTATTCGGTTATCCGTTCCATCCGTGCCATCGAAAACTCAGATGTCTGCATCCTGATGTTGGATGCTACCCGTGGTATTGAAGGGCAAGATTTGAATATCGTATCTTTGGTTCAACGCAACCAGAAAGGATTGGTTGTGGTTGTCAACAAGTGGGATTTGGTAGAAGACAAGTCGGTCAAGGTGATGAAATTTTTCGAAGATGCTGTGCGTAAACGTTTGGCTCCGTTCACCGATTTTCCTATAATTTTTGCTTCGGCGCTTACCAAGCAACGCATCTTCAAGGTTCTCGAAGCAGCTAAAGATGTATTTCAGGCACGTATGACACGTATTCCTACTGCCCGTTTGAACGAAGCGTTGCTGCCTGTAATCGAGGCATATCCACCTCCTTCAAATAAGGGTAAATATATCAAGATTAAGTATATTACCCAGTTGCCTAATACGCAGATACCTTCTTTTGTGTTCTTTGCCAATTTGCCGCAGTACGTAAAAGAACCTTATAAGCGTTTTTTGGAAAATCAGATTCGTCAACGTTGGAAACTCTCAGGAACACCAGTCAATATCTTTATCAGGCAGAAATAAAGTCCTGTCAAAGTTTGGAAACAATGCGAAGATGAGCTGATACATTCTAGGAAAGATTATTTTGAATGAATGTTTGCATCCGGCCTGTATGCTCCCCTGAGGTGAAGATATACTTCAGTTGTGCATCATTATTGGGGCTGGTTGCAGACATTCATTTTATATTCATCAGGGAGGATCGTCTTTTTATTTAGAAGCTATTTTGAATTTCTCCAAAAAGTTTTTCTTGGCTTGATGTATCCGTTTTCGTGTGTGCTTTGGGCGATTTTTTTGTCTTTTTCGCTCCTGTTCTTCGTCAGATAGCCCGCTATCCTCCTCATCGCACAAGCGGAAATGCCTTAAAAACTCATCCCAAATCAGCACACGATAATTTCAAACAGTTTCTGAATAAAACTGTTTGAAACGTTCCATATAACTCCGTTTTCAGTCCTCCCTAATTAGGATTGCTGTGTTGAGGAGTAGAAACTGCAGTCCTGGTATCTTAGGATTATGCGAGGACTGGAATGGCAAGCACTATGCAGATAAATAGAAACGCCGTTTGATTGCGTGAACGTTTTCTCAGAATAGCTTTCTTGTTATCAATTATGTTTCATCTTTTAGCAAAAATGTTACATGGAAACATATTTGCTTGAAGATGAAACATTTCTTTTATACCGCTTTTGCATTGCTTGCTACATTTGCTGCACAAAAATCATTTATTGTTTGTGCTATTAAAATTGTAATACCATGAAAGCAGGTAAGAAAAAGTTTTCATTTCATCGAATGAATGCGGCAGTTTTGCTGCTTGCTTTAGCTTGTGCAAATGCCCATGCCCAGGAAGATAATTCTTCTAAAGGTGAATCTTCGAAAGAAGAAGGGAATCGGAACGTCATGCTGAATGCGGCAAGTGCCAACGGTCCTCGTGAGATTCAAATCGGACTTCCGTCGGCGGATGTCAATGTGTTAGAAAATGGTATCCCTGTAACGTATGCTACGAATCCGCATAGTGTGAATTCATTGTGGCGTGCTGATGCCAGTTTAAGCCATGTCGGCTTGTTGAAGATTTCAGAAACGGCGATTACAACCGGCAATATCGGTTATGCGGTCAATTCTTTCACCCAATTGGGGCAGAAAGGATTTCACGGAACATTGAATTATAAGGCAAACCATTTCGGCATGCACGAGATTTCGTTGAACCTGAACGGGGAGATAGCCAAAGACTGGTTTTACAGTGGAAGTATCTACCAGGACTTTGACCCGGGAACTTTTAAAATCAAGTCAACTCCGTTTCAAGACCGTACACAGATATACAAATTCGCTCTGACAAAACGTTATCATGATAACCGGGGCGAGTTTACGGCTATGTATCATTATAGCAATAGCCATCCGGTATATAATTATGCTACGCAATCGGCTCCTTTTATTTATGTAGGCGATGGAAGTGTAAAGGAATTCGGCAAGTTTGCATTGGGAACTACTTCGTATTTGCCTGTAGATAATGAAATGATGTATCGGGATATGCGGACTGGACAAGTGCATAAGACTAATCTGTATGACGCCACTCAGAATAAGGGAAGCGAGTTTGTCCTGATGAACGACTATAAATGGGATAACGGATTGCAATGGAAAACGATTGTGAAATATGACCATGCGACGGGCTCATTGGTTTATCAGACCCCGATGTCGCTTGACCAGAACGAAGCGGGCATCAATTATTTGTATGAAGCCGAAGACGGAAGCATGCAGGCATACGATGGCGAGTATGTACAGAGCCGTATGTCGTGTCTGAACCGTGGCTTCATAGACGAATTTATGTTTACGACCGAACTGTCACGCAAGGTGAATAGTGGCACGTGGCGTTTGGGTGTGAATGAATGGTATTATGATGTGGATTACACTTCGAATACGACGATGTATGACCAGTCGGTGCCAATGGATGGAAGCTATCCGGTACGTCTGTTCAATGCCGATTATGCTACTTATGCCGACCGTTCATATAGCGGAAATGGCTATTATTACGATTTCAATAAGAACGCTTCAGAATATTATAAAGGACACGAAAACAAACTTGCTATATATTTCACCCACGATTGGGACATAACAGATAACCTTAATTTGTATTACGGGGCACGTCTGGAATATCAGGCGTTGCGTGGTGAAAACCTGGCGGTAAAAGATGCCAACGGTGACTTTGTCGGCCGTTTTGCCAATTATTATATAGGCGCGACAAGTCCGAGCGGTGTGAAGATTGCTCCTACGCCTATCTCGTATGATTGGTTTAACTATGCATTGAGTGCCGCAGCTACATACAAATTGACCAAACAATTTGGTTTTACCGGAGACTTTACTTATATCACCCAGCATCCGCGTATCGAAAACTTCGCTCCGGCTACAACGCCGAATACCGATAAGATTTCGGTACCGTTGGGACGGGTAGGTATCTATTATAACAATGACTGGTTGAGCCTGACTTCTTTGTTCTCTTATATTTCGAAAACCAACAACAACTCTACGCTGAACCTGCAGCATGCCGTAAACGGTGTGAACCAGATTATGGCGGCTCCGTTGACTTACGATATCAAGACTTTGGGATGGACTACCGATGTGGTTGCTACGCCGTTCAAAGGTTTCGATCTTCACTTCCTGTTCACTTACCAGAAACCGACTTATAAGAAATACGAGACTTCGGTTACTTTCCCCGACGGTTATGTGGGAAGCATCAATGCAACAGGCAATATCGTAGCCGAGATTCCCCAGGTCATTGTGGAAATCGACCCTAGTTATATGATTACGAAAGACCTGAAAATCTGGACCAGTTTCCGTTATTTCAGCAAGACGTATGCCAATATCAACGATGCTTATTACTTTAACGGACGTTGGGAAACTTTCGGCGGACTGAACTGGCAGGTAAACAAGAAATTGTCTTTGGGCTGTACGGTAGTTAATTTCCTGAACCAGACCGGAGCGAAAGGAAGCATTGCCGGTGCCGAACTGATTGAGAAAGAAGATGCCGGACAATATGCGGGTCATGTAATGGCTGGAAGCTATATTCGTCCGTTTACCGTAGAATTTTCTGCGCAATTGAAATTTTAATACTATATTTACAACGAAAAATAGATACACCATGAAAACGAATCTGATTCATCTCGCAATGGGAACAATGCTGGCATGCGGCATGGTTGCTTGTCAGTCCCCAAAAGGTTTTACGATTGAGCACCAAGGAGATACCTTGACTGTGGTACACGTTTCTGCTCCTGGCAAATATCTCTTGTTACCTATTCAAGAGTCAAGTAACGAAGGCAAAGTCAAATTGGAGACCGGAAGTCCTGCCGATATGGCAATGGATGTCCGTCTTGCCGTTGATAGCATTGAGTATTATGTTCCTTTCGAGATTCCGCAAGGTGGGGATGCAACTGTTTCAATTCGTAAGGTGGTTGCCGATGCTGTATGTTGGGAGCATATCCAATTGACAGATACGTTCGATACAAGCAATACTGATTATTACCGTCCTGTTTATCACCATACTCCGCTTTACGGTTGGATGAACGACCCGAATGGCATGGTATATAAAGACGGTGAATATCACTTATATTTCCAATACAATCCATACGGCTCGAAGTGGGGAAATATGCACTGGGGGCATTCGGTCAGCACCGACCTTATCCATTGGAACCATTTGAAACCGGCTATTGCCCGCGATACACTGGGACATATCTTTTCCGGTAGTACTGTGGTTGATAAAAACAATACGGCTGGTTATGGTGACAATGCCTTGATTGCTCTTTACACATCGGCAAGTGACGAACATGGGCAGATACAATGCATGGCATACAGTACCGACGACGGACGTACCTACACGAAATATGAGAAGAATCCGGTGCTGCTCCCGTTTGACGGCTTAAAGGATTTCCGCGACCCGAAAGTCTTTTGGTATGAACCCGACAAGAAGTGGGTAATGATTGTTTCTGCCGATAAGGAAATGCGTTTTTATGCTTCACAGAATTTGAAGGACTGGGAATATATGAGTGCTTTCGGCAAAGGTTACGGTGCACAGCCCAATCAGTTCGAGTGTCCGGATTTCATTCAGCTGCCTGTAGATGGGGATAAGAATAAGATGAAATGGGTGATGCTGGTCAATATCAATCCGGGATGTATGTTCGGCGGAAGCGCAACGGAATATTTTGTAGGAGATTTCGACGGGAAAGAATTTACATGTGATACGAAACCTGAAACCGTAAAGTGGTTGGATTATGGAAAAGACCATTATGCGGCGGTCTGCATTTCGAATACGGGCGAACGTATCATCTCTATTCCTTGGATGAGCAACTGGCAATACGCCAATGTGACCCCAATCCGCCAATATCGGGGTGCCAACGGATTGCCTCGTGAATTGTCTTTGTACACCAAGGACGGTCAGATTTATGTAGCTGCCGACGTGGTGAAGGAAGTGGAAGCGTTGCGCAAAGATACCCGTTCGTTCGACCCGATTACGGTGAAAGACGAATATAAGATTGATGAGATTGTTCCGCAGACAGACGGTGCATACGAATTGGAAATGGATATAACTCCGAACACATCGGGTGTAGCAGGTTTCGACCTGATGAATGCCAAAGGTGAAGTCGCAAAGATTTACCTGGATATGAAGTCGGGTAAGTTGGTAATGGACCGTACGGCAAGTGGGCTGGTCGCTTTCGGGGAGAAATCGGAACCGCATGCTAAAGAAACAGACGACCACCGTAAAACGATGTCTGTCAATTATCAAAATGATTTTGCGTTGGGAACATGGGCACCGCTTTCTTTGTGCGAAGGCAAGACTTACCACCTGAATGTATTTGTGGACAAATGTTCGGTAGAAATTTTTGTGGATGGCGGACGCATTGCAATGACAAATCTGGTGTTCCCTACCGAACCGTATAATACGCTCCGTTTCTATATCGAGGGTGGTGAGGCACAAGTTTCAAACATGAAAGTATACAAACTGGGGCTATAATTAATTTCCATATAATTACTATTACGATTTGCAACGACGCAGAGGCGTGGAGGAAATGGCCTGAAAATCAGACTGAATAGAAACTCTACGCTTGTGTGTCGTTGTTTTGTTTGTTGTTTTTTAATAGATTAAATCGAATGGCTATGATGAGACATTTATTGTGTGCTGCAATGGGGCTTGCTTTGGCAGGGAATGCATTAGAGGCAGCCGAAAATCAGGTTATCCGTATTTCTACCAATCATACCGATTTGGTGTTACAGGTGGCAGAGAACGGACGGTTGTATCAGACATATCTGGGTGAGAAATTATTGCATGAATCCGATTTGAAGGAATTAGACTGGGCGGTACATGCCGCTTCGGACGGGAGCGTCTGCAAACGGGGCTGGGAAGTGTACAGCGGCTCGGGAAATGAGGATTTCTTCGAACCGGCATTGGCTGTGACGCACAACGACGGGAACGCTTCCACTTGGCTCTATTATGTATCATCTTCGATGAAAGAGGTGGAAGGGGGAACGCAAACCGATATCGTGTTGCGTGATGATGCATATCCGGTAGAAGTTACGTTGCATTATGTGGCATATCCGGAAGAAGATGTCATCAAGACATGGAGTGAAATCGTGCATCAGGAAAAGAAACCGGTTTATCTTTCGGCGTATGCTTCTACGATGCTTTATTTCAACAGGGGCAGTTATTATCTGACCGAGTTTACAGGCGACTGGGCAAAGGAAGCTCAGATGAGCACCGGGCAGCTTCAACCGGGAAAGAAGATTGTCGACACTAAGTTGGGAAGCCGTGCGGCAATGCATGCCAGTCCGTTTTTTATGGTTGGGTTAGATCAGCCAGCCAGTGAAAATCAAGGGGATGTATTGATGGGTACATTGGGCTGGACCGGGAATTTCCGCTTTACCTTCGAGGTTGATAATGTAGGAAACTTACGTGTCATTCCAGCTATCAATCCGTATGCTTCTGTCTATCCGTTGGAGCGTGGAGAGGTCTTTGCAACACCTGAATTTGTCTTTACATACAGTACGGAAGGAACGGGACAAGGCAGCCGTAACTTGCAGAACTGGATGCGCAAGTATCAGTTGAAGAATGGAACAGGGGACCGTATGACCTTGCTCAATAATTGGGAAAATACAGCTTTCAACTTCAATCAAGAACTGTTGGCTGAACTGATGCGCGAGGCGAAGGACTTAGGTGTAGACTTATTTTTGCTGGATGACGGGTGGTTTGGAAATAAATACCCACGTAAAGATGACAAGGCAGGGTTAGGCGATTGGGAAGCTACGCAAGATAAATTGCCCGGAGGCGTGCCGGCATTGATTGAATCTGCCAAACAGGCTGGTGTGAAGTTTGGCATTTGGATAGAGCCGGAAATGGTGAATCCCAAAAGTGAATTGTTCGAGAAACATCCTGATTGGGCGATTCATTACCCCAATAGAGAAAGATATTATTATCGCAATCAGTTGGTATTGGATTTGAGTAATCCGGAAGTGCAGGATTATGTGTGTGGGGTTGTGGATAAGCTGATGAAAGAAAATCCGGAGTTGGCTTATTTCAAGTGGGATTGCAACAGTCCGATAACCAATATTTACTCTCCTTACCTGAAAGACCGCCAAGGACGTTTGTACATCGACCATGTACGTGGAGTGTATAACGTAATGAAACGTGTACACGCAAACTATCCGGACGTTACCATGATGCTTTGTTCCGGAGGCGGTGCGCGTTGCGATTACGAGGCCTTGAAGTATTTCGATGAATTCTGGTGCAGTGACGATACAGACCCGGTAGAGCGGGCTTACATCCAATGGGGATTCTCGCATTTCTTTCCTGCCAAGGCGATGTGTGCCCATGTGACAAGCTGGAACAGGGCGGCGTCTGTCAAGTTCCGTACCGACATGGCTTCGATGTGTAAGCTGGGCTTCGACATCGGCTTGAAAGAGATGAGTGACAGCGAACGGGCATATTGCCGTGCGGCTGTAGCTAATTGGAACCGTCTGAAACCGGCTATTCTTGAAGGAAGCCAATACCGGTTGGTCTCGCCTTATGAAAGCAATCACATGGCGGTCAATTATGTGAGTGAGGATAAAGCCAGCGCCGTGCTGTTCGCCTACGACATCCATCCGCGTTATCAGGAAAAACTGTTGGCGGTCCGTATGCAAGGGCTTGATCCCGAAAAGATGTATCTGGTCAAGGAAATCAATCTGATGCCGAACGCTTCTTCTTCGTTGAAAGCCGACGGTAAGGTATATTCGGGCGATTACCTGATGAAGGTAGGGCTGGATGTTTTCGGTTTCCAGCAAATGCAGAGCCGGGTCATAGAGTTTGTAGCACAATAAAAATAGAGGAATTATGACACTCGACAACCAAATCAAGTACGGGAAACTGGTTCCCGTGATGCTTTGCTTCTTCGCCATGGGCTTTGTCGACCTAGTGGGCATCGCATCCAATTATGTGAAGGCAGACCTGAACCTGAGCGACGCGGAAGCGAATATCTTCCCCTCGCTGGTGTTCTTCTGGTTCCTGATATTCTCGGTGCCTACGGGCGTGCTGATGAACCGCATCGGACGCAAGCGCACGGTGCTGCTCAGCCTTATCGTGACGTTCGCTTCATTGCTTCTTCCTTTGTTTGGCGACAGTTATGGCATCATGCTCTGCTCGTTCTCCCTGTTGGGCATCGGCAACGCCTTGATGCAGACCTCGCTCAACCCCTTGCTGAGCAACATCATCGCGGGCGACAAGCTGGCAAGTTCGCTCACCTTCGGGCAGTTTGTCAAGGCAATCGCCTCGTTCCTTGCCCCCTACATCGCCATGTGGGGAGCCACGCAGGCGATACCCGAGTTCGGTATGGGCTGGCGCGTGCTGTTCCCCGTCTATATGGCGGTGGCTGTCGTCGCCATCCTTTGGCTGGGAGCTACCCCGATAGAAGAGGAGGCGCCCGACAAGGCTTCCGGCTTTACCAGTTGTCTGAAGCTGCTTGGCAGCCCGTTCATCCTGCTGTGTTTCTTGGGCATCATGTGCCACGTGGGCATCGATGTGGGCACCAACACCACGGCTCCCAAGATTCTGATGGAACGCCTGGGCATGCCGCTCGACGATGCAGGATTCGCCACGAGCCTTTACTTCATCTTCCGAACGCTGGGCTGCCTTTCGGGGGCGGTCATCCTTCAGAAAGTGGCATCGAAACCTTTTTTGGGCATCAGCGTGGCATGTATGCTGGCAGCTATGGTGCTGCTCTTCGTGTCTGCCGACCTGACGGTCATCTACATCGCCATAGCCCTGATAGGTTTCGGCAATTCGAATGTGTTCTCCATTGTCTTCTCGCAAGCCCTGCTTGCCGTGCCCGACAAGAAGAACGAGATATCGGGACTGATGATTATGGGTCTCTTCGGCGGCACGGTCTTCCCGTTGCTGATGGGTTTCGCCAGCGATGCCGTAGGCCAGAGCGGTGCCGTAGCGGTAATGACGGCAGGAGTGATTTATCTGATTATTTATATGTTTAAACTGAAGCGTTAGTTTTTAAGTTCTTGAGTTTGTAAGTTTTGTAGGGGCGTATCGCATACGCCCGAATACGTCCACTAATCCATGCGGATGCTTTCAGGGCGTATGCGATACGCCCCTACATGCAATTTGACAAAATGCTTAAACTCAAGAACTCAAAAACTTAAAAACTCAAAAACTTAAAAACTTAAAAGCCATGAACAATACAATCGTAGTAGGAATGGGCGAAGCATTGTGGGACATGCTGCCCGAAGGAAAGAAAATAGGTGGTGCGCCGGCAAACTTTGCGTATCACGTATCGCAGTTCGGACTGGACAGCCGTGTGGTGAGCGCGGTAGGCGAAGACGAGTTGGGCGTGGAGATTCTGAAGAATTTCCATGAAAAGAAACTGAATTGCATGATAGAGACCGTGCCCTATCCCACGGGTACGGTGCAGGTGGAACTGGACCGCAACGGCGTGCCCTGTTACGACATCCGCGAGGGCGTGGCGTGGGACAACATCCCCTTCACTCCGGCACTGGAAGGGCTGGCGCGCCAGACCCGCGCCGTATGTTTCGGCTCGCTGGCACAGCGCAGCGTGGTGTCGCGCGAGACTATCAACCGCTTCTTGGACGTAATGCCCGACGGCGAGGGGCAGTACAAGATATTCGACATCAACCTGCGCCAGGGCTTCTATACCAAGGAAATCATCTGCGAGTCGATGCGCAAGTGCAACATCCTGAAGATAAACGACGAGGAGCTGGTCACCATCAGCCGGATGTTCGGCTATCCGGGCATTGATTTGCAAGACAAATGTTGGATTCTCCTTGCCAAGTATAACCTGAAGATGCTTATCCTCACTTGTGGGGTAAACGGAAGCTATGTGTTCACTCCGGGCGAAGTGTCATTCGTCGAGACTCCGAAGGTGGAGGTGGCAGATACGGTAGGTGCCGGCGACTCGTTCACGGCGGCTTTCGTTGCCTCCATATTGAAAGGCTTGCCTATCCCCGAAGCGCATAAGTTAGCGGTAGAGACATCGGCATTCGTCTGCACGCAGAATGGCGCGATGCCGGTGCTGCCCGCCCGGCTGACGGAAGGTTTTTAATTTACGATTTGACGATTTAAGATTTACTATTTTCCCTAAATCGTACTTCGTAAATCGTCAAATCGTAAATAAAATAATCCGTGTAATCTGTGGTGAAAGATGCTATCTTTGCATTGATATCAAAAAGAAAGGAATGACTTATGGAAGCAACGACCTTGACCCCCGCACAGCAACATTAGCTGAAACTCTTCTCGTTCGACAGCAGCGAAGCCTACGCACGCGAGATACAAGAAGTGCTGACCCGCCATTTCCAAGCGAAGCTCGACCAAGAGTCCGACCGCCTTTGGGACGAGGGCATACTCGACCAGCAACGCCTTGACGAACTGCGGAAAGAAGACCTTCATCGGAAGTTTTCCAAAGTGGAAGTCATCAAATTAGATGAAATGATGCGCAATATCTGACTTTTCTCGATTTTTATTCACCACAGAGGCGTACAGAAGCGCACAGAGGATAAAGAAAGGAAACGCAAATTGGCGCGGATTTCCGCGGATTAAAAATAAAAAATAATCCGTGTGAATTCGCGCCAATCTGCGTTTATGTAGAGACGATGTGCACATCGTCTCTACTATGATGATATTCAATATTTTTTTATTTCATTTGCACGGCAAGTTAGAGGGAAAAGATGGAAATTCCAAAAGAATTTGATAATTTTTTGTAGATTTGTTCGTATAAAATTTTGTGCCTATGAAAACGATTTTCTTTTTATTATTATCGCTTGTCTTGCTTTCTTGCCAAGGAGGGAAAAAACAAAATGTTCAACCTGCAGATACGGTAAAGGAAGATGAATTTATTGCCAGCGTTTTATACACTGCACCTCCGTATTATGTGATAGGCAAAGATACAATTTATAATTATGCTACAGACCCCATATTTCCTGTACATACTTCCGATCCCGAAAATCCGCTTTTATCGATAGACCTAAAGAATTATGTGCAAAAGAAGTTAGCCGATGTACACCTTGGAAAAGGAATAGTGGATGTTGCTTTCCTTATTGATAAAAAAGGATATGTCCGTCAGGTAATCATTGAAAAATCGGCGGAAGAGAACGGTGCCAGTCCCAATGTAGCCGCCCGTATGGATTCCATTGCCTGCAAAGTAATAGCCAACTTGCCCCGTTTCACTGCTCCAGCAACACGAAAGGGTAAGCCTGTGAATTTTTTAAAGAGGTGGACGGTACGGTTTGAGTGACTGAAGCTCCCGTTTTTGCGGATTTGCAATCCGCAAGCATCGAGTATGAGGATTTTTAATCCGGTAAACGACTAAGTTACCGCTTTCTGTTAGGTATCTGCTGAGCGGATTAAAATTGACTTTGTCGACCTTCGGTTCCTTATACTCATTTACGCCGGATTGTAAATCGGCGTGACGGTTAACGGTATTTCAGCTCAGAGTTCGAAGACGATGTGGCAAGGCTTTCCGTCGATATAAAAGGTAAGGCGGTACAGCCCTTTTTCTATCGAATCGGTCGTGCCGTTGTAGAGCGGAAAAGAAAAGTGTGCCGTTTCGTTCGGACGAATGGTTCGTATGAGTTCCACCAAATTGTATCCCGTAAGTTCCGTCTCCGGCTTGGGGATGGGATAAATGTGGCTGGGGTCATCAGGGGCGCTTTCCCGAAGAAAATCGAAAGGGTAAGACGTGGAGGCTTCTTTCTTTTTATAATGCTGTTCGGACGGAGCGAGTTGGGTGGTCACGTTTTTCCATCTCCCGTTTCCGTAATGAAAGACCTCGCAGGGGAAAACGCCGTATGGCATTTGCAGCTCACGACCGTCTTCTGCGGTATTCATCAGAGTCACATACACCATGCTGTCTTGCAGGCTGACGCGCCATGCCTTCTTGATTTCTTTCGGAAAGCCGGACGTGCCGAGAGTCATGGTGTCCGCTTGCTCCTGTTGGACGGAACCGGCTGTTTTGTGGCTCTTTTGTGCCTTGTCTCCGCAGCCCGGCAGGCAGAGGAGGCACAGGAGCATTCCTAAGATTCGTGTTTTCATCGTTGTTCCGGTTTACTGCATGGGTTGAGATTGTTCTAATCGGCGATGTCGTTCAGATCGAAGTAGAGCAAGCGTGTGGCGGCTCCCTCGTCTTCTGCCGTCAGCGGCACGAACTTCTGCTTGAAATAGAAAGGTATGGCGGCGGCGTATGCGTCTACCGTGAGGAAACGGCAGCCGGTCTTGTTGTCGGCGAGGAAGTAACTTTTGATGAAATTTATCAAGAATTGTCCGATGTGTTGTCCTTTCAATTCTTGATTGATAGCCAGACGGCAAATTTTTACAGCCGGATAGCTTTTCAACCGTTTTTCGTTGACAAACCGATGTCTCCGGAAACGGTTGAATTCCGTTTTAGTGGGAAAATCAGACATAGACACGCGGTCGTTTGCCAAACTGAAATATGCGGCTATGTGTTCGTGGTTTTCATCATCTGCCGCTTCGAACACATAAGTAACCGCCAATAAGGCTTGCCGGTAAAATCCGGATTCATTTAAAATAAAATCGTTCAAGTCGGCATCGCCGCAATCGAACGATTTTACTTTTTCATTTATTTCCAACTTACGGATTTTGTAAGAAGAGAAGGGTGTTTGCAGGCTGGTTTTCATACGCTTTTCTTTTTTGTACGTTCGCCCAATTCGAGCATTTTCAAAGCCAATTCATAATCAGCCAGCCTTTGTTCTCTTTCTTCCGGCGTTTCCCGGCGGACTTGCTTCATCCGCTCCTCGAACCGCCGTGCGTCTTCCCCGAAGAGTATCGGGGTTTCTTTGATGGGTCTTGCCATAGCTTTTCCTTTCTCTTTATGGATTCTGCCGCAAAGGTAGCGATTTATTCGTTGCGGATTATGCGGAGCGGTCAATTAATTTTCTGAATCTGCGCAATCTGTGGTGAAAATTACGCGGAAATGCGTATCTTCGCATCGGTAAGAACTTAAACGGATGATACGATGAGGCACAACTGCATATCCTTGGTAAGCTTGTTTCTGCTGCTGGCGCTGCTGGCGGGATGCTCCGGACAGCAACGGCGGTACGTCATCGGCGTGTCGCAGTGCAGCGACGACGAGTGGCGCGAGCAGATGAACCGGGAAATCACGCGCGAGGCGTTGTTTTATCCCGAGGCGGAAGTGGTGTTCCGCAGCGCGGGCGATGACAACAAGCGGCAGATACACGACATCGAACTGCTGATGCGCAACAAGGTGGACCTGCTGGTGGTGTCGCCCAACGAGGCGGATGCCATTACGCCGGTTATCGAGAAGGCATACAGCAAAGGGATTCCGGTGATATTGGTCGACCGGAAGATACATTCCAACCAATATACGGCGTATATTGGCGCCGACAATTATGCCATTGGTTACAACGTGGGCGAATACATCGCCTCGCGCCTGCAAGGCAAGGGACGGGTGGTGGAGGTGACGGGGCTACGCGGCTCTACGCCTGCGGCGGAACGCCACCGGGGCATGACGGACGCCTTGCGCGAGTATCCCGACATACGGGTGACGGCTTCGGTGGATGCCGGCTGGAGGCGCGACCGTGCGCGCCTGGTGTTCGACTCGCTCTTGACGCACGCTCCGGAGATAGACATGGTGTTTGCGCACAACGACCGCATGGCGGCAGGTGCCTACGAGGCGGCGGTGAAGTACGGGCGCGAGAAGGAAATGCTGTTTGTGGGCATCGACGCGCTGGCGGGCGAGGGATATGGCGTGGAGCAGGTGGCAAGCGGGCAGCTCGACGCCACCTTTATTTATCCTACCGGCGGCGACCGGGTGATGCAGACGGCGATGGCTATCCTGACGGGGAAGCCTTACGAGCACGACGTTGCGCTCTCTTCGGCGTTGGTCAACAAGGGGAACGCGCGGGTGATGCGGATGCAGACCGGGCAAATCCGTCAGCTGGACGAGAAGATAGACATGCTGGACAAGAGGATAAACCATTTCCTTACCCGTTACGCTTCGCAGCGCGTTTTGCTGTACACGTGCGTGGTGATGCTGGCGTTGTTCGGCATCGCGTTGTTTGTCGCCGTGCGGGGCTTTTGGACAAAGAACCGGCTGAACGTGGAGTTGTCCGAGCAGAAGAAACAGCTGGAGGCGCAGCGCGACCAGCTTATCAGCCTTTCCAAGCAGCTGGAGGAGGCGACGCACGCCAAGCTGGCTTTCTTCACCAACGTGTCGCACGACTTCCGCACGCCGCTCACGCTGATAGCCGACCCCGTCGACCAGCTGGAGGCAAGCCAAAACCTGAACGAGCACGAGCGTTTCCTGCTCCGCATCGTGCATAAGAACGTGACGGTGCTGTTGCGCCTCGTCAATCAGATACTCGACTTCCGCAAGTTCGAGAGCGGCAAGCTGAAGATGTACCTTTCGGAGTTTGACATCGCCGGGGAGATGAACGAGTGGACCGAGGCTTTTCGCACGCTTTCCTATCGCAAGCATGTGCATTTCTCGGTGTCGGCTGCCCCTTCCGATGAGGGATATACGATGATAGCCGATGCCGGGAAGCTGGAGCGGATAACGTATAACCTGTTGTCGAACGCATTCAAGTTCACGCCCGAGAACGGACGGGTGGAGCTTGCCTTGTCGCAATTCGAGCACGGGGGGACACGCTGGCTGCGCTATCAGGTTTCGGATACCGGAGTGGGCATTTCCGCCGAGCACGTGCAGCACATCTTCGAGCGTTTTTACCAGATAGACGTGCATTATGCCGGTTCGGGCATCGGGCTGGCGTTGGTGAAGGCTTTCACCGAGATGCACGGCGGCACGGTGAAGGTGGATTCGGCAGAAGGCAAGGGCACCATCTTTACGGTGGAGATGCCGATGAAGCAGGCGGGCACGCTTGCCGAAGGGCTGGAGAAGCAGGCGGTTCCGGCAAGCCTGAAAGAGGGAGCGGTGCTTTCCGCCGGTCAGGGAACGGTGCAGGCGTCTCCGGAAGCGGGCGAAGACGACCGGCGTGAAACGGTATTGGTCATCGATGACAATCAGGACGTGCGCGACTATGTCAGGTTGCTGCTGGAGAGGGAATACCGGGTGCTGGAGGCCTCCAACGGGCAGGAAGGGCTTCAGCAGGCGATGAAATACGTGCCCGATGCCATTATCTGCGACGTGATGATGCCGGTGATGGACGGCATGGAGTGTTGCCGGAGGCTGAAGTCGGAAGTGCAGACCTCGCACATCCCGGTGATGATGCTCACCGCCTATACGATGGACGAGCAGAAGGTGCAGGGATACGAGTGTGGGGCGGATTCGTACATCCTGAAACCTTTCAGTGCCAAGCTGCTGCAGGTGCGCCTGCGGAACCTGATAGACAACCGCCGCCGTCTGCAAAGCTTCTTTGCCGACCGTTCGGCTCTGAAACAGGAGTCAATCAGCGAGGTGGACAAGGGTTTTGTGGAGAAACTGCGCGAGTTGATTGAAGCCCGTTTGGGCGATGCGGGTTTGAGTGTGGAAGACTTGGGTGGGGAATTAGGGCTGGGACGTGTCCAGCTTTACCGGAAGTCTAAGGCGTTGACCGGTTACTCGCCCAACGAACTGCTCCGCATCGCGCGGTTGAAACGTGCCGCATCGCTGCTGGCCTCTACCGACAAGACCATCGCCGAAATAACGTATGAAGTAGGTTTCAGTGCGCCTTCGTATTTCACCAAGTGCTATAAAGACTACTTCGGCGAAAGCCCTACCGATTTCTTGAAGCGAATGAAGAATGAGGAATGAAGAATCGCGCTTTGCGCAGAATAAAGAATTTTCATCCGCATGGAATTCTTCATTCTGCGTTCTTCATTCTTCATTTAAATAGTTTTGTTTGCTCGAAAGAAATCCCTATCTTTGGCGGGAAATAAAAAACGATAGTTAAGATGAAATGGATTATAGGACTTGTGTGTATGCTTTGCAGCATGAATTTGCAGGCACAAGATTTTAAATCATTATACATTGCTTTACCCGATTCGCTTTCTCCTTTGTTGACTAAAGTGAACCGGGAAGATTTCGGTGATTTTCTCGCCAGCAACATGAAAGCGGAGGTGAAAAACCGTTTCGGACAGACCTCGGAAATGCTGAAGTTGACAGACGATTACCTGTTAGTGCACGTCAGCAAGTCAAGTAGGGAAGAAATGAAACTGTTGCCGCTGAACGATTCGGTGAAAGTGGTGTGTGTGGTCCGTACTTATTGTGGTCCTGTACCCGACAGTGAGGTCAAGTTTTATGATACGGCTTGGAATGAATTACCGGCAGCAGATTTTGTAACTTTGCCTGAAGAGAATGAATTTTATAAGTCTGTACTTTCTGAAACAGCTTCCGACTCTTTGCGTAACTTACGCCTGAATGCAGACATGTATCTGAAGGAAGTACGCTTGTCCGACAAAGACCTTTCGCTTTCAGTAAGTTACACCACCCCTCAATATATGGATAAAACTACGGCAGACAAGCTGAAATCTTATTTGATAAATGCTCCCATTGTGTATACATGGAGCAACGGTAAGTTCCTGAAAGTTAGTACTCAATAGATAAGCACTCAATTTAGGGCATCCCCCTTTGAGTGCTTACGAAAATAGAATGCTTATAAGGGCATTATTACCTTGAACGTACCGGAGTATAGCGCTTTATAGCCACTGTAAAATTTTTCTCAATTTGCTCTTTATTATATACGGTACGAACAACAATATTACGCCTAACAACAGCAGTAGAAAAGCGGGCTGGCATAGTGAAAGACAAGCTTAATTCAGAATTTGCCTCAATATTTCCTTGCCATTCTCTAGAAGCATTCGAACACTCTATAAAAATATGAACATTCTCATACTTAACATTTCCAATATTTTTCACTTTTATCTCAGCATGAGCCTGTCCTTTCGAATTTGCTTGCAAATTTTGAGATACAATCCCAACCTGCAAATCATTTTCAAGCGATATTGTATCAATTGGTGCTATAACTTTTTTTACTATGTGTTTTTTAGGCTGTTGTATAAAAATAATAGAATCAGTCCCATTCTCGTATTTTGTAACACGCATAAGAGAGTCTAATGTTAAAATACCTTCTTTGAAAATCAATTTGGTAAAACTTCCATCCTGGTTCTTTTCTATAAATGAGGATGAAGGAGATAATATTCTTTTTACTACAGCAAATGTTCCATCATCTGACTCTTGATATTGTTTGATGCCGTCATTGGTAACAATAATACATTCACCCTTATAAACAGAAGACCGAAAAAAAACTTTAACCTTTTTATCCCTCAATTTGTAATGTTCTGTTCCTTCTTTATCAATATGCCTCCAGCCATCTTTATGCGTATAAACTGCAGCAAAGTTCTCTACAAAAGGAGCCACATCATCAAATTGAGTAGGAGATTTCTTCCCTAATGAAAAAAAGCCCTTTGCCTTGATACGTAAAGGATTTCCATTTTCGTCTATATATCCCCATTTATCTTCGCCAACAATAATATATCCATCATAAATATAACGATATTTAGGATGAACCTTGTATTCTGCATTAAACATTTTAGTAGCACCTAAGGAATCAACAATACCATGGATAAAACCATCTTTAGTGAGCAAAGCTTTTCCTTCATGGAACAATATATCCTGATATTCTATCGAGACTATGACATTGTCATTTTTATCTATAATCCCATAATAATCACCACTTTTAACTTTATAAAGTCCATTTCCTACATCGGTTTTATCATCATAAGCAAATCCTTGAGCATAAACAGCAGAGAAATAACCGATTAATAATAATGACAAAAAAATCTTTCTCATAATTCAAATCTATTTTAGTAATCCCCAAGCTTTTAAGGTTTCCGTATCGCTTTTTATAGCATTTATATATATATCGGTTGCCACATCATTGGACTCCTTAGCCCTTTTGATAAACATTTCGTATAACTTTGTAATTAATTTATCCCCACTTGCCGGCAAATCCCCTGCAATCTTTTTTTCCATCAGATTATTAAATGCCCAATACACAGACTTATAGTCTGCTGTATCAATTTCCATAGCTTTGAACAACCAATCATTGGCCTTATCCAAATCAGCTTCTATATTTAAGAAAGATTGACGCACGGTTGGCACATTAAAGAAGCGATTTCCTTTCGACAATGTAAGTCCACATTCAAACAATGCTATACTATTCAGTGTATCTTCTTGGATTATCTGACATAGTCCGGCAAACCCGGAATTTACTTCTGATGAATTGTTTGAATTAAGCAGATTGACATAATAATCTACTTTTGCTGGCGCAAATAAGCTATCTTCAACAAGTATCCTTAGTAATTCTTTTCCTTTTGTTTGAAGTTCAATGCTATCTTTCTGATTCAAAAAGGATAAAGCTTGATTGTACATTTCCACGCAGGTTGGTTGCCTAAGTGTAGGTTTTGCCACTTCTTTTTCAGACTCATTATAAAAGAGAAAACAGGCTACGCCAATTAATGCTACCACAACACATGCAAATCCGATCATAAACGGAACCAATTTTCTGTTTTTTTTATTGCCATTCGTTAGCACATGTTCCAAATCGACCCTAAATTCCGCTACAGAAGCATACCGCTTAGACTGTATTTTGTCTGTAGCTTTGCGGATAATTCTTTTCAAAGCAACATTGCGAACATCTTTCATCGGCAATGGGTCACGCAAATTGGCTGATAAAACATCTTGATCTGTGCCTGTAAAAGGTAAATGACCGGTACATAATTGATAAAGCAAAACGCCTAATGCATAGATATCAGTAGTATAACTTTGGTTTTTCACATCTCCAAGCACCAACTCTGGAGCGGCATAATTCACTTTTCCCATAAACACACCGGTTGCGGTCAAAGCCTTATCCACACTGCCGAGAGAAACAATCTGCTTACAAATCCCAAAATCAATAAGTTTAATCTTTCCATCTATGGTAATCATTATATTCGAAGGGTCAATATCCCTATGGATATACCCTTTATCATGCAACGCCATTAAACCGGATAAAATGGGCTTCATAATTCTAACAACCGCTGCATCACGATTCTGTAAATACTGACTGTAAATTTCTGCAGCAAATGGAATCTGCATGCCATTTTGGTCACAAGTAATTCCATTCATTACGTTTTCAAGGGTTACTCCTACCAACAATTCCATAATGACGTGGTAATGTACCTTAACTTTACCCCCGCTTTCTGTCTGGAACGTTGTTTCAACAAAACCGTACATCCGTATCAGATTGTCATTCTCCAATTGGATATTGGCTTCCCTTCTGGCACGTTCGACAACATGTTCAGGTATATTCTCATAGATAGCCTTAATCGCGACAGGCATCTTTTCTCCTGTTCTTTCTATTACACGGAATCCTTTGAATACACGCCCCATGCCTCCCTCTCCTAAAGGAATAGCATCTGTATCATATTCATAATATATACCATTCCGCTTTTCTATTTCGCCTTGTAGTCTTATGATATTCATTTGAAATGTAATTTTATATGAATGTCCGCATTCGGCCAATATATGCCCTCTGAGAACGAAGATATACTTCATCAGCAGTTTAATATATACTGCAACTGCCTACGAAGATATACTTCATCGGCCAACGAAGTATATCTTCATTTTCAACGTGGCCAAATTGGCAAATTGTGGACATTCATTTAATTTTAATATGCTTCTACTCTCAGTTTTACATTACCTATAGATATAATATCCCCGGGAATTATTTTACTTCCCTCTTCTGTGACTTCCTTTGAATTAATGTACGTGCCATTCAAAGAACGAGCCCAATTCCCTTGTACTTCTTTATCCCACTGCCCATCGCGAAGATACCACGTTTCGGTTTCATCATCCCATTCAAGCGTGCAATGACGACGGGATATATACGAAGAAACAGGTTCGGATAATTGAATCTGGTTGAATATGGAGTCATCTTTTCTCCCCAAGGTTATAATTCTTTTGGGTGACGGCATGATTTCCGGCAGACGGTAACATTTTCCCCAGTCATTTCCTTGCATCACATGAAGCATGATGCCATTTAATATTGCATTTGGAGCTTCTACTTGGCTACCTTGTACGGCAATATATGGATATTCATTCCCTGGAAGTTTCTCCAACAATTCATCAACACTTCCTGCACGGCTGTGAGGGTCGGCAGACAAGCATGCTTCCAATATGTTCATCCACATCTCCCGCTGTTCGTTTCGGAATAAGATATTTCTATTCCAGTCATCGCTTTGTACACGAGTCTGATAATGTATCCAATCTGATTCTGTAACCAACTTCCCATAAGGCAATTCACCGGTCAGCATAAAGAACAATATCACGCCGAAAGAAAATATGTCAACCGAAGGAAGTATAGTGGCATATCGTTCTAATCGGTAAAGTTCTGGAGCCTGATAAGCCAATGCTTTATCAATGAAATGCGAATGCAGTGTCTTATTCTTGCTCGCCAATAAGTTGGCTCTGCCACCAAGTATTACATAATTGGTTAACTTAACACGATTGCCATCAGCTATAAGGATGTTTTCCGGAGTTAGCTGACAATGTACCTTCCCCGATTTGTGCAGGTCTCGCAATCCATATAGTATTTCTTTGGCAGTCTTTACGATATCCAACCTTTGGCTCCTGATAAGATGAGATAAATCCAAGGACTTGCAATATTCCAAAAGCAGATAAGGATTGCCGTTTACCATACCTGTGTGTACGATATTGGTAAGGTAATTGCTCTTTATCTGACAACTCTTTATTTCATTATCAGCCGAGAGCAACATCTTTTGGCGAAGACTGGGCTCCACTTCCCAAAGCTTTAGCAACTTCAGGATGTACTCATTACCGGATGTATCATTCACCTTAAACTTTTGGTCACTCCGAGTAGAATTAAGTACCCTTTCTACCCGGAATTTCCCATCTATCATATCGTGCATGCGAAAATCGCAGCGTTGAGCTGAATTTTTTATCATCATCTTGCATTCTTATTTACATAATGTATAATCAAGTTTTTCCCTTGTTCTTTCAATATAGGATGCTCAACACGATGAAGAATACTTCTTTTTCTATCATAGGAACACTCTTTCATTGATTTAGGAATTTGACCATTAGGGAAACATGAACGAAACTTTATAAAGTCTTCTTCTGTCCATCCGTAGTAGAAATCATTCAACCAAGGTTTTTCTCTGTATTCTTTGGGAACTGATTTTTCATTGCTATCTGAATGATTCGTAAACCTCATATCTTCTGGCTCTATATATGCAACATCAATAAAAACATGAACCGTTTTATGTGGCGAAGATTCTGCATAAGAACGCGACAACTTTTCCCATTCTGGCAATTCATTTTGATACCATATTTCACGAGATGATTTTCCCAACTTTTCAAGATTGCGCCTTTGCTTTTTAAGCGTCTTTTCTTTATACTCTGCTATATGGGTACTTTCAAGCACTAAGTATCCATTTTCAGAAGCAAATTTTTGCGCTTCTTCTTTTGCGCCATTACCAGACCAAAAGACATGTATTTTATCATTAGCCATAGTATTATTGCTTTCTTGATTTTATATTAAACTCAAATAATCTATCCCCCATTCTTATTATGTCACCAGGCTCAAGTTTTATACCAGCTCCAGCATGAACGTATGTTGAATTGTCGCGAGAGCGATCCTCAATGAACCAATGACCATCCGAGAAGAATAGGCAAGCCTGTTCTTCATCATCAATGGTCGTATCACGCGAAACGGTATTCTGACGAGAAAGATAAACCTCGGTACCTTCATCGTAAACTTTTTCAGTCATTTCTCTTTCACCCGGTAACGAAATTGGCCGTAAAGTGCAACAAGGTATTTCATCCTCGTCATACCATTCCTCTTCTGTCGCTGCTACAGGAGCAACAATCTCGTCAGGCATTTCTGCCAAGCAATTCGGGCAAGCGTGCATCCCGTTTATTACGGGGTAGCCACAATTATTACATTGTATCATATTTGCTATAAATTATCAAAATAATATTCAATATATTTGTTCCAAAAGTATGATATACAGAATATTATAATAGCGACAACGATAGTAGCGGCCAATGCCGCTATTGCTGTTGCTACGGTTCCTAAACCAGCTGTTGCACATAATGCTACTGTACCCGCGACTGCTGCTGAAGTAGCGAGTGCCATTATGCCAATCTCTAATATTTTAGAAAAAGCCTTACATAAATACTCATATCCATCAATCCATTTGCCTTCAGAAAAATACGTCCACCCTTTTTTTATATAAACCACAACCGAACTCCATTCTATAACTTTAAAAATCTTTCCTAATGGCTTCAAAAATGACATTATTTTTGGAATGCATTCGTTTAAAGTTGTTCCTATATTCTTGACTTTATTTATGGTCTCTACTATTTGATTAGCTCTCTTCTTTGCCGTAGAAACTTCTCTAAGATGATTAACTCTAATGCTTTTCATCTGTTCTTGAATTTGCAGTTTTCGCGCCGAACTTTTGGTGTTATTTAACTCTTTACCTAAGTTTATGTATGACTCTGGCATAGCTTTTATTTTCTTCTTAAAGAAGTCTTTTTCATTTAGTGCCTTATTGTAAAGCCTACTTAAGCTATGACGATCTGTTGCTCCTACTTTTAAATCTTTTACACTATCGCTTCCGGTAAAGAAACTAAGACCTACCAATCCCTTATTGTTGTAAAAAGCCTCGTCCAAAGCGTCTATTATGTTATCAATTATATTGGTAATCTTATCATAATTGGATTCTTTGGCTGTTTCTGCCTTTTTATTTTTCCACGGGTCTGCATCCATTAGAGCTTCTAATGTCAAAGGTCCAATTTGACCGTCTGGAGTTAAATTTCGACTTTGTTGAAACCTACGGATTAATGATATAGTTTCAGGACCCAATTTATCATCTTCACGGATTTGTGTCTGCATAATCCGATTTAATTTTTGTTGTACCCAGCGAACGGATACGACTTTATTCGTTTGATATATTCGATAGCCTAACAATTGCTCCATATCAAAAGGCTACTATATAAAAATTATTAATAGACAAGAAAAACTCTTTCTCAACTCAATATTAATTTTCAAGTAATCAAAAAAATCAGACTTGTTTATCTCTTCTTTCAATGACTCGGAGAGGATTTGAAAATGCACATTAATGCATTTCTCTATATGTCTGTCAACAGGAACATTGCTTTCAGATAGAGATATGTTGCAATAGCTTATGGCTTCTTCTCCAAAAGCACGCATAAACTCCATTTTGCAATATTGCAGCAAATCCATTTTGGTGAACAAACGGTCATTACTGTTCACAATATGCCTTGCCAATTCTTTGCGTGTCTTTATATCTCTGACTTTATTGCGTCCTCCTGTTGCGTCAATCAACGCTTCAACATCCCCTACAGCGGCATTTGTTGATGTTAATCTTCCGCCACGTCTTAGAAGATTTCCCCGTTCGCCATTGGTTGTGAAATAGGTCAGCACCATGGGTTGCTGGTTGTTCCGAGGGTTACGAATGGCGTATGTTCCTCCGTATCGGCGGACATTTCCCGAACGGAATTCATCCAATGAATCGTAAACCTGCATCATTGACTGACGCAAGGAACGAAGTGTAGCTCCGTCGTGCAATGAATTGCTGTCTACAAAGGCAAAATAATCGTTTACGTAATGACGATAAAGATTGGTTACATCTTCACGAATCCGTTCATTATCATATTGGTTGACATCGAAATCACGTATAAAGAAATCTTGCGCCTGTTCTTGATTTTGTACCACATCTAAAAAATAAGTGCCCGTTTTATCATTTTCTAAACGCTGAATAGGCTCGCTATAATTCAGTTTCACATCTTGGATGTCATAATTTACAGCTGGAATGCAATTCAATAAAATGGCCGTGTCAAGTGGCAATGAACCCCCCCGGTCTGTTTTGATTCGTATCCACAAAAACCGATTACCTATAAAAGGCTCCAAGATTTCCTGTGCATACGAATCCATAATCCAAGCCGGAATTTCTCCGCGATGCAGCGTGCGCTTATTGGAACATTTTCCAAAGCGGTACAACCACAGACCATAGTATACCAAACTTTTTTTCCAGAATTCAACCAGCATGAAGTTTGAATTTAGCGTACGAGGCATATCTTCCATAACCAAAGACAAGGGGATCTGCACATCTCCCACTTCTGCTGTCAAGCTATCGTCTGGCAATGGATGTGACAAAGCAATCATGACATCCTCCAGCGTATTAACTTCCCCTGCCGCATCAAATGCCAACCACAACTCTTTATTATACCGGTTGTCCGGCCATGTCGCTTGAACGGGCAACTTACCAGGTTGCAGCAGAGTATTGTTCATGAAGCAAGCCATCAGCCTGCCGGGCACAATGCGCGTCTTGAATATCGGACGATAATTGCACTTGGTAGGTTTGTAGGTAAACGCATCATTTTCGTCAATAAAATAAGGTGTACATTCGCGCCCGTTGCCGATACTAAGCACTGTAACTGCAGGCTGCGCCTTGAGGTTGCTCTGTAATAACACCTGGTCGCAGAAACGTTCAGACAGTCTTTCCACCGTCTGATCCATCTTTCGTTCTATCTCACAAGACTGGTGAGACAAAGCGACAAGCATCATCTTTGCCACAGGATCGGAAAGCGATATGCGTTGCTCATCCTGCTCCAACGCCTGCTGTATCTCAGCAACCTTGTTTCTTACCTTTACATCCATTATTTGTTATTTAAAAACGGATCCATAAAAAATTCCACTTCACGCTGATACTCACCTTCGCGTGTACCGACAAATTCATTGTAAGTCAACCGTCCCTTAACCAAAACCCTGACCACATATTTGCTATTTTCACCCCGACGGGAAAACTTATTCTTCTCCATACTAAGTTGTACTTCCACTTCCAAGTTCTTCAGGTATGGGATGTAATACAAAATGCTGTCGCGCACACTTCTCTCACATTGCCTGATACCGGCTCTCGACATCTGCACCTTTTCTTCCCGGTTGTTTTTACGCTTCACAATCTTAAAATCAGCGCCATGGTTGAAATCTACCAAATTCATGGCAATAAATTCATTATCCCAAAAGCTGAACCCAAATTCTTCATCAGCCTTAAAGCGCCGTATACTGGTAAACACTACGGTATCTACCCAGTTATCGATGACAGAAACCACGTTAGACAATGGTCGGTCAATCTGAAGGTTCAACTGCTCGTCGTTTACGAAACGTATGGGAGAATCACTATAATGCATACCAATGATTTGAAATTAATGGTGCTTTTTACGAATGCTATCAGTGCTGCCTACTATCCTGCGTGGTGGCCTTACCACTTCCGACTCCAGTCTTGCCTCCGCCACAACTGCCGTTTTCTGCCTGAAAAGTTGCGGCAAACTTATCAGCAGGTGCGTCAACCGGATACCTTCATGTACCATCTCTGAAATTACATAAGGAGTATAATGAGACTCAACAAAAGCCATGCATTTCTCTGTTTCAGGAACTGTGATATCCTTTTCCATACTTATCAATGTCAGCAATACCTGTATGCCCTCTTGCATAAGAGTTATCAAATGTCGAGGTGTCATACAGTCGGCTTCTTTCTCTACTTCAATAGCGATGCGGCACAATGCAGGAATAGCAGCCATTACCAACATATATTGTTCTGTGTTGACGGCATCTTTCAATGCACTGACAAGAGCTTCTATCTCCACTGCATAGTTTGCGGCAGCACGCAAAAGTGCCCCATTGGAACGCAATGAAATGCATGGAGCAATGAAAGCTTCATCCATGCTCCATCCGTGCCTATAGACAAAGCGGGCAAACGGAACGGCATCCGGATTATTATAATGCTCGCTCTCAAGCTTTGCAAATAACTGATAATCAGCATCGCAAAGAGGTACAGAAGTGTCATTGCAGGATACCTCGACTGTCTTATCTGAAGTCTTATCCAAAAACAAGATTAACGGTTCTGTTGTTTCGGGTAGACGAATGTTTTGAAACAAACTTCTCTCTTCCCGTGAAAAAGATAACTGGATCAGCTTTCCAGACCGACTGATGGCATTCGCTTGCAGTTCTGTCACCGACAAACTTGTTTCCGTCTGTTCATACCGGAAAATCGGCAGTTCAAGAAATCCATAGTCTCCGTTAACCAATGCGGCGTATAATGGTTGCAGGTAAGACAAGTAATATTCGTCCGACATACGAAACGTTTCATCGGTCAGCCGCATCCCTGCTTGCCAATCTACTCGATATTTATTCACCATAGATAAAGTTATATCAATTGTGTACTATAATTTAAGAAAACTCCTTCTTCAATTCTGGCATCAGACAATTCCGGGAAAGCCCATCTGTCGCCAAAAGTTATTTCAAGTTTATCTTCCACCGATAAAAACCATTGGGAAAAGAACGTAGAAAATTCTTCGATTTGTTGTTTTAACTCACTCAAATGCTTACCCGTTTTTATCTTTACTTGATAGAAAACTTTCCATACATATACCCTTGTTATAAATGTGGAACCGCAATATAAATCATCCAATGTCCCATTCAAATTCGAATGAATATTCTCGGATAAGGCTTCCGTCACTTCAACTTTTGTTTTTTGAATTTCAGCATGTCCTTCAAAAGCATATCCCAAGGCTGCCTTGACCATGTCATCATTACCTCTAAAATTCCTAAGCCAAGGAATGCACTGATAAACAGCCTTGATATATGAATTAGCGATGTCAACCCTTTGGCCTGCCGTAATAAAATCTGAAAGGAACTGGTTTCCAGAGAATATATGTTCGTTAAGCCAGTGTTGGTATTTAATCCTCAGATTTTGGTAGTATTGATCAAAAGGCTTGAAATAGGTCAGGGCTTTCTCTTTCTGTTCTTCTTGCTCCTTATAACGTTTTTCAAATTCTTCCGTGTCGCCATCTGTTCCTAAGTAGTGGTCTAATGGATGGAACAAATATTCAGGCAATATATGATACAGGCTGTCGCGTTTTAACGAAAACTTTACAACAGGAGGCGCACTCTGTTTATTCCTTATAATTAAATTAAGCTCATCTCCTAAGGCAGTCCGCTCTGAAACACCCTTAAATTCATAAGTGTAGAAAGGCTTTTTATCAACCAATGAATCCATGTGTTCTATTACAACGGCCATGGCTACATCGGCATCCAGTTCTTTCGGAATATTTGGTTTTGATAATTTCATCATCTCAAAACAAACTAAAACTTTCTTTCTTCTTAACTTTTACGTTTGCCTGCCATTTGTTCTTCGGGTCTGCGCTATAGAACTTGGTTTTGACAATTGCATTGGGGTTCTCTTGCTTTCTATCGCCATGTTTAGGACTTGTACGGTACTCAAAATGCAGGTGCTCATCCTTGCCAGACAAATTATAAGCATTCCCTGTAATACCGCTTTTACCCAATGTAGTGCCTTTTCGTACTTTCTCGCCATATTTTACAGAAACTGTACTCAAGTGGGCATAAAAAGAATAGTAAATTCGTTTAGGTCTTTTGTGGGTAATCAAAACACAATGCCCATAATCAGGATGATTCTGAATCAATGATACAACGCCATCTCCCACTGCATAAACAGGTGTCCCTTGAGGTGCATAATAATCAAATCCTCGATGCCAACGCACACTGCCATCTGCATTATGTCTTACCGGACCAAATAGATTGCTTGCCCTGTTGGCTCTTATTTGGGGATTGGCGACAGGGTCTCCCCATGAAGTATCAAAAGAAATCTCGCCTAAAGTCAAATCAATGTCCACATCAAAAAGTTTGAAAATGGAATCATTTATACTTAATTCAATTTGTTCTTCCTGCTGTTGAGGCTTTGAGTTTGATTTGGACTTTTGCTTCTCTTGGAATATCTGGTCAAACGAAATTTCTTGCAGTTTTTTGAAATTATCATTTGATTGCGCAAAAGCACTCGACCCATACAAAATGAATATGGAATACAATAAGATTCTTAAAAGATTTGTATTTATAGCCAGCATCACTTCAACTCTTTATAGTGGACAGCCCCATAAAATATATCGCATAACCGTTCATGCATTTCATCATTTTCATCAAAGTATCGGACACCTATTGCTCCAATATCATATCTGTCATAAATATCCTCAGGTTCATGTATCGAATTATTTGTTATCACTTCTCTGTAAATGTCTTTTAATTGATTTAATATATAAGGATAAATAGGGTCATCATTACTATCTGATATTTCTTTCACATAAGTTATAGTGTCTTTTACGACTTGGCTATAAGTGAACTTTGTCGGCATTTCAGAAAATCGCTTGTACATGATTTGAATGATATTTTATTTAATGTTCGATTTCTTAACAAAGAACACTTGCGTACCGCCGCCCGGTACTTTTACCGGATTTTTACGATCACTCCATGAGTCCGTTGTTTTTCTTGCTTTTGTAACAATATAAGGTGTGTTTTCTGTTATTTCAACAGAGTACATTTCTCTTTTAAATGGAATTTCTTTTCCCTCTGAAGTTTCCAACTTACCTCCATCGGCGATGCCAACACGTCCAGGTGTTGTGTTTGAAGAGTCGATTTCTCTTATTCCATAATTACCCGGTGCATCTATGATAGTTCCATGTTCGTTAACTTTTCTGAACATATAATATCTATCTCCTTTCTGTGCGATTCCTTTTTCTATGATAGGTGATGACACATCAACACAGTTCAAATGAGATTCTCTTTCAAACATGTCAACATCCGAACCATCATATAGCTTAGAGATTTCATCTCTTCTATAGTAACGCACCTTCTTCATAAAGAAATCAGAATCCGAGTCAGAAATTCCTAATTGTTTTAATTTCTGTGGTGTGATGTCTATATATTTAAATTCTTTAGAAGCCTGAGCTAATTGGGCATGCCGCTTATATTTGTCAGTTTCTTTAGCTGCTTTACTAATCTTCTGCATTACTCCTGTCTTTTGCAATACCCTCGCTGTTTTTGCCCCCCTATACGCAATTTTAGCTCCGCCAACGACATCACCAATCAAAGGTACGGCTGCTATGATGGATAATCCTGCACCAACCCAATCACCTCTCAATGCCGAAATAGCGGCATTCATCAAATCCGGGATAGCTCCAACGCCCGGTGTCATCCCAGCAACATCCAATGCCATCTGTACACCATCTAGAACTGACTGTTGCGATAATCTTTCTCTATCAAGCGCATTAAACTCTTGAAGAAGTTCTTCCGGAATTTCTTGCATCGCTTTTTCCTGCTGTGTTTCACTCCTTTGTGAGAAAGATACACCACGTACCTTTATTTCTAAACTTTGCCCCGGATTTACAATCGAAATTGTTCCCCCATACATGCACCTTAAAGTCGCAGGCTCCAATAAAGCCGGTTCTCCACATATCAGGCTGTCTTTATCTATAGCCTGCCATTTAGGACATGTCCCCGGTACGCAAGGCATGGGAGTAAGCTTGCCATGATTAGCGGCTGTTGCAGATGCAGTTGGGGGATAACCCAATGAACGGCATCTACCAAAACTTGGGATATTTTTTATGGATACATAATCCGCTATATTGGCTTGATCTTTTCCAGTCAAAGAAACATTTTTAGGCGTTGCTCTCAATTTAGGACACGATGTTCCCATCGTGCATCTCAGCGTTGCCCCTGTACAAACATATTTCATAATCAGCCCTGTTGGATGTTAGCGTACTTTGACTTTCGAAGCTTGTATAGACACTTCTCTTTCTGCTTCCATTGAAATATTCCCTTTAGATTTTATCCCGATATTCCCGTCTGCATTAATTCCTATATTCCCTTTGGCATTGATGTTTACATCTGTATCTGCAACAACTTCTACCTCTCCAGCAGAATAGATGGTTATTTTCTTGTCATCGGCAGACAGTGTTATGTGATAAGTATTGTTTTTATTGTCATAGATTTCGATTAAACCCGCTTCACCTTTATCGTTAAACAGAATCGTATGTCCATTACGAGTCCTGATAGCTTTTACATTATTACTTGTCCCATCTTTTTCTTGCGACACAGCCCATGCCTCATCAGGCTTTCCTGTCCCACCGTTATAAAATGAACCGATGATATATGGGCGTTCAGCATTGTTCATTTCGAACCCGACCATAACCTCTTCACCTATCTCTGGCACGAATTGTTGTCCTTTGCTCTGACCAGCATAAGGAACGGCTATACGCAACCAAGGTGTTTTCATGTCCTTGTCTTGTATTTCCTGCCATGGGAACTGTACCCGCACACGGCCTAACATCTGTTCATCTTTATTCTCGACAACTTTTGCTCTTTGCTGGGGAGCCGACGCAAACACATCAGCATCAGAATAGGAAGGGTAGTCACATGCCACAGGTATGGCCATAAAACTATTGGAATATTCCTGCCTATAATCAAACGAGTGGTTAATGCCTATGACCTTTAATGATTTCTGTTCCACATCTTTGCTTTCTCCAGATTTATTTTGGACATTGTCACGAATTAGAAATGTCTGTCCGATTTTTAGCATAGCCAGTTTAGAAAATCCTTGAACGGTCATAATACCCGTTTTCTTCCCTTCTGCTTCTACTTTCAGGGAATAATCTAATATAGCATCGGCTCCTTCGTCTTCCTTTCCACTGTCAAATCCGCCAGCTTTCAATGCCACGGTTTGTTCGTCTTGAAATCTTTGTATTGAAGCATTGTATGCTTTGTCAGTCCAATCATTCACTGTTCCATCGGCCATACCTTGTGCTGACGTTTTTAGAATGTCCTTACCCTTTCCATACTGATAATAATCCGGAAGTAAATGACTGAATGAAAATGAAGTCACATTTTGATGCAGGCTGTATGACATCAAGCTTCCTCCCGGATATTCCAAATTTGCAGCCGATGAATCTTCTATATCCAATTCACCAAAAACAAATGTATCTCCTGTATTATACATCCATTCTCCGAAACGCATTGCCAACATGCTAATGAAAGCGTAGTCACTTTGGTCGTATTGTACAATATAGGGTATCTTATCCTTAAACCTTGGTGACACAATTGATTTTATGTCGCGGTATGGTTCAAGGACAGCATCTATTATTTCTTTCAATGTCATATTTTCAAAAGAACGACAATGTGGGACATTTTGGAGCAAGGCATCCCATGTGGCTACAGTGATACTTGCTGATTGGGCACTTGCTGTCGCTCTTGAAGCAGACACATCTATAATCATTCCTTTAAATACGAAAGCTACTTGAGGATTGGCTTCTTCATCGTCCTGGCTGGCCTTTATCGTTGAAACATTTATTTCCAATGATTTCCCAATCAACTGCGTGATATTAGCAAACACCACATCCTGTTGTGTTTCTGTTTTGTCTTCTTTTTCCAAAGAAAAGCTTAACAACATCGGTCGCAGTAATTCTTGAGAAAGGGAATAACCGCTCAACACATAATTTTCACCATTAATGACGCAACACGAATTTTGTGAAGATGGACAGCCTTCTAAAACCACCTCGATTTCGTGAATCATGTCTGCGCTGTAGTTTCCACCCTGTGTCTGTGTTTGGGTACCAGATTTCTTTTCCGAGCTATTCTTTTGCTCGTTTGGATCAGATTGTCCCGTCTGAGTTTTTTCGTCCTTACCCTCTTCCTTTCCCGTGTTTTTAGCTTGGCTGCCGTTGCCATCGGTATTTTCAGTTGGGTCAGGATTGGGTTCATATCCTCCTAACTCGTTCTCCTCTATCTTGTTTTTTATGTCTTTGCTTCTAAAGTCCAAGTATGTTCCGCGGATGGAATTAATAGTGTCTTTTACCCCACTGATTCCCGCCGATATATTTCCCTCTTTAAATGCATTAAAGCTGCCTATGCCTATCGATGCCGCACCCGCCAACGAGCCTAACGAGTTAACGCCCATGTTGTTCAGGTTGTCTAACTTTCCAAGAATTACGCTGTCTCTGCCTGTTACGGCCGAAAATAGATTATTGGTGATAGCATTGACCTTGTTAACGGCATTGTTTATGTTCTTCAGTCCTGTTTCTATCTTCTTGGCAGCGGTCGAAGGGTCGCGCCAACTTCCACCAAAGACATCTCCCAATTGCATGAACTCATTCACGCCGCTTATTGCGTCCGAGGCTCCATTCTTGATAGCAGACGCTGCGTCATAAAGTTGGTCTCCAAATTGATATCGAGCCCAAGCCTCAATATATTCCGTAGAACTGTCACCTGTAACAATTGAGGATAAATCGCTTATAGCCTCATCATAGCCTTTGTCCATTTGTGCGGCAGCATTGGCCATATCTTGGGGCGATACCTTTCCAGAAAGGGTATCGGACAAGTTATCGAAATTTCCCACTCCTTGGGCTACAGAAGCGTCAAGCTGCTGTTTTTCTTTATTTACATTGTCCAGTTGCTTTTTCTGTTCGTTAAGCTGCCTCAGCTCTTCTTCCAGTTCTTGTCGCCTTTTCTCACGTTCAAGATCCACTGGCTCAGCCTTTTTATCCGCTATCCTGTCTTGAATGTCTTTCTTGGCCTCATCAAGTTCCTTGTCGATTTTGCTTATGTCATCCAACTTCATCAAATCATCGGAAGTCTTGATAAGCTTATCATCGATTTCCGCTTCGGCAGCGGCTAATCGGGCATCCAACTCCTCCAGTTTTTTACTGGCATTTTCCAGCTCTTCCAGCGATTTGTAGTTAGCCCTCTGCACTTCATTTATCTCATGAAGTGCCTCATACTTTGACTTAAACCGCCCTATGGCCTGAGGATAAATGGGGTAGGGGTTATTCATAAGGAACAATTGTTATCGGGTTATCCAATCATTTTCAAAGTTGGCCGAACCGCCGAAGGTGAATTTCCTTGCGCTAAGTGTGATTTTTGTCCGCACCAACAGACTATTGCTGTTATTAAAATATTGGTACATGTTCACCAAGTAGGCATCTTCAAAAAAGAGGTGGAGGTATTTTTTTTGATTGTCGTCAGTCGACAGCAGCATTTCAATCGTCCCGTCATGTGTCTCCGCGCGGTTGAACATCCAATTGTAAAAAAACAAATCATCGTCCCCTTGGGCGGGCATAACAAATTTTATCAATCCGCTTTGCGGCCTGGATGCAGGTTTGCTGCTTTCGTCCAGCGATTGGTAAAATTCATACTCACATTCTACCAATTCATATTTTTTCCCATTATAAGCTTCGACCTCTGCAGCCGAAGTTTTTTGCTGGTCCATTATCAAAGTCGCCTTAAATGCCATGCGTTCGTTGAGTTAAGGAATGCGACCGCCTGCAACGCAGGCAGTCGCGTGTTTTAATTTTAAATTAGTTAAAGAGCCCAGTGATTATCGTATTCTACGCTACCCTTACCCGTCACTGTGAGCTGACGGCAAGTAATAGTAATAGACTCATACATGCGATCTGTGTTGGTATCATCATATACTTCTTCATAACTTACGCAATAAGCGTCAATGAAAGAAAGAGTTTTCATAATACCGCCAAGTTTGTTAGGCCATGTGATGGTGCCATTTTTTGAACCATAAGAGTCACATGTCCACTCCAACAGGTCCGTATTACCGGCATCTGTTGATTTAACCTTCAAGTTGATTACTCCACCACGGGTTGTACCTGTAGGTTGTCCTTCCACGTCAATCTGTTGATTGAACTGATACTGTACATAAGTGACTTCGCGATCTTCGCATCCGTCAACCTTTAGCTGCGCTGTTCTAGGTGCTGCCATGATTTTAATTTTTTTAAGTGAATAAATTATTTGATTTCATTTGTCCATTCTGTTACGCCATTATCCCCATTATGTCCGGTCAACTTAATGTAGAAATTCTTAGCTGCAAAGAATGGTTTTAACTCAATCTCAATTTCAATATCTTTTGTTTTCTCGTTACGAACGATTTTGGGATTCGAGTACCCTTCTATAAGTTTGCCCGGTCCCTTGTAATCTTCCAAGAAATCAATAACCTGCTCACGGATTTCTTGTGCCAATTTACCGTTCCAATTTTTAAAAGCCTCGTCATTAAAGAAATTAGAAAACACTTTGCCTATCCAATCGAAAACCCGTACAATCGGATATTCCTGCAAACCAATAGTAGCACCATTATAAAGAGAACGGTTTGAAAAAGCCATTACACGGTTCTCTTCAAACGTCATAGGAACTACTCCTTTGTCTATTAAAGCAGTCAATTCAGATTTTAACAAATCGAGACGTGTCCCTTTTGCCATGTCTATTGTGCCATACTTTTTCCCGGCGATACCTTGTGAAATAGGGGTTTCATCCGTATTGCTCATGCGCCCGGCAATTGCTGCAGAAGGCGGCAAGAACAAATCTTCTTCTTCATCATTTGCCTCATCTGATTTCTTACGTCCAAGGATGTAATTACAAGCCATAATGACGTTGGCCAAGTATGCATCGGTGTCACTTAAGTTCGCTTTGTCCAATCCTTTATTAAGCAGTTTCAATGTAGGAGAATCTGCATAGTCTGTAACCAACATTACTTTGTTGCGGTATGCCATTTGTCCCCACATATTTACAATCTGTTTACTTCCAAGATAACCGGGACTGACTAACAAGGAATAATTTTCCTTGAGGGATAACCGGTCAAAACTTCTATTTAGCTCATCGCGGACAGCTGCAAATACACGACCATCTGGATCCCCTAAATCTTCTTTATCTACATTGATAAGGTTTAAACATTTCAATTTGGATTGGCCGGAATTAGCAAAAAACTCTCCAAGCGAACGGTATGCAATCTCCAGTTTACGTGTCTGCTCATGCACGCTCCCTAAATTTTGAAGAAGATTCTTCTCTGCGGCTTTGGCAGCCTCCTGACATTTGTCCACTGCTTCTGAAGCTGTGGTTGCATCGCTATCCAAGATACTCAACCACATAAGCAAGTCTGTTTTAAGACGTTTACGTTGCTCTGCGAATTCACTGTCTTGCAAAAATATCTTTTTAGCGGCCCTGCTTTCCGGATTCATATTCTCAAGTCCGTCAGCCATTGTCTCCAAAAGGTCGAAATCTCCATAATCTTCCAGTCCTTCCAAGCTTTCTTTCAGACGTTCAGCCGGATTTTCAATTTTCTTCACCTCATCCAAATAAGCACTTTCTGCTGTTGTTATGGTATTGGCTGCTTGAGGCTGTAATTTTAATTCTTCTGGCATATTATTTGAATTTATTGAGTTAGACTTTTATTTTAAGCGGCATTAAAATGTGCATATTGTAAACCATGTGATGACTCAAGCATGCATTTTGATGAACATAAGTGACTTGGGTGTTTCACATAAGTAACTCGGACGTTTCACATAAGTAAGTCTGGTCTATCACTTATGTTCGTTTGAGGGGGATTGGGACAAAACACACAAATCCATACTGCCATAGTATAATTAATTCTTTTCCAGTTCAGCCAACAAAGACTGCAAAGCAGTAATAAGGTGCTTTCTGCTCTCCTCGTTCTCAAAAGCACGTCTAAGCACTTTATTTTTAATCATTTGTTGTTCAATAGTTTTAAAAGAATCAATTGTCGCTTTTTGCTGACTTAGATAAGCGCTTTGTTTGATAAGTTCCTTGTCATCAAAATCTTTAAGGGCATTAAACTTGAAGTTTTCTTTAACCGGACGTCCTTCCAAATCCAACATTTGCACATTGCGTTTTTCCGGTTGGTAATGGTTAAACACATCTTCCATTGTTTCCGGCTGGAACACATCACCCGGTTTAACAGGTGCCATATCAGTAAACTGATCCACATAGAGGGTCTTGTTTTGAGGAAACTCAATAATCCCATCTACCGCCTCCGCATCGAGGACTTTTGAAATTACGGTTTTCTTTGCCATATTATTGCATGTTTAAATAATTATTCATGATGTATAATTTCCCATTTCAATTCATTCCTTTCGTCCAAAGCAAGTGTAACATGATCACCCTCTCGCAGTTCGCCGGAAATAATCATTTTCGACAAGGGACGACGGATGTCTTTACGAAGAATGCCTAGAATCGGTCTTGCTCCATATTGAGCATTAAATCCATTTATAGCAATCTTATGAATTGCTTTTTCGTCTACCTGAAGAGTGATATTCTGCTCACTTAATGTTTTCAATAATCCTTTTAAATGAATGTTGAATATCACAGTCACAATCTTTTCGTTGATAGGCGCAAAGGGAACTATTTCTGTTAGACGAGCTAAAAATTCAGGACGGAAATATCCCTGCATTACTTCAAGCATATCATTATGGGTCGGTACTAAACCTTTTTCAAATTGTTCAAAAATATACTGGCTCCCAATATTAGATGTAAATATGATCAAAGCATTGGAAAAATCGCCAACTCTTCCCAATCTGTCATGCAATTTCCCCTCATCTAAAATTTGCAAAAACAAATCAAATACGGAACGATGTGCCTTTTCTATCTCATCAAACAAAACTATCGAATAGGGCTTTTGTCGGATTTGATTCACTAAAAGACCACCTTCCTCATAACCGACATAACCCGGAGGTGCCCCATAAAGTAACGCTACTGAATGTTCCTCTTTGTATTCAGACATATCGAAACGCAAAATTGCGGTTTCATCTTGAAAGAGAAATTCCGCCAACGATTTTGCTAACTCAGTCTTCCCTGTACCCGTCGGTCCTAAGAAAAAGAAACTACCAATAGGCTGCCCTTTCTTATTCAAACCGGAACGGGATTCATAGATAGAATCCAATACGGCTTTAATGGCATGATCCTGTCCGACTACACGCTTCTTTAAAATTTCCTCAGCATTGACAAGCCGCTCGCGTTCGGCAGCTTGCACATCGCCTAAGGGTATACCGGTTTTCTGAGATACGACTTCTTTCAAATGTTCTACACCTACGATTTCTTTCCGTTCATTGGGATGTAAATCATTTTTTATTTTCAATAAAGCCATGGTACGGTCGATCAAGTCAATTGCCGATTCAGGCAAGTGTTTCTCGCTGAAGTATCTTTTGGCAAGTCGAATGGCATTTATCAATAAATCATCAGAAGCCTTTAACTTGTGGAATTCTTCAAATGACTTTATTACAGCTTGAAGTATGATTTCAGTATTTTCGATAGATGGTTCTTCTAGGATAATCCGCTCAAACTTTCCGGTAATCTCTTTATCTGTTTCTATATTTTTTGTAAATCCCTCGATAGAAGAAGTGCAGACACACAGCAATCCTTGATTTAACGAAGCTTTCAGTAAGTTTATGGTTCCATTCAACGCTCCTTGCTTGTCCATTAATTGGTCGAACGATTCGATGACTAGGATGGCATTATCCATATCAGACAATTCATCCAAGATTTTTTTCATTCGGCTTTCAATCTCGCTCTTATAAGAAACCCCGATAGATAGAGCGATTGTATCAAGTTCGTAAACTTGTGCATTCTGAAGAAAGGTAGGTACTCTTCCTGCTACTATAGCTTGTACAAGTGCGTGGATTAGGGTGGTTTTGCCCACACCGGATTCTCCTGTGATAAGAATATTGGCTTTTGTTTTTCTTCCGAGAATGCCGAATATTTCATTCAGTTCTTTTTCAAAACCTACAGCTTCAGGAAGCTTTCCTTCTATCTGTTCTTGGTTTTTCCAAATGCAATATGTTGCTACATTCTTATTTCCATTGTTTTTAGTTCGAGTTGTAGAATTGTTCGCTGCGTTTGTTTGACCCTCTCCAAAGTTTCCGCAAACAGCCATAATATCTTCTTTCTGAAGCGGAAGTGTCTTAAGTTGTTCAAATGTGAAACCAACCCCAGGAGTTACAATAGCTATCAGTAATGAAACCGGATCAATAGATTCTTTTTTCAATGCCACTCGGACACTGTCAGCCTCATTAACGACAGCTTTTGAAAGTGGAGAAAGACCCTTTTGCGGAGAAGAATCATAATTCTTTTTGGACATCTTAATCCGCATGTCTGCCCAATCAAGAATATAGTAGTAATCCGCATTCAAGCTTTTTTCAATGAATGAGACTAACCCCACATCTTTATGAAGCAATGCCTTCAGGATATGAGCCGGTTCTATTGCCGCATTCATGTTTTCCTTAGCGTAGGCTTCCGCAATTTGGAAGACTTCTAAGGTACTATCACTAAAGTTATTCAACATATTTGTATTCATTAATTCATTAATCCAGCAAAATAATTTCCTTTGCAACCGGAGTCGTTTTCTTTTGTATAGGAGTGATAGTCACTGTTGTTTTTTTGTTCCTCTCTCGTGGCTTTGGCTTAACAAATACCATTTCAAATGGATACTCAATGGTTGGACAACCAATTTCCGTAATCCGAACAGAGAAATTGATACGTTCTTGGTCTATGCCAAACAACTGAAAGATATAATGGTTTTCTGTTATTTTATTCAAGATAGGCTGCTCCGAAAAATTTGAAGCGACAACTTCCACATTCTTGAAATAATTGCTTTCATCATTTCTTGCTACATCAGTTTTTATCAGATCAAATTCAACTGAAATTGTATCATTGGCTGAAGATATAGAGAAATTGGTATTGGATAAATTCACTTCGTAGTATTTTACATACCACTCAGATATCGTGACTTTATGAGGTACAGAAAGTAGTCCATCGTAACGTAACGAATAAAAATAATCGTGTGCAGTCAATGTATCGGTCAAATCTTTGGGTATAGATAAACGGCAATTATAGGTCAATGTATTCCCTTCGACATTTTCATTTTCCGTACGGGATTCTATTTGTATTTCACAATCCTCTGAATGGCTTGCCACTGTTGCTGATGTGCATTTAATATAAGGAGGCATCAAAGTTGTCAGCTTAGCATCATAATATTGATGATTAAAACCAATGTTTTCATTGTTATTCAACTTAAACAAGAAATTGTTATCCGAGTCTACGGTTATCACCCCACATTTGCCGTCAGACTTCACTATAGCCAAATCATCCTCCAAATGAAGAATCTCGTCAAATTGAGGAGGAAGAAGCTCTTTCCCTTTAAAAACCAGCCCATAACGGTTATCCTTGGATAACTTTTTAAATACACTCGTATAAGTACGCTCTGACTCCAGTGGAAATTCACTGATTACCGGCTCGTTTCCCAAAAGCTCCATATATTTTAATCGCATAAATTGATCAAAAATGAACTTGCCGTTCTTTGCACCAACTAAATAACCCTCGTCTCCTTTTATTATTGGAATTTCTTTTGCAGGAGAAACAACCAATGATTTTTTGTTGAATGTGCTATCTATCGAAATAGGAGTCAGTTCGTAGGTTTCTGAATCGATGGTATAGAATTTCTTTTTAATTGCTATGATTGCCCTTCCATTATGAAATGAAGACATAAAACTAATATCTTTTTTATCTTCATCTTGCAATACAAAAGGAATACCTTCTGTATTGATAAAATCACAATATGTCTCATTCGGATTCTTAGGATAATCTGCGTAAGACTTCACCAAAGCATGACCATCAAAAAATGGATACGCTTCAGCAAACGGACCGAAAACTTGTATGCCTTCAGTATTGAGATAGAAATATTGATTGTTCTGCCTAACCAACAACAACCCAGAATAAAAACGGTTTACTCCGTCAGGTAATTTATATTCTTTTCCTTCTATAGAAAAGATCTGCCCATAAGGATCTGTTATACCATACAGTTTCCCGTACTTGAAAAGCAAAGCCCTTTCTTCTTTAAATGCAGTAATGCTGTCAAATTCCAATGGAAGAATCTCCTTCCCTTCTTTATTCAACAAGCCGATTTTACCATTTGAAGCAACTTTCAATAAACCATAATCCATCATTTCTATAAAGTCATAATTAGGGCGTACCAACCACTTGGCTATTTGTGCTTGCACAGATAAACTCAAACATGCCATTATGACCCAAGCTAACATTTTCTTATTCATTTTCATGCTTTATTTTTTTAATGCGTGATAAGACTTTATTTATTTTTTCTATGTACTCTTTGTCTTGATTCTTTATAGCCTCATTTTTGCTCTTATTTAGCAGTTTAACTGCGACCTCAATGTCACGATTGACAACCATCCCATTCAGATAATATTGCGCTAACCAAGACATGGCCTGATAGTTGGTCGAATCTGACGCTTGAATAGCCTTTTTCAACCAAGTCATTGCTTCTTCGTTCTTTGCATTTTCAATCAGAAGTCCCAATGAATCTGTAATAAGTCCTAAATTCTTTTTGCGCAATAAAGACAAACTATCCTTTGGCGCCCACACATACGTATAAGCGACTTGGTACATTGCAGGCATGTAACCCTTTTCCGCTAAATTCAACATGCCGTCAAAGCCTTGTGATGTCTTTTCTGGCTCCGAACTGTTTAGTTCGGTTAAATAACTTTGGTATAATTCTTCCGGAGTAGGTTCAGAGGCAGAAGAGGCTAATGACCAATAAACAATACACCCACATACGGCTGCTGCCAATACTGCAATACCACTTGTTAGTATCGTTTTGTTTCTGTACCATGGCTCGGGAAAGACAAAAGCATCAATTGCAGCTCTAAATTGAGCCGATGTCGTATAACGTTCCGATTGCTTTTTAGCAGTGGCCTTTTTAATGACAGTTCTGATTTGATAAGATTGGATGGCTTTCAATGGTATCGTTTTCTGTAACTGGGCTTCCATCATATCATAAGAAGTGCCTTTAAAAGGTAGATGCCCTGTTAATAGCTGAAAATATAGAATACCTATCGCATATACATCTGTAGAAAAATTCTGATGCCGGATATCTCCAAGAATCAATTCGGGGGCTGCATACCCTGCTTTTCCTAAAAATTGTCCGGAAGAAGTTAATCCTTTATCTGCCGTATTAAGCCGAACCAACTGCTTGGCTACACCGAAATCGATGAGTTTGATTTTCCCGTCTGTAGTTACCATGATGTTCGTTGGGTCTATATCTCTGTGGATGTAGCCCACATCATGCAAAGCCATTACTCCTGCCAAAACTTTCTTTATAATCTCTGTGGATTTCTGCTCCCGATTATCAATGTATTCTTCATAAAGTTTTTCTATACTGGGGTGCACCACACCGTGTCTATCCTCTAAATTACCAACAATTAAATTCGCCAAACTTATGCCATCCAGATATTCACTGATAACATGATAATGAGTGACGTCAGCACCAAGCATGTCTTTATCCTGGGTTTCTATAAAAGCATACATAAGGACGAGGCTCTCATTGTGCAGTTGTATGGAAGCTTCCCGTCTGGCTCGTTCAATCACAAGATCTGGAAGTCCTTCAAACATCGCTTTGATAGCTACTGGAGTTACACCTCCATTGCTGTCAATTCTTTTGCCAAGATAGACACGCCCCATTCCGCCTTCACCTAAAATGTCAGCATCCGTGTCGAATTCATAATAAACACCTTCGTTACGTTCTTTCTGTCCTTGCAATTTTCTTATTGCCATAATATGTCTTCAAATTTTAGCTAAATAAGCATCAACTACCTACAAAATAATTGCCTAATGGCTTAATTCTTACTATTGCCGTTTTTATTTATGACATTAATCACTATATAGTCTTCTTTTCCTTGAATATATAATACATAGTCACCGGTTTCGTTTAAGGGAAATGTAATTTTGATGTTGCTTAATGGAGTAACTTCGCGATTAATTCCAATGGGTGATTGCACCAAATCTTGATAAGTGATAACTGGCAGAGAGACAATCCGTTTCTTTTTGCCGTTTGGAACTGTTACATTTTCAACATGAGCCTTTACCAAAGTTATTACATTGTCTACATTTTCCAAATTGGCTTCTACACAAATGGTATCACCCACCGTTGCTTGTGCAGATACAACTGAAGTTAACACAAGATATGAGCCAACGGGGTTAAGTTGTACAAAATATGCAGGTTTCCCATTGAGAAGGATTTCGCCTTCTTTCAAAATTTTATCATATACAGCTACATAGCTCTCGTTGGGAATTTTAGCATACGATACAATTTTATTAAGTGGTATCGTACGCTTGCTGCCGTCTTCAAAGTTGAAAACAAGTTCTTTACCTGAAGTCCTCGAGGAAATAAAACCCACTAAAGGACCATGTTCTTCTTTAACCTGAATTTGGTCAAGCAACTGTATTTGTGACCATAAATCCAACTTATCACTTAGCTTTTCCGTTCGAATTTGTTGCACTTGGCTGAATTTGAAAGACAATACCTCTTCATCATCGGTCAGTATTTTCAAATTTCGTCCTGGAAATTGTTCTATGATTTGCCCGGTAATCTCAGTACCATCATCAAGTACCACTATTTCTTTGACACCTGAAAAGAGATTCTCTGGTCGTCTGTTTTTCACACTGCGATACATATCCCCCCAAGCAAATGTATATTGGCTTCGCCCAAGATCTAGAAATTTAATTAACGAACCTTTTTCCAATAAAAAAACCCTGTGGAATGTACTATTCTTAAACTCCAAAGTCGTTAATTCCAACGATTTACCACTTGTGCTTTTTACGTACTTATCATTTTGTTCCGCCCATTCTTTCCATTCTTGAGATAATGATTCTGATGGAATCCTTTCGGTTATTCTATTCAGAAGCGAATCACTATTTACAACGATAGTAGCTTCTTCAGTTTGAAGCGTTATTTGTTTTCCGGGGATTTGTTCAGCAATATATCCCTTTATAATGGAGCCGTTCTTCATGTAAATCTGTTCGATGTTTTGGCTAAACACATTATTACACATAATCACCAATATAAATAGGAACAGATAGAATAACTTTTTCAAAATCATATTTCAAAATTTGATACAATTCCTAAGTCGATACATATTTTAATTTATAGCATCAAAATACAAACAATTATTATGTTTATCCCATGAGATGCCAACTGTAGCCTGTTCTAATACCGCATTATTAATGAACTGTTTCACATTCTCTGTCGTTCCATTATCTAATGGAGTATACATCTCTGAAAGGACTTCAGTTACTAATTCAAATTGCTTAGCTTCAATATTCCACGTTAACATAATCCTATTTGCTTCTTCCATAGTAGAATCTGTAAACCTGGCAGTAATCATACTAATTAAGCCTGTTCCCCAATAACTGGCTGTCGTTTCTGTTGTATACCAAGCTTCTTGATTAAGATATGTTTCTATGGTATTTCGTCCCATTCCCACATATTTATCATACCTTTCATTAAGTGTCCTCCTTATGACTATTTTATTATAATCATCTATATATTTTTCTATTCTTTCAAACATATCCACACTGCTATTATAGCTATCAACATATAAATACGTTTGGTCTAGAATTAAATCCATAACATATTGCTTACCTGATTCTATATTAGGTTTATTATCTGTTAAATCAGACATTTGCCAATCATTACCATCTGTAAACAAGTATTGCCCAGTGCCTTCTACACAATTTAATTCAAAATAGAAATCACGATTTTCTTGTGGTAATAGTGCTCTAAATCCTAAAACCTGCGTTGCCCCTCTTTTTTCATATTGGGCTTTAGGAGAGTGAGTTTGAATAGGATACCTAGTAGCTTGATCTCCGTAATCATATGTAGGATTAACACTGCCATTAAATTCAACAACCTGTTTCAAGTCTTGAGCGAAAATAGTTAATTCTTCAATATAAGGGGCGTAAAAGCTAAAACCATCCTGACCTGTACCTGTAAAATCATCATCCCAAATGATTACTTGTAATAATCCTGTTACAGGTTTTATATCAATTGTTATATTCTCAACATGCTCTCCTATTTCAAATTCTTTTGATGTTATACCTAATGTTTCAAATGGGGAATTACATATAGTAGAACTCTCAACAATATTCAAGTCATTGAGATTCTCTGCATTAGATATATTCCAAAACTTATAGTTTTGTCCTTGTACAATTCCTGTAAATTCTGCAATAGCAATAACTGAATATTTACCTGGTAATAAATCAAGATCAAAAACTAATGCATTTTCTAATGATGAATATTGTGCTTCATTACTTTGAACGAGATTTCCATTAATATCATAGATGAAAGCATGAAGATTTAAATCCCATTCACCATAATTAGTACCTTGCATTTCAAATTCATCACCCAAAACCGTTGAAAAATCATCAAAGATATGACTTGCTGTAATAGACATATTTGTCTGATACGCAATCTCAATTTCTTCTTGATCTGTACATGAGACAAATACTGCCACTATTGCAAGAAGACCTGCTATTATCTTTTTCATATATATTCCTATGTTATAACGTTAATAAATCGGATTAGAACAGCCAGCCTACCGTGACTTGAATGTTGTTGTTGTTTTTCCATTTCAAATTCTCCCCTAAATCGGTAAGACCGATTGAGTATCTTGCACCAACCATAAAACCAAAATCAAACTCGTATGCAGCACCTACTCCTATACCCCAATTAAAACCTTTACAGTCGCCTACTTTCACATTGGCATCACTCAACTTTAAAAAATCAGGGGAAGATGACAACAGATAAGAGAACTCCGGTCCCACCTCGATACTAAGCGCAGACAACGGATATACTTTCAGCATTACTGGGATTTTTATATAATTGAGTTTGATATCACCACCGTCACTTTTTATCGCCTGATATGAGTATAACACTTCCGGTTGCAGTCCCCACAGTCCCGTCCCAGGCAGACTGCTTGCCGTCCGTTGCCCCCAGTGGAAATTCATCAAAGCACCAATTTGAAATCCTGTTCCCATAGAGAAACCAGGGTCAAACGTCATATCATTGCTTATATTCGAAAGATTGACTCCAGCTTTTACACCATACTTTATAGCCAAAGCAGAGCCATGACGTTTTGTTACCAATCTCCCATCTGTTTCAGTTTTGGGATTGCCATACCCCCTGTCTATTTTGACCTGAGCCATGACATTGCTCAATGCAAGAAAGGCACTGACAGCTAAGATGAACAATTTCTTTCTCATAAAATAATTATTAAATAGTTATATAATAGTGATTTTTTTCTTTTCCCTTTCCCGTTTTGGATGAGTAACCATCTTGCTGATTTCTTTCTTTATCGTAGGGCAACCTTCTTCTGATATAGTTATATTATATGTAAACGTTCTACTTTCCCCTTCAGGGATATAAACGGGTATAGAGATTGCCATTTTTTCCCCAGGTGCAAAACTATATTCCTCGCCCCCTGATACTTTAACCTGAGTAGTAACATTAGACTTTCCGACCTTCGATTCTATTACGATATTAAGCAAAGCATTACCTTTTTCATCAGTTGAATTTCCACCCGTTACACTAACATCATACCCTTCTTCGTGTTTTGAAGACAAGGTTATCAAGCGATGCATCCATTCCAAACCATCATAAGTTACTGCAATATCCACTTGTCGGGTTGTTACATTATCAAATTTCGTATCGGACTGAAAATAGGGCAGATGTAATTTCCAAACTTCTCCGTGTCGTTTTAATGGGGCATAACGCAAGTAGCCGTCTTCGTTGATATAGCATTTCAAGCGTAAAGGATTCACATCTTTCATGTCCACTTCAACTTCCACATATTGTTGAGGCTCCATTTCGTCCAAATTCCCTGTCAAATTGCTTGATAGCGGATTATGATGGAAGACAATAACTTGAGTAGGAGCAACCAGTTCAATGCCGGCTGAAGGATTCAATTTGAGAATACCTATTGTTTTATTTTTTGCACCGACTATTGCATACTTTTTCTCATACGTTTCTACAGAATTAAACGAATGCTCCAATATAGGTTTTCCTAAGTATGTTATTTGAATTCCATCCTGCGTCTCTTGCTTGCTGAGCAACTCAGAACTTTCGGTAATGAACAATGGCGTATCATTTATTTTATAAGGCAGGTCAAAATTATAATTTGCCCCTGATATACGCCACTGATTGTCAATGTAGTAATGATGCCCGTTTTGGCTTGCCAAATATGTAAAATCATCAGACAGGTCAACGAACATTCTGCTTTCAAGCTTTTTAACACCATCTAACTTGTTTCCATCCAGCTTCATGATTCTCAACAAGTCACCTCCTCTTATAGATGAAGTTACAGCCAATAGTCGTCCATCAACCAAAGAACTTAAGAACTTGTATTTTGTATCCGATATAATAGCAGAGCCACCAGACTTGTTGATAAGGCCATAATATCCATCTCCATCGGCATATTGAACAGTTGCAATGCCGTTTTGAAACGGTGCAGCTAAATAGAAGCGGGCTTTAATCGAAATATTACCTTGATTATTTAGATAACCACATAAGCCGGATTCGTCTTTATACCCTAACAGCCCTTCTTTATAATAAGGATAGGCTGTCGCATATATGGGTTTATCTGCAAAACTACGCAAAATTTCCCCGTTTTGGTCTATAATACTCAATATCCTACGTCCCGTTTTATCCAAAACCAAGGCTCTATTTTCAACGTAAGAAGTTATACTATCATATTTGACTTCCAACACTTCTTTCCCGTCAACAGCGGATATTATCCCCCATTTCCCCTCTGATTGTACTTTAAATAAATCATGCCCCATGTATTGTATTCCGGAAAAACTTCCAGGACGACACAACCATTCCATACTTTGAGCCATACCACTGGCAGCAGGGAATAACAACACTATTACAAATAGAATAAAAGCTTTCAATTATTATCCTCCATTGATTGGGTTAATAATTCTTTCGCATGAATTGCTTTTATGGCATAGTTGAAACCTTGACTTTTGCTCACTCCAGAGTTCAATACCCCAACCAATTGGCCTTTGTCATTGAATATAGGAGATCCGCTTGCACCTCCGTATGATGGGGCATTAAATCCAAAGGAATATCTGGTGCATTCTTGTGTGATGCTTCCACCATTTGCAAGGAGTTGTACTCCTTTAGATGACTTCAAGTCTTGAAGACTTAAACCGAAAGGAAATCCCATCGTGTATATATGTGATCCGACCCTTATTTCCGAATCATCAATAACAGCTTGATTCAAGTCTACTATGCAGATGTTTTCATCAGGTAACCTTTTGGATTCCAATTGCAGTATGGCGACATCTTTTTCTATATTGTCATGCCCGACCAATTCCCGACATTGCTTTAAGTTTTCCACGCTAAAATAGGAGCCGTTAGGTACCATACCAATATAAGAAAGCACTCCCTCTACCTTAATTTGAGAAGTAAAAGCATTAAGTGCAGGATTCTCGGATGCGACAGTAGCGATAAGCATTTTGTATTTATCTGATATCATAGACAATTCCTTATCAAACAACCAAGGTCTAGTGATATGTAAATTGGTTACAATCTTACCGTCCTCTGAAACAAAGAATCCTGTTCCAGTAAAGCTATTCATTTTAGAACGCCCTCCATCAACCTTTTGAATTGTTCCATTCGCCCAAACGACTTCAGTAGGCAGTCCCAATTTCTCCAAATCCAAATTACCGGCAGAAACTTTGTAATAATAAAATCCCAATAATAACACAGTCGAATTTTTATACTTGGTATAAATTTCTTCATCTGACATGTGCTTGCCAGAATAAGACAATGCTGTAGGTTTATTATCCCAATTATTGCCAATCAGGCGATAAATTCCATATATGCCGCCACATAATAGGAGCACAATGAACAAAACGGAAAAGATTTTTTTATAATTGACAGTTTTCCCTTCACCATATGGATTTGGAACCGATACCCCAGCACATAATATCTTATCCCCTTTTTTTAATTTCACATCTTGATTGGGAGGGATTGCCCGCCCGTTCACTGTTGTCCCGTTTTTACTATGGTCTTGTATATACCATTTCTTGTCGCTCATTAATTTGAGTGTTGCGTGGAAACGGCTGACTTTATCCCCTTGTAATTGATATTTGTTTCTGAAATTCGTTCCAATCCCTCTCATCTCTTTAATTTTAGACATGTCTGGCATGGGAAGGGCAGGTATTTTATTCCAATCCAATATTTGATCTGCAAAGCGGATAACATCACCCCTTTTTATTGGAACCTCTTTATCCGGTTGCAGCCTATGGTCATTAAGATAAGTACCATTCCTGCTTCCTTTATCCGTCAACAGGATTTCTCCATTGTCAAGCAACAGCAATTCGGCATGATAACCACTAACAAATTGGCTATTTAATCTTATATGAGAATTATTCCCACTTCCTATTACAATCAGCTTCATGCGTATATATGTTTTTATTTAGTATATAGGATCGTAAATTTCTTCTTTTGTTTTGTTCGCTTTAATCGTGTCTTTATTTTCCTGCTTAGGTGGAACGGGGGCTTCTGGCTTCACAACTACAGTGTCTCTGACAATTACCGTATCAGGTTCAGGTTCCGGAATGACTGTTGGTGGTTCTGCTATTGGTTGAGGCTCCACTGGCGCCACCTGCTGGTTATTATCATAGAGATATTTTGTTCCTAAAGCAATACCAGTTAAAACAGCTAACGACATAACTACTACTAGCATTGTTCGAAGTGTATTTTTCTTTTGAAAAGGGATCAATGACCAATCCAAATTATAGATATGCGCAAATGATACAACATCCTTACGCGATACGGGTATCTCTACATTGGAGGACATTTTCATTCCGTTGACATAAGTACCGTTCCGACTTTGGTCTGTCAAAAATATCTTGCCATTCGACTCAACCCTAATGGTTGCATGTAGCCTACTGATAATGTCGGTGTTGTCCGGTATTACAATATCACATCCTTCATCCCTACCTATTGTATATATCTTTTTCATTTCCTATATTTCTATTTGGCTTATTTCCCATAAAAGGATATTCTTCCTTTATCTGTTAATCATGTTGCAAATCCTTTCCCAAAAAGAATAGTCACCGTGTTGCATAAGGATATTGAACACAACCCCTCCTATCAGCAATAAAGACAAAATAACCAATAAGATTTTAGTAGACTTTTTCATCTTCTTCTTTAAAGTTGAATTGCCATTCATCTCCAATATGGCTGCAGTCAAGTTGTCATATTCAGTTCCGCTGTTCCTCCCTATGCTTTCTATAACATTTGCCGTGGAATCAAGTATTTTGTCAATGGATTTCTTTTCGGATAAATGTTTAATAAATTCATCTTCCGGCATGGCTCCCCAAAAACCATCTGTACAAAGAACGAACCGATCCCCTTTTCGGTAAGGAAGCTCAATTGTCTCAACTTCCATATCTGTTTCTATTCCGAGTGCTTTTAATATAACATTAGATTGTGCAGACAGTCTGGCTTGTTCTTCGGATATGACTTTTTTCTTGACCATCTCAAATACCATTGAGTGATCAAACGTTCTGAAAATTTTTTTTCCTTTCCTCAATTGATATATCCGGCTGTCCCCCACATAAGCTGCAATAGCAGAACGGGGTGTCAGAAGGAGTGCTGTTACTGTTGTCCCCATACCTTGAAGTTCCGGAGTGTTTTTACCCTCCTCAATAATGGCCATATTCGCATTTCTGATGGCTTTAATCAACGTCATAGAAGGGTTAGCCTGTTTATCTGCTGAAGCCATGGTCTCAAGAATCTTCTGGACAGCAAGCTGAGATGCAACACTACCACCCTGCATACCCCCCATACCATCGCATACTACTATCAGATATCCGAGTGTCGTTTTTTTTATACCGGCTGAATCCTGATTTTCTTTTCTTCCTCCTATTCGGGAATCGATAAAACCTAATATTTCTCCATTTATTTCAATTGGTGTGACCATAATTATATTATAAATAAGATAATTAAAAGAACAAACAACAATACAGCTATGCTTATTATCAGTTTCTTGTGTTCTTCAAACATTTCCTTGATCGGATTACTTTCCCCTTGAAGAGCTTCCTTTATTGCTAATTTGAACTCAAGTGCAGATTTAAAGCGTTTTGATGGGGATTTTTCTGTTGCTTTTAATATAACATTATATAATCTTCTCGGGATTTTTTTGTCATACGGCAACTTCATGGATATTTGTCTGGATAAAATCTCGGCCTCTATATTTGTCTTAAAAGGATTATGTCCTGTTAACAATTCATAGAACGTGATTCCTGTAGAATAAATATCTGTTTGCGCATTGATTTCCGTATCGGCAGAATCTCGCAAAATCTGTTCAGGAGCAGCATATTGTGGGGTTCCGATAAAACCAAAAGATGAATATTTATTTCCTCCACTCATCCTGGCTATTCCTAAATCCATAAGTTTTACTGTTGAACCATTTTCTATCATCACATTAGATGGTTTTACATCCCGATGTACCACCCCTCTGGAATGAAGATATTGCAATGCATCCAACACATTACAAATTTCATTAGAAATCTTTTCTATTCTATCTGCCGGGGGTAAAGCATTTAACTGTTCCCGGACATGGGTTTCTAAGGTTATTCCAGCTACATAACCGCTTAAAATAAATATAGGTCCATAATCAGGATTATATTCACATAGACCTATCATCTGCACCAGATTCGGATGGGAAAAAGACAAGGAGGCTTCTTGTTTTGCCCTTTCTCTAATCATTTTATTGTTGGCATATATATCCTTGACCCTTTTTATTGCAACTCTTTGATTGGAGTTGCAACTAAATCCTAAATAAACTGTTCCCATTGCACCATTGCCTAATGGGGTAGAGTTCGGATCATAGTAATACCACTGCCCCGAGACCTGTAGATAAATATGCGGATCCCCTTCACGTTGGTATACTTGCTGAACAGTGTTATTATTCATACTTGATGGATTTTAACAATTCTATATTCTCCGTTAAGACTTTCTGAAGTTCTTCGTTATCATATCCGTGCCGAGAGTTTACTTTTTGTTCCAATAGCCTTAAAGCTCTTTCAAAAGAATTTAAAGCTTTCAATATATTATTCTCTGCATCGACTGTGTAATAGGCGGCTCCTAATATATAATACATTTCAGGAGTTAAAACTGATGTGTCTTGTATTTTAGACAAGTATTCTATAACTTTATTGAGCTCAAATTTATCAATATCGTTGCTCAAATTTAAATGCTTCCTTCTTTGAAGGAGCATATCACTCTTAGTTCCTGAAAAATAAGTAATTCCTACTTCAACTCTTGCACTATCATAGTTTTCATTAGCCAATTCCTGCATTTGCTTAAACCCTAATTTAACAGAATTTTCCATATTAGAATCTAATAATGACAAAGCTTTTTTATAGCGTTCAGATAGTGTCGGTTCTGAAAGAATTGCGTTTGTGCTTTCGGCATTATGTGCAAAGTAAAACCACGTACCACAACCCACGCCTACGACCAATACTATGGCTACAGCATATTTCCAAAGATTGTTTTTCGAAGGACATTTTTCTGCCATATCAATTGCAACTCGGAACTCAGCAATGGAATGATACCGATTCGTTTGTTTTTTTTCTGTTGCCTTCCGAATGATTTTCGCCAATGCTTTATTTTCTATATTTTTTACAGGGACTTTACGCTTAAGCTGTTCCTGCAAAACCTCGTATTGACTGCCCGTAAAAGGCAACTCTCCTACTAAAAGCCTGTAAAAAAGAATACCTAAAGCATAGATATCTGTCGTATAATTCTGGCTTTTGACATCACCCAATACTAACTCCGGCGAAGCATATTCTGCTTTCCCTATGAATTTTCCCGCTGCTGTCATTAACTTGTCTTTAGAACCTAAAGCATTCAGATTCTTTGCAATACCGAAATCTATCAATTTTATGCAGCCATTGTTGGTCACCATTATATTGCTTGGATCAATGTCACGATGAATATACCCCTTATCATGCAATGCCAACACTCCTGACAAAATATTCTTAATGATATATATGGATGTATTTTCCTTGTCTTTTACGTAGTTTCTATACAGGTTACGAGCGAAATCATTATCCTGATCCGTTACATTGTCAAAATGCCCGACTAATAAATCAGACAACTCCATACCATGCAGGAATTCACTAATGACATAATGATGATAGATTACTTCGCCCCAACGATTTTTTTCAAAGACACTTATTAGCCCTAACATCTCTACAAGATTGTCATGCCGAAATTGAATGGAAGCTTCACGCTCAGCCCTGGCATAAACTTCTTCAGGAAGATTGTCATGCAATGCTTTTATCGCGACTTCTGTTCGCACACCGCTTTTTTCATCTACACAAAAGCCACGATATACAACTCCCATTCCCCCCTCTCCTAGCGGAGGGGAATCGGCATCATATTCGTAATATATGCCTTTCTGTTTCTCGGTTTGTCCCTGTAATCTTCTGATTTGCATCGGAGATTGCTACATAAATATAGTTCCACCAGGTTTCGTGACAGGCTTATTCCCTGATTCATCCAATCCGACTGTTCCACCTTGGGAAACAGCATTTCCCTCATCATATCCTTGAGTATAACGATTAAAGGCCGGTGCTGCATAAGGATTGGTATTTATGGGAGTGTTGTTGGAGGCCTGTGTTGACATAAACTCATGACAAACGTTCAAACCAATTTGTTTGGCATCAATTAAGATAAAAAACAAATCATAATGTTCACCTATAGTAATAATATCACCATTAAAACATTCTCTTTGATCAAATCCCAGACTCTCACCATTTATCATTGTCCCACAAGTTGAGCGGGCATCACAAATAGAGGCAATGATTTTTTCTGGATTTTTCATTTGCCTTACAACCAGTACTGCATGTTGATCTGATACGGTTGCTTCACTCAAGCAAATATCACAATCTGCAGAACGTCCGATACTGTTTGAACCTATGTGAAGCGGCCAATATTCACCGGCACTTGTTCTTGAAATAGAATACAGAAAACCGACAACTGGTTTCTGATTAGGAACATTATTGGGCACTGTCCCAAATGGATTGGGGACAAAAGTGCCGTCATGTGGCTTAGGTTCTGATTGGCGATGATTTTGCGGTAAATCCGTATATGCATCTTCCATTCCCGGAATAATAGTTTTATTGCTGCTCATAATTTATTTATATACAGTTTTATATCACTCTTATTTTTTTACATTTCCAAATTCCTAATGCAGGATTTATTCTTCCCAATAAAACATGACTTATCATGAAAGTTCTAAAAAATTACAGATTATTTCTCCATTTTTTCTCCGACTTCAAACACCAAGTCAGTTATTTTATTTAGAAGCAATAGAATTTTAATTGATTTCTTTTTATGGTCATTTCACTTATATTCATTTGCAGGAATGTAATCATTAATTACTATTTTTTTACTCCAGTTGCAATTCTATATTTCCGATGGGATTTATTTCTCACATGGTCTGCTTGATCGTAAGTGAAAACATTGATTCTTCTTTCATTGTTAGAAAGTTTCATGATGACAAGAAAAGGGGGCTAAATAAAATGAAGATAATTTTAAAATCATTTTACATGCTCTAAATCTTTTGCTGAAATGGACACGCTGGCACATCCCAAACAATCTATCACAATCATTATCTTGGAATTTCCATCAGAGTCAACAGATGCATAGCCGACTAATCCTCTTAACAACCCGCGTCTCACCCTAACTTTATCTCCTTTCCGAATAGTCAAAGGCTCCATCGTGATTTCAGAATCTGCATTTCCCAACATAAACTTGAATTGTTCAATCTGTTCATCTGGTATAATAGCAGGTTTATGCTCACCAGGAGCCGTCAAGAAACGATATATAAACGACAAGTTACGAACTTTCTCCAATTCTTTAGTTGTCAATTTAACGAAAATCATCATAGGAATCACCACACGCTCCACTTTTTTCCTGCGGTCACTCCATTGATGCATTTCTATTTGTATGGGAAGAAAAGTCTCAAAATTTAACAACTGCAGTTTTTTATTCGCTGTCTTTTCACAATTCATCTGAACCAGAGCGACAAACCAATGCTTTGGACATGCTTCGCTTTCGTCTGTCACATTCCCGACAGGCGAAACCGAATGAATTTGACCACATATCTCCATTGCTTTTCGCATTTAAACTTTCGTCAATTTATCCGAAAGAAATAGATTGACACTCGCAAATGTATGTAAAATATAGATAATCTAAAAACATTTTACACTAAAATAATCGATTCCTGCTAAACAACACACCTAATTATTACAAATATAAATCATCTGATAGCATATAATATTGAAAAACAAATTATTTTATATCATATCTATTTTCATATAAGCCTACACAGAGACAAAAGTGTGTAAATCTGCATTTTTTACATATCTATCTCGTTATGTATAAAGAACTTATCAAAAACTAATTAAAAATATATACATCATATATCATTGTGTTACTTTTACATATTTATATAGACACCAAAGAATAATAAGAGTTCGTTTAAATTTTGCTCAGGTTAATTTTTCGAATTGTTTTCGAGGATGTTTTTCTGATTTTATGAGGAGGATAGCGGGCTATCTGAGGAAAAAAATCGGGAAAACAGGCCGGAAACAAACGAAAAAGGACCTGATAGAATATTACTTTATTGGAAAATTTAAACGACAGGCTCTAAGATAAATGACAGACTGCACCCCAAGCCCAAGCACGAACAGGTATTCCACTGCCCAATAAGCTGCTAACGGAACATTACGATGGCTTAATTCCCATAAGCAAAACAGATAAACAATGGTTGTTGTCAGTTGAAAGACAAATACAGTCCGCGTTGCTCCTGTTCCTGTCGCTGCGTTCAGATAAACATAGCCGGGAAGTGCAAGGAAGTAATTCAGCAGCATAACCATAAACGGCAACCATGCAACTTGTACGATAACCGGATTTTCTGTGTAAGCCCCGATGATGTGTTGGTGAAAGACCAAGGCAAGAACAATCAATGGGATACCTGCCACATATCCTAAACGGATAATTTTGTGACAAAGCGGGAAGATTTTTCCCTTTTCACCTGCTCCAATCAGGTTGCTCACCAAAGAACTGGTAACACCAGCCAGCGCATTGACGATAACGGAAAACAGGGCGGAAACACTTCTTACAATATTCGATACAGCCAATTCTGTTTCTCCCAAATGCTCGATAGCCAAGAAGAACAGAAACCAAATGGCTACACTGACAAAGAACTGGAGCATGCTCCATACCGAGATAGAAAATATTTCTTTTAATATCTTTATCTCAATGTGCCAGCGTAAGCCATATACTTTTTCATCAATATGCCGGAACAGATATATTGTCAATACTACCAGCGAACACATTTCGGCAAACGAAGAAGCTATGGCTGCTCCTGATATGCCCATATCGAATCCGAATATCAGGAGCCAATTCATCGGAATATTCACCAGTACGGCTGTGAAAGCCGCCATGTTCAAGGCTTTTGTCTGCGTAATGCCTACTAAAAACGAACGTAAGGCTAGGAGTGGGAAAGAGAATAACAATCCCCAAATACGCCAATTCAGATAACATACAGTTGCGTTGTAGACATCGTCTGAAGTTATCAGATGTTTCAGCAGAACTGGAGAAAGTATTTGAGACAACAGGCAAAGGAACGCCGCTAGCATCAGCAAGAAAAACAGTCCTTGAAAGAATGTTTTTCCTGTTTCTTCATACCGTTGTTCTCCGTTACGGCGGGCGATTACTACCTGTAGCCCTAAACTGAACCCGAAGCCGAGCATATAGATAGCCAGATACCAGATTCCGGCAAGTGCGGATGCACCAAGTTCTACGTCGCCTACGTGCCCCAAGAATAAGGCATCGGTAATATTGATAAGTTGCTCGATAAGGATGCTCATCATTACAGGAAAAGCGATGAGCCAAATATGCTTATATGTATAGTTCATTGTTCAACTTGATATGATGCGACAAGTCCTGCTGCACGTAGCGGCATGACACATCGCATAATTATAAATTTGGAATAATGGCAAAACAAGAAAGGACAAACCTGTTATAAGCCTGTCCGTTGCTGAATAGCTATGACTGAAATGCTATCCGTTAAGCGCAGCTATATGCACACTTGCCATTTCATAGGATTGAACAACTGGTATTTTTCTGTTAGTTATGCGAATCAGGAGTTAAAAGGGAGTTATAGGTAGTTATCGCCCGTCGGTGCGGGCTGGGAGTTAGATGCCAATACCTTTTGCGCCGTTTTCAGAAGCAAGGCTATTGGCCTTTAACTCCCGAACGAAGTGATAACTCCTGTGAAACTTAACTACGTTTAACTCCTGACTGGCATTAGTTCCGCAAAGATAGCATTTGTTCTTGATTATACCACCAGACAGTTGATTTCTTTTTGCAGATTCTCCAAAAAACACGAAGCATGTGCCCCATCCATTTGTGTATGATGAAACTGGAAAGAAACAGTCAGTTTCAGTTTCCATAAATGCCGTTTGTATTTGCCCCAAATCAGAAACGGATTATTGAACACTCCGCTGTACATACCTACCGCTCCGTCTATTTCATATTGCACAAGAGCAGATGTGCCAATCACCATGCAATCCGTCAAGTCATGATTCTGACAGCTTTCAGCAACTTGCCTGGTCAGCCGCAGGTAATCTTCATTGAATTGTTTCAGGTCATTAGAAAAAGGAATGTCGCAGGAGCTTATTTCTCCTTCTCTATTAGCCACAACGGCACAAACGGCAAGGTTGTCATATTCTATCAATTTTTTACCGACCGGAAGCATATAGAACTCTTTGATATGGCGTGCTGCCCGTCCGATGCACCAGCACATCAGCATATTGAACTTTAATCCAGTCCGTTTGCTTATCCGGGCAAGGCGGGTTACATCTATGGTCTTGAAAAAGGTGAGCATGGGCATGGGGGCATCTATCCACATTTCAAATGCGTATGCACGGGTCGTTTCTTTCGGATTTACTTCTTTCATTTCTATCATTAATATAGTATAATAAGGGCAAAGGTAAGTAAGATATTGGACAATGGATAGAACAAAAGGGACAATATGTTGGATAACTCAGGTTCATAAAAGGATTCCCATTCAATTTGCAGGCGAATGGGAATCCTATATTATATGTGTATTTTATATGAGGTTGTTATTAGGTAAATTTACTGGCTTCAGCCCCATTTCCTCAGCTTTCTTCAGCATGAAACGGAAAGCTGCATCGTGTTCGTTAGGGATGAGGCCGTCAAGGATGGCATCTTTGATGGCACTCTTCAGATCACCTATTTCACGGCAAGGATGTAGGGCGAATATCTGCATGATTTCCTCTCCGTCTACCGGCGGCTGGAAATTACGGATGCGGTCTTTTTCTTCCAAATCCTTCAACTTTTGACGTACTAATTTGAAATTGTCCAAGAAGCGTTGTTTACGGGCTTCATTTTTCGAAGTGATGTCGGCTTCACACAATGCCATCAGGTCATCGATATCATTACCTGCTTCGAAGAGTAAGCGGCGCACGGCAGAGTCGGTCACAACATCATCGGCTATCACAATGGGACGCATGTGCAGTCCTACCAGCTTCTGTACATACTTCATCTTTTCGTTCATCGGGAGTTTCAGGCGACGGAAGATTTCAGGTACCATCTTTTCTCCTATGTAGTTATGGTTGTGGAACGTCCATCCCAGACGTGGGTCCCAACGTTTAGTGCGTGGCTTGCCGATGTCATGCAATAGGGTTGCCCAACGCAACCAAAGATTATCCGAAACCTTGGAAATATTGTCCACCACCTCCAGGGTGTGGTAGAAGTTATCTTTATGTCCACGTCCGTTCCGCACCTCTACACCTTGTAGAGCTGTCAGTTCGGGAAATATCAGTTCCAGCAGGCCACAGCGGTCCAAGTCGACGAATCCTTTCGACGGTATGGGTGAAAGCAAGATTTTGTTCAGTTCGTCTTTGATACGTTCGTACGAAATGATTTTGATGCGTTCGCGGTTGCGTTCCAGGGCATTGAATGTTTCTTCATCGATGTAAAAATTCAGTTGGGTAGCAAACCGGATGCAGCGCATCATACGCAATGGGTCATCGCTGAACGTGATATCCGGGTCGAGCGGTGTGCGGATAATCCGTTCTTTCAAGTCTTTCAGCCCGTCAAAAGGGTCTACCAGTTCTCCGTATCGCGCCTGGTTCAGACAGACCGCCATGGCATTGATGGTAAAGTCACGGCGGTTTTGGTCATCTTCCAGTGTACCGTTTTCTACTACGGGTTTGCGGCTGTCATGACTGTATGATTCTTTCCGTGCCCCTACAAACTCCACTTCGGTATCGAAGTATTTTACTTGTGCGGTGCCGAAGTTACGGAATACCGATACGTGTGCCTTGCGTCCCAGTTTTTTGCCCAAAGCTTCGGCGGCCTCGATGCCGCTTCCTACTACTACTACGTCAATGTCTTTCGAAGTCCGGTTGAGGAAAATGTCGCGTACGTAGCCTCCTACTACGTAACATTCCAATCCCAGTTCATCGGCGGTTTCGGAAATCAAGTTGAATATTTTGTTGGTAAAATGTTCCTTCAGATTCATTCTTAGTTGATTTTCGTTTCGTTTTTTGTGTTCAAAACTCGTAAATAGCGTGCAAAATTACAAAAAATAGGGGAGCTTTACCGAATATGAACCGATTAAATTGTATTTTTGTTTCATGAAAGGAGATTGATAATGATAAAAAATGAACACGGAGATACGACTCTCTGGAAAATTTCCTTTGTATTTCAAGTGAAAAGGCGATGCCGGACGTTTTATTTACAATGTTTTTGCATTTGCCTGTCTCTGTGTTCGGATATTAAAAACTGATGCGTATGAAAAAGATGATGGTAGCGGCTGTGTGCCTGGTGATGTTCCTTGCGGGGTGCAACAATGATTCGAAACGTGCAGGAGAATTGTTTCAGCGGGCTGAGTTATCGTTTGCCTCCGGAAACTACAACCTTGCCAAACTGCAGATAGACAGTATCCGCACGCTTTATCCCAAGGCTGTGGATGTGCGTAAAGCAGGTGTCCGCCTGATGCAGCAGGTCGACCTGCACGAACAGCGCAAGACGCTGGCTTACCTGGATAGTATGATGCAGGTGAAGCAAGCTGCGCTTGATTCGATAAAAGACCGTTTCGTGCTAGAGAAGGATACTGCCTATCAGGAGACCGGCAATTATTTTTATCCTACACAAGTGGTAGAGAAGAACATCGGGCGTTCGTTCTTACGGGCTCAGGTGAACGAGCTGGGCGAGATGTTGCTTACCTCGATTTATTGTGCCGGTGGAAGCATACACCATACGGCAGTAAAAGTGAGCACAGATGGCGACCTGTTTGCCCAGACTGCTCCTTCGCCCGACAGTTATGAGACGACCGATTTGGGACGTCCAATCGAGAAAGCCGACTATCGGGTAGGAAAAGATGACGGGGGTGTAGCCGCCTTTATCGTTGCCAATCAAGACAAACGCCGTTTCCGGCTGGAATTTATCGGTGACCGAAATTATACAACTACGATGCGTACCGATGATGTGAAGGCTATAGCGGCTGTTAGTGACTTGGCGCGTATTCTTTCGGCAATGGAACAAATCCGTAAAGAACAGAACGAAGCAAACCTGAAGCTGAAGTTTGTCACCCGTAAGATGGAAGAAGCGGAAAAAGCTGGCAAGGAATAATTCCCAAGTACAACAAACTGTTCAAGACCGCTTTTCTTAAGCCAGAATACACACTTGATCCGGAGTGTCTCTGTCACTTATTAGTCCGCTTCACGATAAAGATGCTGGCTTCGTAGAGTAGGGACATCGGGGCAGCTACCAATATCAGGGTAATGGCATCCGATGTAGGCGTAATGATGGCAGATATGACCAGTGCAATGATAATGGCATGTTTGCGGTAAGTACGCATGAAAGTAGATGTAAGAAATCCCAGTTTGGCGAAAAGCCAGGCAAGGATGGGAATTTCGAACGTGATGCCCAGCATCAGGCTCAGCATAGTCAGAGTGTCTATGTATGAACTGAGCAGAATCGCATTTTCTACTTCCGCACTGACCTGATAAAGGGCAAGGAAGCGGAAAGTAAAAGGAAATACCAGAAAATAACTGAACAGTACGCCTAGCAGGAACAGTATGTAGCCCCACATTACTACGCGTAGGGAATAACGTCGTTCGTTGGCATAAAGGGCAGGCGAGACAAAACGGAACAGTTGATAAAGTATGTAAGGCGAAGCCAGCACAATGCCTGCATAGAGCGATACGCTCATGTGGGTAAGAAATTGCCCCGAAAGTTTGGTATTGATAAGCTGTATATGAAAATCTGGGACGGATAATCCCGGAATGTGTAAGGCGTTTCCGATACGGTCGAACCATTGGTAGACAATGAAGTCATTCTCTTTGGGTGCAAGGATGATGCTGAACAGTTCGTCTTTGAAGCAGAAGGCGGCAAGCATGAGCACTCCCGTCACGATGATGATGCGGAATAGCACTTTCCGCAATTCATCTACGTGATCCCAAAAAGTCATGTTCGATGCATCGTTCGTTTTTGTGCTATCCCCTTTCTCTTTCATCATTTGTCTTTATCGGTATTCGGTTGGGTGTTTTCGTCTTTCTTTGTGTCTGCCTTTAAGTCTTCTTCCAGTCCGTTCACACCGTCTTTAAAGCTTTTCACGCCTTTACCCAGTCCTTTCATCAGTTCAGGAATCTTCCTTCCGCCGAAAAACAGCAACAGAATCAATACGATGACAATCAGTTCTTGCATACCGATGCCCAGGAGTAAGAGTGTAGTGTTCATATTTCTTGCTTTTAATGAAATTTCGGCGACAAAAGTAACAAATAAATCAAAGAAGGGAGTATAAAGGCAAGTGTTTTTAATAAAAAATAAAAAACGAGGCGGAAAAACAGAAGATAGTGGAAAAACGCCGGTTCGTGTGGATTTTCCATGAAAGAATCAATCCGCATGAATCGGCGTAAATCAGTATCTCGTTAGAAGCGTGCAGCAACTTTTGTCCAGTCTATCAGTTCCCAGAATGCTTCGATGTATGCAGCCCGTCGGTTACGATAGTCGATGTAGTAAGCATGTTCCCATACATCAATGGTAAGGATGGGCTTCATGCCTCGGGTCAGCGGATTGCCTGCGTTCGGTTCGGAAAGGATGCAAAGTTTCTTGCCGGCATCTTCTGCCAGCCATACCCATCCCGAACCGAAGAGAGTGGTAGCTTTTTGGGTAAACTCTTGTCTGAATGCTTCTACCGACCCGAAGTCCTTTGCCAGTTTATCTGCCACCGAGGCAGGTATGTCTTGAGGTTGTGCGGTCAGTGTTTCGAAAAAGAATGTATGGTTCCAAGCTTGTGCGGCATTGTTGAAAATGCCTCCGTCGGCTTTGCAGATAATGTCTTCCAGACTCATGTCCTCGAAGGGCGTTCCGGCTATCAGTTTGTTCAGGTTGTCCACGTAGGTTTGCAGGTGCTTGCCATAATGGTATTCTAAAGTTTCTTGGCTCATCAGTGGAGCCAGTGCTTCCATCGTGTAGGGAAGCTGGGGCATTGCATGTTTCATGATGTTTGTTTTTAAAGGGTTTATATATTATCAACACGGAAAGATACGAAAAAGTTGTGGCAATCCGTATATTCTTTGTCATAAATTTCCAGATTGTTATGTAGAGAGGTTTGGCAAGTGATGCAAATCAGCAACCAGCACCTCCGGCCAATTCTCGTTAACCTAAAAATAACATTGCGATAACATAGTGTGTGAGAACAGATGCTTACTTTTGCGTCAGTAAAACTTAAATGAGAAATATGAAAGCTAAGCATGTGAATCGTATGCAGATGTTGGTCATCTTTGCGTGGGTATATCTGTTTGTCAGATGTGGTTATCGTCCCCTGAAACAATGGCTTGTTGATGGTCAGGTAGTTTGGAACACTTATGAATGGAGGTATGAATTGGGAGCGGCACTCGGTTCACTTCTATTCATTGGTATAGTCTATATGGCAATCATTTGGGGATATCCGTGGTTGAAACAGGTGTTGGGAAACTCTTCGGATTCTGCAAGAAGATAAGAACTGTTTTTAAAGAAGATAAGTCTATGAAACAATAGTAATCAGTAAGTTGTATCATTACGAAAAATGCTGAACGGGCACAGAGGTATGTTTGGATATTATGTCAGGTTACGCCTGCAGAGCGGAGGCAGGTTGCTGAAGGAATTGGGCATTGTGCGGAGCGTGTTGTTGGTTGGGCTGCTCGTCCTTGCCGTAGCGATATTGTGTAAGGTAAAGACAGGCTGGATGCTTCCGGTTGCCTGCCTGCTGGTGATAGGCGCTTATCACCAGGCAAGGAAGGACAGGGAATTTTTGCGCAGGTTTACCGATAATGTGTCGGTTTTCTTCTGCTACGAATACCTTTTGCTAAGCCTGCCTTTTGCCGTAATAGCAGGGATACGGGGCGAATGGCTGATAGCTTTGTGCATGCCGTTGGGGATTTGCCTGTTGCCTTTCGTGCCTCCTGTCCGTTTCCGGATAACCCCCATAAGGTTCGGATTCCTGTATGCCGGCAATATGGAATATCTCCGGATGTTCCGTCGCATGAGCTGGCTATACCTTATTGTAATAGGTATGTCGGCATTGGGATGTCTGAACGGCAATGTACGGGTGGCAAAGGTGGGCATGTTGGTTTGGGGCATTATCCAGTCGGGTGCCTACAGCTACGTACCCGATGCACATCTGTTGCAGAAGTTCAGGAGTTATCATATCCTGCAGAGGGAATTATGGAAAGCGAATAGCTGGAATGCATCGGTGCTGTTCCTGCCTTTCGGGATGATGTGCCTTGCCGGAGGGGTCCGGGCAGAAGACGTTCTGTTTTTCTTTTCCTGCCTGACATCGGGTATTCTCTATCTGCAAAGCATGGCGTTGTTCCGTTGGGTTTGTCCGGTAACTGTCGGTATTGCGGTGATGCAGCTTGCCGTATGTATTCCTTTGTTTGCATGGACTTGTTTCGCCTGGGTGGGCTGTCTGGCAGAATTGACGGTCGTGGGAATACTTTTGTATGCGGTATGGATAAAATGGAAAGCTATATGGAAATAATACGTGTGGAGAATATGTCAAAGTCGTTCGGGCGCGCAAAAGTGCTCGATGATGTTTCGCTGGTTTGCGACTGGGGAAAAGTGTATGGACTGGTAGGGGACAATGGATCAGGAAAGACAACTTTGTTCCGTTGCCTGACGGGGATGGCTTCGTATGAAGGCATGATTCGGAAAGGCGAGTGGGTGACGGTAGGTTATTTGCCAGCCGATAATTTCTTTTATCCGCTGGTGACGGGATACGAATACATCGAGTTTTGCCTGCGGGCATACGGGAAGAAGGTCAACCGGAAGCAAATAGATTACTTGAATACAAAAATGTTCCGTCTTCCTCTCGGCCGCTATGCTTCCGAATATTCCACAGGAATGCAAAAGAAGTTAGGCTTTATGGCGGTCTGTCTGCAAGGCCCCGACCTTTATATCCTGGATGAACCGTTCAATGGCATTGACCTGAAAGGATGTATCCAGATGAAGCAGCTGATTCGCAACCTGAAAGCACAATGGAAAACCGTCATCGTATCTTCGCACCGGCTGGATGCCTTGCACGAGGTGTGCGACACTATCTATTACCTGCGTGAAGGCAAGCTGCTGAAAAGATTCGCCTGCGGGTCTGTTGAAGAAATCGAGCGGTTTATTCTGCACGAAGAAGAGGAAGCGTGAGTGTTTTTCACCACAGATTACACGGATTGAAAAAAACGGAAACAGTTTTGAATGAATCAAAGAAGGACGTTGCGTACATTTATACAATCAGGAGTTAAAAGGGAGTTATAGGAAGTTATCGCCCGCTGGGAGTTAGATGCCAATGCTTTTTGGCGCCGGTTTCAGAAGCAAGGCTATTGGCCTTTAACTCCTGAACGAAGTGATAACTCCTGTGAAACATAACTACGTTTAACTCCTGATTCGCATAATTAATCCCTCAATACGTTCACTACATTTCAGTTTCCGCTTAGGTTATATTATCGATGCAAGCGGCATCCTTTTATGGTTTCCATATCAAAACCGTACGTTCTCCAATTGAAAACCGTACGTTCTCGATATGGAAACCGTACGGTTTTCAATTGGAGAACGTAAAAGTAAGACTGCTTAAAGCAGATTATGAACCATTCAATCATGTATTGGTTCATATTCGGTCAAATAAATTTATCGGGGAAAACGGAAACATCAAGACGAGAAAAACTTTTTGGAGAAATTCAGAACTGTTTCTAATTTATATTGAATTCGTATGCATTTTTAGAGGGTGTTGATTTGGTCTTCGCTTAAACCGCTGCATTTAGCGATAATATTAACTGGAATCCCTTCCGCTTTTAAACTTCGAGCCATTTCGGCAGCCTTTTCTTCCCGTCCTTCTTCTTTCCCTTCTTCTTTCCCTTTTTCATGTCCTTCTTCCCATGAAATTTTCTTTGCGGTATCAATCGTATTTTTCCAGTCTCGATAGATTTTTAAGCTTTCTTCGTAATTATCGTATTCCACCTTAGTGAACTTGGCAATTTCGGCAGCTTCGAAAAGCTTGGTGAAAATGCGTTCTTGTAAGGCTTTGGGACGTTCCATCAATCGGGAAAGATTGCGAAGAACAAAAAGCCATTTCTCGAACATGTCAGTCAATTCATCTTCTGTTTTATTGAATTTGGGCATTTCCAAGTAGATGAAAGTCAGTTTATCGTAAAAGACTTCTTTGGTCTGGTTATCAAATAATTGCACTTCGTGGTGGAAATAATTGTCGTTATCTTTATCAAACGTGAAGTTGAGGATGCCAATGATATAGACTGATTTCAGCTGATAATCCCACTCCCCTTTCTGTCCTTGTTCACGGATGGGAAAAGTTGCATAGTAAAGACTACGGTCCTTAAAATACTGCTGGATGCCTCGCTGCATCTCGACTAATATTTTTTCGCCATTTTCATTTTCGCAATAAACATCGAACACGGCTTTGCGGTCGGCTTCACTGATGCCGAGGTGTTCGGTATTGAGATAGGTGAGGTCTTTCACCACTTCTCTGCCATGGAGCAGGCTATTGATGAAACTGATAAGCAAGTCTTTGTTTATCTCGGTGCCGAACAGTTTCTTGAAACCGAAGTCGGTATACGGGTTGACGTATCTGTCTCTTAATTCTCTGCTTTCCATAAGCGAATTTGTTTTTTATGATTTACAAAGATACGAATTTCAGTGAAATTATCCATTGGTTTTCGGGATTTAATTGCCTTTCATCGATTTTATTAAGAAGCGGTAGTTCAGCTTGGAACGGGCGCTGCTTTCTTTTTTGACTTCCTGCTCGAATCCTTTGTCATAGAAGCTGGCATAAACTTCGGCAAAAACGTCCAGTACCTGTCCGCAATATTTGTTGAAGTTTTGTTCCAGTTCCTGTTCATTGGATCCTGTTCCTACAATGGAAAAATCAAAATAGATAATCTGAAAGGCATTCTTCAACGGTGTGGGATGTTCTTTTATCCAGAGTCCGTCGAAGAGTGTATCGAACCGGTCCGCTTTGGCAATGTCGTAATACGCCCGCATCATGCTGACAAATACGCTCTTTCCGAATCTTCTGGGACGTATAAGGAAAAGGTAGTTGCTTATCTCCTCCAGCATGGGAAGATACATCGTCTTGTCTACGTAATAGGAATTTTCCTGCCTTAACTGTTCGAAACTTGCCACTCCGTAAGGGATGCCTTTCACTTTTTCCTTTTCCATACCAGAATTGTTTTATGGGTTTATCGTACGACAAAGGTACATTTTTTCACCACCGATTATACAGAAGGTTGTTTTTTGTTTGGTATCAGCTGCCCACGTCTGTAGCTCTATGCTGTAAGTCCCGTTAACCTAAAGATAACATTGTGATAACATAATATGTGGAGACAAATACTTATCTTTGTGCTGTTAAAAGAAAGATTGTTTAATAAAATAGTAAGAAAAACTTATGAAAAGATTTACGAAATTTATTTGTTTTGCCTTGGCGGGATGCTGCATGCTTCCTTTGGGATTACGTGCACAGCAGATGCCTCCTGTACCAGTGGACAAGAACGTCCGCATCGGAAAACTGGACAACGGACTGACCTACTACATCCGTCACAACGACTATCCGGAAAATCAGGTGGATTTTTATATTGCCCAAAAGGTAGGGTCTATTCAGGAAGAAGAAGACCAGCGCGGACTGGCTCACTTCTTAGAGCACATGTGTTTCAACGGCACCAAGCACTTCCCCGGCAACACGTTGATTCCCTGGCTGGAATCGGTAGGCGTGAAGTTCGGCATGAACCTCAATGCCTATACAGCTGTCGACGAGACCGTGTACCGCATCTGCGGAGTGCCTTCGGAACGCATCGGCGTGCAGGACTCCTGCCTGCTGATTTTGAGCGACTGGGCAAACGGTCTGTTGCTCGAAGACAAAGCCATTGATGAAGAACGTGCCGTGATTCATGAAGAGTGGCGCAGCCAGATGCCTCCCATGCAACGCATTTTTGAAAAAACATCGCCCATTATTTTCCCGGATAGCCGCTATGGCAGCCGTTCTCCTATCGGACTGATGTCAGTTGTCGACCATTTCCCTTATCAGGCTTTGCGCGATTATTACGAGAAATGGTATCGCCCCGACTTGCAGGGAGTCGTGGTGGTAGGTGATGTGGATGTAGACCGCATCGAAGCGAAAATCAAGGAGCTGTTTGCGCCTATTGAGCTTCCTGCCCAGCCTGCCGAACGTGTTTATTATCCGGTAGATGATTTTACCGAACCGGTGATAGCCATCGGACAGGACAAGGAGCAGGGCAACTCGCTGGTGAAGTTCTATTTCAAGTATGATGTATTGCCCGATTCGCTCCGCAACACGATGCTGGCGCTTACCACCGAATATATGCTGGACATGGCGGACATGATGATGATGTATCGCCTGCACGACATTTCCACCAAGCCGGATGCTCCGTATGCTTTGGCGCAGGGACAGCATGGCGATATGGAGTTGTGTAAGACCAAGAAGGCGATGGCATATATTGCCGTGCCGAAAGGAAGCGACACCGAACCGGCTATGGACGCGGTCTATCGGGAAGTGTTGCGTGCCAAACGCGGAGGCTTTACCGCTACCGAGTATGCACGTTGCCGTTCTGAATACCTGTCGCAACTGGAACAGGCATACAATAACCGCAATCATCAGGAGAACCGGAAGCTGGCAGAATCTTATGTCCGTAACTTCCTCGACAAGACGCCGATTCCGGGTATCGAGAACGAATATCAGCTGATGAACATGCTTGCCAATCAGATTCCGGTTGAGGCGGTCAATCAGATGTATGCCCAGTTGCTCAACGAACGGAACATGGCAGTCCTGATTGCACTTCCGGAGAAAGAAGGTATCGTTTGTCCGGATGTTGCTGCCCTGAAAGCCTCCTTGGCACAGCTAGATGCCGAAGAGATTGCTCCGTATGTGGATAATGTAAAGAATGAGCCGCTGATAAGCCAGCTTCCGGCAGCCGGAAAGGTTGTATCGGAAAAAGCGCTTCCCCAGTTCGGCGCCAAGGAATGGATGCTATCAAACGGAGTGAAGGTGATTGTGAAGAAGACTGACTTCAAAAACGATGAAATCGTATTCCGTGCTACGGCTAAGGGTGGTACGTCGGTTTATGGCGACGAACTGGTTAACGATTTGCTATTCATGCCTGTCGTGGCTGCCCAGCATGGTTTAGGCGAGTTCACCTTTGCCGATTTGGCAAAGCAAATGGCAGGAAAGCAAGCGATTGTCAATATCGAACTGGACCATTACGTGCGCAATGTCAGCGGCAATGCCACTCCTAAAGACCTGAAGACCCTTATGGAATTGATTTACCTGAACTTTACGCAATTGAATGTCACCGCCGATGAGTTTACGGCATTGCAGAACCTGTTGAAAGGTGTGCTTCAGAACCAGGAATCCAATCCCCAGCTGATTTTCCAGCAGAAATTGTATCAGTTTATGTATCAGTCACCACGTATGCAGATGCTGGATGCAGCGGATGTCGACGGGGCAAACCGTGAGCATATCCTGAAGATAATCCGCGAACAGCTCGCCAACGCTTCCCAGTTTACCTTCGTATTCAGTGGAAACTTTGATGAGGCAGAACTGAAAAGCCTGGCAGAACAATATCTGGCTTCGTTGCCGTCCGACCCGGCACAGAAGGCTGAAATCAAGCGTATCAGCGGAATAGGGGTGACTGCAGGCGAAAAGACCGGAGAGGTCAAACTGAAAATGGAAGTGCCGCAGGCGTATGGCGGTATCTTCGTAAGCGGAACCGTTCCTTATAACTTCAAGAACCGGATATTGGCATCGATGTGTGCCCAACTGATGAGTGCCCGCCTGCTCAGCGAGGTAAGAGAGAAAGAGGGGGCTACTTACTCCATTTCTACCGGCGGTGTGCTGGAACGTACGTCGGATGTGCCTTTGGTGTATCAGACTGTGTTCCCGATGAAACCGGAGAAGAAAGACCGTGCGCTGGAGATTATCCGCAACGAATTTACGAAGCTGGCGCAACAGGTAGATGAGGCAGAACTTACCAAGGTAAAAGAGTTTATGGTAAAGCAGTTTGCCGAAATGGAGCGCACCAACAGTTATTGGTGTGGCGAGATAGCCGGCAACGAGCTGCTGCCTTCCGAATTGCCTGCCGATACCAAAGCGGTAATTGAAGCGATTGGCGCAACGGATATCTGTAGCTTCATGAAAGAATTGGAAGCCCAGCAGAACTACCGCGTATTTGTGGTGATGCCGATGTGATTTTGTTAACTAGTTGACCAGGTACTAGGTGACTAGGTTTTAAAAAACAATACTTTATCAAGTATATAGTCTTGCTGATGTTTACTAATGTATTTAATATCTAGTCACCTAGTACCTAGTCACCTGGTCACCTGAATAATTACCTTGGAAATAATAATGCAAATTCGGTGAACTCTCCTTCGATGCTGCTGACGAATACCTTTCCTTCGTGGGCATGCATCACTTGTTGTACGAAGTTCAACCCTAAGCCGAAGCCGGAAGGTCTGTTCTTGTTCTTCTTCCGTCCGGCTGCGGCACGTTCGTATTTGTTGAAGATAGTGCGCTGGTCGGCTTCCGAAATGCCCAGACCGTTGTCATGTACCTTGACGACGGTGTATTTCTCGTTCAGTTCCGAACGGATGCGGATGTCTACCCCTTCGGGTTTCGAATACTTGATAGCATTGTCTATCAGGTTACTCAATATTTCTTCCAAGTATTCCTTGTCGGCATATACCGCCGGAGCTTTCAGGTCGGCGGTGAACCGGACGGGCTTTTGTGCCTTGGCGGTAAACTTCACGGTCAGGTTCTCTACCATCGGTTCCAGCGGTACGTCTTCCCGGTTCATTTCCAGCTTGTGGCTTTCCAGCTTCGACAGGGTGAGCACCTTGTTGGTTAGGGTCAGCAGGTGGTCCACCTCGTTCTCGGCTATGGTGTAATATTTCTCTTTTGTCTCGGGCTTGTTGTCCAGCCTTCCGCTATGCAGGAAGTAGAGTGCGGTGAAAATGGAGCTGAGAGGAGTCTTCATGTCGTGTATCATGGCATAGGTGAAGTCTTCACGTATCTGGAAAATCTTGTTCATACGCGCGATGATACGGATTTGGCAGATGATGCAGGAGATGACAAAAGATAAGATAATCAATGTGGAGATAATGAGAAGCCCCATGCGTTCAAAAATGTATTTGAAGGGATTTTCCAATATAATTTGTACTCCTTGAGAGAAATCTAATCTTGTTGGGATAATATCGGATTTAATAAGTCCTAATTGGAATAGTTTATGCGTATTACTTTTATCGTAAATCTCTTTTGTCTTAGGATTGACATTGCATATAACATAGTCTGCATTTATATCTTTTTTATGTAGATAAACGCCTGCAATGGAATCTATTTCTGTTATTGAATATTGAAGCCCCAATTTGTATATTCCTTCATATAAATATGTATTTGAGGATATGGAGTCATTTTGTGGGCCACCTAGAATTTCGTAACCGTCAGGAATATGGGATGATATGATATTTGTTTCTTCATATAGTGCTGTATCTAAAATGGACGTACATTCTTTTTGGATGTCATTTCTAATTAAGGTGTATACATTATATAGCCACACCGCCTGCAAAGCCAATGCCCCGATAAGTCCTAAGAAAGTCAATGCGCTTAGGCCTGCGAATCGCCGGTTCTTTTTATCGGCGAAAAACTCTTTTATCTTTTTCTTGTCCATAGCGTGTCATGTATCTTGTTTTCTGTGGCAAAGATACAATTATCCGCGAAAAAATCCCCGTTAACCTAAAGATAACATACCGATAACCTAAAAGGAAAGACGGAACACTTACCTTTGTCATATCAAAATAAAACAAAAGTATCACATTAAAATAGAACGTATTATGAAAACAATGAATTTGAAAAAAGCAGCGAGTGTAATGGTATTGGCAAGTGTAGCAACAGTGATGAGCGCACAGACTCCGGAGAAGTTGTTCAACGATGAGTTGGCGGGCAAGCGTGTGACGGTGCGCGAGGTATGCGCAAAGACCGATATGGGGTACGTGAAATCGGTGCGCAGCGAAATGGTTTACTCGGATAAAGGCGAACTGCAGAGCAAGGACATCTACCGTTGGAACGAAACAAGCCAAAGCTGGAAACTCTCCCGCAGCTATGATTACGCCGCCGAAGGCATCCGCTTTACCGATTACGAACGGTAATGGCTTGTTCACCACAGATTATACGGATTGAAAATAATTAATAGTGAACAATTAATAGTTAATAACGACAAGCACAACTTTGGGTTATTTATGATTCGCTCTTAATTGTAACTTAATCTGTGTAATCTGTGGTGAAAAAGCTCTTATTCCGTTACCAGCATCAGCCCGATGCCCCGCACGGTTTTTATTTCGATATCTGCATCAGATTCGAAATGTTTGCGAAGCTTGTTGATAAACACATCCAGGCTGCGCGAGGCAAAGAAATCGTCTTCCGTATTCCAGAAACGGCTCAGGATAGCTTCGCGGCGCACCACTTCGTTCTTGTTTTCGGCAAGCAGCTGCAATATCTGCGCTTCCCGTTGGGTCAGCACTTGAAGCTTTCCGTTTATATCATCGCGTAAAGTTGCATGGGCGGGTTCCAGCGTATAGTGCCCTATCTTGAGGCAACCGTTTTCCGAACGGCTTTTCTCTCCGCTCTTCATCTTTAAAATGGCATGAATATGGGCGTCCAGTTCATCGGGAACATAGGGCTTTTTTACATAATTGTTTACCCCGAACCCATATCCTCTCCGTACGTCTTTAGGAGAAGTCAGAGCCGAAGCAAAAAGGATAGGGGTATCACCATCGGTCTCCCGGATGCGTTTTACCATTTCGAATCCGTCCATTTCAGGCATATCAATATCACTGATAATGATGTCGGGTCTGTGCTGTTCCCAGGCTTCCAGTCCCTCTTTTCCATTGGCAGCGGTACACACATCGTATCCGCCTATCAGTTCCTGCAGTCCGCTCTGTACGATGTAGCACAGGTTGGGATCGTCTTCTACCAACAAAAGTTTAATCATAATCCTTGTTTTCGTTCAATTTGGCGGTAAAGATAACGATTATCCTGTCAAATAAAAAGAGAATATGCTCCTTTTTCCAGTCTTCGTCACTCAAAAAAGCAGGGAACAGGTATGCCGAACGGCACGTACAGTAGTGTAATGAGGCAGGAAAACAAAAGCAGGAAGAAAACGATTTCGTTTTCCTCCTGCCCGGTTATTTTTTCTTACCGAAATGATAAAATGCTATTGTTTATGAGCAACGCAATACCTGACCGATGCGCAAGGTTGTGGTACGCTTAATGCCGTTCATCTTACACAGACGGTCGATAGATACGTGGTAAATCCGAGATATACGTCCCAAGGTATCTCCCTTGCGTATCTTATGATAACGGATAGCACCACCTTCTGCAGGTGAAGATTCCGCGTTCTCGATTTTCTTCCCGCTCTTCAAGTTTGCCAATGCACGTGTACGCTGGTACGGATAACGGTTTGCGTTACGGATAAACAGGTAACTGTCTGCCACAATATCCTGTTTCGGAAAATCAAACATAAATTCAGGATTAATCACCTCGCCCAAGAAACGGGTTTCGAAATGCAGGTGCGAACCAGTAGAACGTCCGGTATTGCCTCCTAGACCTATCACATCGCCAGCCTTTACGTATTCGTCTTCTTTCACCAGTTGTTTGGAAAGATGACCGTAAATGGTCTCCAACCCGTTGTCGTGACGAATAACCACATACTTGCCATAACCGCGACGTTCATACTTCACCATACGTACTTTCCCGTCGAAAGCCGCCCGAATGGTATCGCCGATATATACCTTAATATCTAACCCATTATGCATACGACGCCAGCGCGGACCGCACTTTGAGGTAATCTTCGTATGCGTAGTGGGCATGCAGAAACCGGTTAAATCAATTCGGAATGTATCTGGGACTTGTACCGTATTGCCATAAGCATGTACACGGTCGTTCTGCCAGTTTGGATACAGATTATAGGCAGGATAAACGGCTTGTTCAGCCTTGATTTGGCGAATCAGCGCCAACGAGTCTACAGCTTTCAGCTTTCTGTCGATAGGTGCCTGGCGTGCCAGCAAGTCCTGCCCCGATACGTTTACGCTCACCAGCGCCAACGCAGCTACCGCTACTGTTCTAATACATTTTAAAATCATTATATGCCTTTCTTCTTTGCTTGTATTCATCAGCCGGATTTCTCTTTTTCCGACTAAGGCCAGAATATCATTTATGGTTAATTAATCAGCTAATTTGAGCATCGTGTAAACATACGGATGCTTGCTTTTGTTCAAAAAGCGTTCCAAATATAGCTTTTTTTCTGTAATGTAGAGTTAGCAGTTAACTATTTTTTATGTATTTTTATGCTACAAATAAACCTTATTGATCTATTTATGTTTCACAACATGTATTTTATGATTATTCGGATAATCTTCTAGGGAAAGGCGTGAATGAGACGGAAAGCATGTAAGAAATAGAAGCTGTTTTGAATTTCTCCAAAAAGTTTTTCTTGGCTTGATGTATCCGTTTTCGTGTGTGCTTTGGGCGATTTTTTGGTCCTTTTCGCTCCTGTTCTTCGTCAGATAGCCCGCTATCTTCCTCATCACAGAAGCGGAAATGCCTCAAAAACTCATCCCAAATCATCGCACGATAAATTCAAAACAGCTTCTAAATCAATATAAAGATTAGAGCCTGTCTGGGTTTATCGTGTGCTGATTGGGGATGTTTTTTGTAGAGACGCAAAATTTAGCATCTCTACTATAAGGAAGATAGCGGGCTATCTGATCATTAAAGATAAATCTGGCAATCCGTATCAGCATAAAGCGATGAATCTGCTGGCTTTATCAAAGAGTTTCATCCGCTTCCATTGGCAGATGAAGATGATAGACCGGTATACTTATTTACAAGCTATCGGGCAAAGATGTTTGCTGGAATTATCTTACAACATCTTCAGTGCTAGCTTGATGACTTGTTCTACAGTAGCATCGGGATCGGCTTTTAGGATACTAGCCACGGCTTTGTGCGTAGGAGCCTGTGCGAAACCTAACATAATCAAGGCGGCTACGGCTTCTTCGTAGATTTCGGTGTTGACAGATGCAGATATGGATGATACGGTCTCCGCCTCGGTAATACCTGTGGAGGCTATCTTGTCTTTCAGTTCGACAATGATGCGTTGCGCTGTTTTCAGCCCGATACCTTTTACGGTTTTCAGTAATTTGTCGTTTCCGCTGCTGATGACGTTGCACAATTCATTGGGCGAAAGAGCGGAGAGAATCATCCGTGCAGTGTTGCCTCCGATGCCCGAAACGGTGATGAGCAAAAGGAAAAGCTCGCGCTCTTGCTTGGTGGCGAAGCCGTAGAGCACATGGGCGTCTTCGCGGATTGCCTCGTAGATGAAGAGTTTGACTTCCTGCTTCCCTTGAATGGCGGAAAAGGTGTTGAGTGAAACATTGATGCCATAGCCTACCCCGTGGCATTCTACTACTGCCATGGCGGGAGTCAGTTCGGTAAGTTCTCCTTTGATATATTCAATCATCTTTTTTGCTGCAATTTCTAATTTCGATGCAAAAATAGGCATAAGAAAGTTATAAATCATAAGTTTTGTGATAATATTTTCAAAATCGCCTCTTTCCGGTATGTCACGAATCGTTTCGTTTTTCTATCTTTGTGGCGTAAAAGTTGGTGAGTGACACACCACAGATTACACAGATTAGTTCAATTGAAGATTCATTTTAAAACATCAAACACGATGAAGAAAATTAGAGCAGCCGTAGTGGGTTACGGTAATATCGGAAAATTTACGCTGGAAGCGCTGGAAGCGGCTCCCGATTTCGAAGTGGCAGGTATTGTGCGCCGTCATGGGGCGGAAAACAAGCCTGCCGAGTTGGCAAACTATGAAGTGGTGAAAGACATCAAAGAACTGAAAAACGTGGATGTTGCCATTCTTGCCACTCCGACGCGCAGCGTAGAACAATATGCAAAAGAAATCCTCGCACTCGGTATCAACACCGTGGACAGCTTTGATATCCATACGCAAATCAGCGACTTGCGCCGTACATTGGGCGAAGTGGCTAAGGCAAACAATACCGTATCGGTTATTTCGGCAGGCTGGGACCCGGGAAGTGACTCGGTAGTACGTACCTTGCTGGAAGCCATTGCTCCGAAAGGCATTACCTATACCAACTTCGGTCCGGGCCGCAGCATGGGTCATTCTGTAGCTGTGCGTGCGATTGCCGGTGTGAAAGATGCGTTGTCGATGACTATTCCGGTAGGTACGGGTATTCATCGCCGTATGGTATATGTAGAGCTGGAAGAGGGTGCCGACTTCAAGCAGGTAGAAGCAGCTATCAAAGCTGACCCGTATTTCGTGAATGACGAAACGCACGTGAAACAAGTCGCTTGTGTGGACGACCTGAACGATGTAGGCCACGGTGTGAACTTGGTTCGCAAAGGTGTATCGGGCAAGACTCATAACCAATTGTTCGAATTTGATATGAAAATCAACAATCCGGCTCTGACTGCCCAAGTACTGGTATGCGTAGCCCGCGCCTCGATGCGTCAGCAACCGGGATGCTACACAATGATTGAGATTCCGGTAGTAGACCTCCTTCCGGGCGACCGTGATGAATGGGTGGCACATCTGGTATAATCTGGACGGAATCACATTGAAATAACAAAGACGCAGAAGTGTAAACGGATTATTATACTTCTGCGTCTTTCTTGTTTCAAAGATATTAACCTTGCACCTTCCAGTCGTCAATGGTTCCGGTCTGCGAGGAGAAGCTGGCACCTATTTTATATATAGGTCGCCTGTCGGAAGCATACGGGCGTGCGTAGCCTTTTTCCTCTATCTGCTTTAAGGCTTCGTCTGCCGAACCGTCCAGCTTAAATTCGAAGATATAGACGTAATCGGGTGTCTCTACGATACAGTCCACCCGTCCTTCGCTCTGTTCCTTTTCGGTATAGACCGTATAGACGCTGACCAAACGGAATATCAGGTAGAA
>NZ_JACSPP010000130.1 GCF_014837065.1 Phocaeicola intestinalis
CCCGACGCTCCGTGCCGCCATTCGTGCCGTGTACAAGTGTGGAGTTTTGAATCCTCTTGAAGCTGAAAAACGTATCAAGCTGCCCAACGGCTATTATGCGGACATGTATGCCTTGCCGATGGTGGTGGTACTCGCTTTTCGCATTGACACGTCAGGTGCCGCAACGGTTCGCAATGCACTGCTGGAAAGATTGTGCCGACGAAAAGAAAAACAAGTCCTGCTGGTGTCAGTGAATAACAGAATGCCGAATAAATGTTAGAATGAACTTTTTATGTTCAGTCATTTGATGATTAACGGTTTAATCTGACGTAGTGACGACAAGAAGTCATTGAATCCGTAAATCGGTACATCAGTCAATCTGTAATTATCTGCAACAACCAGTCCCCGAAGAAGTGCATATTCCACGACTTCGGGCTTTTTTATCTCCTTTTATCTGAAAGAGCCACCCGTTTATACTGCTTTTTCTTTTGGCATGACCTATTTTGCGCCGTTCTGCATAGATTTGCGTATCAAGATTTTACCGACACTTCCGTAGATTTGCAACCATGTTTAATCCGTTGCCGACAGAATGTAGGCAGCACTAAAACCTGTATCAAAAACATGAAGAAAAAAAGAAATCATTTGCGTAGGTACAATTCTCTACAAGATTGTGAATCGGGATTGTCATTATTCGCCGATTGAGAGGAATAGGACGTTACTACACGGTAAACAAAATACAGCTGGAAAAATTCTGATATTTTGATGAGATGATGAAAGTATATATAAACATAAAGAGAAACAGCAACTTACGTCTTCATCAACCTTTCAACAAGAGAATCGGGCTGATGAAAAAAGAAAGGACACACCGCACTCTACATCACTTTTTTGGGGCGAGTGGTTTGATGAAACGATGATGAACATATATCATTTTGGTTATCAGTTTATTATCCTGTCAACTCATCAATTCATCGGATTTTCATCCGCCAACAAGTCTGCGGGACAAACGGATGGAAGGAAATGCCACTATCTGCAGACAGGTCGGTCGGACATCCGACCTGCCTGCTGTCCGACCAGCCGACAAGGAAAGGTGTATCATATCAATGAAAAGAAAAGGTCTGCCTATCCGCTGGTACTCTCACAGGCTTTTGAGAACAGAAAAGCCATAGCTCATTAGGGCATTTTCTTTCTCCGTGTGGTGATAAATGTACTAACAAAAGTTAAACAACAGAAAGACAATAAATGTGCCCATTTTTGATAATTAGA
>NZ_JACSPP010000131.1 GCF_014837065.1 Phocaeicola intestinalis
ATAAAGAAGAGTTGGAGTCACTTCTGACTCTTAAATTCCGGTTGTCTAATTCGCAAACCATTTCTTTTTGACTATAAAAAGGCCTTAAAAGCATACTCACCTGAATTTAATACATCAGTAGTTATAGAAGAACGATATTGATTAATAAAGGAAACTATACTATCATAGTCTTTATTTGCTTTTGTAGCCATACTTAATGTCTCTGAAGATGGAAATAACTGCAAAGCAAAAGATAACGATTCGCGCAAACAATATTTATGTCCAAATTCAGCTTCCACGATTTTATCAAAATTCAATAATAAGGATTCGCATTCTGCAAAAATATTAGAATCTAATTCAGGTAAAAATTTGTGTTCAATTTTGTTTCTTAACGGTATAAAAAACTCTAAATTCTTGCGAATAGGATTGTTGCTGTCAACAAAATATTTTGCGACACACGTTTTTAGTTCCCAATACTGAATCTCTCCATTTACCTTTTTGTATCGGCCATTTTTTTCTTTATATATTGGCTTAATCTTTTTTCTTAAAAAGATTCCATGTAATAAAGAAGTCCATGCTATACACATTAAAACAATGTATCCGCCCGATTTAAATTTAACAGCAGGTTTATTATAATGCGGAATCTAATGCTTTATCAAGACAAGACTTTACTTGTAATGGTAATCCTTTCATATTTTCCCAATTTAATTATTCTATAAAATACTCTACAATTCACCAAGACATTATCGAAATGCAATATATCAAATTGATCTAATATTCAATTACTTGATTTATAATTTAAGCAATTATTCAATTAGTCTATTTACAATATTGATTTTATTTATATTTATTAAATCATATTCGTAAATAGAGGCAATAATTATTTGATTTTCAGAGAAATCTCGTTTCAAAATTTTTATCATTGCTTCGATATTTTGATGATCAATTTCTTTTCCACTAGGAGAATCAAGAATTATTGGCATTTTTATATTTAAATGTTTTTCAACTTCCAATAAACATGCTAATCTAAAAGCAAAAACTGTTTTATGCAAAATTGCTCCAGATAATTCTTTCAAATTTGATGTAAACAAATATTTTTCTGAGATAGATTCTCCATCTAATCCTAACTCTGTAAGATACTTCCTTGTATTATTAATTCAAGTTTCGCAAGTTAATAGATAACCTTCTTCTTGGGATATAAAAGAGGCACAGGGATTTCCGCATATCGCAGA
>NZ_JACSPP010000132.1 GCF_014837065.1 Phocaeicola intestinalis
GTGATAAATGTACTAACAAACCTTAAACGATTTCATCGTCCGGTAAGTAGTAGTCTCTCCATTTGATGTCCGATGTGTAAATGGCGGCAATCTTAACCAACCTATCAAACAGGTCATATTTCGGGTCGCATGAATCTTTGAAGAATCTTCTGTTGAATTTCCAGCAGAATTCATTCAAGTAAAGTTGCAAGAACTGCTTGTCAACCTCACCATGAATGGCAGCAATGCCACTTCGGCAGCGTCCTATGACAACATGCACCCAAGGCAAATGAGTCTTGACAACAGAATCCACATTGCTCTCAACATGCCGTTCATACCCTTTGAAGTACCCTTCGAAGTTTATGTGCGAGGAGGAACCGTCTGAAACGATGACCGTATCCTTGTCAATGTGTTTACGTACTATTTTGTCCAACGTGTCAGCACTCAGATTGTCAATCACAAACATCTTTATGTAATGGACAACCTTTCCGATGCTTTGCCTTTCCGCTTTTTTAGCCAATTTGGATGCTTTTCTTATGGATTGCTCTGTTGCCTCGCACAAGTATTGCTGCAGTACAGTGTCAACAGGCTTGCTTTCAACGATGACAAGTACCTTAGCTTGCTGTTGGCTTCCTGCCCCGCGCTTGATTTTCTCACCGCGCGCCTCTTCAGGAATCCGTATCGGAAAGAACGCCTCATCGAGCTCCACTTCATCCGACAATTGGTATATGGAATCCCGCTTTCCCATGATGTTCCTCAACTTCATCATCATAAGCCACACGGGAGGGTATTGTTCTATCCGCAGCTGGTGCTGGACTTCTTTTGCGGAAAGCACCTGCTTGATGGACGTCATAAGGTGCATGGCATAGAACCAAGTACGAAGGGACAACTTGCTGTGTTCCATTACCGTCCCCTTGGTCAAGGGAATGCTGCAACCGCATTTTGTACACTGAAACGCTTTTCTCCCTTGCAGCCACTTATCAGTTTTGACACCGCAATTAGGGCAGGAAACGCCTTGGATGATGCGAATGTCTCTAAAATAAGACACGCAGGATTCTTCCGTCGGAAAACGACCTTCAAATTGACTTAGCAGCATATGGCTTTTCTTGCAAATTTAGTCGCTTTCATTCCATTAGAAAAGCTGCACCAGCGGACTTAACAGATTTTAGTACATTTATCACCACAC
>NZ_JACSPP010000133.1 GCF_014837065.1 Phocaeicola intestinalis
AAAGGCTACGCACGCCCCTACGCTTCCGACAGGCGGCCTGTATATAAAATAGGTGTAAGCTTCTCCTCGCAGACCGGAACCATTGATGACTGGAAGATTCAAGACTAATCTTCCAAACGGAACTCTGCCATTAACAGAATCTTTTCACGATTATCCCCAATAGTGATTTCTTTGAAATAACGGTAACGTCCGGGGTTGTTGGGATGCACATCGGGATAAAGGTGGGCAGTAAGCTTTTCCGTTTTGCCCGGACACAAGACATAGCCTATACTTATCACATTCGGATTTATAGGCAAATGATACCATTGCCCCTCCCGTTCATAAGCCAACGAGTAATCGGCTCCATAATGGATATTCGTACCACTTTCATTTGACAAGATAAAAGTTACGGTTTCCGATTGGACAGAAAAAGACGGAGAAGTGGTTTTCAAATGTACGCCTAATGTCCCGCTTATACCTTCTTTCGTACAAGGTTCATCCATACGACCTCCACTAAATTGTAAAGCAGGCGAATCAATAATCTTCTTCCGGAACGCCTGCTGACTTTCGGATGTATTTACTATCAGATTTATGGATAAATGATGCGCCCCTACACCATACCCTACCACATTGGCATTGACATCGGTATTCTCCGGTAAAGCCAAACGCTGACGGACCTTCCTTTGCAATACTATCAAATCTTTCTGCGAAAACAACGAATCACCTGTCAACTCCAAATGAAAAGCACTGCTTCCCGTTTTCTGTTCCAAAGTCTGACGTATAGCTACAGTATCGCCTTCTACCTGAAATACCAACATGCCGTTAGCATAATACACCCCCTTCAGGAACGGCGGACAATAAGGGTCGCTTGCCAAATCACCCGATATCCCATACACTTTATACAAACGGTAAAGCATATCCATTCCCGTAGCTTGTTTTTCCACAGGTGAGGATTTTACCACCAATGTATCTGAAGAATCGATTCCTCGCATTTGCCTGCCTCCGCACCCGGTCAAAACCAATAGCACAAACCATATCAATGTATTTACTCTCATAGCCTATCCATAACTCCATGCCCAAATATACGAAAAATTCTGCATCCCTAATAAATTTGGCAATATAAAATATTCTCACTATTTTTGTGCTATACCAATAAGCATACGATATGAAATACCC
>NZ_JACSPP010000134.1 GCF_014837065.1 Phocaeicola intestinalis
TAAGTAACTAATCAAAATTAAGCAGCATTATGTTTAAGTTTAATTCCCAAGGTATCCCCGACAGCCGCCAATGCCCTATTGACGGTGTAAAAGAGATTGTCGCTACTTGCATAGTCCTGCGGTCTGATCCATTTGGTCTTCATTATCCTCCACAAGGTTTCCGCAAGGTTCAGGTGAGGGGAATACGGCGGAAGGTAAAAGAGGAAAAGCCCACGTTTCTCCCACAGCACTCTCAGTTCCCGTACTTTCTTGTTCCGATGTACGCTCGCATTGTCAAGCACGATGAACGTATCTCTTTTTATGCGCAAGGAAAAGCCATCGAGGTACTCAACGATTTTGTCCGCATCAATGCTTTCAGTCGTGGTGAATCCATGATAGCGGTTGTTCCGGTCTATCATGCCGAAGATGTTGACTCTTTGTGCCTTTTGGGAAGGGATATACACATCTTCGTCACGGAATTGCCAGCCGTAAGGCACATAGCCTTCGGTGCATACATGACTTTCATCGGCATAATAGAGGTCTATTTTGCCGTCTCTGTTCAGCTGTTCAAGTTCTTGCAACTTCTCGGTCTTATACGCATAGAGTTGCGGCGAGGGTACTCCCCTTGGGCGTTTCCTTATTCGCTTATATCTTGCGCCAATGCTGATAAAAAACGCTTGAACGTCAGGTCGCTCGCTTCCTTGCCCGTGGCTTTCTGCCAGGCTTCCCTGGCTTTGCTCACGCTCTGTCTGTCCTGTTCGATGGCTTTGCGGACAACTTCCTCGTCCGTACAGTCCATGATAGGTTTGCGGCCACGGCCGGGGCGGGTCTGTAGGCCGTTGATGCCTTCCGTTAAAAAACGTTTTACCCAAAAGTTGACGGACACATGCGACATTTCTGTCTGCAAACCTATGGCCTTGCTTGAAAAACCTGCTGATTTGAGCAGTACGGCACGGCAGCGCATCCGGAAGCAATGGCTCGAACCATTTCGGAAGCCTGCCTCCAAGGACAACCGTTCGGAGTCCTTTAATCTGATTGATTTGACTTTGCCCATAGAGGTAGCTTTGAGGATTATGAGGCAAAGGTAGCAAATCTATATGATATAAACTAATTATGAACATCTACTTAT
>NZ_JACSPP010000135.1 GCF_014837065.1 Phocaeicola intestinalis
TATAGTCAAAAGTAAGTGAAATGCGAATAATTCGTTTAAAAGTTGTATCTTTACGGCATGGAAATGCAGTTGTCGACATCAGAAATAGAAAATTTACGTAAACTTCAACGGAATCTAGCCGGAAGTTCCGACTATGCCCGTGTGACTTGCATTCTGATGTTGGGCATGGGCAATTCTCCTTCCTTCGTGGCTTCATGCCTTGGAATAGACGTTTCCACCGTATACCGTTACCGTTCCGCTTATTTGCACGGCGGTGCCGATGAACTTCTGGAAAACCGCCACAAAGGTTATTGGGGGCTTCTTGACAGCAGACAGTTGTCCGCCTTGCGCAAGGAACTTCGTGAGCATATCTATACGGATGCCAAGAGTGTGGCAGAGTGGATAAAGTCCACATTCGGCGTGGAGTACACGCCCCAGGGGGTTGTAGACCTGCTGAACCGCATTGGTTTCACCTATAAGAAGACATCGGAAGTCCCTTGCGAGGCTGATGCCTCCAAGCAGGCAGCCTTTGTCGGAGAACTTTCCGAAATCCTTTCCGGTATGCCGGAAGATGCTGTGGTTTATTATGCCGACGGTGTTCATCCGACCCACAACAGCCGTTCCACTTATGCGTGGATAGAGAAAGGCGAAAAGTTGGAACAACCGACCGTCAGCGGTCGTGACAGGGTGAACATCAACGGGTTGCTTAACGCGCATGACGTGACAGACGTGATAGCCCATGATTGCGAAAGCGTCAATGCCGAATCCACAAAAGAAGTTTATCAGGCGGCCTTGGACAGGCATCCGGAGGCCCCGTTCATCTATATCATTTCCGACAATGCCCGTTATTATCACAACAAAAAGCTCAAGGAATGGGTGGACGGGACAAAAATCAGGCAGATATTCCTGCCGCCCTACTCGCCGAACCTCAATCTGATTGAGAGGCTTTGGAAATTCCTCCGCAAGAAGGTCATCAATACCGGTTTCTACAGGACAAAAGAGAAATTCAGGCAGGCCGTTAAGGATTTCTTCGACAATATCGGAAACTATAAAGAAGAGTTGGAGTCACTTCTGACTCTTAAATTCCG
>NZ_JACSPP010000136.1 GCF_014837065.1 Phocaeicola intestinalis
ATGACTACATTCATGCCATATAAGTCTTTAACAAGATCATGCATTTATAAGATTGTTTCGGATGCATACAAAGGACTTAAAATACCAATCAACATAAAACACATTGGTGGACATTCTTTGCGCCATGCGTGTGCTTCCAATCTAATCAACAATGGTGTTTCTTTAAAAGAAATCGGGGACATCCTGGGTCATCGATTACAAGATACAACCAGAATCTATTCAAAAATAGATATTACTAATCTGCGCAAAGTCTCACAAATAGAATGGGAGGTCATGTTATGAATATAAAAGAAGCCATTCATCTCTATCTTTCCTATAAGGAAAGTTTGGGAGAAAAGATTAGAGATGTAAGATATTTATTATTGCGTTTTGAGAGATATATAAATCCTATTGTTGAACTTGATGAGATTAAAGAAACAGACTGCCAGAACTTCTTAAACTGTAAAGGACGTAAAAATAATAATTATACTCGGTATTGGGATTATCAATTCTGCAAGCTTGAACGCTTCTTCGTGTGGGCATTTTCCAGAAAGTTTATACATTCTATCCCGTTACCCAAAATCCGTCCTACAATCAGACATGATTTTACACCGTATATATATAGTACGGATGAATTGAATAAAATTTTTGCTACTGCACTTTGTTACCGACAACGATATAATATTGAATATCCGTATGTCATACAAACAATGTTGAAATTAACTTACTGTCTTGGTTTGCGTTCTGGTGAAACGACACGACTATTAGTTGAAGATATAGATCTAAATAATGATTTGTTATATATCAATGAAACGAAATTCCATAAGAGTAGACTGGTTACAGCAAACGCTCCAGTTATGAAAATGCTAAAATTATATCTTGACTGGCGAAAGAGTATAGTAAAAGAAAATCATTTTGTCAACAATCATTTATTCCTTGATAAAAGAGGGAATGGAGTACCTCAACATGAATTACAACAAGCATTCCGTCTTATTTGTACTAAAGCAAATATT
>NZ_JACSPP010000137.1 GCF_014837065.1 Phocaeicola intestinalis
CTACCGCCATCGTGATATGCTTCTTCTCCTTATCGGAGGATATTCCCTGCTGCTTACAGCCATGCTGTTGCATACCACAAGCTGGCTGTTGCGCCAGATTCGCCTACACATGCAGGAAGAATATTCCAACAGTGAAGATTTTCCGGTACGTTTTGCCGGTTTTGTCGTATTCATGCCGGTGCTGTATCTGGGAGCCGCATGGTGGCTGTTTTTTACAGGCGACCATAATTATAACATGTGGTTCCAGCTGGTCATTTCTGTCATGCACATCGTACTTTTGATACGGATATTGCATCCGCAACGAAAAGAATATCGGGAGGTGGTAGAAGAAACGGAAGAACTCATAGCGGAAAAAATAGAAACGGTACTGTCCGACCGGGGAAGCGGCAGCAGCCTGCTGTCTGTTGATGCCAAGGATGAACTGGAAGCGAAAATACGGGCAGCATTGACCGAGGACAGGCTTTACCTGAATCCGAACCTGAAAATCGGCGAACTGGCAGATGCGGTAAAGAGCAACCGGAAATATGTATCCATTGTCATGAAAGAACGTTTCGGTTCCTTTTATAAGGAACTGAACCGGCTCAGGATAGAAGCCGCAGTCCGATACCGGGAAGAACACCCTTCGGCAAGCCGTGAAGAAATTGCTACACATTGCGGTTTTTCCAATGTAAGGACTTACAGCCGAAACCTGAAATCCGGGATGCAGGACAAGAACACAGAAGGACAATTTAAGGAAATTCCCTGAATTGTCCCTCATTATGAGCATTTTCCTTGAATTGTCCTTCAAATTTTCTAAGATTGTCCTCTCACTTTCCGTTAAAATCCGCTAACTTTGCAAGCGGAATTTAGAAGCTGTTTTGAATTTATCGTGCGATGATTTGGAATGAGTTTTTGAGGCATTTCCGCTTCTGTGATGAGGAAGATAGCGGGCTATCTGACGAAGAACAGGAGCGAAAAGGA
>NZ_JACSPP010000138.1 GCF_014837065.1 Phocaeicola intestinalis
TCAATGAGTTGATCGCACTGCCTAATTCACGGAGAAAGGTGGTTTATGCCCCGTCAGTAGCCGCGCCGGCTACTGACCAAACAATAGCGTAGCGCCCCTATCTTCAGAATAAAGCAGTTTTGCCATAGAACTCTAGTCTTCTCTACTCATGCAGGAATCCATATCCGGATATGAATCCTTCACTTTGGAAAAGGTTTTCATTCACATTTTTTGTTTTAGAAGACAACTTTCAAGGCACAAATGTAAAGGTTTTATTTTATACACAATCATTATCTTACTAAAAACTTCTATTAAATTTGCATTTATTAACGGAGTAACGAAAACAAAGCACAGAAAAAGGGAGGTTGTGCAACGTTTTTGTCATATTCATCTTGTTTTTCTCCCGATTTATCGCCCAATCGGCTCTCCTTATTATATATTATAATAATGTTTTGCGCTTAGGAAACCTTGCGTCTTTCGCTTTTCTGTACAAATGGATGTAAAGGAAGCATTCCATCTTATAAGAAGCTAATGCGAATCAGGAGTCAAACGTAGTTATGTTCACAGGAGTTACCACTTCGTTCAAGAGTTAAAGCCCAATAAATAGTCCTACTTCTGAAAACACTGCAAGAGGTATTGGCATCTAACTCCCAGCCCGCCAAGTGGGCGATAACGGCTATAACTCCCTTTTAACTCCTGATTCGCATAATTGATTGATTTCTTCTTCGGTCAATTTCGTATATTTCATGATTTTAGCGATAGGTTCGTTGTCGGCTTTCATTTCCTTGGCTATTTCTTTACGCTCCTCTTCTCTTGAAATTTTCTTTTCCGTAGCAATGGTATTTTTCCAGTCACGGTAGGCTTTCAATTTTCTTTCGTAGACATTATATTCAGAAGCTGTTTTGAATTTCTCCAAAAAGTTTTTCTTGGCTTGATGTATCCGTTTTCGTGTGTGCTTTGGGCGAT
>NZ_JACSPP010000139.1 GCF_014837065.1 Phocaeicola intestinalis
AGAGAAGTTAAGCTTCGTCACGCCGATGGTACTGCGTAACAGTGGGAGAGTAGGTAGCCGCCGTTTTGGGATTCTCCCCCGGTCTGATGGTCGGGGGAGGATCCTTTTCTTTTTTTGAGATTATGCATTTCTTTTTCTTGTCATAATTGCTTCTTCTGTATAATTTCTTTATTTTTGTTCCTTTCTAACCTAATATGTCAAAGACATAGAATTTAATTGGTGACATGAAGACATTTATTTTAGGAAAAAGGCAGGTGTTTATTGGGATGCTGTATTCATATTGTATGTTTATTTTCATAGGGATACACGCTAATCCATCTTATACAATATACATACTGAGTCTTTGACTACCTCCAATGGCTTATCCAATAATACGGTTCGTCATATATATCAAGATAGTAAAGGATTTATCTGGTTCAGCACATTGAATGGGTTGAATCGGTATGACGGGAATACTTTTCGGACATTCTTGCCGGACAGTATTGGCGAATTACCTTCATTGGCTGACGGAAGAGTAAAAAGTGTGTGTGAAGACAATCATGGCTTTTTATGGATTTCTACCTCCATAGACCGTTTCAGTTGTTATGATTTGAAAAGGGATTGTTTTGTTGATTATACAGGTTGTGAGGCATTCAAGGAGCAATATGCTTATATTACTTTGTTGTCTGATGCAGTATGGTTATGGGGGCGTGGCAAGGGATGTAGGCGCGTATGCTACAAGAATGACAGGTTCTATTCTGACGTGTTTTGTCTGGAAAATGGGACATTGGATACGAATGCAGTTTCATTTATAGTCAAAAGTAAGTGAAATGCGAATAATTCGTTTAAAAGTTGTATCTTTACGGCATGGAAATGCAGTTGTCGA
>NZ_JACSPP010000013.1 GCF_014837065.1 Phocaeicola intestinalis
GTTTTCAATTGGAGAACGTACGGTTTTGATATGGAAACCATAAAAGGATGATGCCTGGATTGATAATATAATCCAATCCAATCAGGAATACCAATTATTTTAATGGCTTTTGGAATTTGATTATGATGCCCATAACATTATTCTTGGATTAATTCAACACCTTTCCATCCTCCCGGTTTAACAAGTTTGTAACAAGTTTAACGCACAAATGAAATATCGGTGAAATGCCCCTGCAAAACCGCTATTTGACTTTTGCAACGAATTTAAACCCTAATAAACAAACAACTTATGCAAAGCAAACTTATTACAAACAAACATGCGCTGAGGAAACTCTTCTCCTTGGCTGTTTTCTTATTGGTAAGTACGTATGCATTTGCCCAAAGTGCAGTAACCGGAACAGTTACCGATAAATCCGGTATGCCGCTGATTGGGGTAAGTGTAGTAGAAAAAGGTACTACAAATGGCAATGTTACCGACATTGATGGTAAATATTCAGTTAAAGTAGAAAAAGGAAAGACACTGGTATTCTCTTACATCGGATATCAGACACAAGAAGTGAAAGTAGAATCAAGCGTCATCAATGTTACGATGAACGAAGACAGCCAGTTGCTGGACGAAGTGGTAGTCATCGGTTACGGTTCAATGGAACGCAAAGACGTGACCAGCTCTATCACTACCGTAAAGGCGGAAGACCTGAATACTGGCGTAGTCACTACTCCTGCCCAATTGCTGCAAGGCAAAGTGCCGGGCTTAACCGTAGCTAACACCAGTGACCCGAACGGTTCGGCTTCGATCTCTTTGCGTGGTGCTTCTTCACTTCGTACGGGCGAGGCAATGGAACCCTATTATGTTATAGGCGGTGTGCCCGGTGTAAGCCTTTCATTGGTAGCTCCAGAAGACATTGAAAGCATTGATGTCTTGCGTGACGCTTCGGCTACCGCCATCTATGGTTCGAAAGCTGCCAACGGCGTAATCATCGTCACCACCAAGAAAGGCAATAAGGATGGACGTACCAACGTAAGTTACAGCGGATATGTAGCATGGGACAAGACGATGAAAACCGTAGATATGATGGATGCCAACGAACTGCTGACATATGCCAATGCAAACGACATAGATATTTCGGCTTATTATGATGCAAGTAACCCAGCCAATACCAACTGGCAAGATGAAGTGCTTCGTACCGGATTCAGCCACAACCATAATGTGTCTATCAACGGGGGTAATGAAAAAACCAGTTATAATGCTTCTCTCAACTTTCTCGAACGCCAAGGCGTAGTAAGAGGTACTAACATGGACCGCCTGACCGCACGTTCTTTCCTGCAAACCAAAGCATTCAACAACCGGTTGGACATCTCGCTGAGTCTGAATGCCAGCATCCGTAACAGTTCTACCGGTCCTACCGGCTCACAAGGACAAAGTGTTCTGGATGCCATGTATTATTACAGCCCATTGGTTCCTGTTAAGAATGCCGATGACTCTTGGTACAGTAATACATCCATTTCACAAAACTACAACCCGATGTCGATGGTCAATGAAGACCGTTACGATACTAAAGAAAAATTGCTGCAAGGTGTGGCCAAAGCCACTTTCCATATCATAGACGGTCTGGACTGGAATTTAAATCTCTCTTATCAAAACCAACAGTATATCTACAGCAATTACAACAGCAGCAAGACTCAATTGCCCAGCGTAGCAGCCCGAAACGGACAAGCAGACCGTAGCACGGTAGAAAACATCCGCAAACAGATGGAAACTTATCTGAACTGGAACCATACATTCAACGACGCACACAAGGTGGGCGTAATGTTAGGATACTCATGGGAACAGTCTGACAACAACGATGGTTTCGGACTGAGAGTATATAACTTCTACAGTGATGACCTGGGTTATTACAACATGGGTATGGCAAACAACATTGACATCAACGATGTTATCAGCAACAATCTTGCCACCCTGCGTATGATTTCATTCTACGGACGTGCCAACTACAGTTATAAAAGCAAATACTTGCTGCAAGCTACTGTACGCCGAGACGGTTCTTCGGCTTTCGGTGTTAACAATCGTTGGGGTACGTTTCCTTCGGTATCTGCCGCATGGCGCATCATAGAAGAAGACTTCATGAAAGACCAAGACATATTCGATGACTTGAAATTCCGTATCGGTTATGGTGTGAGCGGTAACTCATTAGGTTTCGATGCCTTCTATGCCCGTCAGGTATACGGACACACCGGATGGTTTACTTATGTAGATGCCAACGGTACTGAATCCGATTACCGCATCTTAGGGGCAACCCGTAACTCGAACCCAGATTTGAAATGGGAAAGCACCGGTATGTTTAATGTAGGTCTGGACTTTGGTTTTTTCAACAACCGCCTGACCGGTACCATCGAGTACTACAGCAAGAAAACCAGTGACTTGATTTACGACTATCCGGTTTCTACCAACCGCTATTCATACGGTGTAATGACTGCCAATGTAGGCGATATCAGCAACAAAGGTATTGAAATAACCTTGAATGCAGTACCGGTACAAACTAAAGACTTTACATGGAGTACTACCCTCAACCTTTCGCACAACAAGAACGTAGTAGAAAAGCTTTCTAACGAAACCTACTCGGTGAACTACATTGACCAAGCGAATCCGGACGTAGGTGGTTATTCCAGCACCAATGTACAACGCATCATGGAGGGTGCACCTATCGGACAATTCTACTTGTGGGAATGGGCAGGATATGATGAAAACGGTGGTTCTATATTTAATGACTATGACGAAAACGGAAATCTGGTAGGTGTAACAGATGCACCTGATGATAGCGATCGTCGTATGGCTGGTTCGGCACAACCTAAAATCACCTACGGATGGAACAATGACTTGACATGGAAAAACTGGACACTGACCGCATTTTTCCAGGGGGTAGCAGGGAACAAGATTTTCAATTCTACCCGTTGCTATTACAGCCAAGTGGGTCTGGTGGCTGCTGGGAAAAATGTACTGGCAGAAGTCGCAACCGAACAAAATCCACATGATTCACGGGCACAAGCTCCTTCTGATCGTTATTTGGAAAACGGTTCGTACCTCCGCTTGTCTACATTGACACTGGGTTACAACTTCGGCAAGATTGGCAACTGGGTGAACAACCTGCGTCTGTATGCTACGTGCAACAACGTCTTTACTATCACCGGTTATAGCGGTGTCGACCCAGAAGTAAACCTTGGCGGATTGACTCCCGGCATGGACTGGAGAAATACCAACTATCCGCGTACCCGCACGTTCCTTGTAGGAATAAACGTAAATTTCTAAATTAACAAAAAAAGACTTTTATGAAAACAAGACATATATTTTTTTCGGGTGCCTTATTGGCACTGACAAGCGTTGGGTGTACCGACCTTGACGTAGACATCAAATCCCAATATACAGAACTGCCTGACTCGGAGATTGCCATAGAAGCCACTATGAACAATGCTTTCTATGCATTTCGTGCAGCTATCGGACGCCGTTATGATGAAGGCGTATCCTGTAATTCGGATGAATACACCGCGGTCAGTTTCGATAGTGACTACTTGAACGGTCGTGACATGGCAAACTTCTCGTTACATATGATTGACCCGACTAATTCGGCAAACCAATTGAATGTGTACAACGATTTGCAGACGGGTATCACCAATTGCAACCGGGTCATTTTTGATTTGGGAGGCGAGGATGTCCCTGAAGTAGCTCCTGTACGTGCAGCCCGTGCTTTTTACACATTTATGATGATGGAGCACTGGGGAGACACGCCTATTCTCGACCATCTGCTGGCAGATGATGAACGCATAGACCGTTCTCCGCGTGCTGATGTAGCCCGTTGGATTGAATCGGAACTGCTTGCCGTACGTGACAATTGTTATGAAAACGTCGATGCTTCTACCTACGGTAAACCTACTCGCTGGATGGTAGATGCATTACTTGCCAAATTATATATCAACTGGAATGTTTATACACAGGACGTAACCAGTTCAAGCTGGGATCCAAACGCCACTAATGAAAAGTTAAACGATTGTATTGCTGCCTGCGACCGTATCATCGCTTCCGGATACTTTGATTTAAGCGATGACTACAAAACCAAGTTTATGTATAATAACGGCTATCAGATAAAAGATTTCATTTATGTGATGCCGTTCGATGCCTCTACAGCACAAGGAATGACATACGCCCGTTTCCGCACATGGCGCCGTGGACAAAGTGAAAACGGATTCTATAGCATTCCTCTAACTAATTCATTAGGAGGTAATATGACGTTGACACCGGAATTTGTAGAACTATTCAACCTTCCAGGTGACCGCCGTAACGATGTCATAGCCGGTAATGTAGGTGAGAACATTGATATGGAAACTTTTGATGTTTACCAATACAACAATGCTACCGGCGAACCGACTGATGTTCGCAATACATATGGAGGAGTGGATGTGACTTTCACCAAATCCATTACCTTAAAGTCTGACCCAACAGCTGATCCTCCTATCGTCCCGGATGGAGATCTCAATGTGGGTAACGACATGACCGGATGGACACAAGGATATCGCTCCATCAAGTTCTTCCCGAATGCTACAGATTATAACACCTATAGCCGTAACCAAAGCAACGACGTACCTGTATTCCGTTATGCGGATGTGCTGCTGATGAAATGCGAAGCCATCGTACGTGGCGGGACAGCGACCAACGGTGATACACCGATGAGCTTGTTTAATCAAATCCGTGCGTATGTCAATGCTCCTCAAATCGTTGGTGACCCCAGCCTGCAAGACATCCTGGACGAACGTGGTCGCGAATTTCTGGATGAACACTGGCGCCGTAATGACCTAATCCGCTTTGGTGATTTCGAACGCGACTGGGGGTTCAAAAACGACTTTAATCCGAACGCCAATGATCCAAGATACCGCTTATGGCCGTTGAGTCTTGATGTGCTTAATGCCAACACCAACTGGACACAAAACCCAGGATACTAAATGGACATTCATTTTTAATATTTCTAATAAGTCAAAACCTTGCATTGCAACCTGTCGTCGGGAGGACGATAGGGCAATACAAGGTTTTTTTATTCTTCATGCGGTCTCTCCCAAGCAGAAAATCCAAACTGTTTTTGTCCTAAATAAAATTAATTCCTATCTTTGCATCAAGCCATAAACATTTGAATATGAAAGATAATTTTATACGTTTCGACTGGGCGATGAAAAGGTTATTGCGCGACAAAAGCAATTATGTCGTGCTTGAAGGATTCTTGTCAACTTTATTGGAAGAAGATTTGCGCATCTCCCGCTTTTTGGAAAGTGAATCAAACCAAACAGATGAAACAGACAAATTCAACCGCGCAGATATCTTGGTAGAAGACAGCAAAGGGAGGCTGCTTGTCATTAAAATCCAAAACTATCGCGAACTATATTATTATCACCAAATGCTTTATGGGGCTTCTGACATCCTATCGCGATACACTGATGAGGAAACAGACTATAACAAGATATGCAAAATCTATTCCATCAATATTGTTTATTTCAGCATGATTAAAAGCAAGGACTATGCATATCATGGGGAAATAATCTTCCGTGGTTTACACGATTCAGACAACTTTCTAAAATTATCCGCCCGGCAGCAAGAAATTTTTACAGGCAAAGATGCAAAGATATCTTTCCTGAATATTATGTGTTGCGCGTAAATGATTTCGATAAAGTAGCAAAGACTCCTCTTGATGAATGGATTAAATTTCTCAAAACCGGAGAAATAGATAAAGAAGCTACTGCAAAAGGACTCCCGGAAGCAAGAGAACGGCTTCGTATCGACACGCTACCCGATGCAGAAAAGCGTGCCTATTACCGAGATATGGAAGCCCTGCGCTACCAACGCAGTGTTATTAAGACAGGCTGGGACGAAGGACATACAGAAGGATTCAAAGAAGGAAAAGCTAAAGGAAAAGCTAAAGGAAGAGCTGAAGGAAGAGCTGAAGGAGAGAAAATGAAAGCAAAAGAAGTTGCTAAAAGGATGAAAGAAATGGGACTTTCCGTAAAAAACATAATCCAATGTACGGGGCTTACACATGAAGAAATAGAAGAATTATAATCCTACATCATTTTACCACAGAGGATACGGAAACTTTCACTGCAAAATGAGATTTACCTGTAATACTCTGTGGTGAATTTTCATTATATAAATGCCAATTAGGAGTTAAAAGGGAGTTATAGGAAGTTATTGCCCACTTGGCGGGCTGGGAGTCAGATGCCACTACCTTTTTGCGCCGGTTTCAGAAGCAAGGCTATTGGCCTTTAACTCCTGAACGAAGTGATAACTCCTGTGAAGTATAACTACGTTTAACTCCTGATTCGCATTATATAAACTAATCATAATACTTCGTTAAATTTATTTGAATTCCGCAAACATCCCATGTAGGGGCGTATTGCATACGCCCGAATGCGCCAACTAATCCACGTGGATGTTTTCAGGGCGTATGCGATACGCCCCTACAATACGGATCAGTACTATTCATTATAAATAGTGGGTAATCCCTAAGAGAATTATCATCAGTCATAATGTATGTTTACCGGCAGCAGCACGAATCGTTGCAATGGCTTCCGGGAGATTCGCATTCTACGGTGCTGTGCTGAATGCCATGTTCGCACAGTTCTTCTTTTACAGCATGTTTTACGGTTTCCATTTGGGTCAGGTCTTTTAACACGATGTGGATGGTGGCTGCATTTTCGGTAGTGCTCATCGCCCATACGTGGAAATGGTGGAAGCTTTCCACGCCAGGTACTTCGGCGATGTGTTTCCTCACTTCTTGCAGGTTAATGCTTTCGGGTACGGCGTCTAAGGAAAGGAAAAGACTTTCTTTCAATAATTTCCAGGTAGAAACCAGTATCAAGAGGGCGATGGCTAAACTGATGAAGGTATCAATGAGTACAAATCCGGTCAACATGATGATGATGCCGGATATGACCACGCCTACTGAAACCAAGGTGTCCATTGCCATGTGAAGGAAAGCTCCCCGCACATTTAGGTCGTGCTTCTGGTTTTTCATCAGGAGCCAAGCTGTTACGCCGTTTACAATGATGCCGATGCCTGCCGTCCATGATACAGCTGCGCCTGATACGTGTTCGGGAGTTTTCAGCTTGTAAATGCTTTCGATAATAATGGCGCCTACGGCAATCAGCAGGATGATGGCGTTGAGCAGTGATACTAGCACTGTACTTTTTTTGTACCCATAAGTAAAATGTTCGGTGCTGCGGTGTTTTGACATGCGGAAAGCAAAAAGTGACAGCAGCAGGCTGAACACATCGCTCAGGTTGTGTCCGGCATCGGACAGCAGTCCCAGTGAATTGAAGATGAAGCCTGCACCGGCTTCGATGACGACAAAGAGCAGATTGATGACGATGCATACGATGAATATCGAGTTGAGCGATGTCAGCGTATGGTTGTGTTCGTGTACGTGTTGATGTGACATGATTCTTGTTATTTTATGTTGCTGCAAAGGTAAACGTAATCTTTAGGTTAGCCAATACTTGAAAGTCCGGATTTTGTATTCAATTTGTGTTTTTGCAACTTGGTTGCAATAGAATGGAACCGGAAATACTAAATAATGTAAAAAAGAAGGAGCGAACTGCTATACATTGGGTTATTTATATTTACTTTGAAAATGTTTAAGGTCAAAATAGAAAAAGCTATGAACGAATTAATTGCAAAAATCAAAGAATTGAATGAAGTTTTGATTGCAGATGCCGAATTGCAGGCTTCAAAAGGAAATAAGGCTGCAGGTACGCGTGCTCGCAAAGCTTCGTTGGAATTGGAAAAGGCATTGAAAGAATTTAGAAAAGTATCTTTAGAGGAATCTAAAAAATAACAATTCTTTCGACTGGAGCTAAGAGGTTGTACCATTTGGTTTTTATGTACCTGATGGTATGACCTCTTTTTTCATTGTCATGCAGGGAGGGATTATGCGGACATTACACGGTGCGGTTTGGTTATGGATGGTGTTTTTAGGGGTATGCCTGTCATGTGGCAGGCACACGGGACGAACGGATGCTTATTTGCGGGCGGATTCGCTGAACCGGACGGCTTATGCCATGCGTTACCGCGACCTGGATGCATCGGCGCAGGCTGCACGGGAAGCGTTTCGGCTGGCGGCTGGCAACTCTGACCTGCGTGCCGAGGCATTGAATAGTGAGGCTTTCTGTGCTTTTATGCGGATGGATTTCGAACATGCTTCCCGGCTGTACCGTCAGGCGCTTGGAGAAGGTGATAATGAAATCGAGTTCCTGATAGCTGATGTGGGAATGATGAAGATTTGCCAGCGCACGGCTATGAATAAAGAGTTTTATGATTACCGGAGCAGTGCACTTCGCAGGATGAAACGCATCCGTGAAGACGAGAAGCAGATTACCGACGCACATACCAGGCTTCGTCTGAACTATGCCATATCCGAGTTTTATATCGTTTCAGGTATTTACTTTTATTACCTTCAGCAGCAAGAGGCATCTTTGCAGGCTATAGATGCTATAGATGTGGATGCTATCCGGAAAGATACGGCGCAATGGTTGTATTATGTTTATATGCGGGGGTCAGGCGGTATGTATGAAGCTCCTACACGCGAGAAGTTGCTTGCGGGAGAGTTGGGGTATTTGGTCAATTGTTTGATGACTAGCCGAGCGAGAGGTTATGTTTATTTTGAGGCAAACGCGTTGCAGGCATTGGCCGAATTGTTGAATTTCCGGCGGAACCGTGAGATATTGTCCCGCAACAGCCGGGATATGTTACGTCTGGTAAACGACCGCGACCTGCCTCTTGACAGCCTTCCGCTTGCGTATGCGCGTCAGGCTTTGGATTTGTTCAAGCAATACGGTGACTGGTATCAGATTTCGGGGACTTACCGCACTTTGGCTACCTATTATAATTATATGGGTTGTCCTGAGAAAGCTTTGCCCAATCTGGATACAGCTTTGCAATATGTTAACTTGCATCATGAAAGGTTTTATCATTGTACCGATACCTTTGACCGCCTCCGCACGTATATTCCAGGCAGTGGACGTCCCATTGAATTGAAATGGATAGCTGATGAGGGCATTAAGACCGTTCCGGAGTGGATTCTGCGTCTGCGCGAACAGCTGAGCCGTACGTATTCGGCAATGGGGATGAAGCAGCAATCAGACTATAACCGGAATATTTACCTGGACTTGCTGGACTATACCCGGCAGGATAAGTTACTGGAAAGCCGTTATGCTGCTTTAGAGCGTGAAGAGAAACAGCTCAATGCATTGCTCTTTCTGGTATTGCTTGGACTGGGAATGCTGATAGGTCTGTTTGTCATGTTGAACCGGCGTTGGAAAAAACGGAACCGGCTGTATCTGTCTGTCTTGAAACAGGTGTTTGAATTGTGCCGGAAAATCATATCGGCTGTACCGGCTTCGGCAGAAGACATGAAAGAGGTAGTCGATGCGGTTCAACAGACTGTACGGGAAGATTTCCTCCATATATTCGGTGCCGTGGACATACAGATTTGCCTGAAGGATGAAGATACGGGGGTATTGTCCGATACATTGCCGTTTCTGTTGCCAGAGGGAACAACAGGTTTTCGTTTCGATTTGATTTCTTCCGAAGACGAAAAAGTTATCGGATGTGTCTGGATGGCTTTGAAGCATCCTTTGCATAAGGAAGGAAAAGCCTTGTTGCAATTGGTTTCGCCTTACCTGGCATGGACATTGGTCAATGGGGCTAATCTGGTTTCGCTTGATGACGAGCGCCGCAAGGTGGAGAAAGAGCAATATATCCACCAGCAACATCTGACAGAAAACAAGAAGGAAAATGTGGTGAAGAAAGCTTGTCTGGCTATCGTGACCGGCATTTTACCTTATATCGACCGTGTGGCCAATGAAGTGCGTAAGTTGAGGCTGGCTCCCTATGCCCGTCAGGAGGCAGTAAAGAGGGGGAAATATGTTTATATTGATGAATTGATAACTCGTATCAACGAGTACAATGATATTCTTGCCCTTTGGATTAAGATGCGCCAAGGGATAGTCAGCTTGAACATCGAGAATTTCTCCTTGAATGAATTGTTCGAAATGATAGGGAAGGGCAGGCGGTCGTTTGAAATGAAACGGCAGACCCTGGATATTTGTTCTACCAGTGCCGTGGTAAAGGCTGATCGTGCCCTGACTCTGTTCATGATTAATACGCTGGCCGAAAATGCGCGTAAATATACGCCTGAAGGAGGGCATGTGGAACTGAGGGCGGATGAAACTGATGCGTATGTGGAAATATCGGTTTCGGACAACGGACCTGGATTGACGGCAGAAGATGTGAACTGTATTTTGGGTGAGAAGGTTTACGATTCGGGTCATATCGGACTGGCTACGGCGGGTGATGTGCAATCATTGCGCAGCCAGAAAGGGCACGGATTCGGATTGATGAATTGTAAAGGCATTATTGAAAAATACCGGAAGACCAATGCCTTGTTTAGCGTGTGCTGTTTTGCCATCGAAAGCACACCGGGCAAGGGAAGCCGCTTTTATTTTCGTTTGCCCAAAGGGGTGAAACGGGCATTGTGTCTCATAGGGATCGTATTGGTGGCATGTGCCGGAACCAGTTGCGGCAGGCATGTTTCTGATGAGGTCCAGGCTCCTGGCCGGGTGGCTTCGTACGATAGTCTGCTGGCAATAGCAAATGATTATGCCAATCAGGTTTACGAGTGTAATGTGGAAGGTTGTTATGCCGATGCATTGGTTTATGCGGACAGTGTGCTCCGTTACCTCAATATGCATTATTTGTGCTATTCGGGATGCGATGCTCCGTTGTTGCAGCTGTATCGCAATGATAACGTGCTGGCAGAGCAAAGCTGGCTGGAGAAGGATTTTGATACCGATTATTACATTTTGCTGGATGTGCGCAACGAGTCAGTTGTAGCCGCTTTGGCTGTGAAAGATTTTCCTACTTATTATTATAATAACCTGGCTTATACTTCGCTATACAAGCAAATCAGCAAAGACCGTTCGCTGGAGCAGTATTGTGTGCAGATGCGTCAGTCTGCCAATAATAAAATCATTGCTTTGGTATTGTTGGTATTGCTTGTTGTCGCTTGTCTGGTGGGGTATTATTTGCTGTACTGGCGGAAGAGGGTGCATTACCGTTACAATATGGAGCAAGTGTTTGTCATAAACCAGGGGATTGTTTCATCGGTCCGGCTTAATGGAGACGGTGAAATTATGTCTGAGGTATTGTTTTCCAGGCTGATTGATGAGTTGAATGAACTTTTCCCTGTTTCAGCTTTGGGACTGGCGCTTTTCGATGAAGAAACGGCTGCATTGCGTTGGTATTTCTCTTTTCATACCGATGCTGATGAGGTACGCACATTGATGCAGCGGTGTTTCGACAAGCAGGCTGTGGTGTATGGTGAAGCATCGGGATGGATGACTTTGCCGCTTCGGGTAGAAGTGGGTGGTGAAATCCATCATATGGGAGTGTTTGCGCTGCAGGTCATGCAGCAAAGGCTGAACGAGGAAGATGTGTTGTTGGTAGAGCTGGTGGTAGATTATCTGGCGGCCGTATTGTATAATGCAGTGGTGCGGGTGCGCGAAAAATATACCGACATTGAGTTGGCTCAGGATGATGCCCGCAGGGTGTTTCACGAGGAAAATATGCTTCACGTACAGAATATGGTGCTCGACAACTGCTTGTCTACTATCAAGCACGAGACTATTTATTATCCCAACCGCATCAAGCAGATAATCGACCGGTTGAATGAAAAGGATGTGCTTCCGGAAACGGAAGAACAAGAGCAGTTGCAGACTGTGGATGAGCTGGTAAATTATTATAAGGATATTTTTACCTTGCTCAGTTCGTGTGCTGCCCGCCAATTGGATGAGGTGACTTTTCGTCGTGCTGAAGTCCGTGTAGAATACTTGAATGAAAGACTGGACCGCTATTTCCGGAAGGTTACCCGTAAATTGCCTTTCCAGCTTATGCTGGAAACTCAGATGCCTGAAGGACTGGCGGTCTCGGGCGACAGTGTCCTGTTGGAGTTTCTGTTCGAGAATCTGGTAAATGAAGTATTGCGTTATCCGGAATCTGGTACGATTACGGTATCAGCACAATTGGATAATGGATTTGTCCGGTTTTGTTTTACCGACAGGCGTCGCACGTTTACGCAAGAAGAATTGAATGGTTTGTTTTATCCCTCACTTTCGAGGATGTATGCCGGAAGTGGTAATAAACTGGTCGGAACCGAATTTCTGGTGTGCAAGCAGATTATACGTGACCACGATGAGTTTGCGGGCAGGCGGGGCTGTCGTATCAATGCATGTCCCGAAGAGGGAGGAGGATATACGGTATGGTTTACCATTCCGCAAAAAACAAATAAGGTATAACACAGAAAATCTATTGATATTAACCCATTAGCACATTATCAAATTATCACATTATAATTATGGAAAAGTTTAAAGTCATTATTGTTGAGGATGTGAAATTAGAATTGAAAGGTACGGAAGAAATCTTCCGTCATGAGATACCGAATGCTGAAGTGATTGGAACTGCAATGACTGAGGCTGAGTTTTGGGATTTACTTGATCAACAGACGCCGGATTTGGTTTTGCTTGACTTGGGTCTGGGAGGTTCCACCACTATCGGTGTATCTATCTGTGCCCGTCTGCATAAGGAGCGTCCAGGACTGAAGGTTCTGATATTCACTGGAGAGGTGCTGAACGAAAGGTTATGGGTAGATGCCTTGAACGCTGGTGCCGACGGCATCATATTGAAGACCGGTGAATTACTGACCGCTACTGATGTAGACGCAGTTATGGCAGGTAAGAAATTGGTTTTCAATTATCCTATTTTGGAGAAGATTGTGGAACGTTTCAAACAATCGGTGCTTGTCGAACAACGCAGGCAGGAAGCTTTGATTGATTATGATATTGACGAGTATGACGAACGTTTGCTCCGTCACTTGGCATTGGGGTATACTAAAGAAATGATAACGAATCTGAAAGGGATGCCTTTCGGGGTAAAATCCATTGAGAAACGTCAGAATGACTTGATAAGCCGTCTCTTCCGTCCTGACGAGCGTACCGGCGTCAATGCCTGCCGACTGGTGACCCGTGCTTTCGAATTACGTATTTTGGATATTGATAACCTGGAGCCTGATGACGAATAGGTATTTTTTGCATCCGGCTACTGTGTTCTTCTTGCTTACGTTGCTGGCAGCGTTTTTATCGTGGGTAGGAAGCATTTACGGCTGGGAAGGCATACAGAGCCTGCTCAGCGCCGAAGGTTTCCGCTGGCAATTACGTAATAGTGTGCCTGGGTTTCTGCATGCTCCTTTGCTGGGACATTTGCTGGTGCTGGCATTCGGTGCAGGGTTGTGGATGCATTCAGGATTGGGGGCACTTGGATTACGCTTGTTGCAGAAACGTGGAAAGTGTACCCGTAAAGAAAAGCGGGCATTGGGATGGAGTATCGTAGCGGGAGTCATATGTTTGTTTATCGGTATTGTATTGGCATGGGGACCGTGGGGTGTTGTGCGAAGTATAACAGGTGGGTTAAGAAACTCTCCATTGGCCGAGGGATTTACCAGTTTATTGTCGGTAATGGTAGGGATGATAGCTATGGTGTATGGCTTTGCAATCGATATGTACCGTACCGACCGTGATTTGGTACGAGGTCTGTCGTATGGCTTTGTTTATTTTTCGGGCTATTTTATTACATTGTTTTTCGTAGTGCAGTTTTTTGCCTCTTTACACTATACAGGGCTTGATGCCTTGTTAGGGATAAGTCCTGTAGCATTTCGCATCTGTTATACCGTATGTGCATTGGGCATGTTGTTTTTTTCGGGGAATAAGCCTGCAAGAGACAGGGACAACAGATGATGTGGTTTCTGGCTTTTTACAACAAAAGCGGGCAAAAAGAAAGAATCTGATAAGATTGAAAAGAGAAGTGTGATGATATTTGAGAAATTAAAAAATGTAAAAAAAAGAGGCGTGTCTCGTTTTGTCAAAGAAAAAGCGTATATTTGCTCAGCGAAAAAAAATTTATAATAATCATAAGATATGAAAACATTTTTGTGGATGGCAACCGCCGGTATGTTGGCGTTTGCTTCTTGTCAGAACAAGCCGGGTTACACAATTAACGGTACTATTGCCGATGTAGCTGATGGTGAGATGGTGTATTTGCAGAATTTTGTGGATGGACAGATGATTAACCTCGATTCTGCAGTAGTTAAAGGTGGGGCTTTCCAGTTCAAGGGAGATGCTGATACGATTGCTGCAAGCCGTATCGTATCCTATGCTCCGAAAGGTATGAGTTCCCCGGTATTCCTCGAAGCAGGAACTATTACGATGGAATTGAATAATGAACTGTCGAAGGTATCAGGTACTGTATGTAACGATGCTTACCAGAAGTTCATTGAAGAGTTTTATGCAATCAATAAAGAAATGCGTGCGTTGTATGAGCAGACTCAAAATGATTCATTGAGTGAAGAACAACGTAAGGAAGCCGAAGAACAGCTTAATGTGAAAGATAGCTTAAGCCGTGAAATTATTTATAATACAATTTCTTCGAATATCACCAATGTGGCAGGTGTACAGCTGTTGACTCGTTTTTCAAGCTCGTTCCCGTCAGAACGTATCCAGCCGTTGGTAGATCAGATTCCTGCTTCTATTGCTGCCAATAACGAAGGTGTCGCTCAGCTGAAAGAGCACTTGGCTACTTTGGCTAAGACTGCTGTAGGTCAGAAGTTTGTAGATTTCACCATGAATACTCCGGAAGGAGAAAGTGTAAAATTGTCTGACTTCATTGGCAAGAATAAATATACACTGATTGATTTTTGGGCAAGCTGGTGTGGTCCTTGTCGTGCTGAAATGCCGAATGTCGTAGCTGCTTATAAAAAGTACAGTGCCAAAGGTTTTGGTATCGTAGGTGTATCTCTTGACCGTGATGCAGAAGCATGGAAGAAAGCGATTAAAGATTTGAATATTACATGGCCGCAGATGTCTGACCTGAAAGCTTGGGAATGCGAGGGTGCCAAATTGTATGGTGTACGTGCTATCCCTGCTACAGTATTGGTAGATCAGGAAGGAAATATCATTGCGCGTGACTTGCGTGGTGAAGACATTGCTGCCAAGCTGGCTGAATTATTGAAATAATATAATTTATCTGATATAAAATAAACACCCGAGGGTGCATCTGTTTTAGATGTACCCTCGGCGTGTTTTATGGGGGATTATTTACAATGTTCCTTTGCTTGATGGTATTTCGAAGTGATAGATATCCCGGCGGATAGCCATTTTCAGGCTTCGGGCAAAAGCTTTGAAGATACCTTCTATCTTATGGTGTTCATTTTCACCTTCAGCACAGATGTTCAGGTTCATCCGGGCGGCATCGCTTAACGACTTGAAAAAATGCAAGAACATTTCGGTAGGCATATCGCCTATCTTTTCCCGGTGGAACGAGGCATTCCATACTAGCCAGGAGCGTCCTCCGAAATCGAGTGCTACCCGGCACAGACAATCGTCCATCGGTAGGCAATAGCCGTATCGTTCGATACCACGTTTGTTCCCCAAGGCTTGGTTTAAGCATTCGCCCAATGCTATTGCCGTATCTTCGATGGTGTGATGCTCATCTACCTCCAAATCTCCTTTTACATCAATGTCCAAGTCGATTCCTCCGTGTTTGGCTATCTGTTCCAGCATGTGATTGAAGAAGCCTAATCCGGTTTGTATGTGGCATGTACCATTCCCGTCCAGATTCATGCAGATGTGGATATCTGTTTCCTTGGTAGTGCGACGCACTTCTGCAGTACGTTCTCCGGCAAAAAGAAATTCTGCAATTTTGTTCCAATCGGTAGTGGCAAGGACACAGGTCTTTTTCAGGTCAGCCTCTTTTATCATTGACATATCCGGTTGTAATAAGATAGCCCGGCATCCTAGGTTTTTTGCCAGTTCTACATCCGTAACACGGTCGCCTATTACAAAACTGCCGGCAAGGTCGTATGTGTCATTGTCCAGAAAATCGGTCAGCATACCCGTACGGGGCTTTCGGGTAGGGGCATTCTCTTCAGGGAAAGAGCGGTCGATACAGATGCGGTCGAAGGTAATGCCTTCATTGGCAAAAGTTTTCAGTATGAGGTTATGTACGGGCCAGAAGGTTTCTTCGGGAAAGGAACTTGTCCCCAATCCGTCTTGATTAGTTACCATGACAAACTCAAAATCCAGTCTTGTCCGGATGAAATGCAGGTTGCGGAACACATAAGGATAAAATTCCAGCTTTTCGAAAGCGTCGAGCTGGTAATCGACAGGTGGTTCGATAACGAGTGTTCCGTCACGGTCTATAAAAAGGACTTTCTTTTTCATTTCGTATCAGATGTGCTATAGTTTCGTAATGCTTCCAGTAACTTGTCGTTTTCCGGGCGTGTGCCGATGGTAATGCGCAGGCAATCTTCGCAAAGTGTAACATTCGAACGGTTCCGTACGATGATGCCTTGTCCTACCAGATAGTCGTAAATGGCTTTGGCATGGGTTACACGTGTCAGGAAGAAGTTGGCATCAGTCGGGAATATACGTTTGCAGCACGGCAGTTGTGCAAATGCTTTCATTAATCGTGTGCGTTCTTCCAATACCGAATTTACCCACCGTTGTACCTCATAATGACGTTGCATCATGCTGATGGCCTCCTGCTGGGTAAGTCGGTTGATGTTGTAAGGGTATTTTATTTTCGTAAAGATGCCGATGATTTCCGGTGAGGCGAATGCCATTCCCAACCGGATGGCAGCGCACCCCCATGCTTTCGAGAAAGTCTGCAGGATAATCAGATTGGGATATTCGTCAAGGATACCTGTGAATGACGGCTGGTCGGAAAAGTCGGCGTATGCCTCGTCTACGATGACAATGCCTTGGAATTCATTGAGCAAGGTAATGATTTCCTTGGAGTCGAGGTTGTTTCCGGTCGGATTATTGGGCGAGCAGAGGAATATCAGCTTGGTATTGTTGTCTGAAGCGTTGAGCAAGTCTGCTGCTTTGAACTGGAACTTCTCATCCAGCAGTACTTTCCGGTATTCTACATCATTGATGTCTGCACATACCTGGTACATGCCATACGTAGGGTGTATGGCAACTACATTGTCTATGCCCGGTCTGCAGAAGGCACGGAATGCCAAATCAATAGCTTCATCGCTTCCATTGCCCAGGAAGATTTGTTCGGGAGCTACTTTTTTCACAGGGGAAATCAGTCCTTTCAGTTCCCGTTGCAACGGGTCAGGGTAACGGTTGTTGGGTATGTTATAAGGATTTTCGTTGGCATCGAGAAATACCGAAGCGCTTTTTCCGCTGTATTCATCACGGGCAGAAGAGTAAGGTTTCAGTGCCCATATATTGGGGCGTGTCAGTTCTTGTAACGGTTTCATTCGTTCACGGTTTTACGGTTTGTTTTCAGGTTTATTCAGTCGAGCCGTACGGTAACGGCATTTTTATGTGCATCCAGCTGTTCATTGGCCGCCAGTATTTGGATGGCAGGTCCTAAGCGCCGTATTCCTTCTTTCGTGATTTCCTGGAAGGTGATTTTACGGATAAAGCTATCCAGGCTGACTCCGCTATATGCCTTGGCATAGCCGTTGGTAGGTAAGGTATGGTTGGTACCTGACGCATAGTCGCCGGCACTTTCCGGAGCATACGGCCCCATGAATACCGAGCCGGCATTGACTATCTGTTCTGCCACATCTCTGTAATTTTGGGTCTCGATAATCAGGTGTTCGGGAGCGTATTCGTTTACCATGTCAATGGCTTCTGCTAGGTCTTTTACCAGAATCAGTTTGCTGGAACGGAGCGAAAGTTCGGTCAATGCTTTGCGGGGAAGCGTGGCGAGCTGGCGCTCTACTTCTGCTTTTGTCTTTTCCAGCAACTGTTCCGATGTGGTGATGAGGATGGCTTGGCTATCGGCACCGTGTTCGGCCTGAGACAGCAGGTCGGAAGCAACATATACCGGGCTGGCAGTTCCGTCGGCAAGTACGGCTACTTCCGATGGACCTGCAGGCATATCAATGGCTACTTCACGCAGGGACACCTGTTGTTTGGCTACGGTTACGTATTGATTTCCCGGACCGAATATCTTGTATACTTTGGGAATGCTTTCTGTACCGTAAGCCATGGCTGCTATGGCTTGTACGCCTCCCGCTTTGAATACTTTTTTTACACCTGCCATGCGTGCTGCGTAAAGGATGGCTGGGTGTATTTTCCCTTTTTGTCCGGGAGGGGAGCAGAGTACGATTTCCTTGCAGCCGGCTATTTGGGCGGGGATGGCAAGCATCAGTACGGTAGAGAAGAGGGGGGCTGTACCGCCAGGTACATATAGTCCTACTTTTTCAATGGCTACAGCTTTTTGCCAGCAGGTCACGCCCGGTGTGGTTTCTATTTTTTTGCTTTCGAAACGTTGGGCTGCATGAAAGGTACGGATGTTGGCTGAAGCTTGCCGGATGGCTTCTTTCAGTTCGGGTGCAATCATGTTTTCTGCTTCTTTAAATTCGGTTTCGTCTACGGCGAGCGATTCAAGTTTTACTTTGTCGAATTGTTCTTCGTATGCGATGATGGCGCGGTCTCCTTCGGTGCGTACTTTATTGATGATGGTGTTTACTGCATCGCGTATGTCTTCGGTATGGAGTGCCGAACGTTTCAGTATCTCTTTCCATTCGGAACGTTCCGGATAACGTATGATGTTCATAAGCGTTTTGAAGTTAAGTGTTTGTTAATAATAATGATGCGCAAAATAAAGATATATGAATGTCCGCATCTTGCCGATTAACTTGTAGGGGCAGGGTTTGCCTGCCCGAATACATCCACGCAGGCGCATACGGGCGGGCGACCCCCACCCCTACATTGGCTCATTGCGGATATTCAATTAAAGATATATTACTTTGCCGTTTCAGTTATCTTCGTGGACTGCAGCAGTTAACTGAAATGGCTTATGAATCATGCCAGTCAGGAGTTAAAAGGGAGTTAGATGGAGTTATTGCCCACTTGGTGGGCTGGAAGCTAGATGCCAATACCTCTTGCACTGTTTTCAGAAGCAGGACTATTGGCCTTTAACTCCTGAACGAAGTGATAACTCCTATGGAATATAACTACGTTTAACTCCTGATTCGCATGAATATATCTTCGTTTTGAAGGGCGTTTTATAATATCATTTTTTCTATCGGGATAACCAGTATGCCTTGTGCGCCTAGCGCTTTCAGCTTACCGATAATTTCCCAAAAGCATTTTTGGTCGAGTACTGTATGTACACTGCTCCATCCTTCTGTAGCCAGCGGCATGATGGTGGGGCTTTTCACTCCAGGTAATACTTCGATGATTTCCTGCAGTTTGTCGGTAGGGGCATTCATCAGTACATATTTTTTGTCTTCAGCTGCTTTTACGGCTTCGATGCGGAAGAGAAGTTCGTCAAGAATGGTTTTCTTTTCGGGCGAGAGTCCGGGATAACCGATTAGTACGGCTTCGCTTTTCATTACTACTTCCACTTCTTTCAGGTTGTTGCTGATAAGTGTGGAGCCGGAACTGACAATATCGAAGATGGCATCTGCCAGTCCGATACCTGGGGCTATCTCTACAGAGCCGGTTATAACGTGGATGTCTGCCTGGATACCGTTGCGTTCGAGGAAGTTGCGTAGTATCCCCGGGTACGAAGTGGCAATTTTCTTGCCGTTAAACCACGATAGCCCTTGATAATTTTCTTCTTTGTGTATGGCTAGTGAGAGACGGCATTTACTGAATCCGAGACGATAGATGATGTCTGCTTTTTCGTTGCGTTCTACAAATTCGTTTTCGCCTACAATGCCTATGTCTGCCACTCCGCTGGCTATGGTTTGCGGAATGTCATCATCGCGCAGGAATAAAACTTCGACTGGGAAATTGCTGGCTTGGGTGAGCAATGTCCGTTTCGATGTAGAGATTTTAATGTCTGCTTCGGAAAGCAGAGCCATGGTGTCGTCGAATAAACGACCTTTGGATTGTACGGCAATTCTTAGCATGTTATTTCTGTTTTTTTAGTTGTTTCAAAAAGCAAAAAGGCTTACCGTATTTACGGCAAGCCTTTTTTATCTTATAATAATCAAATTACACGACCTTCAGCCTACCGTATATTTACGTCAGGTAATGATGGTGGCGATGTGTTGTGTAATTTCTCATATTTGTTCTCTTGTTTTTTTCTTTCGTTTGCAAATGTAAAGTGTTTGCGTGTAATATCCAAATATTTATCAGGAAAAAAGTTCTTTTACTTTCAACTTTTCCTTTTTGTGGGCGTATTTATAATTCGCCCAAGTAAGGAGAAGGATCTAATTCCTTGTTTTGAATCAGTTCGTAAATGTGCCATGCCATTTCAGAAAAATTAGTGTCTAGCTCTTGCATGGTCTTGAGCCTCTCTGTGAGCTGTTGTTTGGAGGTAAAGACAGCTCCCCGTATCATATAGTGGAGTGCTTTTTCTATTTTTCCAAGACGGTAATAGCAATATGAGATAAGATAGCTTATTTTAAACGAGTCCTGATAATCGTGTTTTTCTATCTTTTTGAATGCTTCCAGGGCTTCTTTAAAGTGAAATGCCTGAAAGTAGATAACACCGATATCAAACCATGTATCCTGGATGTTGTAGCTGTAGGCTTCGGCTTTTTTAAAAGATTTCTTGGCAGAGCTTGTGTCGTTGTAGAGTAGGGATAATTCTCCTTTCAGCAGGTAGAACTGATGGTATTTGTCGTTGTATTGCAATCCCAATTCAATGGTTTCGTAACATGCTGTTATTTCTTTGGTGCGCAAGCATGCTAACGCGTGTTTGTAGCAGATTTCTGCCATGTCTACAATTTCGCTTGCTGTAATGCGGTGGTCAAGAATAAGTTGGGTATATTGTTTCATCTTGTCATAGTCCAGCAAGTCGAAATAAATGGATGCCAGTATGTACCATATCGGTTCTTTTTCCCGGACGTGCTTTTCGATGTATTCAAGGCAGGGAATTGCTTCGTGCAGTTGTTCCAGCATCAAATGGCAATCGACTTTCAGTTTCCAGGTGGTAAGGTTTGTCTCGTCTGCTACCATGGCAAAATCAATGGCTTCGAACATCTTGTCATATTCCTTGGTCTGGGCATAGCAGCGGGCAAGGTTTTGCCAGCTGTTCACGTCATAGGGTTCTTCGTCCAGAATGGCGTTGAAGCATTGGAGGGCCTGGTCGTAGTGTTGGATTTCAAACTGGTACAGTCCCATAAGTTCCAGGGCTTCCAGATTATCCGGATTTTCATTCAAGGCTTTTTGTATCCATGGGTAAGCATATTTTTTTTGCTGATAATCGGTGTACAGCTGTGCGATATCGAGTATAGTGTCGATGTGCGGATAATCTTCATAGAGTTTGTTCAGTGTTGCCTGTGTCTGGCTCATGTCGTTTTTTTGCAGGTATAGTTCGGCATAGAGCAGCTGGGTATCGTAATCGTTTTGATAGGGGAGGTTATGAATCAGCAGATCCGCTTCGTCTGTATTCCGGCCGCTAAGCAGGGAGTGGCATTTGAAGACAAGCACGTCCTGATTTTCGGGATAGAGGGACAAGGCATAGTCGATGGCTTTGTCCGAGGCGTATGGATTTCCTTTGCTGGCATAATATTCGGCAATGAGTGTCAAGTCATCGGCATCGAAATAGGTGCGTGTGCCTTCGCGTACCATGTTTTCGTATTTGGCAAGGGTTTCCTTGAAGTCCGGTTGGTTAAAAATAGAGGATGGATCTTCTTTCATGGATTAGTCTTTTGTTTATGAATTAGCAGGGTAAACAAGTGCTCTTGGTACACAAATGCCCGACAAGTGCATCGGGGATGCAAGATACTTGTCTTTTTATGGCATTTGTGGATAAAGAGCACTTATATATTGGTCATTTCCGGCTGATTTTGCTCCAGGTATCCTTGAGCGATACAGTGCGGTTGAACACCAGATGGTCTGGAGTTGAATCTTTGTCGGGTGTGAAATAGCCGATACGCTGGAACTGGAGGTAATCGAGCGGCTTGCTGTCGGCGAGGAATTTCTCTACGTAGCATTCTTGCAGTATATTCAGCGAGTCGGGATTGATCATCTCTTTCATGGCTTCCAGTGCCGAGCAGTTCTTTTCTTCGCGGATAGCCGCCATAGCGTCGCGTGGGTTCTCCACTTTCCATAAGCGGTCGTACAGGCGCACTTCCGCTTTCAGGCAATGGTTGCAGCTCACCCAGTGCAGGGTGCCTTTCACCTTGCGGTTGGCTTCGGGCATGCCGCTCTTGGTATGCGGGTCGTATTCGGCATATACCTCGATGACATTTCCGTCTTCGTCTTTCTTGCATCCGGTACATTTCACGATGTACGCGTTCTTCAGGCGCACTTCCTGTCCCGGCGTCATGCGGAAGTATTTCTTCGGCGCGTTCTCCATAAAGTCTTCGCGCTCTATCCAGAGTTCACGGCTGAACTCGATGGTATGGACGGGCGAATTCGGGTCTTCGGGATTGTTGACGGCCTCCATTTCCTCTACCTGCCCTTCGGGATAGTTGGTCAGGATGAGCTTCACCGGATTCAGCACCGCCGACACACGGGTGGCACGGGCGTTGAGGTCTTCGCGTACCGCGCTTTCCAGCAGGGCGAAATCGTTCAGCGCGTCATAGGTGGTATATCCGATTTTGTCCACAAACTTATGGATGGATTCGGGCGAATATCCTCTCCGGCGGAATCCGCACAAGGTCGGCATACGGGGGTCGTCCCATCCGTTTACCAGCCCTTCTTTCACCAGAATCAAGAGGTTGCGCTTGCTCAGCAGGATGTAACTCAGGTTCAGCTTGTTGAACTCGTACTGGCGCGGGCGGTTGTCGTCCAGGTCCTTGCCTTCTTTCACCCAGTCTACAAACAAGTCGTACAAGGGGCGGTGGGGCACAAACTCCAGCGTGCAGAGCGAGTGGGTCACCCCTTCGAAATAATCGCTTTGCCCGTGGGCGAAGTCATACATCGGGTATGCCTTCCATGTATCACCTGTGCGGTGGTGCGGGGTCTTCACCACGCGGTAGATAATCGGGTCGCGGAAGTGCATGTTCGGGCTTGCCATGTCAATCTTGGCACGGAGCACCATCTTGCCTTCCTCTATCTCGCCGGCGTTCATCTTCTGGAACAGGTCGAGGCTTTCTTCCACGGGGCGGTTGCGGTACGGGCTTTCCGTTCCCGGCTGGGTCGGCGTACCTTTTTGAGCCGCTATCTCTTCCGAGGTCTGTTCGTCCACATACGCCTTTCCTTCCTTGATGAGGCGGATGGCGAAGTCCCACAATTGCTGGAAGTAATCGGAAGCATAATATTCATTGCCCCACTGGAAGCCCAGCCATTGGATGTCTTCCTTGATAGACTCTACGTATTCCACGTCTTCCTTCGTGGGGTTGGTGTCGTCGAAGCGCAGGTTGCACACGCCTCCGTATTTCTTGGCGATGCCGAAGTCCATGCAGATGGCTTTGGCGTGGCCGATGTGTAAGTATCCGTTCGGTTCGGGCGGGAACCGGGTCTGTACTCTTCCCCCGTTCTTGCCTTCTTTCAAGTCTTTCTCCACAATTTGTTCGATGAAGTTCAGGCTTTTCTTTTCTGAACTTTCCGTTGCATTCATTTCAGTCATAGCGCTTTCTTGTTTTTACACTTATCGGTTGCAAAAATAGTGATTCTTTTTCTAAATAGAAAAATGTAAAGAATAAAATGCGTGATGCTTCTATGGTGCACGGGACGGTAGGGGCAGCTCAGGTCTTACGGAAGCTTCACATAGACCCGGTGCGGCGCGCGTCCTTCGATGCCGATAAGGTGTGCTTCCGTCCACTTGTTCAGGTCGCGCCAGGCGGTGGTCTTGGGCAGTCCTGCCAGTTCGCCGTATGCTTTCAGGGTGATATAGGCGTGGCTTTCCAGATACGACTGGAGGAGCTGCAGCCTTTCTTCTTCCGAATGCACCTTGGGATTCCGTAAGATTTTCTTTCCGGAAGGCGCGCGGAGCACGTTTCCCTGGCATTGCTTGGTGAATTTCTTCGAAGCCGTGAGCCTTACTTTGGCGAACCGGATAGACTGGGCATGCACGTCCGAGGGGTCGTACACCTCCGTATTGGCTTTGAGCGAGACCGAAGCCGTGCCGATGTTCCCTATCTGCACCCGGTATCCGTCCGACAAGTATTGTGCGGTCCAATATTCTATTTCGTCCATCACGGCAAGGATGGTCCCCTTGGTCAGTCCCGAATGGTTGGCGATTTGTTCGGTCAGCTTCTCGAACGTAATCGTCCCTTTCGACACGATTTTAGGGTAAAGGCGTGGTGTGGTGTCTTCCACATTGGCAGAAGGCACAGGCAAGAAATCATAAAGAGCATCCATGATAATATGATACATTAAGGTTTATAATCTGTTTCCGGCAATATGTATTTTACGTTCCACGGCGCGGAATGTACATTCCATGGGCTGGAATATACATTCTAAAGCGTGGAATATACGTTCCAGCCCATGGAATATAGAACTGAAACGTCTGTAAAGATAATACAATCCAAGTGCGAAAGCAAATGTTTGGGGGAGAAAATGAGAATATCAGAGGGAAACGCAGGCTTTGGAATTTACTTCAATTCTTTCCTTAGCGTTTCCATGTCGGTTATATAAGGGAATGTAGCGTTCCTGTATCCGTTAGGGAATTGAACAGCTTGCAGGTCTAAGCCTTTGATATGAACTTCTTCTGTATTTTCTAATTCGAATGTAAGGTATTCATTTCCAGAAGGAGAGAAGCCTTTGGATAATAAATCAGCAGCTGTTACGTAAGAAGGGGCTTCAGGAGTGAGCTTGTATAAGAAACGGCTTTTTTTATGATGCAATAACAGATAGGCGGGAACAGGCATGCCTACTGGCATTTGCAGGGCACCACGCCTGAATCCAGAACGGACATAATAGAGTTTATTTTGCAAAGTCAGATGCAATTGTTTTTCATCCTTATAGTAGCCTACTAATACGAATTCTTTTTCTGCTGAATGGATAGAAGTGAAGGCGTTTTTTATATTCAGGGCTATGAATTTAGCCAAGCGGGGAGGTACGGCATTGCCAACCATTTTATAACCTTCTTTTATGTCGTTGTAAAAGAAACGGAAACTATCGGGAAAGCTTTGTATTCTGGCGCATTCCCTTACGCTGAACCGGCGGTATAAATGCTCATATCCGACTGCAAATATACGTTTGTGTGGGGATATATATTTCATGGTCGGAGCTTGCGGATGTAAAGGACAGTTCTTGGCTTGTGCCTGAATAGTAAATGAAACTTCATTCCATGCACGTACCCGATTGCGTGACATGAACTTTGCATCAAACGGTCCTGTGAAAACATCATGGTTAAGCCAACGTCCGTATGTTTGGTTTACGGTGTCGCCATCTGCATAAAAACGAGGGACTTCATTGATGTCTCCTATCGCTTTCTGTAAAGTTATATGAGCATTCTGTAAAGGATGTGGAAAGTGAAAATTGCAATTCAAGTCTTTTAGGAATCCTACGACAAATACCCGGTAACGGTCTTGAGGAATGCGGAAATCTGCCGCATTCAATAAGGCATAGCTTACAATATAACCGACTTTTTCAAGAATAGAAAGAAAAGATAAAAACGTTTGCAGATGTTTGTCGCTGATGATACCTTTAACATTTTCGATAACAAAAAATTTAGGTTGCTTCTCTTTTATTAACCGGACATAATCAAGGAATAGCTTTCCGCGCTCGTCGTTTAAGCCAAGTTGTTTACCTCCTTCACTCCATGATTGGCAAGGGGGACCTCCGATAAATCCGTCACAATCAGGAATGTCGGAGGCATGTAATTCCCGAATATCTGATTTGCATAAAATGGTATTCGGATGGTTGTACTGGTAAGTTTCATGTATAGAAGCCTCGATGTCATTTGCCCAAATAACTTCTATTCCGGCTTGTTCGAAACCGAGGTCTAATCCGCCACAACCTGAAAAGAATGAAGCTACTTTCATACAATTATGTCATTTTATTCAGGTTGAATGGCACCTTTTTCTATCAATGTTTTTTTGATTTGTAAAGCTACATGATAAGCCAGGTTGACCGGAACTGCATTGCCAATCATCTTATAGCCGTAGTTTACGTCATCGTAAATGAATTTGAAACTATCTGGGAAGCTTTGTATGCGTGCTACTTCACGGACGCTCATTCGCCTGTAAAGATGCTCGTATCCTTCTGCGAACTTTTGCAGGTTTTTCTCTACTTTAATCATTTTAGGAGCTTGAGGATGCAGTTGGCATTGCCGTCCGCTTGCCTGTACCGTAAAACCGGGTTCGTCCCATGAGCGAACTCGGTTGCGCGACATGAATATAGGAGAATATGCTCCTGTAAAATATTCATTATTGGGCACAATGCATGCATCTCCGTTCGTTTTGTTTTTGTCTCGTGCAGGAATAGCTGTGTCTTGTAAATCCCAAATACATTCACGTAAAGTCGGTTTGTGTTTAAGCGGGGTCGGGTACTTGAAATCGTGAATGTTCAAGTCTTTCCGGAATCCGATGTAAAAAACTCGGTCTCGGTCTTCGGCAACATCGTAATCATTGGCATTCAGCATTTTCAGATTTACGTCATAACCGGCTTCATCAAATAGTTTCATAAAGCCGCTTACTGCACTAGAATGGCGTTTGGCTAACATCCCTGATACATTTTCTGCTACAAAAAACAGGGGTTGTTTATCTTTAAGTATGCGGATATATTCATAAAACAATTGTCCGCGAGCATCTTCAATGCCTTTTAAAGAACCGGCTTCGCTCCACGATTGGCAGGGAGGACCGCCGATGATACCGGTAATGCCATCAGGAAATTCAGAAGAAGGGATATTCTGTATATCTCCTTCTATCAGTTTGACGTTAGGAAAATTTATCCGATAAGTTGGGCATATTTTGGCATCAAGCTCGTTGGCGATTATCGTTTTGAATCCTGCATAATGGAAACCTAAATCCAAACCTCCGGCTCCGGAGAATAAACTGATTAATGTCATCATAATTAATTCCAAAAACAATTTAAAGTAATAATGGTTATTGGCATACCGATTAATTGAATGTCAAATTTCAGTGATGGCTCAACATTGGTTTTTGCGTTATGTATTCGGAAAGAAAATTGCCAGCCTTCATCCATATAGAGTTCAACTGTATTTTGACTGCCTGGTACAAAATCTAAACTAACAATTCGGGTAGGTAAGGACGCTATGGGAATAATTTTTGCGGATTTTTGCGTTTGGCTTGCCATCCCTAATGTACCATGTAGGTTATAAGATTGAATTTTTGTATTCCGTTCTTTATCAATACTGATAATTTTGTAAAAATCATATTCCCCTAAAAGATATTCGACTAACTTTCCGGGAATGTTTTTATGTTTCGCATATTGACGCTTGATTTCATTGATGAATGCTTTCAACAATGGAATATAAATATCTTTTTCTTTGTTGGGCAATTCTTTGAATTTTAAATGTGACCTTTGACTGGCTTTCAGATAATTGAATGTGGACTGTGTGTCTTTCCAATAATCTGATGAACAGGGTATGCCATACCATTTGCTGCCAAAATCTAATCGATCACTTAACCTGCTATGCTTTACGGCAAAATGGTTATGTTTTAAGCTTAATCCGATTTCCCAATGGATGTGATTGCGTATAATTAAGATGTCACGTACATCACCGTTTTCTCCTTTTTTATCGGCTTGTATCAATAATTCCAATACATCTTCCCCTTTTTCAATAATCCGTGGCTCTAATGTGAATAATTTGGCAACAGCTGCATATGCACTTGTTTTATAGATATTTTGTACATTCGTAGCTAATTTATTCCATGCTCGTTGGGCTGCATAATAACTACTGTTTGTAACGATTCTTGCCGGACGTATTTTACTTGTCTCTTCTTGGAGGATAAGTAGGCAAATAAATTCGTAAGCTCTGCCTTGGTTGTTGCTTTTGTTGCTCATGGTTATGTTATATAAGGGTAGCAAAAGTATAAAAAATATTCGAATAATTTCATATTTTGTGTCTTTGTTTTTGTGATGTTGTTGGAATTGATGTAACTTTCGGGGCAGAAATAATATATAATGGACAAGCTAACCAAAGAACAACGGCACCGGTGTATGGCGGCTATCCGTGGCAAGGATACCAAGCCGGAAATGATAGTCAGGAAATATCTGTTTTCGAGAGGATTCAGGTACAGGCTGAACCATCCCCGTTTGCCCGGGCATCCCGATATCGTGTTGCGGAAGTATCGGACGGTTATCTTTGTCAATGGTTGTTTCTGGCACGGGCATGAAGGATGCAGGTATTCGCATTTGCCTCGGACGAATGCAGCGTATTGGCAAGCGAAGATAGAGCGGAACAAAGAACGTGATAAAAAGGAGCAACGTGAACTGGCAAAGATGGGCTGGCATTGCATAACGGTGTGGGAATGCGACCTGAAGCCGGCGAAAAGGAATGAAACGTTAGAGTCTTTGGCATATACGTTGAACCATATTTATTTGAAAGACCGTTCCATCGTTTGTTATGAATTTCCTGAAGAAGTTTCTCCTATGGCTGCCGAGCCGGAACCGGAATATTAATGCCCAAGAAATCAGAAACAGAAAGTTATAGAAAGATTTCCATAAAAAGGTGTCTTATATTCCAACAGCACATGGAACATAATACTGAAACATCTGTAAAGATAATACAATCCGAGTGCGAAAGCAAATGTTTGGGGGAGAAAATGAGAATTTAATGCTAAGTCAGGATGAAATGACAAAGAAAGCCTTATCTTTGTATGACGTTGTGTTTTTTCATAGGATAAATGTATAAGTGATGAAAACGGTATTGATTTTAGTATTCTTTTGGGCATCCGCTATGTTGGGTTATGGACAGGAGCAAGTATTTGATAGTGTCTTGAAGAAGGGCAATGCGTCATTGGTATTTGACAGACCTTCCGCTGATGTGGGCTTTTGTACAGGCATGGCGGCACTGGCAGGCTTTCTTGGGTTTTCTTTACTTATTCTGTGGGTTTTGTACGATTATTCCGGAGTTTTTTATACTTTTGTATTCCGAAAATTAAAGCTAATTAGAAACGGACATGAATTTGACTGGAACTTTGAAAGCCAATCCCGTATGGCGGGAGGCGAAAGATTATTTGCTGATAGCCTTGGGCATGATGATGTACGGGATAGGGTGGACGGTGTTTTTGTTGCCCAACAACTTGCCTTCGGGAGCTGTGCCGGGTATTGCTTCTATTATTTACTGGGCAACAGGTTTCCCCGTACAATATACGTATTTGGCTATCAACGGATTTTTGCTGTTGCTGGCATTGAAGATTCTCGGGTTGAAGTTTTGCATAAAGACCATTTGGGCGGTAATTGTATTGACGGTCTTCCTGGCTGTTATCCAGAAGCTGGTTCAGGGAGGACTGATACATGATGAGCCGTTTATGGCTTGCGTGCTGGGAGCTTCGTTTTGTGGCGGTGGAATCGGCCTGGCATTTTCTGCAAACGGAAGTACAGGCGGCACAGACATCATTGCGGCCATTGTGAACAAATATCGCGACATCTCGCTGGGGAGGGTGATTCTGATGTGTGATGTCATTATCATTTCTTCCAGTTATCTGGTGTTGCATGATTGGGAGCGGGTGGTTTATGGTTACGTAGTCTTGTTTATCACCAGTTTTGTCATTGACCAGGTGGTGAACAGTGCACGCCAGTCGGTCCAGTTTTTCATCATATCCAATAAATACGAAGAAATCGGACACCGCATCAATAAAGACCTGCATCGGGGGGTAACATTTATCGATGGTGTAGGCTGCTATACGAACAATGGTGTAAAACTGATGTTTGTCTTGGCAAAAAAACGGGAGTCGAATACCATTTTCCGCCTGATAAAGGATATTGACCCTCATGCATTCGTTTCGCAGAGTGCGGTGATTGGTGTCTTTGGAGAAGGATTCGACCGGATCAAAGTAAAATGAAAAACTTTTTTAATCGAAATATCTATGACGACAACAAGTATTGAAATAGCGCGGCAGATGGCGGGCGATCACAATGTGGCGCTTGCTAAGGAAAGTGTTCACGCATTGGCTGATATTTTGGTCGGCAGGAAATACAAGAAAGGTGAAATGGTGCTGAATGAAGGCGAAGTATGTACTTGTGTGCGTTACATCGAGAAAGGTATGCTGCGCCAGTTCTATTTCAAGTATGGGAAGGATATGACCGAACATATTGCATACGAGAAAGGGGAGGTGGTTTGTCTGGAAAGCTATTTCCGTCAGGAGCCTACCCGTCTGATGATAGAAGCTTTGGAACCGACGGTGCTGTGGGAGATAGACAAGGCAGGCATCGACCGTTTATCAATAGAATATGCGGATATCGGGGTGCTGTATCGGAAGATTTTAGAGAATTCGTTGATAGAATCGCAGGTGAAGGCCGACACGTTGCGTTTCGAGTCTGCTCATGAACGTTATAACAAACTGTTCCAGCTGCATCCGGAAATCCTGAAGCGGGCACCATTGGTCTACATCGCTTCGCTGCTCCAGATGACTCCGGAAACCTTGAGCCGTGTACGTTCGGCAAGCCTGAACAGTTGAGATGTGCGTGATAAGTGATTTATGGGTCTGTAAAGAACTGGATATTTATGACATATGACTTGATTACCATATTAGGTCCTACCGCATCGGGAAAAACACCGCTTGCAGCGGCTTTGGCCCATCGTCTTCATACGGAAATCATCAGCGGTGACAGCCGTCAGGTGTATCGCAGGATGGATTTGGGGACCGGAAAAGACCTTGCTGACTATGTCGTAGACGGACACCGGATACCTTATCACTTGATAGATATTGCAGAACCTGGAACGAAATATAACGTTTTCGAGTTTCAGCACGATTTCCTGCAGGCATACGAGGATATCCGTTCGCGGGGAAAGCTTCCCGTCTTGTGTGGTGGAACAGGCATGTATCTGGAGTCTGTATTAAAAGGATACAAGTTGCTTCCTGTACCTGAAAATCCGGCATTGCGTGAAAGACTTGCCGGTAAATCATTGGAAGAGTTGACGGTTCTCCTTTCAACGTATAAGACTTTGCATAATTCTACCGATGTAGATACGGTGAAACGTGCCATTCGTGCCATCGAAATAGAAGAGTATTACCGCACGCAGCCTGTCGATGCCCGGGATTTTCCGGAAATCCATAGTCTGATTATCGGGGTGGATATCGACCGTGATTTGCGTCGTAAAAAGATTACATACCGGTTGCGACAGCGTTTGGATGAAGGCATGGTGGACGAAGTACGCCGGTTGCTGGAAGAAGGCATTGCTCCGGAAAACCTGCTCTATTATGGACTGGAGTACAAATACCTTACCCTGTATGTAACGGGAGCCTTGACTTACGATGAGATGTTCCGTCAGTTGGAGATAGCTATCCATCAGTTTGCTAAACGGCAGATGACGTGGTTCCGGGGGATGGAGCGGCGCGGGTTTACCATTCATTGGATAGATGCTACGCGTCCGCTGGAAGAGAAAGTGGAGGAAATAATGAGATTGCTTGATACGAATCAAACCGAATATCCGTGAGATACCGGTAAGGTAGAAAATTTGGCAAATTGTGGACATTTATACAAATCAATAAATAAAGGATTATGGCAGTAGAACCTACCCGCTGGGGCGTAATATACAATCCGAAAGCCGGAAGCCGGAAAGCACAGAAGCGGTGGAAAGCAATTCGCGATTACATGGAGAGCCGGAACGTACAATTCGACTATGTGCAGTCGGAGGGATTTGGGTCGGTGGAGCGTTTGGCGCGCACCTTGGCTAATAACGGTTATCGCACCATTGTTGTGGTAGGTGGCGACGGAGCATTGAATGATGCGGTAAATGGCATTATGCTGTCTGATGCCGAGGACAGACATGACATTGCCTTGGGCATTATTCCCAATGGCATAGGGAATGACTTTGCCAAGTATTGGGGATTGGATTCGGATGATTATCGGGGGGCGGTTGATGTACTTATCAACCGTCGGTTGCGGAAGGTAGATGTAGGTGTGTTTGGTTATTACGACGGGCAGACGCATGTGAAGCGTTATTTCCTGAATGCAGTATATATCGGGTTGGGGGCGCGTATCGTTATCATCACCAATGAGACACGCCGGTTCTGGGGGATTCCTTTGTTCTCGTATCTCTCTTCATTGTTTTTGGTGGCATTTGAGCGTAAGCTGTACCGGATGCATCTGAAAGTAAACGATGAACATATTCGTGGACGTCTGATGGCTGTGGCGATAGGAAGTGCACGGGGATATGGATTGACACCTAGTGCTGTGCCTTATAATGGATGGCTGGACGTATCACTGATATATCGCCCGGAATTGCGTCAGTTGGTGTCGGGCTTGTGGATGTTGCAGCAGGGAAGGCTTTTGAATCACAAGACTGTGAAGCCTTACCGTACACGACAGGTGAAAATCCTTCGGGCGCAAAATGCCGAAATCAGTCTGGACGGGCGTGTTTGGTTTGACCGTCATTTCCCTATCGAAATAACCATTGCTCCCGAAGCATTGACACTGATAATTCCGGAATAAGTGGCTGTACATAATAGTTGGTGTATATTGAAAAGAACTTAATTTTGCACACATATTTAACAATAGATAATATACAATGATACAGACAATAGATGACCTGGTCCGTTCGGATAATTTTTTTCTGTTGGCGGGACCGTGTGTAATTGAAGGCGAGGATATGGCGTTGCGCATAGCTGAGCGTGTGGTAAAAATAACCGACCGTTTGCATATACCTTATGTGTTCAAGGGTTCTTATCGTAAGGCGAACCGTTCGCGTCTGGATTCGTTTACTGGCATCGGCGATGAAAAAGCATTAAAGGTCTTGGCAAAAGTAAGAAGTACCTTTGGTGTGCCGGTAGTGACCGATATTCATGCGGCTGAAGAAGCCGGCATGGCTGCCGAATACGTGGATGTATTGCAAATACCTGCGTTTTTGTGTCGTCAGACCGATTTGCTGGTAGCGGCTGCCCGGACGGGCAAGATAGTTAATATTAAAAAAGGACAGTTTCTTTCTCCCGCGGCGATGCGTTTTGCAGCCGATAAGGTAGTGGAAGCTGGAAATCCGCAAGTGATGCTGACTGAAAGGGGAGTCACATTTGGTTATCATGACTTGATTGTCGATTATCGGGGGATTCCCGAAATGCAGGCTTTCGGGCATCCGGTCATACTGGATGTGACCCATTCGCTCCAGCAGCCCAATCAGGCTTCGGGTGTGACGGGAGGTATGCCCCAGCTGATAGAAACCATAGCCAAAGCCGGAGTGGCGGTAGGTGTGGATGGTTTGTTTATGGAGACGCACGAAGACCCTTCGGTGGCTAAAAGTGATGGGGCAAACATGCTGAAGCTCGATTTGCTGGAGGGTTTACTCGAAAAACTGGTGCGCATCCGTCAAAGTATCTTGTAAGAATCATTGTTTATGTTTCAATAAAAGAATATCTTTGCATCACGAAAACAAGATATACGATTATTAAAAGACTAAAGATATGCTTACAATTAAACAAATTACAGAGGATACCGACAAGGTAATCCGTGGATTGGAGAAAAAGCATTTCGCAAATGCAAAAGAAACCATTGCCCAAGTGCTCGAACTGAACAGCAAGCGTCGTAATGCACAAGCTCAATTGGATAAGAATCTGGCAGAAGTAAATGCTACATCGAAAACCATCGGACAGTTGATGAAAGAAGGGAAGAAAGAAGAAGCCGAAACAGCCAAGGCACGTGTGTCAGAAATCAAGGAAACAAGCAAGGCTTTGCAGGCAGAAATGGATCAGGCTGCTGAAGACATGCAGAATTTGCTGTATACCATTCCAAATGTGCCTTACGAGGAAGTGCCCGAAGGTGCTGGTGCCGAAGATAATCTGGTAGTGAAAATGGGAGGCATGGAAACCGAACTTCCGAAAGACGCACTGCCTCATTGGGAGTTGGCAAAAAAATACAACCTGATTGATTTTGATTTGGGTGTGAAGATAACAGGAGCCGGCTTCCCGGTCTATCGGGGACAGGGGGCACGCTTACAACGTGCGCTCATCAATTTCTTTCTCGATGAAGCTCGTGCCGCTGGTTATGAAGAAATAATGCCTCCTACGGTGGTAAATGCTGCTTCGGGTTACGGAACGGGACAGTTGCCTGATAAAGAAGGGCAGATGTATCATTGCAACTTGGATGATTTGTACCTGATTCCGACAGCAGAAGTTCCCGTCACAAACATTTACCGCGACGTGATACTTGATGAAAAGCAGTTACCCATCAAGAATTGTGCTTATACCGAATGTTTCCGTCGTGAAGCAGGTTCATATGGCAAAGATGTGCGTGGCCTAAACCGTTTGCACGAGTTTTCAAAAGTAGAACTGGTGCGCATTGATACCCCCGAACATTCCCGCCAGTCGCATCAGGAGATGCTCGATCACGTAGAAGGTTTGCTGAAGAAACTGGAATTACCTTATCGTATTCTGCGTTTGTGCGGAGGTGACATCAGCTTTACTGCTGCTATCTGTTACGATTTCGAAGTTTACTCGGAAGCTCAGAAACGTTGGCTGGAAGTAAGCTCGGTATCCAATTTTGATACGTATCAGGCAAACCGTTTGAAGTGTCGTTATCGTACTGCCAATAAGAAGACAGAGCTTTGTCACACGCTGAATGGTTCGGCACTTGCCTTGCCGCGTATTGTGGCAGCCCTGCTCGAAAACAACCAGACGCCGGAAGGTATCCGTATTCCGAAAGCATTGGTTTCGTATTGCGGATTCGATATGATTAAATAAAAAGTATATTTGATTTTCCTTTGAACACAGAAACCCTAAGACACGGAGTTTAATCTATCAGATTGTTTTCGTGTCTTTGTGTTTCTGTGTTTTTTTCAGAGCTTTTCAATTATTCGTTTTCTTACAGTTTGTTCAGGATGCGGTCCATTACCCAGTTGGTGGGAGTGGCGCTTATGCCGTCGCATGTACAGATGGCTTTTCCTTGCAGATGCTCCACTACAGCTTTAATTAGCGGAAGTTGTACATAGGACGGATTTTGTGGAAGGATTTCCTCACGTCCATGTTCTGTATGTAAGCCGATAGGCTCGTAGGTAAAGACAGAGAAGCAAATCATTCCTTTGTCACCAATAATTTCAATGCGGTCTTCTTTTGCCGATTCGTGAGCAACAAAACACCACGAGCCGGAACCAGGCAATCCGGATTCGAACTTAAAGCAAGCACTGATGGTGTCTTCTGCCTGGTATAGTCCGCCACGGTTGCTCTTATATCCTTCTGCTTCCAGGATACATCCGAACATTTCCTGCAGTAAATCCAGCTGGTGGGGAGCCAGATCATAGAAATAACCTCCTCCGGCAATGTCGGGCTGTACACGCCATGGCAGGTTGGTGCTGTTATAATCCAAGTCGCGTGGAGGCTGTGCAAAACGTATTTGTACATTGATGACATTTCCTATCTTGCCTTCTTCTACCAGTTGACGAACCTTTTGGAAATAGGGTAAATAGCGGCGATAATAGGCTACAAAGCAAGGTACACCTGTTTCTTGTGAGATGCGGTTGATACGTGCACAGTCTTCGTAGGTGGCTGCCATAGGTTTTTCAATGTATACAGGTTTTCCTGCCTTCATGGCCATAATGGCAAAGGTGGCATGCGAAGAGGGAGGCGTGGCGATGTAAATGGCGTTTACATCCTCGTCACCTATCAGTTCTTGCGCATCAGTATACCAGCGAGGAATGTTGTGTCGGTGTGCATACGATTTTACTTTTTCTTCATCGCGGCTCATGACGGCAACAACACGTGAACCGTCTATCATATTGAAAGCGGGACCACTCTTTTTTTCGGTCACTTCGCCACAACCGATGAATCCCCAGTTTACCTTGTCTAATTGCATAGTTTTCAAGTTTTGTTTTTCAGTTAACTTATTAATTGGTCTATATTTGTATATCACATGGAGAGAATTAAAACAGGCTCTAAAGTATCTGTGTATCTTCTTCTTCTGTGATGAGATGTCATTAAAAGTATTTGTTGTACAGTTTCTTGTAAGAGGCGGTTTTGCTGTACCGTTCAAGCCAATGGTTGAGGGTATCCAGCAAGGCAGGCGAATGCTTGTTTACGCCCCAGGCATAAAATTGCGTGAAACTGATAGCTGTATTGATGTCAAGGTTTGGGAAGCGTTCCTGCAAAGAGCGGGCGATGCTTTCATCGCATACGGCATAGTCGATGTCTTTTCCTGCCACCATGGCAAGAAGCTGTTCAGGTCCGTATTGTTCCACTTCCTGGATGTAGATGGTATCGGCTATTTCACTGATAAGGTTGTGGAGCCGGAGCAATGCCGGAGAACCTTTGATGACATGCAATTGTTTGTGTGCCAGGTCGAGCTGGCTGCGGATATAAGTGCTGTCTTGTTCGTTTTCGGGTTTTCGCTGTACCAGCACTTGTTTGCTTAACGTCAACGGACGGGTAAAGAGCAATGTGTCTTTCGATTGGGATGTGATAACGGTTCCTGTCGCCAGAAGATCGTATTTCCCTTTAGTGACACCTGCAAGTCGTTTCTCAAAGCTCATTTCTGGAGTTATTTCCAGTTTCAGGTGTTTGTCAGAGGCAAAAGCATTCAGCAGTTCATAATCGAATCCTTGCAGCGTGTCTCTGTTTATGTGGTAGCTGATAGCGTTGTATTCGGTCACGGCACGCAACACGCCCGATTGGACAATTTCGGCATAGTCGCGAGGGGAATAGGCAGGACTATTTTCTTTCTGTGTGCCGAACACAATAAATCCTGCAACAATAACTATTGCCACGATGCTGTATCGGATGAAGGGTTTGCCTTTCTGCATAATGTACGGTTTTTTTAGTCAAAGAAGTTCCACGATATGCCGATTTTGAACAGACGCGGATTCAGTGGGTAGTGGGGAGCCAGGAAATAACTGTGGGTCCCTTGTCCTTGAATCAGGTTGTACATCATCAAGAAGATACGCGTGCGTTTCAGGTGCAGGTTGATGTAACCGTTCACTAAAGGATAGTTCCCTAATTTGTAGCGCGTGTCTTTGTTTTGCAGATAGAATTGACCGATTGCCGGCGCATAGTCGGGGGCATAATATTCGGTGAAATAGCGCACGTCGGCACCCATTTCTACTTTCAAAACCTTCTTTGCCAGCCCGAAGCTGAGGTAGAGGTTATGGTACAAGACCAGTTTCGGCAATGGAAGGATGTCTTGGTTGCTTGAAGTTTGGTAAGTCACTTCGTTATCCAGGTGAAAAATACCCAGTTTGAAATCTTGCCGGAGCGATGCGCTGAATACCTGGATGCTCCCCGAGTGTTGGGCTACTCCTAGATTGTTCAGGTAATGAGTTGTGGTTCCACTTTCGTTGCTGCTGCCAGTTCCGTCTCCGCTACTGCCTTGTCCGTCACTTACCGAAAGGTTATCGAGATAAGTATAGTTGGTGATGTTTTCTACACCAGCTTTCAGTTGCGTACGCCAACGGTCAATGCTGAGTTGTCCTTCAATGCGGGTACGCATCATTTTCGAAAGGTCGTTATTGTCCCACCAATAATGTTTCGAGTGGAAATGACGATAGTAGAATGTCGGGTTTTGGTTCTTGATATAGGCATTTGCCTGTAAACGGACGGTATCATTGAACAGGCGGAAGTTCATGTTTCCGCGTCCTTCCACCGAAAATGCTCCGGCATCTTCGCCTATCAGTGCAAATTCACCCGTTACGTTATAATGGAACATTTTGCCTTGTTCTTTGATGAGTTGTCCTCCCACAGAAATGACATTTTCCGTATAATCTGTAGGAATACGTTGTCCGGGAGTTCCGGCGATGGTGTCGGTCATCGTAAAGCGGCGGAATTCGTGGGTGACGAAAGCGGTAAGGCCGGCTTTTGCCCATTTGTTGAATCCCTCGCGCAGTGATATGCCGAGCGTGTTCTTTACTGCCAGATAGTCTGTCTTGTCACGTTCTATGTCGGGCAAGAAATTATTTAGAAAGTATTCCGTGTTCTCTGTTTCATCTTGTGAGATATATTGGCGTCTTGCCACGTCTACTTTCACCGTGTGCATGAAACTGGTGACAGGTACGAATACCTGTGTGTTGGTTGTATCGTTTTCGTCCGGATTGTCACGGTAGAATCCTAAGTTATACCGATGAGTCAGGAAAGCATGGTATCCTGTGTTGTGGTTCCATATGGCACTCAGGTTGGTCGGGATTTCGCTATTGGCGTATGTACGTCCTCCTTCAGCCATATCCAGCGGCGCACTGACGTAACGATCATCGGTGATACCGCCGTTTTCGGCTACCTTCAAGTTGTCGTTGATGAAGCTGAAATGCATATTGTATTTGTCACCCAGATAGTAGGCAAATAGGTTTCCGTTGAATAAAGCTGTTGACTGGTGGGCGTATTTCCCTCGTCCGTACACATAGTCGATGTTGAACCCGAATCCCAGCCGTTTGTTGGCATTCACGGCAAAATAGGCTTTGAAACGTTCTTCTCCGTCGCGGCTGCTACCTTGTTTATAATAAGTCAAGTTGACAAAGGGCGACTTGGTGTTTGTGTATGTTACGTCTTGCGGTTGTAACACAGTGTAATCGTAAGGGTCGAAAAAGAAGAACTGGCTGGCATCTTTACGGTCGAAAAATACATGAGCAATACGGGGAGCTCCCAAGTTCCCCAAATAGGTATAATGTCCGTAAGGCCCTCCTGTATCGTTCGTGTTTTGGAAGCCATGCTGCAAAGTATCGACAGGCACTTCGGTACGGTTTCCGAAACGGGCATCAATTTTCCACGATGTCAGCCCGATGGGAATGGTGCTGGCATCGTTAACGGCGGTTGTGTCTATCGGATTCCCGTTTCGGTCGTACATATCTCGGTCTGTACCTGATGCCGAACTTCCGAATTGGTTGGATAACGTGTTCTGTGCGGACAGTTTGCCGCATATCAGTGCTATGATTGCTATAAAAAGTATCTTCCTCATAATGGGGACAAAGATATAAAAGAAAAACGAAACAAGGGATAACTTAGGGGCAGATTTGCAGATATTCGTCATTGTTAAACAGGGCAAATGCATCTAAGAAGCTATTTTGAATTTCTCCAAAAAGTTTTATTGAATATCCGCATTCCACCCGATTGCCATGTAGGGGCATATCGCATACGCCCAAAACATTCACGTGGATTAGTTGATGCATTCGGACGTATGCGATATGCCCCTACATAGGATGGCTGCGGATATTCAAAACAATTCCTTAATCTGGGTTACTTCATTTCCTTGATGATGTCCATGCCGATGTGGATAGCTTCTTCATTCATTGGAATCAGGCTGTGATGACGTTCGGGAAGTGTCTTGTACAAGGCTTTTACCACACTTGCGATGGATACAATGGGACGGATTTTCAGCAGTCCGCCTAATACAATCATGTTGAAAGTCTTTGCCATCTTCCGTTCGTTGGCTTCGTCCATGGCGTTGATGCGATAAACGTGGATATCTTTGCGGGTAGGCGGATTGATTATGCCATAGCCGTCGTAAATCAGTACGCCGCCAGGTTTCACTTTACTTTCGAACTTTGCCAGAGAAGGTTGGTTCAAGATGATGGCGGTATCGTATTTGCTCAGAATCGGAGAAGATATGCGTTCGTCGCTCACGATGACCGTGACGTTGGCGGTTCCTCCGCGTTGTTCGGGGCCATAGGCAGGCATCCAGGTCACTTCTTTGCCTTCCATCAGACCGGAGTAGGCAAGGATTTTTCCCATCGACAATACGCCTTGGCCTCCGAATCCAGCTATAATGATTTCTTCTGTCATATTGTTTTGAGTTTTTAAGTTTTTTAGTTTTTAAGTCTTTAAGTTCTTGAGTTTTTTAGTTCTATAGTTCTTAAGTTTGCAAATAAAATGCTGTCAGTATTGCAGAGCTTAAAAACTCAAGAACTTAAAAACTCAAATCGTCGTATCTTTCAAGTCGCCCAGCGGGTAGAAAGGAAACATGTGTTCTTCCATCCATTTGTTGGCTGCTTCGGGAGTCATTTTCCAGCCCGAGCTGCAGGTCGACACGATTTCTACCAGGCTGGAACCTTTGCCCTGCATCGAGTTTTCGAAAGCTTTGCGGATAGCTTTCTTCGCCTTGCGGATAGCTGCAACGGTGTGCACAGACTGGCGGGTGACATAGCAAGTGCCTTGCAGGGTGGCTGCTATTTCGGTCATCTTCAGCGGATAACCGTGGATTTCCGGATTACGTCCGTAGGGGCAAGTGGCGGTTTTCATGCCGACGAGAGTGGTAGGCGCCATTTGTCCACCTGTCATACCGTAAATGGCATTGTTGATAAAAATGATGGCGATGTTATCACCACGGTTCAGGGCGTGAATACTTTCGGCAGTTCCGATACATGCCAGGTCGCCATCGCCTTGATATGTGAATACCAGGCGGTCGGGCCACAAGCGCTTGATGGCTCCTGCCAATGCGGGTGCACGTCCGTGTGCGGCTTCCTGGCAGTCGATGTCCAGGTAATTATACATAAAGACGGCACATCCTACAGGGCTGATGCCGATGGCTTTTTCAGTCATGCCCATTTCGTCGATGACTTCAGCTATCAGCTTGTGTACGACTCCATGGCTGCATCCCGGGCAGTAGTGCATCGGGTTGTCGTTCAATAAACGAGGTTTCTGGTAAACCAGGTTTTCGGGTTTTACGATATCTTCTTTTGTCATAGTTTTCCTCCTTGTCGATTACGTTGAGAGAATCGGAGCGCGTACTCTATCATTTTTATAATGATGGATGTCGCACATACGTAGAAAAATACGGTCTGGTTGACATCTGTAAAGAACAGGATGATAGTAGCCACTGCACCTATCATAAAAACAATGTTCAGTACGGTTCTGATCTGGTTTATCTTGTTCATAATCGGTTACTTGTTGTTGATGAGTTTTTCTTTCAATGATTCGATGACTTCATCCGGGTCGGGAACGATTCCTCCCAGGCGCCCGAAGTGCTCGACCGGAATGCGGCATTCCACAGACAGCTTGACGTCTTCAATCATCTGTCCGCTGTTCAGTTCGACGACGAGGATGCCTTTCATTTGCCGTGCTCTTTCCTTCAGGGCTTCTCCAGGGAACGGCCACAAGGTGATGGGGCGGAACAAGCCAACTTTGATGCCTTCCTCGCGGGCGTGCTCCATTGATTTCTGGGCGATACGGGCACATGAGCCGAAAGCTACAATCAGGTATTCGGCATCTTCGCAATCTATTTCTTCGTAACGGGTTTCATGTGCCGTTATTTCTGCGTATTTGGCTTGCAGGTGCAGGTTGCGCTGTTCCATTACCGCAGGGTCAAGTTCCAACGAAGTGATGATATTGGGCTTGCGTCCTTTACGTCCTGTGGTAGCCCATGGACATTGGGCAATGATTTCTTCTTCGGTGCGGCGCGGACGAGGTTCGGGAAGTACGACTTTCTCCATCATTTGTCCGATGACACCGTCGGCAAGAATCATGGCCGGGTTCCGGTATTTAAAAGCCAGTTCGAATGCCAACCCTACGAAATCGGCCATTTCCTGTACCGATGCCGGAGCCAGTGCGATGACATGATAGTCACCGTGTCCGCCTCCTTTGGTGGTCTGGAAATAATCTGCCTGGCTGGGCTGGATGGTACCCAGTCCGGGTCCTCCTCGCATTACGTTTACTATCAGGCACGGAAGTTCGGCACCTGCAATGTAAGAGATTCCTTCCTGTTTCAGGCTGACGCCCGGGCTGGAGGAGGAAGTCATTACCATCTTGCCGCTTCCGGCACCTCCATATACCATATTAATAGCTGCCACTTCGCTTTCTGCCTGCAAGACGACCATACCGGTTGTCTCCCATGGCTTTAGTTCGGCGAGAGTTTCCAATACTTCCGATTGGGGAGTGATAGGATAGCCGAAGTAACCGTCCACGCCGAACCGGATGGCCGCACGGGCGATGGCTTCGTTTCCTTTCATTAAAACTACTTCTTCTGCCATATCTTTTTAAATTTTTATAGTTGACTAGGTCTTAGGTACTAGTTGACTAGGTCTGGAATTGTTTTACTACGGTATTTAAAACCTAGTCAACTCGTACCTGGTCACCTGGTTACCTGTTTTTAAAAACTTACGCTTCTTTTGCCCTGTATACTGTCAGACAAGCGTCCGGACATACGATGGCGCACGAAGAACAACCGTTGCAGGTGTCTTCCAGGGTCTGTTGTACGTAATTATATCCTTTTTGATTTACTTTTTTGGTAAGCGACAATACATGCAACGGACAGGCAACCACGCATAGGTTGCACCCTTTGCAGCGTTCTGTATTCACGATTACCACACCTTTCATCTTAGCCATAGTAAAATTACCTTATTCTTATTGATTAAACATGTCTTTGTTATAAAATTCCAGGATATCCATCACCATGCGCCGGGCTTCGGATGCCGGACTGTCGGGATTGAGGGCAATGGCTTCCTGATAATTGTTCAGGGCTCCTTGCCAGTCGCCTTGCTTGCGGAACGCATTCCCCAGCAGGTAGTAGGCATAGTCTGCATTGTCCGGATGCTGGGCCAGGAGCTCGTTCAGTTCTTGGATGGCTGCGTCAATCTCTCCATCGTCAATCTTGCTTTTAATCTCTTTCAGTCTTTCTGTCATGGTTATGATTTGTCTTTCCGGCAAAGATAGTCTTTATTTTTTATTATTTCCTACGTGGACTGGAAATATTTTCGAAAGAGTAGTGGGGAAAGAGTTTTTATGCGTGGGTGAAAATAAGTGCATGTGCCGTTGGAAGTATATGCGTGGCCCGATGAAAACGTATGTGTGGAAGATTGCATATATTATCCTTATGGATGCGCATATTCGTTGTATGGGAGGTCGCTGGACGGGGGTAGGAAAGATTGGATTTTGGCTTTGGCTTTCATGTTGTAAAAGAATTACAGCCGAAATCGTAGGTAATCTCGCAAAAAAGTAGCATCTTTGCACTATGAATTGGATAGAACAGGTTACGATACTGGATTTGTTGATAAAAGGGTTTATAGTGGGAGTGGTGGTTTCCGCTCCGCTGGGGCCTGTGGGCGTTCTTTGTATTCAGCGTACATTGAATAAAGGACGCTGGTTTGGCTTTGTGACAGGACTGGGGGCGGCACTGAGCGATATTTGCTATGCGTTGCTTACGGGATACGGCATGAGCTTTATGGACGAGCTTATTCTGAAGCATCAGATTTTTCTGCAAGTGGTGGGCAGTATCATGTTGCTGGCTTTCGGCATTTATACGTTCCGGAGTAATCCGGTGAAGGCGCTTCGGCCTTCGTCGGGTAAAAGAGGAACTTACCTGCACAATTTTGTGACTGCCTTTTTTGTCACCTTTTCCAATCCATTGATTATCTTCCTGTTCATCGGACTCTTTGCCCGGTTCTCATTCGTGATGCCGGGTAGCCCTATCGGCTTCCAGCTGGTGGGCTATCTTGCCATTATTATGGGAGCGGTAAGCTGGTGGTTCAGCATCACTTATTTTGTGAACAAGGTGCGCACGCGGTTTAATGTGAGGGGCATCTGGATGCTGAACCGTATCATTGGTGTGGCGGTGATTGTAGCGGCGATGGTGGGATTCGTGCTGGCTGCTACCGGAAAATCTTTCTCTTGACAGATACGATAAGAATATGTATATTTCCCGACAACTTAAACAACAGAATATTGCAGAATACTTGCTCTATATGTGGCAGGTGGAAGACTTGATTCGTGCCAACGGTTGCGATATCGGACAGATACGGCGGAATGTCGTCGACACGTATCCTTCTCTGACCGACCCACAAAGGCAAGAGTTGACGCAATGGTATGAAGACTTGATTAATATGATGCACGATGAAGGCGTGATGCAGAAGGGGCATTTGCAAATCAATAAGAACATCATCGTATGGCTGACCGACCTGCATCTGCGTTTGCTCCGCTCGCCTAAATTCCCTTACTATAGCGCAGCTTATTACAAGGCTCTGCCTTTTATCGTAGAGCTTCGGGCAAAGGGGGCGGACAGGGACGTGCCTGAACTGGAGACATGCTTCGATGCCATGTATGGCGTATGGATGCTGAAACTGCAAAAGAAAGAGGTGAGTGAAGATACGCAGAAGGCGGTGAAAGCAATCAGTGATTTGCTGGCTATGCTTGCCGGTTATTATATAAAGGAGAAAAAAGGGGAATTGGATTTAGACTGATATCGTAGAAAAATAAGAAATATGGCAAATCAGGAAATAGAAAGAAGAAGAACATTTGCGATTATTGCACATCCGGATGCCGGTAAGACTTCGTTGACGGAAAAACTGTTGCTTTTCGGAGGGCAGATCCAGGTGGCAGGTGCTGTAAAATCGAACAAGATTAAGAAAACCGCTACCTCCGACTGGATGGATATTGAGAAGCAGCGTGGTATTTCGGTCACTACATCGGTGATGGAGTTTGATTATCGGGATTACAAAGTAAATATCCTTGATACACCTGGTCACCAGGACTTTGCGGAGGATACATACCGTACGCTTACGGCGGTGGATAGCGTAATCATCGTGGTGGACGGGGCGAAAGGTGTGGAAACGCAGACACGCAAGCTGATGGAAGTGTGCCGTATGCGCAACACGCCGGTGATTATTTTCGTCAACAAGATGGACCGTGAGGCTAAAGACCCGTTCGACCTGCTGGACGAGCTGGAAGAAGAACTCGTTATCAATGTGCGTCCCTTGACCTGGCCTATCGAAAGCGGACCGCGTTTCAAGGGTGTATATAACATTTATGAGAAGAAGCTGAACCTGTTCCAGCCTTCCAAGCAAGTGGTGACGGAGAAGGTGGAAGTGGATATCCATACCGAAGAGCTTGATAACCACATTGGCGCTCCTTTGGCTGAAAAGCTCCGCAACGATTTGGAACTGATAGAAGGCGTATATCCCGAATTTGATGTCAATGAATACTTGAAAGGTGAACTGGCACCTGTATTTTTCGGTTCTGCATTAAATAATTTTGGCGTACAGGAATTGTTGGACTGCTTCGTGGAAATTGCTCCCAGTCCCCGGCCGGTACAGGCAGAGGAACGTGTGGTAATGCCCGACGAGCCTAAATTTACCGGATTCATTTTTAAGATTACGGCAAACATTGACCCTAACCATCGTTCGTGCGTGGCTTTCTGTAAGGTATGTTCGGGTAAGTTTACACGAAATACGCCGTATTTGCATGTGCGGCAAGGCAAGACAATGCGTTTTTCTTCACCCACTCAGTTTATGGCTCAGCGCAAGACCACAGTAGATGAAGCGTGGGCAGGCGATATTATCGGTTTGCCGGATAACGGTACGTTCAAGATTGGCGACACGCTGACCGAAGGCGAACAGTTGCATTTTAAGGGATTGCCCAGTTTTTCGCCTGAAATGTTTAAGTACATCGAAAATGCAGACCCGATGAAGACCAAGCAATTAAATAAGGGTATTGACCAATTGATGGACGAAGGCGTGGCGCAATTGTTCATCAATCAGTTTAACGGACGTAAGCTGATAGGTACGGTAGGGCAGTTGCAGTTCGAGGTAATCCAGTATCGTCTGGAGAACGAATACAACGCAAAGTGCCGTTGGGAGCCGGTCAGCCTGTACAAGGCTTGCTGGATAGAAAGCGATGATATGGACGAACTGGAAGCATTCAAGAAACGGAAGTTCCAGTATATGGCAAAAGACCGCGAAGGGCGTGATGTCTTCCTTGCCGACAGCGGATATGTGCTACAAATGGCTCAGAATGATTTCAAGCACATCAAGTTTCATTTCACCAGCGAGTTCTGATTTGTTTTTTCACCACAGATTACACGGATTTAGAAGCTGTTTTGAATTTATCGTGCGCTGATTTGGGATGAGTTTTTGAGGCATTTCCGCTTCTGTGATGAGGAAGATAGCGGGCTATCTGACGAAGAACAGGAGCGAAAAGGACCAAAAAATCGCCCAAAGCACACACGAAAACGGATACATCAAGCCAAAAAAAACTTTTTGGAGAAATTCAAAACAGCTTCTTAAATCATTCTTACTCCATGTAATCGGTGGTGAATTTGTTATAATAGCTTTAGCAGTTCTTTTTCCCTCATCAAATCGTTTACGTTTTTTTCGGGAGATACCAGCATCATGCTTCTTATCACGTCTCCTTGTTGGCAAGTATAATCATAATACGCTTGCTGTTCTTCATTCAGTTTGTCTTTTGGAATGACTTCCGTACGCATTTCGGCAAATTCTTCTAAGGGGATTTCATTCCCTTGGCGCACGAAGACTACCCGTCGGGCGATGGGGTTGCGGCTATAATCGTGCGTCAGGTAGATGCCTTTCATCCAACCGGGGTATTCGATAAGCGGCAATTGCAAGAAGACTACTTTCAGTGCCAATTGCAAGTGCTTTTGTTCGTTGAACATCAGATACCCTATCTGGAAGGGAGAGAACACGCCCACGCCTGCATAATAATCGCCATTCATGTTTTGCGAATAAACTTTGGGCAACGCATCGCCGTCGGTGATAGAAGCTATCATATACGGTTCCACTTTCAGCCCGTCGGAGAAAGAAGACGAGCTGTACGCCAAATACAATCCGGTATAGATGCCTGCATTGGGCAGGTAGCGCAAGGCTTCTTTCTCGATGTCATCCAGAAACGGGCGGGCATTGTTCTTGTTGCTCGCCTGCCGGGGCTCGATATGGTTTACCTTATCATATAAGGTGTCCAGGCATCCCAGCAGTTTGCGTTTCGATACGTTGTTTACTTGTTGCAGGGCTTTGTCTAATGCCGCTTCCTGCTCTTCTCCGCCCGAAACAAGATTGACATACATCGGAAGTACGGAAGAGTAGAGCGACGACAATACGCTCGAAGCGATGTCGGTCTCTTCGGATATGTCTTTCATCCTTACCCCCGATTCGCGGAGCTTTTTCATTCGTTCGTAAAGGGAGAGTAATCTGTCCATAGTCGTTTTGTCGATTTTTTGCAAATGTACGGTTTAGATGTTACAGCAATATTTCAATTGTTTCATTTCGGTGACATTATCTTGATATAAAGATGAATTTATAAATGCCCTGTAAAAGAGGTTTATAATACATCATAAATTAATTCTTTCAGAATCAAGGGCGGGATAGCTTTGCACTCGAAATCAGACTAAAACGTTGAAAGATATGAAACAATTGATTAAAAACAGGAATTTATCGGAAGTGCTGCTCATCTTGTGGGCAGGAGGTGCGGCATTGCTTTCTTATTCGTTGGTGTATGCCTTGCGCAAGCCTTATACGGCGGCTTCGTTTGAAGGATTGGAGTTCTTTGGAAGCGATTACAAAGTGGCGGTGACCACCATTCAGATTTTGGGTTATGTGATTGCCAAGTTTTTCGGCATTAAGATTATTTCGGAACTGAAGAAGGAGAACCGCTTCCGTTTCTTTGTAGGTTCGGCAGTGCTTGCCGAGGCGGCATTGGTAGGGTTCGGATTGCTGGATACTCCTTGGAATGTCATCGCGATGTTTGTCAATGGCCTTTCGTTGGGCTGCATGTGGGGCGTGATATTCAGTTTTATCGAAGGACGGAAAGTAACCGACATTCTGGCAAGCCTGTTGGGTGTAAGCATGGTGTTCAGTTCGGGCGTGGCGAAAAGCTTTGGGTTGTTTGCCATGAACGAAATGCACATCAGCCAGTTCTGGATGCCTGCGGTCATCGGCGGTTTTGCCTTGCCTTTGCTGGTGCTGATGGGATACATGCTGAAGCGGCTTCCGCAGCCCACGGCAGAAGACATCGCCCTGCGCAACGAGCGTGTGACGCTGGACAGCAAGGGACGCAAGGCGCTCTTCTTGAAATACGCGCCGATATTGACCTTGTTGTTTGTCGGCAACTTCATGCTCCTCGTTTTGCGTGACATCAAAGAAGACTTCCTGGTGTACATCTTGGACATGAGCAACCAGTCGTCGTGGATGTTTGCCCGGATAGATACAATTGTGACGCTGATTATTTTAGGCATTTTCGCCCTGTTCATCTTCTTCCGCAGCAATATCCGCGCGCTGCTTTGGCTGATGACCCTGGTGATTGCCGGATGCCTCACCATGACGTATGTGTCTTATCATTACGATACGCTCGACCTCTCGCCCGTGATGTGGCTTTTCATTGAAAGCTTGTCGCTGTATATCGCTTACCTGACTTTCCAGACGGTTTTCTTCGACCGGTTTATCGCTTGTTTCCGAATCAAGGGGAATGTAGGTTTCTTCATAGCGATGATTGACTTTATCGGCTATCTGGGCACGGTGACGTTGTTGTCTACCAAAGAGTTGCTCAATATTGAGGTAGAATGGTTCGCCCTGTTCAATCATATCGCTTGCGGCGTGGGCGCCTTGTGTACGGTTCTGTTTACCGTTGCGGGAATCCTCATTTACCGTAAGTACAACGCTACGCTCGAAGCGAAGAAGGCTGATGAAATGTGTGTGAACGCGCAATATAGTATGTAAATATATAAACAAGGAATATGGAAAAGACTTACGATGTAGTCATCATTGGTGGCGGATTATTGGGATGCGCTACTGCTTATCAGTTGGCAAAACGGAAAGCCGGAAGAATCTTGCTGCTTGACGGAAACGAAATCGCTTCGCAAGCATCGGCACGTGCGGCTTGTCTGTTGACTCGTGCCCGGACCAAACCGGCTTTGATGGAACTGGTGCAGGAAACCTATGATTGCATCGCTGAAATAGAAGACCTGTTGGGTGAATCGCTGGAGCTTCAACAGTGTGGAAGCATTACGATTGCTTCGTCTGAAACATCGTTGAAAGGACTGGAAGCCTTGGAAGAAGCTGCAACCCGTTTTGGCATACCTAATGAACGTATTACGAAAGACAAAGTGAAGGCATTGCTCCCGTGGATAGATGCGGAAGCGGTGGATGTGGCGCTTTATATGCCCACCGATGCCTTTATCGATTCAGCGCTGCTTTGTTCGGGTTATGCCAAGGCGGCTGCCCGTTTGGGCGTGACGCTTCGTCCGAATTGTAAGGTGAAAGAGATTATGGTTGAAGGCGGCCGCGTCTGCGGTGTCCGGCTGGCTGACGGTGAATGCATTGAAGCCCCGGTTGTGGTCAATGCGGCAGGTTCGTGGGCCAATCTGTTGATGCGTCCCCTCCATGTAGGGCTTCCGTTTACGCCGGTTCGCAGCCATTTCTGGATAACGAAGATTGACAAGGAGCGTTTTCCGGCAGGGCATCCGTTTACCGTGATTCCCGATGCCCGTGCCTTCACCCGCTCGGATGTGGGTGCCTTGATTATCGGTTTGCGCGAAAGCCGTTGCCAGTCGTTCGACCCGGCTACTCTGACCGGACAATTGGAAGATTTTGATTTCCGCAAAGAAGCCGAATGGACGGTGCTCGACGAATGTGCGCCGCTGCTGAAGCCTTACTTGCACGATATTGACGATTTGCCCATTGCGCATTACATGGCAGGCCCGTCTTGCTATGTGCCCGATGCCATGTTCATCATCGGTCCGGTGCAGGCATACGCAGGACTGTTCACCGTTACCGGATGCTGCGGAGGCGGAGTTGCGGCAGGCGGAGGCATGGGGCGGCTGGCTGCGGAACTGATTACGGGTGAGACTCCTTTTGTCAATCCGGCGTTGTTCGCTCCCGAACGCTTCGGCGAGGTAGACCCGTTCTCGCCCGAGTTTCAGCAGCGTTGCGCTGATGCCCGTTCGAACAAGAAAGGCGGATAAGTTTGGGATTTGTTGCCCACGCCGTGGGGAAGGTTTCCAGCTTTAGGATTTCATGTTGTACATTGCGGGAAGCTTTCGCACGCCTAAACTGGACACAACGGAAAAATAGTAAATGGTAAACAGTAAAATAGTCAATAATGAAACGGTATATTGTATTTTTGAAACAGGTTCCTCAGTCGACTAAAGTGGAACTTAACCCGGTGACAAAGACATTGAAGCGTTCTTCGGCATTGAGTCGGACGAATCCGGATGACTTGTATGCCTTGCAAATGGCGCTCGACTTAAAACGAGATACCGCAGCCGAAGTGGTTGCGGTCAGCATGGGGCCGGCCTCGGCAGAAACCGTATTGCGCGAAGCGTTGCAGCGGGGCGCCGACCGGGCGATATTGCTTTCTTCTCCAGCTTTTGCCGGAAGCGATACGTGGTGTACGAGCCTGGTTCTGGCTGCGGCTGTGCACAAGATAGGAGCGTACGACTTGTTGTTCTTCGGCAAAATGGCCATCGACGGCGATACGGCGCAAGTGGGGCCGGAAGTGGCAGGGCAGCTGGATATTCCTCAAGTTACCTGCCTGTCGGCCGTCGGGCAGCTGACCGAACATACGATAAGCGTCAGCCGGAAAGCGGGGGCGTATTTGCAGCGGATGGAAATCGAGTTGCCTTGCGCCGTGATGGTAAGCCGTGAAAACGGCGAACTGGATTGCATGACTTTATCGGGCTGGCGCCGGGCGCAACGGCAGGAAATCCTTCGTTGGGACGAGAAGGACCTGGGCATAGATGCGTCTTCCGTAGGGCTGTATGCTTCTCCTACGCGGGTGGTATCGACTGCGGTGCCTGTCCGGAAAAAAGAAATCAACTGGTGTGCGGATGCAGCCGCATTTGCTGAAGCAATTAAATAAGTGTGCAAAATGATATGATCAGAAACACAGATTTTCGCGGATTAGCGCAGATTATTTTTATTTACGATTTGACAATTTACTATCTACTGTTTGAGCATTAAATCGTACTTTGTAAATCGAAAAATAGTAAATCAAAAGAATCCGTGAAAATCTGCGTTAATCTGCGTTTCTGAGATGGCTACATTATATAAATTAATTCTCAACATTTACTTATTAAACGAATCTTATCACTTATAACGAATGAATCTTATGAATGAACATACTGCCTCTTTTGCGCTTCAAGTGCGCGAGGACCAATGTATCGGTTGTGGAATGTGTGTGGACGCTTGTGCTTACGGCGCCATCCGCATGGCGGAATATCCGGAAATCGACCCGTATAAATGCCGTTTGTGCGGAAGTTGCGTGCAAGCCTGCCCTTCGGAGGCTTTGGCGTTGAATGAACCGGAGACGCAGACGCAAATTTCCGGCGGAACGTCTAAAGGTATTTGGGTGCTTGCCGAAACAGAAGCGGACGGAACCCTTTCTGCGGTTACAAAAGAATTGTTAGGGAAGGCTGCCGTTCTGGCAGAAAAGCTGCATCAGGATGTAGAGGCTCTTTTAATCGGGAGTGAATCGGATGCGGCGGTGTCTTCGTTGGCGGCGTATGGAGCACAGCGGATACATCTTGCCGGGCATTCGTCGTTGGCTTCGTTCATCGAAGAAAATTATGCCCGTGCTGCCGTTCAGGTTATCCGCGAATGCCGTCCGGACATCTTGCTGGTAGGCGCAACGCCTCGTGGACGTGGATTGTCTGCCCGTATCGCGGCTCTGCTCCAAACAGGTTTGACTGCCGATTGTACGGAGTTGGACATTGATGCCGAAACAGGCCTGCTTCAGCAGATACGTCCGGCTTTTGGCGGAAACTTAATGGCTACGATTGCTACTCCGGCGCACCGTCCGCAAATGGCTTCGGTACGTCCGGGAGTGATGAAAGCGCGTGAAGCGGACCCTGCCTTGAAAGGGGAATGCATCCGGCATGATTTATCGGACTTTAAGTGCGACGGTCATATCCGCTTATTGGACGAGGTATTGGAAACAGCCGGCGGGGATTCGTTGGGGAACAGCCGGATTGTGATCGGAGTAGGGCGTGGCGTGAAGAAAAAAGAAACGGTAGAGCGTATCTGCCAATGGGCAAAACGATTGGGAGCAGCTGTTGCCGGGTCGCGTGCTGCGGTAGAAGCCGGTTTGATTGACGCGCATTTGCAAGTAGGGCAGACCGGCCAGACCATTGCTCCGGACCTGTATATCGCTATCGGCATCAGCGGGCAAATCCAGCACACGGCAGGCATTGCCGGTGCGAAACGGATTATCGCCATTAATCCGGACAAGACTGCGCCGATATTTAATGTGGCGGATTACGGTTGGGCGGTTCCGGTAGAAGAAGCGCTTCCTCAACTAATGGCTGTGCAGGTATGAAGAAAATCGTAGCTGGATTGTTGAGTTTCATTCTCCTGTTGGGAGGAGTGACAACGCAGGCGCAAGAGCAGCTGAAAGTAAAGTTCCGTTCGCGTGCCCTGCTCGATGCCGCCGTGTCGGGTTATGGCAAAGAAGACGTGCAAGGCTATTATCGGCTGGAAGATTTCCGGGTCGGGTTCAAAGCGACTTACGGGCAGTGGGAGGCAAAAGCCGATATCGGATTGGGAGGAGGTAAAGTAGCGATAAAGGATTTGTTGCTGAATTACCACTTTAAGAACAGTGTGCTTTCGCTGGGCAATGCGTACGAGCCTTTTTCGATGGATATGTTGATAAGCACAGCCGACTTGCGCTTCCATCAGTCGGCTGCATCGGTCTTGGCTTTTACCGATAGCCGGAAGTTGGGTGCAACGTATCATTTTTATACCGATTCGTGGTATCTCGCTACGGGTGTCTATACGCATAATGATATCAATAAGATAGGGAGCAGTCAGAAGAATGCCTTTGTATCGACTTCCCGTGCCGTATGGCGCAAGCAAGGGGAAGACCATCGGTTGATTCACGTAGGCGGTGCCTTTTCTTTCCGCACGAAACAGGTCAATACCGAAGAGCCGCCTGTGGGTACGGTAGATAGTGAGGGCATTACATCGATGTTTCCTGCTTCGTTGCTTGAAGCTGAAGTGCCGAATATGGGAACAGAGGTGAAAGGGGTAGTTGAGGCATTATACACCGCTCCACGCTGGATGGTTCAAGCCGAATATTATTTCGACCGTTTGAACCGCACGGATGGCGGGAAGGCATACCGTCCGCACGGGGGATACATTCAAGGCGGTTTCTTGTTGAAAGGACGCGGCTTCGAATACGATGCGATGTATGGCATACCGAGCCGTCCGGCTACTCCACAAGCTATCGAACTGGTTGCCCGCTTGAATTATACGGACATGAACGATAACCGTGCAGGAATTTATGGAGGTGAGGAGACCGACTTGTCTTTAGGTGTAAACTGGTACATCAACCAATATTTAGGAGTGAAGCTGAACGGCAGCTATGTATGGGTAGGGGAGCATTGCAACGCTTTTTATAAGAAAGACTTCTTTCTTGCCCAGCTTCGGTTGCAGTATATTTTCTGAAAAGGAAAAGGCGCGGAAAGAATCAGAATCCTGATTGTTTCTGCGCCTTTGCAACTTATGTGTCATAAACCTTATTCACTCCATACTGCTTGATACCACGAAATGGCGGAACGGTAATAGTCGTTCCATCGGGTATCGGGGACGGCGTCAGGAATGTACATGCCTATGCCGCAATACTTGCTTTCATCAGTTAATATCGAACCATACGGATAGGAATGACTATTCGTAATGCAGCTTTTGGCAAGTACAGTTTGATCAAGTGTTTGTTGGAATAAGACCGGAAGTTCTCCTTCATTCAATTGTTTAATGAAATCGGCAACATCGAATGAGAAATATCTAAAATCAGTAGATCCATTCACTCCATATTGTTGGATAGAATGAAGCGAAAGGTTTTCAAGGGCGGAAGCATGTTGGTCTATCTGCTCTCTTACGGCATTGGCAAAAGCATCCATTTGTGTGCAATCCACTACGGCGTATGTCCCCCATAGCCCTCTGCTTTTATTGAAATTGATGACATTTTCGCAAAGTTTGTCGAAGTCGATTTTGTCTTGATACAAGTTATTCAATATCTCGTGGTAAGGGAAACCTACTACTGGTGTTTCCAATACCGAAGCGATGCAATAGCGTGTGGCGTGACGCAGTTCGTAGCACACTTCGGCGGTTTGCATCATGCAGGCATCGAATAGCACGAAGTCGAGATTGTCTGGGAAAGTCTGTTCCAGTACGTCGGCAAGTTCGGGGATGTTGATAGAGTTATAGACATTCCCGTCTTGTCCGAATGATTTGGTAGCAATGTCTGTGCCTGCAGCAGGCATCCAGCTGGTAGCATGTGAACCGAAGATAAGTCCATAGCTGAGCGAGGGAACAATGTCTGCCATCATTTGCAAGTTGGCACGCATCACTTCCGGATCGGTTGAAGTTCCCGTTACGGCAGTATAGCGGTTGGCCTGTGCGATGACGTTGCCTTGAGTGATGTCATTGCCTTCCAAAGCTGGTTGTCCGTTGATTTGCCCGTGTCCATCAGAGAAATAGGCAAGGATTTGCGCTTCGTTAATGTATTGGTTGCTGGAAGTCGGTTTGTAGTAAATGAGCAGCGTGCATGAGTCTCCACTTTCAGCAAGGCTTTCGTACATCCATTGTACATTGTTCATAATATCTTCGTCCAGATTGTTGTTGGCAATCAAATAGGCAAGTATGGCACGCTTGGCCTGTACCGGCTGTTCATGTTCGGGTATTTCGTCCGAACAGCCCGTCAGGATGAAAAGTGAAACAATGTATAGGAATAATTTTCTCATAATCAATAAATCTCTGCTTTTTCAAATTTGAATTCAGGGTCTACGTCAAGAAGCACCAGCGTATTTCCCTTCTGGTATTTTTCTTTCAGCTTGTTGATTTCCTTTTGCAGGTTTTTCTTTTTTTTGTTGTAGTAAACGAAGCACGTACGGTTTTTCCCGTTTTCCTGTTGTTCCAGGTATTCTTTTAGCTGGATGCTGTATTGTGCACGTCCTACCAGCAATCCGTCACCGCCTACCATGGCACTGTCTACATATTGGATATCTGTGAAATAAACCAGTGAGTCACTGAATGAAGCCGATACTCCAGCGATGTAGACGCCGTATTTGTTCTTGTTTTTCGGCGATTTGGCAAGAACGGGTATCACGATGGATGCAATGAGCAAAAAGCAAAGCAGTTTAATCTGTTTCATAAATTTATAAGTTTTACAAAGCAAAAGTAAGCAATTGTAGGCATATATGAAACCGTCTGGAGTGAAATTAACATATTTAAGTTCGTTTTCGGAAGGAAGTCATTGGCTGAGCGTGGCATTCCTTTACCTTATTATATAATATAGCTTGCAGGGCATAATAGTGAAAAAGCTGTAAGTGTCCGTAGACCTTACAGCTTTTTGTAAATTCGGAAACCGATGTTCGTTTATCCTAAATAAGATTTGAGCAGTTTGCTACGCGAGTTTTGTCTTAATCTTCTGATGGCTTTTTCCTTAATCTGGCGTACACGTTCGCGTGTCAGTCCAAATTTGTCACCAATTTCTTCCAACGTCATTTCTTGCGTTCCTATACCGAAAAACATCTGGATAATTTCCTTCTCTCTTTCGGTCAACGTAGAAAGCGCTCTGTCGATTTCCCTCGAAAGTGATTCATTCACCAAGGAGCGGTCCGCCATAGGGGAGTCGTCGTTTACCAGCACGTCCAGTAGGCTGTTGTCTTCTCCTTCCACGAAAGGAGCGTCTACAGAGATGTGGCGTCCTGAAACTTTCAGCGTGTCCGAAATCTTGTCTACCGGGATTTCCAGTTCGTCTGCCAGCTCTTCCGGTGACGGACGGCGTTCGTTTTCTTGTTCGAATTTAGAGAAAGCCTTGCTGATTTTGTTCAGCGAACCTACCTGGTTCAATGGCAAGCGCACGATACGGGATTGCTCGGCCAGTGCTTGGAGAATAGATTGACGAATCCACCATACGGCGTAACTGATGAATTTGAAACCACGGGTCTCGTCAAACTTCTCGGCAGCCTTAATCAAGCCCAGATTTCCTTCGTTTATCAAGTCTGGAAGGCTCAATCCTTGGTTTTGATACTGTTTGGCCACTGATACTACAAATCGCAGGTTTGCACGTGTAAGTTTCTCTAACGCTGCACGATCGCCTTTGCGAATACGCTGAGCGAGTTCCACTTCTTCCTCTACCGTAATCAGGTCTTCGCGTCCGATTTCCTGAAGGTATTTGTCCAAAGAGGCGCTCTCTCGGTTAGTGATACTTTTGGTAATCTTAAGTTGTCTCATTATTTATACCGAATTTGGGAACAAAGATAAGAATTTTTCCTGATATAATAGCTCTTGATTTAATATAAATTGGGTGAATTAACAAAAATATGCTTCTGTCTGCTTGGATTTTTTTGTTTTAGGCAAAAATTTTTTAGGAATTTCTTAGAAGCTGTTTTGAATTTATCGTGCGATGATTTGGGATGGGTTTTTGTAGAGACGTAAAATCTTGCGTCTTTACTATGAGGAAGATAGCGGGCTACCTGACGAAGAACAGGAGCGGAAAGGACCAAAAAATCGCCCAAAGCACACACGAAAACGGATACATCAAGCCAAGAAAAACTTTTTGGAGAAATTCAAAACAGCTTCTTATGTTGCCAATTATAGTCAGAAACAGTTTCAAAGAGCCTGAATGAAAAATTAATTGAATATCCGAAACATTCCATGTAGGGGCGTACCGCATACACCCCTACATATTAATATTCGTGTTTATTGCCGTTGTCAGAACAGGCTCCATGCCACAGTAAGCCCTGCCATTACGATAGCAACCATACTCATCAGTTTTACAAGAATGTTCAGGCTGGGACCGGATGTGTCTTTGAACGGGTCACCTACGGTATCGCCTACTACAGTGGCACGGTGCACTTCGCTTCCTTTTCCGCCAAAGTTTCCTTCTTCCACATATTTCTTGGCATTGTCCCAGGCACCTCCGGCATTTGCCATAAAGATGGCTAGCACGAAGCCTGATGAAAGTCCGCCAATCAGCAGACCGATGACACCCGGTACACCGAAGAGCAACCCCGTAACTATAGGAGCGATGATGGCAAGCAGAGAGGGGAATACCATTTCGCGTTGGGCGCCTTGTGTGGAAATCTGTACACACCGGGCGTAGTCAGGCTCGGCATTTCCACTCAGGATGCCTTTTATTTCACGGAACTGGCGGCGCACTTCTTCTACCATGCGCGAGGCTGCACGCCCTACAGCATTCATCGTAAGACCGCAGAAAAGGAAAGACATCATACTGCCAATGAACATCCCTGAAAGCACTTTAGGATTCATTAGTGTAACATCGTAATAAATCATGAAGTCGTCCAGTCCTGCCTCGTGGATGGCTATCTGGATGCCGTTGGGAAGTTCAAGGATGGCGGTTCCGATACGTTCCAGTCCGATACGTACTTCTTCGATGTATGAAGCCAGCAGGGAGAGTCCTGTAAGGGCTGCCGAGCCGATGGCAAATCCTTTTCCGGTAGCTGCGGTAGTATTGCCCAGCGAGTCGAGCGCATCGGTACGCCGGCGCACCTCTTCGCCCAGCTTGCTCATTTCGGCGTTTCCTCCGGCATTGTCGGCAATGGGGCCGTAAGCATCTGTGGCAAGGGTAATTCCTAAGGTGGAAAGCATGCCTACCGATGCGATTCCGATGCCGTAAAGTCCCATCCCAATGTTGGTGAAGTCGAATCCTGAAGCTAGCCAGTAGGAAAGGATGATGCCTGCTACTACGGCTATGACTGGGATGGTAGTGGAAATCATTCCCAGTCCGATGCCGGAGATAATAACGGTGGCAGGTCCTGTCTTACCACTTTCGGAGAGCTTGCGTGTGGGTTTGTATGATTGTGAAGTGTAATATTCGGTAGACTGCCCGATGATGATTCCTACCAGCAGGCCTACGATGACAGCCAGTGATATGTTTACCCAGTTGTCCAATCCTAAAAGCCAAAGGATGAGAAACGTGCCGATGATGATGAAAAACGAGCTGAGGTTGGTTCCGGTAGAAAGTGCTTTCAGCAGCTCTTTCATCGTAGCGTTTTCGCGTGTGCGTACTGCAAAAATGCCGATAATGGATAGGATGATGCCGATGGCAGCTATCAGCATCGGTGCGATGACTGCCTTGAACTGCATTTCGGTGTCTCCTGTGCCGATAAAAGCAGCGGCACCCAGTGCGGCGGTGGCAAGGATGGAGCCACAATACGATTCGTAGAGGTCGGCTCCCATACCTGCAACGTCGCCTACGTTATCGCCTACATTATCGGCGATGGTTGCCGGGTTACGCGGGTCGTCTTCAGGTATTCCGGCTTCAACTTTGCCTACCAGGTCGGCTCCTACATCGGCGGCTTTCGTGTAGATGCCTCCGCCTACGCGGGCGAAGAGAGCCTGTGTGGAAGCTCCCATTCCGAAGGTGAGCATTGTAGTGGTTATGACGCAGAGCTTTGAGGTAGGGTTCAGTGCATTGTCGGGGATGCATCGTTCCAGTAAGAGATACCAGAAGGAGATGTCGAACAAGCCCAGTCCTACTACCACCAGTCCCATGACTGCTCCGCTTCGGAAAGCGATGCGCAGGCCTTTGTCGAGTGAGGTACGGGCGGCGTTGGCAGTACGTGCTGAGGCGTATGTGGCGGTTTTCATTCCGAGGTAGCCGGACAAGCCGGAGAAGAACCCTCCTGTCAGGAATGCGACGGGCACCCAGTGGTTCTGGAGGTTGAAGCCGTATGCCATGATGGCAAACAGGAGAGCAAGTCCGATAAACACGAGTGTCACCACTTTATATTGTTGCTTGAGGTACGACATCGCCCCACGGCGTACATGTTCGGCGATTTTCTGCATCTCGGGTGTTCCTTCGCTTTCTCCTTTCATCTGTTTATAGAAGAAAGCCGCCAAGGCAAGTGCCAGGAACGAGGCGGCTGGAGCAATCCAGAAGAGATAGTTTTCCATAATGTTATGATTTTGAATGGTGTGTCGGTCTTGCAGACAAGTTTTACCTTGGGCACAAAGACATACAGAGGTTTTTCCTGTGGGCTGTGTGGTCGCCGGGTGATGCGTATTGTCTGTTCTTGTAATTTTCTCAAAGGTAAGGAAAAAATCTCTTCGGTTTGTTTCCTGATTTACAGATTTTGTCGCTTTTTCTGTTTATTTTCAGAAATGAGCAGGAGTTTGTCACCTTCATGAAGTTCTATTTGTCCGTTGGGAATGATGAATTCGTTTCCGCGTTTTACCAGCATCACCAGTGTGCCTTGAGGCAGGTTCATGTCTGCCAATCTGTTTCCTTCTTCCAGCATTTCGGCGGTGAGGGTCAGGTCGTCCAGTCGGGTATCTATTTCATCGGGAAGCTCTACGCCGAATGCGTTTCCTTCTTTGGCTTGGGGCATGTCGAGCTTGAGCCAGCGTGCCATCTGTGAGATGCTCATCCCTTGAATGACAAGCGAGAGAAGGGTGATGAAAAATACAATGTTGAACAATTGGTTTGACCCTGGGATTTCAGCTATGACGGGGTAGGTAGCGAAAATGATGGGAACAGCTCCACGCAGCCCTACCCATGATACGAAGAGCCGTGCACGTAGGGAAATGTTCCGGAAAGGAAGCAGGCAGAGGAACACGCTTACTGGACGTGCCACTACAATCATGAATGCACCGATAAGCAAGCCGATGCCTGCGATACCTATCATCTCATGTGGGTTTACCAGCAGTCCGAGGGCGAGGAACATGATGATTTGGAAAAGCCATGTCAGCCCGTCCATAAAAGTTTGTGTCTCTTTCCGCGATGCCAGTTTGGCATTGCCTACGATGACTCCGGCTATGTAGACCGCCAGATAACCGTTTCCGTGTACCAGGTCGGTGGTAGTAAAGGTAATAAATACAATGCTCAGCAGGAGGATGGGGTAAAGAGAGGTATTAGGTAACTCGATTTTGTTGATGAGCCATACGGCGAACTTGCCTGCTGCATAGCCGATTGTTCCACCGAAAAAGAATTGTACAAGCAGGTCGCGTGCGATGATTCCGGCATGCAAATCTGTTCCGCTTCCAATGACTTGTATCAGCACGATGGTAAGCATATATGCCATGGGGTCGTTGCTTCCGCTTTCCAGTTCCAGCATCGGGCGCAAGTTTTCTTTCAGGTTCATCCGTTGTGAGCGGAGCAGGTTGAATACCGAAGCCGAGTCGGTGGATGACATTGTGGCGGCAAGTAATAAAGAGGCGAGTAGGGTCAGCTGAATGTCTGCTTTTGTATGGTCGGATAAAAAATAAATGAACAGCCCCGTCAAGAGGGTAGTGACCAGCACGCCTGCAGTAGACAGAAGTATCCCTTGAGGCAGTATGGGCTTGATTTCGCGGAACCGTGTGTCCATCCCTCCCGTGAACAAGATGATGCTCAGCGCTATCATTCCTACGAACTGGGCATCTTTCGCGCTGTTGAACTGGATGCCCAGTCCGTCGCTCCCGAAAAGCATTCCTACCAGGAGGAAGAGCAAGAGGGTGGGGATGCCGAACTTATATCCGGTCTTGCTGATGAGAATACTGATGAATATCAGGATAGAGCCGATGAGTAGAATGTTTTCTGCAGTAATCATTATGAGTCTTGTTCTTTTTTAAAGGTTGATGAAAAGTGTCCATGCAAAGATAATACAAAAAAGTGAGATACAGGACAAATCCTTAGAAACAGTTTTGAATTTATCGTGTGCTGATTTGGAATGAATTTTTAAGGTATTTCCGCTTCTGTAACGAGGAGGATAGCGCGGACTATCTTTGCAGGATGCAGCCGGTTGCGGAAACCCGCGGATATAGGTGCGCCGGCAAACGCATATAGGTCCATCCGCTGTAAGATTATTAATCTTCAGGCTGCAAGATTATTAATCTTACAAGCGGAAGATTATTAATCTTACACCAGACGAAGTTATCTGCACTGGGGGAAAAAGATAATAACAACAACTAAATATGAGTCAAAAGCAGAGGTAAAAACCGGAATATCGCAATTGCAAGCCTACGAGGATAAGAAATGCAGTCCGGTCTTTTTGAGGCAGCACCTGTCATGTCTGAATGCCTTTATCGGTGGAATCATATATGTGCAAAATTACTTCCGCCAACGGGTGTTGGATATATAATAAGGTGTACAGAATAGGTATCGGTTGCCGGGAAGTGGACAATAGAACAGGTTTTGGCAGAAATTTGTCCAAATATGTTGTGTAACACACAAATTTATGAACATAACTCGTAAGGAATTTGTAATATTGCAGTCGAATTAGTGTAAATGATACACTTTACTGATAATGGCCGGTTCTTGTAACTTGCGTGACCTTTTGGACATCTAATTAACATGAAACATAAATTAAAAAAACAAACGTGATTATGAATTGGAATTCAAGTGAATTTGTTTGGCTCGACTGGGCGGTTCTCGTCATCGGGGTCATTCTGATTGCGTGGGCGGTGTACCGTGCAATCCAAAAAGACAAAAAGCAACAACAAGGGGCTAACAGTGAAGATTACCTCTTCGGAAAAGGAGAGCCGTGGTACATTATCGGTGCGGCTATCTTTGCCGCCAATATCGGGTCGGAACACCTGGTCGGACTGGCAGGTACAGGAGCCAAGGACGGCGTTGGTATGGCACACTGGGAGATGCAGGGCTGGATGATTCTTATCCTCGGATGGCTGTTCGTCCCCTTCTATCAATTATTGAACAATAAGTTGGGCAAGATTATTACGATGCCTGACTTCCTGAAGTTCCGTTATACGAAGCGTACCGGTTCGTGGCTTTCCATCATTACTTTGATTGCATACGTGCTGACAAAAGTTTCTGTAACCGCATTCACCGGAGGTATTTTCTTCGAATACTTATTGAATATCCCGTTCTGGTACGGTGCTATCGGGCTGATTGCTATTACAGCGGTATTTACTGTTTTCGGTGGAATGAAAGGTGTGATGACCTTGTCGGCTATCCAGACTCCTATCCTCATCATTGGTTCTTTCCTTGTCTTGTTTTTAGGACTGCATCTGTTGGGAGATGGAAGCATTGCCGAAGGCTGGTCGCAGATGATGGCTGTATGTAATGCTGCCCACGACGGCTTTGGTACTACGCACATGTTCCACACAGATCCGGCAGATCCGATGTATCCCAAATTCCCGGGTTATGTAGTGTTCCTCGGTGCGTCTATCATTGGTTTCTGGTATTGGTGTACCGACCAGCACATTGTACAACGTGTGTTGGGGCAGACTAAGGGCGAAGACAATTCAGTAGTAATGGCACGTGCCCGTCGCGGTACGATTGCAGCCGGTTATTTCAAGTTGTTGCCTATCTTCATGTTCTTGATTCCGGGTATGGTGGCATACGCACTCTCGATGAAGGCGGGAAGCGGTATTGAGATGGATATCACTAACACACATGATACTGACGGTGCATTTGCCATGATGGTGAAAAATATCTTGCCGGCAGGGGTCAAAGGTATTGTGACCATTGGTTTTGTATGTGCCCTCGTTGCATCGTTGGCAGCATTCTTCAATAGCTGTGCTACGTTGTTTACCGAAGACTTTTATAAGCCGATGAAGAAAGGCATGAGCGAGAGCCATTATGTGTTTGTAGGCCGTCTTGCAACGGTAGTTGTTGTGCTTCTGGGATTGGCTTGGATGCCGATTATGATGAACATGGGTAACCTGTACTCTTACTTGCAAGACATTCAGTCACTGATTGCTCCGGCAATGGTGGCGGTGTTCTCGCTGGGTATCTTCTCAAAGAAGATTACTCCCAAAGCCGGCGAATGGGGACTTATCGGTGGCTTTTTGATTGGTATGGTGCGCTTGTTCACCAATGTCGTTACCGAATCGGGCACCAAGGTGATGGAAGGAGCTTTCTGGGAATACACGTCTTGGTTCTGGCAGACCAACTGGCTGGTGTTTGAAGTATGGTTGCTTGTATTCATTATCATTCTGATGGTTGTTGTGTCTTGTTTTACACCCGCTCCGTCCAAAGAACAGGTGGAAGCGATTACCTTCACCAAAGATTACAAGAAGGCTATCCGTGAGAGCTGGAATAAATGGGATGTCATCGCCACATTGGGTGTTGTTGCCTGCTGTGCAGCTTTCTACTGGTATTTTTGGTAAAGAGTAGATGAATGATGTTTTAAATAAAAAATAATAAGCGATGAAAAACATTCGGAATTCATTTTTAGGAATGAGTGCGGCACTTGCCTTGATGGCATCTTGCACTACGCAGGAACAGAAACCTGCATTGACCCTTTCGGGATTGGATCCTGCCAATTTTGAAACGACTGTAGACGGGACAAAAGCGGTTAAACTTTATACGTTGACAAATCATAACGGAATGGAAGTCTGCATTACAAACTTTGGCGGACGTATTGTCTCGCTGATGGTGCCGGACAAAAATGGCACGATGACAGATGTGGTGTTGGGCTTCGACAGCATTGCCGATTACCAGAATATCCCGAGCGATTTCGGAGCAGCCATCGGGCGTTATGCTAATCGTATTAATAAGGGGCAGATGAAAGTGGACGGCACTCTGATTCAATTGCCGACAAACAATTTCGGACATTGTCTGCACGGTGGACCTACCGGTTGGCAATATCAGGTGTATGAAGCAAATCAGACCAACGACAGTACTTTGGTCTTGACGATGAACTCGGCAGATGGCGATAATAATTTCCCGGGTAATGTGACTGCACATGTGACTTACGCATTGACAGCCAATAATGCCATCGATATCAAGTATGATGCTACTACCGACAAGACCACGGTAATCAATATGACCAACCATTCATACTTTAACCTGAATGGCGACCCCTCCAAGCCTGGAACCGACCAGATTCTGTATGTTGCGGCGGACAGCATTACTCCTGTCGACAGCACGTATATGACCAATGGCGAGATGATGGCTGTAAAGGATACTCCATTCGATTTCAATACGCCGAAGCCTATCGCTCCGTCTGTAACCGATTTTGAAAACGAACAAGTGAAGTTCGGTAATGGATTCGACCATAACTGGGTACTGAAGACTAAAGGCGATATCAGCCAGGTAGCAGCCAAGCTGACCAGCCCGACTTCGGGTATCAGTCTGACCGTATACACCGACGAGCCTGGTATCCAGGTTTACACAGGAAATTTCTTGGATGGAACCGTGAAAGGTAAGAAAGGCATTGCTTATCCGCAACGGGCTTCTGTATGTTTGGAGACTCAACATTATCCGGATAGTCCTAATAAGCCGCAATGGCCTTCGGTTATCCTGGAACCGGGTGAAACTTATCAGAGCCATTGTATATTCCAGTTCGGTATAGAAAAATGATTTTATGAACGATGTGTCTACATATTACAAGAATAATCCGAAATTTTTCGTCGGTATTGATTGCATCATATTCGGTTTTGAGAAAGAACAATTGAGCTTGTTGTTGCTTCAGCGTAATTTTGAGCCGGCAAAGGGTCAGTGGTCTTTAATGGGCGGTTTTGTCCAGGAAAATGAAAGCGCGGATGATGCGGCAAAGCGTGTGCTGTACGAACTGACCGGATTGAAGGATGTTTATATGGAACACATCGGAGCTTTTGGCAAGATAAACAGAGACCCGGGTGAACGGGTTATCTCGCTTGCTTATTATGCACTCATCAATACGAATAAATACGACCGGGAGCTGGTGCAACGGCATAATGCGTATTGGGTAAATATTGATGAGATACCTGATTTGATTTTCGACCATAACCAAATGGTAGAAAAAGCCCGGACGGCCATGAAGGAAAAGGCTTCTACCGCTCCCATTGGTTTCAATTTGCTTCCAGAGCTTTTTACACTTACGCAATTGCAAAGCTTGTATGAAGCTATTTATGGCGAACCAATGGATAAACGCAATTTCCGGAAGCGAATTGCGGATATGGGTTATATCGAGAAAACAGATAAAATAGATAAAACAGGTTCTAAAAGAGGGGCTTATCTGTACAAGTTCAATGATAAGGCTTATCAGCGGGACCCGAAATTCAAACTATAAGACTTATGTTAGAAGATTTGAAAGAAAAAGTGTTTCAGGCAAACCTTGATTTGGTGAAACATGGATTGGTGATTTTTACATGGGGTAATGTATCTGCTATCGACCGCGAAAAAGGGCTGGTAGTGATTAAGCCCAGTGGCGTAGCTTACGATGTAATGAAAGCATCGGATATGGTGGTGGTAGATTTGGATGGCAATGTAGTGGAAGGTGATTTACGTCCTTCCAGCGATACGCCGACTCATCTGGTTCTTTATAAGGCATTCAAGGAAATAGGTGGGGTGGTGCATACGCATTCTACGTATGCTACTGCATGGGCACAGGCCGGATGCGACATTCCGAATATAGGGACTACACATGCCGATTATTTTCACGAAGCCATCCCTTGTACGGCGGATATGACCGAAGAAGAGGTGAAAGGCGATTATGAATTGGAAACCGGAAACGTGATTGTAAAACGTTTCGAAGGAATGAATCCGGTTCATACTCCGGGTGTATTAGTGAAAAATCACGGACCTTTTGCGTGGGGTAAGGATGCTCACGATGCAGTTCATAATGCTGTAGTGATGGAGCAGGTGGCAAAAATGGCAAGCATTGCATATGCCGTCAATCCGCATCTGACGATGAACCCCCTGCTGGTAGAGAAACATTTCAGCCGCAAGCATGGTCCGAATGCTTACTACGGACAGAAGAAATAACATACTAACTTTTTAAAATACATAGAACTATGAGCACATTTGATCAATTTGAAGTATGGTTCGTAACAGGAGCTCAGCTTCTGTACGGAGGCGATGCTGTTATCGCAGTAGACGCACACAGTAATGAAATGGTAGCTGGATTGAATAACAGTGGAAATCTTCCGGTTAAAGTAGTATATAAAGGTACGGCTAACTCTTCAAAAGAAGTGGAAGCAGTAATGAAAGCAGCCAATAACGATGAGAAATGTATCGGTGTTATCACGTGGATGCATACTTTCTCACCTGCAAAGATGTGGATACATGGCTTGCAACAATTGAAGAAACCGTTGCTTCACCTGCATACTCAGTTTAATGAAGAAATTCCTTGGGATACCATGGATATGGACTTTATGAATCTGAACCAGTCGGCACACGGTGACCGCGAGTTCGGACATATTTGCAGCCGTATGCGTATCCGTCGTAAAGTAGTAGTTGGTTATTGGAAAGATGCGGAAACCCAACGTAAGATTTCCGTTTGGATGCGTGTATGTGCAGCTTGGGCAGATGCACAGGACATGTTGATTATTCGTTTTGGCGACCAGATGAATAATGTAGCCGTAACGGATGGCGACAAGGTAGAAGCTGAAGTTCGGATGGGATACCATGTAGACTATTGTCCGGTAAGTGAACTGATGGAATATCACAGCCAGGTGAAAGACGAGGATGTAAAAGCATTGGTGGATGAGTATTTCCAGCTGTATGACCATGATAAAGAACTGGAAGATCAACGAACGGAAGCCTATGGAAAGGTATGGAATTCGGCTAAAGCGGAACTTGCCTTGCGTGCTATTTTGAAGGCAAAAGGTGCGAAAGGCTTCACTACTAACTTTGATGATTTGGGTCAGACAGACGGAAGTCATTTCGACCAGATTCCGGGACTTGCATCTCAGCGTCTGATGGCAGAAGGTTATGGCTTCGGTGCTGAAGGTGACTGGAAATCAGCAGCCTTGTACCGTACGGTATGGGTGATGAATCAAGGTCTGCCCAACGGATGTTCGTTCTTGGAAGACTATACGTTGAACTTCAATGGTGAAAGAAGTGCTATCCTGCAGGCACACATGTTGGAAGTTTGTCCGTTGATTGCAGCTCAAAAGCCACGTCTGGAAGTACATTTCCTGGGTATCGGTGTCCGTAAGAGCCAGACTGCCCGTTTGGTATTCACTTCAAAGACGGGTACTGGATGTACAGCAACAGTGGTGGATATGGGTAATCGTTTCCGTTTGATTGTAAACGATGTAGAATGTATTGAACCGAAACCGCTGCCTAAATTGCCGGTAGCTTCTGCATTGTGGATTCCGCAGCCTAATTTTGAAGTAGGTGCAGGTGCATGGATTTTGGCTGGTGGAACTCACCATTCTTGCTTCTCATACGATTTGACTGCAGAATACTGGGAAGATTATGCCGAAATTGCGGGTATTGAAATGGTACATATTAATAAGGACACCAATCTCAGCGATTTCAAGAAAGAACTTCGTATGAACGAAGTTTATTATATGCTGAATAAAGCTCTTTGCTAATAGTTGATCGGAACACAGAGACACGGAGCACTGAGGTTTTATTCGTAAATAGATTCTCTGTGCCTTTGTGTCTCTGTGTTTTATTTTTATTATTTATTATAATCATATAATCATATAATCATATCATGAATACAGACACAAAATCAATTATCGAATCAGGAAAGGCTATTTTGGGTATCGAATTGGGTTCGACTCGTATTAAAGCAGTATTGATCGACCCCGAAAACAAACCTATAGCTCAGGGAAGTCATGTTTGGGAAAACCAATTGGTAGATGGACTGTGGACTTATAGCATTGATGCCATTTGGAACGGACTTCGGGATTGTTATGCCGATCTATGTGCTGATGTAAAGAAACAGTACGATACGGATATAGAAACTTTGGCGGCTATTGGCGTTAGTGCCATGATGCACGGTTATATGGCTTTCAATGATAAAGAGGAGATTCTCGTTCCGTTCCGTACGTGGCGCAATACCAATACAGGCATAGCTGCAGCAGCTCTTTCGGAAGCATTTGTTTACAATATTCCGTTGCGCTGGAGCATCTCTCATTTGTATCAGGCTATTCTGAACGGTGAATCACATGTAAAAGATATTGCTTATCTGACAACTTTGGCTGGATATGTGCACTGGCAGTTGAGTGGGAAAAAGGTATTGGGCATCGGCGATGCTTCGGGTGTGCTTCCCATTGACCCTGCTACAAAGAATTATTCGGCAGAGATGGTGGAGAAATTCGATAAAATGGTTGCACCGAAAGGCTTTTCTTGGAAATTGACCGATATTTTGCCTAAGGTGTTGCAAGCCGGTGAGAATGCAGGTTTCCTGACACCTGAGGGTGCTAAAAAACTTGATGGGTCCGGCCGTTTGAAAGCAGGCATACCTTTGTGTCCTCCCGAAGGAGATGCAGGAACAGGTATGGTGGCTACCAATGCTGTGAAGCAGCGTACAGGTAATGTATCGGCAGGTACTTCTTCGTTTTCTATGATTGTACTGGAGAAAGACTTGTCGAAACCGTATGAAATGATTGATATGGTGACTACGCCTGACGGCAGTCTGGTTGCCATGGTACATTGTAATAATTGTACTTCCGACCTTAATGCCTGGGTTAATTTGTTTAAAGAATATCAAGAACTACTGGGGGTACCCGTAGATATGAATGAGGTTTTCGGAAAACTGTATAATCATGCTCTTGAAGGAGATGCTGATTGTGGTGGACTGATTTCTTACAATTACATTTCGGGTGAACCGGTAACCAGACTTGCTGAAGGAAGACCTTTGGTTGTACGTTCTGCCAATGATAAATTCAACCTTGCCAACTTTATGCGTGCCAACCTGTATGCATCTGTGGCTGTGCTGAAAATAGGTAATGATATTTTGTTCAACGAAGAGAAAATCAAAGTAGACCGTATTACAGGTCACGGAGGATTGTTCAAGACAAAAGGGGTAGGACAGCGCATTTTGGCGGCAGCACTCAATTCGCCTATATCTGTTATGGAAACGGCCGGTGAAGGCGGTGCCTGGGGTATTGCTTTGTTAGGGTCTTATTTGGTGAACAATCCACAAAAATTGTCGCTTGCCGATTTCCTTGATGAACAAGTATTTGCTGGGAACACAGGTGTGGAAATTAAACCGGACCTGAAAGATGTAGCAGGATTCAATGCATACATTGAAACTTATAAAGCTGGTTTACCTATCGAAGAAGCAGCTGTAAAATATAAGGTTAGTGAATGAGCCGATTAATGATTAATTAAAGAAGAAAAAATGAAAAACAAACTGATTCTTAGTGGCTTGATGCTGGGCGTCAGCCTTGCTGTATCCGCACAACAACACGCGACTGTAACCGTTCACACAGAAAAGGCTGAACAAATCATTCCGAAAGAAATATACGGACAATTCGCCGAGCATTTGGGTACCTGTATTTATGGGGGCTTGTGGGTAGGTGAGGATTCTCCTATTCCTAATACAAACGGATACCGTAATGATGTACTTGAAGCGTTGAAAAAATTGAAAGTACCTGTATTGCGTTGGCCAGGCGGATGCTTTGCCGATGAATATCATTGGATGGATGGCATTGGACCCAAAGAAAACCGCCCGAAAATGGTGAACAATAACTGGGGAGGGACTGTAGAAGATAATAGTTTTGGTACTCACGAATTTCTTAACTTGTGCGAGCTTTTGGGTTGCGAGCCTTATATCAGCGGCAATGTGGGAAGCGGAACAGTAGAAGAAATGGCAAAGTGGGTGGAATATATGACATCTGAGCAGGGAAGCCCCATGGCAAAGTTGCGTTTGCAGAATGGACGTGAAAAACCTTGGAAAGTAAAATACTTTGGTGTAGGTAATGAAAGTTGGGGTTGTGGAGGCAGTATGCGTCCGGAATATTATGCCGATTTGTATCGTCGTTATTCTACATATTGTCGTAACTACAATGGAAATAAATTGTTTAAGATTGCCAGCGGTGCCAGCGATTACGATTATAATTGGACAGAAGTGTTGATGCAGAATGTCGGTCATCGTATGGATGGTGTATCTTTGCATTATTATACAGTACCTGGATGGACTGGAAGTAAAGGTTCTGCTACTAAGTTTACAACCGATGATTACTATTGGACGATGGGTAAATGCCGTGAAATTGAGGATGTGTTGAAGCGTCACATGGCTATTATGGATAAATATGATCCGAAGAAACAAATTGCTCTTATCGTCGATGAATGGGGTACTTGGTGGGATGAAGAACCCGGTACAATTCCCGGCCATCTGTATCAGCAGAACACGATGCGTGATGCGTTTGTAGCTTCACTTACATTGGATATCTTCCATAAATATACCGACCGTGTGAAGATGACCAACATAGCCCAGATCGCTAATGTGCTGCAATCGATGATTTTGACGAAAGAGGACAAAATGGTCCTGACGCCGACTTATCATGTATTCGAAATGTATAATGTACATCAAGATGCTACGTTCTTGCCATCAGACCTGCAATGTACCTATAAGAATGTGCGTGATAATCGTGTGGTACCTATGATTAGTACAAGTGCTTCGCGTGACAAGGAAGGACGTATTCACTTGTCGTTGTCTAATATCGACCTTGAAGAATCGGCTGAGGTAACCGTTAACCTGGAAGGTTTCGAGGGGAAACAGGTTACGGGACGTATCCTGGCTGCAGATAAGATTGATACGTATAATACGTTTGAAAATCCGGATGCCGTTACTGTGAAGGATTTCAAGGATGTTAAGTTGCAAAAGGGCGGTTTGTTGGTAAAATTGCCTGCTATGTCTATTGTTACACTCGAAATCAAATGATAATTTATGAATAAATCAACAATTTTCAGTTTGGCCTTGGCGACTTGTTGCTGTACGGGGCTGGCGGCACAGGAAGTCAACCACATGGTGGTAAAGGCAAACAAGCCAGGTGCCGAAATCCAACCCACCATGTATGGACATTTTTTTGAGGATATTAATTATGGTGCAGATGGAGGATTGTATGCCGAATTGGTCATGAACCGTTCATTTGAATTTCCCAATCGTCTGCAAGGCTGGAAAACATTCGGTAATGTTACGGTCTTGGAGGATGGACCTTTCGACCGTAATCCACATTACATTCGTCTTGCAGATCCGGGACATCCGCATAAGCGTACAGGGGTAGTCAATGAAGGCTTTTTCGGCATTGGATTGAAAGAAAATGCTCAATACCGCTTTACTGTGTGGGCCAGAGGAAACGGGCAGAAGATCCGGGTGGAACTCATTGATCCGTATTCGATGGGGGAAACTCAGGTGTTGACTTCGGGAGACGTAGCCTTGAACTCGGCTGATTGGAAAAAATATGAATTGGTGCTTACTGCTCCACAAACCATTGATGCGGCACAGCTGCGTATCTTCCTGGCTTCTGCAGGCAATGTTGACTTGGAGCATATTTCACTTTTCCCCGTCGATACATGGAAAGGGCGTGAAAATGGTTTGCGTAAAGATCTTGTACAGGCCTTGGTTGATACCAAACCAGGTGTATTCCGTTTCCCTGGTGGATGTATCGTAGAAGGTACGCATATCAATGACCGTTATCAATGGAAAAACTCAGTAGGTCCTGTAGAGAACCGTCCGTTGAACTCGAACCGATGGGAATATACTTTCCCTCATCGTTATTATCCTGATTATCACCAGACATATGGTATGGGATTTTACGAACTTTTCTTGTTGGCTGAAGATATGGGCGCTGAGCCTCTTCCGATTGTTAATGTAGGTCTGGCATGCCAGTATCAAAACGATGATCCTAAAGCGCATGTCCCAGTGGACAGCCTGCAAAGCTATATTCAGGACGCACTTGACCTTATTGAGTTTGCCAATGGTGATGAAACAACAAAGTGGGGTAAACTTCGTGCCGAAATGGGACATCCCGCTCCTTTTAATATGAAATTTATTGGAGTAGGAAACGAGCAGTGGGGACCGGAGTATCCCGAACGTCTGAAATATTTTGTCGATGCTATCCGCAAAGCTTATCCCGATATTCAGATTATCGGTTCATCTGGTCCGAATTCGGAGGGTAAGGACTTTGATTATTTGTGGCCTGAGATGAAAAAGTTGAAAGTGGATTTGGTCGACGAACATTTTTATCGCCCCGAAGATTGGTTCTTGAAGTCGGGCAATCGTTATGATAATTATGACCGTAAAGGACCGAAGGTGTTTGCAGGAGAATATGCTTGCCACGGAAAAGGAAAGAAATGGAATCATTTTTATGCATCATTGCTTGAAGCTGCTTTCCTGACAGGAGTGGAACGTAATGCTGATGTAGTGTATATGGCTACTTATGCTCCTTTATTGGCGCATGTGAAAGGCTGGCAATGGCGTCCGGACTTGATTTGGTTTGACAATTTGCGTAGTGTACGTTCATGCAGCTGGTATGTGCAATACCTTTATGGACACAATAAAGGTACACAGGTTGTGCCTTTGTTGATGGATGGCAAGGCTGTAAGCGGTCAGCCAGATCAAAATGGTTTGTTTGCCAGCGCTGTGTGGGATGAACCTACAAAAAGCTATATCGTTAAGATTGTCAACGTATCCGATAAGGCTCAATCTGTAACGGTAGAATTTGATGGCTTGAAAAAGAAAAAACTTGCTACGCAAGCCGATTGTATCCTGTTCCACTCGGATAATCCGGATGAAGAAAATTCGTTGGATAATCCCAATCTGATTACTCCGAAAGAAAGTAAAGTTACTGTTGATGGTAAGACTTTGCAGTCTGAAGTAGGTGCACAGACTTTTGTTATCTATCGTGTAAGTATGCAGGAATAATCTTCCTCTTGTAGGGAAACAGGTTGAAGGAAGAACTGGTTTGCCATTTTATTGGAATAATACCTTGAACTAGCTATATTTCCATTGCTGTTTTGGTGATATTGATAGGGCAAGGTATTATTTTGTTTGGATGGTTTATATGTGGTGAAATGTCGGATGATTAGAGCATTTTTTGTATATTGGAGGTAAGAGCCTGTCGTTTAAATTTTGCTCAGGTTAATTTTGCGAATTGTTTTCGAGGATGTTTTTCTGATTTTATAAGGAGGATAGCGGGCTATCTGACGAATAAAATCGGGGAAACAGACCGGAAACAAACGCAAAAGAACCTGATAGAATATTACTTTATTGGAAAATTTAAACGCTCTAAATGTGAATGTCCGATCCGTTTAATTAATATGCTTTCAAAAAGATGATATACTTCATAAGCCATTCCAGTTAATTGCGACAGCTTACGAAGATAATTGGAACGGCAAAGTAAGATATCTTCATCTGGAAAGTGCCTGTTATTGGGGGTAATTGCGTATATTGCATATTTTGATTAAAAAATAAATATTTGATGTGATTTCGTTTGGCTATTTCACAATAAAATTCTATTTTTGCACCCGAAATAAAGGTAATGCGGTAGTAGCTCAGTTGGTAGAGCATCAGCTTCCCAAGCTGAGGGTCACGGGTTCGAGTCCCGCTTACCGCTCTTAAAAGATCCTTGGTGGCTAAACAAATGGCCATCAAGGTATTTTTATGTAGTAATATTTCTGAAAGAATGCCTGGTTGAACGGGCACTGTCTCTGCCGATGCAGTATATATTTTTGAACATCTTTTACTCTGAATGTATACTTTTGATGCATTTATCTTAAAAACAGTGCCTGAATCTTTTGTGGTTATTATTTGAATCGTAAAAATGTCGTAATATAATACTTGGGTAATATAATGATAAAAAATATGGATGAAATACTGGAACGGATGGGTATAAAGGTGTTGAATGAGATGCAGCGTGCATCCCTACAGGCTTTCGGTGAAGGAGGCGATTTGGTCTTGCTTTCGCCGACAGGCTCAGGTAAGACGCTGGCCTATTTGTTGCCGTTGGTTTCTTTTCTTAAATCCGGTGTGAAGGGAGTGCAGGCAGTAGTGCTGGTACCTTCGCGTGAATTGGCCTTGCAAATTGAGCAGGTGTTTAGGCAGATGGGTACTCCTTTCAAGGTGATGAGCTGTTATGGTGGCCGTCCGGCGATGGACGAACACCGGACGATGAACAGCTTGTTGCCTTCAGTTATCATCGGTACGCCGGGACGCATGAATGACCATTTACAGAAGGCGAACTTTGATGCCTCAACGGTACGGATGCTGGTTATCGATGAGTTCGACAAGTGTTTGGAGTTTGGCTTCCAGGAAGAGATGGCTTCTGTGCTCGGGCAGTTGCCATGCGTGGAGCGGCGCCTTTTGTTATCAGCTACGGATGCCGAGGAAATTCCCCGCTTTGCTGGAATGAACCGTATGCATAAGTTGGATTTCCTACATGCTGGTATAGGTTCGCGCCTGCATATATATAAGGTGGAGTCGCCTGTGAAAGATAAGCTGGAGACATTGTACAAGCTGCTCTGTTGCTTGGGTGATGAGTCAACGCTGGTGTTTTGCAACCATCGTGAGAGTGCGGAGCGAATAGGGACGTACCTGCGTGGAATGAAGGTGTATGCCGAGGTGTATCACGGAGGAATGGAACAGGAAGAGCGTGAGCGGGCGCTTTATAAGTTCCGTAACGGTAGTTGTCCGGTATTGGTGTCGACCGATCTGGCGGCACGTGGGCTTGACATTCCCGAAATCCGTAATGTGGTGCATTATCATCTGCCTGTTTCCGCTGACGGTTTTGTGCACCGCAACGGACGCACAGCACGTTGGGAAGCTGAAGGTAATGCTTATGTCATCCTTTATAGTGAGGAGCAGTTGCCCGGATACTTGGACGGGGAGATGGAAATGTTTGAATTCCCTCAACGATTGCCCGAACCTGCGCTGCCTCGCTTCGTGACCTTGTATATCGGGAAAGGGAAAAAGGACAAGGTCAACAAGGTGGATATTGTGGGCTTTTTGTCGAAGAAGGCTAACCTTGGGCGTGATGACATCGGCAAGGTGGACGTGAAGGAACGTCATGCCTACGCTGCCATTGCACGCAATAAATGCAAACAAACATTAAATCTTATACAAAATGAAAAGATAAAAGGGGTAAAAGCTTTGATAGAATTGGCAAAATAATAACTTTGTGTCAGAAATATCTCAGTGAACTTCTCAGTTACGTACAAAATGCTATGATTGCAGGACGGATGTAAATCATAGGGGGATTGAGATGTGTCAATATGTAATCAAAATCACGATTCAGTTCTTATTTTGTAAGAAAAAAGGTGGTCCCGGCATAAAAATATAAGGAAATCTTTTGGGAGTCTAAAAATTATCACTATATTCGCAACAAAAGAATTTAATGATATTGTCTAACCTAAACAAACTGCCAAATGAAAAAACATAATTTTAATGCGGGACCTTCTATTTTGCCTCGCGAAGTAATCGAGAAAACAGCTCAGGCAATTCTGGACTTTAACGGTTCAGGGCTTTCGTTGATGGAAATCAGTCACCGCGCTAAAGACTTCCAACCGGTGGTGGACGGAGCTGTGGCATTGTTTAAAGAACTTTTGAATATCCCTGACGGCTATTCGGTATTGTTCCTAGGGGGTGGTGCGAGCTTGGAGTTCTGCATGGTACCCTACAATTTCTTGGAAAAGAAAGCCGCTTATCTCAATACAGGTACTTGGGCAAAGAAGGCGATGAAGGAGGCTAAGGCTTTCGGTGAGGTGATTGAGGTGGCTTCTTCGGCAGATGCCAACTACACTTTTATTCCGAAAGGGTATGATGTACCTGCTGACGTAGACTATTTTCACATCACGACTAACAATACCATCTATGGTACAGAGTTGCATGCCGATCCGGAAGTGAACGTGCCGTTGGTGGCAGATATGTCGTCTGATATCTTTTCACGTCCGATTGACGTATCGAAGTATATCTGTATTTATGGCGGCGCGCAAAAGAACCTGGCTCCTGCAGGCGTGACTTTTGTTATCGTGAAGAATGATGCGGTAGGGAAAGTTTCGCGTCACATTCCGACCATGCTGAATTACCAGACCCATATCGAGAAGGGCTCTATGTTCAATACACCTCCTGTAGTGCCTATTTATGCGGCTTTGCAGACCTTGCGTTGGCTGAAGGCGCAAGGCGGGGTAGAGGAAATGCAGCGCCGTGCCAAGTTGCGTTCGGACATGCTGTATGCCGAGATTGACCGCAACAAGTTGTTCCGTGGTACGGTGACGGCTCCCGAAGACCGTTCGTATATGAACATTTGTTTTGTGATGGCTGACGAATATAAAGAACTGGAAGCTGATTTCTTGAAGTTTGCCACCGAAAAAGGTATGGTAGGCATTAAGGGTCACCGTTCGGTCGGAGGATTCCGTGCTTCATGCTACAATGCACTGCCTGTGGAAAGCGTACAGGCATTGATTGACTGCATGCAGGAGTTCGAGAAGATGCATTGATTTGCTCAGTTATGTTTCACGGGAGTTAAAGGTAGTTATGTTTCACAGGAGTTATCACTTCGTTCAAGGAGTTAAAGGTCAATACTCTTGCCTCTGAAAATTGTAAAAGGTATTGGCATCTAACTCCCTCTAACTTCTTTTAACTCCCTCTAATTTATTAATTTAACATTGGATTTCTATGAAAATATTGGTTGCAACAGAGAAACCGTTTGCTAAGGTAGCGGTAGACGGTATCCGTAAAGAAATAGAAGGAGCTGGTTACGAATTGGCCCTGTTGGAGAAATATACCGATAAGGCGCAATTGCTGGATGCGGTGAAAGACGCAAATGCTTTGATTATCCGGAGCGACGTGATAGACAATGAAGTGTTGGATGCTGCTAAAGAACTGAAGATTGTAGTACGTGCTGGAGCGGGATATGACAATGTAGACCTTGAAGCGGCTACGGCTCATGGCGTATGCGTAATGAACACGCCGGGGCAGAACTCGAATGCGGTGGCAGAGCTGGCTTTCGGAATGATGATAATGGCTGTCCGCAATTTTTATGACGGCAAATCCGGTACGGAGTTGAAAGGCAAGAAACTGGGTATTCATGCCTACGGAAATGTGGGACGCAATGTCGCCCGTATCGCTAAGGGTATCGGCATGGAGATTTATGCTTACGACGCTTATTGTCCCAAAGAAGTGATGGAGGGTGACGGAATCGTTCCGGTAGATTCCGCCGAAGCCTTGTACGAAACCTGTAACGTGGTTTCGCTTCACATCCCGGCTACTGCTGAAACGAAGAATTCCATCAATTATGATTTGGTGAACCGTATGCCGAAGAACGGGCTGCTGGTGAATACGGCACGTAAGGAAGTCATTAACGAGGCAGACTTGCTTCGCTTGATGAACGATCGTCCTGACTTGAAGTATGTGACGGATATCATGCCGGTCCATCATGCCGAATTTGCCGAGCAATTCCCCGGACGTTATTTCTCTACTCCGAAGAAGATGGGCGCACAGACCGCCGAAGCCAATATCAACGCGGGCATAGCAGCCGCAAAACAGATTGTCGGCTTTTTGAAAGACGGATGTGAGAAGTTCCGGGTGAATAAGTAACTATCAATTAACAATTAATAATTAATAGTTAATAATTGACTATGCGGCACTGTGATTGTTTTGTTCTTTCGGATTACAAATCCGGCGTAGCAAAATCCATACCGCGTATGATATAATTGTTAATTATTAGTTATTAATTATTAATTATCAACTGAATACTATGGTAAAGATAAGACCCTTTAAAGGCATACGTCCGCCGAAAGAGTTGGTGGAGGAAGTGGCTTCGCGCCCCTATGACGTGCTTAATTCGGAAGAGGCGCGGGCAGAAGCCGCGGGCAATGAGAAATCGCTGTATCACATTATCAAGCCTGAGATAGACTTTCCCGAAGGAACGGATGAGCATGACCCGCGCGTATATGAAAAAGCGGCAGAGAATTTCCGGATGTTCCAAGAGAAAGGCTGGCTGGTGCAGGATGAAAAGGCGTGCTATTACGTCTATGCCCAGACGATGGACGGGAAGACCCAATATGGATTGGTGGTAGGTGCGTACGTGCCCGACTACATGAACGGGAACATCAAGAAGCACGAACTGACCCGCCGCGATAAGGAAGAAGACCGCATGAAGCATGTACGGGTGAATAATGCGAATATCGAACCGGTTTTCTTCGCTTATCCGGAAAACGCGGAACTGGATGCGATTGTGAAGAAATATGTGGAACGGAAGCCTGAATACGATTTCATCGCGCCGGGAGACGGATTCGGCCACACATTTTGGGTAATAGACGCGGAGGAGGACATCGAAGCCATCACGCGTGCATTTGAAAAGATTCCTGCCATGTATATTGCCGACGGGCATCACCGGAGTGCGGCGGCTGCACTGGTGGGGGCGGAGAAAGCCCGGCAGAATCCGAACCACAAAGGGGATGAAGAATACAATTACTTCATGGCAGTATGTTTCCCCGCCAATCAGTTGACCATTATTGACTATAACCGGGTTGTGAAGGATTTGAACGGATTGACTCCACAAGCTTTCATCGAAGCCTTGAGAAAGCATTTTGAGGTGGAGGAGAAGGGGGCGGAAATCTATAAGCCGCAGGCTTTGCACAACTTTTCGCTTTATGTAGGGGGCAAATGGTATAGCCTGACCGCGAAGCCGGATACGTATGATGATACTGACCCGATAGGCGTGCTGGATGTGACGATTTCTTCCAGATTGATTCTGGATGAGATATTAGGCATCAAGGATTTGCGCTCGGACAAGCGCATTGATTTCGTAGGCGGCATCCGTGGATTGGGAGAGCTGAAGAAGCGGGTGGATAGCGGCGAGATGCAAATGGCGCTGGCGTTGTATCCGGTATCGATGAAGCAGTTGATGGACATTGCCGATACGGGCAACATTATGCCGCCCAAAACCACCTGGTTCGAGCCTAAGTTGCGTTCGGGGCTTGTTGTTCATAAGCTGGAATAGGAGTTAGAGGGAGTTATTTCAGAAACGCAGATTCACGCAGATTATTTTAATTGAATATCCGCAAACATCCCATGTAGGGGCGTATCGCATACGCCCTGAAGAC
>NZ_JACSPP010000140.1 GCF_014837065.1 Phocaeicola intestinalis
CCTATTTTGTTCTGCTAAACTTTATTAATTAACTTGTTTGTTATCAACGGATTAGATATCAATTTAACGAAGTATTAAAAGGACCTACTGTCGAAATATTAATTCCATCTGTGGGGAAATTAAGCCCATTTCTATCTCTTAGTATATGAATTGACTTAATTACATTATCATAATTAAAAAATGGTTCACCCATTCCCATATATACAATTCTGTTGACTTTTTCCTTCAGTAATGTTACTTGTTGCACAATTTCGGAAGGAGTTAAATTTCTTATAAATCCATTACTTCCAGATGCACAAAAAATACAACCGACAGGACATCCTACCATTGTACTAACACATACAGTTACACCTGTTTTTCTCTTTATGCAAACAGTTTCAACGCAGTAACCATCCTTTAATTTGAAAGAGTATTTTCTTGTGTCACCGCCATTATAAATATCATTAATGCTCATTGTTTGATATTTCTTTTGGGGCTTTTCCTTATAAAGGGCATGCATAAGCGATCGAGCTTTTTTTTCTCCAACGCAATCACAAATTTCTTTATATGTATAACCGTATGGGTCCGAATTTATCATTTCTTCAGTGATAATTATTGTGTTTTTATTTTTCATATCATCAATACCTTTCGAGAAATATAATTACAAAATACGATAAACTACCATTATTATAATAACATTTCTAAAACAAAAAATCAATAATCTACATATCTATTTTACTTAAAATACTAAAAATACTCTAAAAATATATGTATCGAATTTTTATGTAAAATATTTGTCAGATATATCATACGAACACGCCCTTTATTTTATTTTGCATCTAATTTTCTAATCTCAGTTATCATTGGGCAAACTATTGCAA
>NZ_JACSPP010000141.1 GCF_014837065.1 Phocaeicola intestinalis
CGCATCACCACACCTTTCAGCCACATGCAGTTTTCCCATATCGAACCGTTGTGCAGTCCGGCTTCGTTGGAAAGGAACACGGCGAATTCCTTGATGAAGTCGGGCGTAAGTTCAGGCATGGAGATGTCGTTCCGCTTGTAATGTGACCTGATGAATGCCGCCACATGGTTTCTTGCCCGTACCCTTGCCATATAGGTAGCCCTGACCCTGTCTTTTCCGACACGCTTCTTGAACACTTCATTTTCCTTGTCGAAAGCACCGAGCAACGTTTCATACTCACCGCCCAATCCCTGATAGGCATTGCGTACCATTTCTGCCGTTACATACGCTTCACGGTCGGATATACGCTGGTAATGCTTGATGATTTGAGCCTTGATGTTGTCAAGCGCAAGATTGGTTTCCCTCGCTTCCATACTCTTACCCTTTGCCTTGTTCCCTTTGGCATCCCAAAGCTCTTTCGGGATAGCTCGCTTGCAGCTAAACTGTGCTACCGTTCCGTTGATTGTAACTCGTCCCATGATGGGGACAATTCCGTTCTTTTCCTTACTGCCGTTCACGTAGAACAGCACCTTGAATGTGCTTCTTGCCATACTCGTTTCTTTTTGGTTGCAAAACTATAAATCAACGAGTTACCTATTGATAAGCAAAGCTGCGCAGAACGCCGCAAAATGAAATAGGGACTGTTAAATCTGCACTTTCATCGGGTAATGATTAGGAAACCGTTCTTTTGCTTTAATCTGCTTTAAGACGGTTTTCAACTGTCTGCCCAACTTCTGCGTTTTTCCTCTAACTCCCTAATTATCAAATCCTGTTGCGTTAATCTGCTGCAATTCGGCGGATATTCCA
>NZ_JACSPP010000142.1 GCF_014837065.1 Phocaeicola intestinalis
GAAGCAGCGGGCAAGTCGATGCAGACGGTCGCATTCTGGTGCATCTGGAGGTAAGAAGCGGGAAGCGTATCCGAAATCTTATCCTCTACCGCCTGCTTGATAATATCGGTCTTGTCATCGCCCCAGGCAAGCAGATAAACACGGCGGGCTTCCATAATCGTATTGATGCCCATCGTAATGGAACAAGGAGGCAGGTTGTCCACGCCCAGGTTATGCGCCGCTTCCGAACGGGAAGTACTGTCCACAAATATCAGGCGCGTAATGGAAGCCGCCGTAGAGCCGGGCTCGTTCATGGCGACATTCCCTTCCCTGCCGATGCCCATCAGGACGATGTCCAGTCCGCCGTAGGTCTTGATGCGCTGTTCATACAGCAGGCAATGGTCTATGACCGCATCCTGCGGAATCGTGCCGTCCGGAGTAAACACGTTCTGCCGGTCGATGTCCACCTGGTTCAGGAAAAGCTCATTCAGCTGGCCGATGCTGCTGCTCCCCTGCTCTGATAAAGGATAGTATTCATACAGATTAAATATCACTGCATTACGGAAGCTGACGCCTTCTTCCTTATGGCGGCGCACCAGTTCGGCGTAAAGCGGACGGAGCGAAGCCCCCGTGCCCAAAGCCAACGTACAGAACTTGCCGTCATGCTGGCGTTCCTGTATCTTGCGGATAACCTCATCGGCAATGCACTTCACGCCTTCGTCTACTGTTTCATAGATGTTGGTAGGGATTTTTTCAAAACGGGTCAGCACGGAGCGGTCAATCGTATTCTCCGGCTTGTAATATCGGGTAGACACCCTGTTAAGGGATATCTGCGAACTCAGATTGGTTCTCATGGCTATAATT
>NZ_JACSPP010000143.1 GCF_014837065.1 Phocaeicola intestinalis
CCCGACGCTCCGTGCCGCCATTCGTGCCGTGTACAAGTGTGGAGTTTTGAATCCTCTTGAAGCTGAAAAACGTATCAGGCTGCCCAACGGCTATTATGCGGACATGTATGCCCTGCCGATGGTGGTGGCACTCGCTTTCCGCATTGACACGTCAGGTGCCGCAATGATTCGCAATGTCCTGCTGGAAAGATTGTGCCGGCGAAAAAAGGAACAAGTCCTGCTGGTGTCAGTGAATAACAGAATGCCGAATGAATGTTAGAATGAACTTTTTATGTTCAGCCATTTGATGATTAACGATTTAATATGACGTAGTGACAACATGAAGTCATTGAATCTGTAAATCAGAACATCAGTCAATCTGTAATTATCTGCAACAACCAGTCCCCGAAGACGTGCATATTCCACGACTTCGGGCTTTTTTATCTCCTTTTACCTGGAAGAGCCACCCGTTTATACTGCATTTTCTTTTGGCATGACCTATTTTGCGCCGTTCCGCATAGATTTGCGTATCAAGATTTTACCGACACTTCCGTAGCTTTGCAACCATGTTTAACCCGTTGCCGACAGAATGTAGGCAACACTAAAACCAGTATCAAGAATATGGAAAAAAAGAAGAATTCATTCGCGTAAGTACAACTCTCTACAAGATTGTGAACCAGTCCCGCATTGACGGAGGCTATATGAAGAAGGTACTCTCACAGGCTTTAGGAAACAAAAAAGCCATAGCTCATTAGGGCATTTTCTTTACGCAGTGCAGGCACCGCTAAAAATGCCCCAATGAGCCAACGGGGTTACACCCCTCTGGACACCCCCGT
>NZ_JACSPP010000144.1 GCF_014837065.1 Phocaeicola intestinalis
ACATGTATGGCACTGCATAATCTCAGAATTAAAATCAACCCTTGGAACTATCATAACTAATTTACATAAACTCTATTGTTCCCAACCATTTTGGATACCAGTCACATCTATCTGATTATCACCTGCCAATTTGTCGATAAAAGAGTTATGGTTCAATGTACCAATAACAACGATATTTTGCCCTTCACCCGGATTTCCGACCTGGACATGCCCCTTTGTACCGGTTACCCGCCCAATGTCTTCCGCGAATAAAGAAGTCGCCTTTTTTACAACCTCAAAATCTTCAGGACTTACAAAAATATCACAAGACTCTCCACCTGCACATAAAGGGAAGTCCACTGATGATTTAGGTTTATCGTTTATTTTCGGCTGGGCGAAAACGGATAATCCACAGAATAGAAATAAGATAACGAATAGATGTTTCATACTATTTACTGATTTTAATACGAATATATGAATTAATTAAGTTTGAAACCGAATTTAATCCTCTCTTTAAGAATTTTTTAATGAAACTTCTAATACGTAAATAGGATAAGAATCAACCAATTCCCCCATACGAATCATCAAACCATCTTCACCCAATTTCCAATTCACATCCTGCCTTTCCGACAAACATTTCACCATTTCTATTTTGTCCTGTTTTGTAAAAGCTCTCAATTTAAAGACTGTATCTTGTACATGGCGCACAATGACATATACTTTAGTTCCTATGTTTGTAATGTGCTAGCAAAATAGCATAAAGCCAAGAGAATTATTAAATTTGTAAATGAAAGA
>NZ_JACSPP010000145.1 GCF_014837065.1 Phocaeicola intestinalis
GAAGACAATTCGGACAACGTAAACGACAGGGGGATTATCTTCGACCTGTATTGCCTGACTTCGGGCGGGGAATACATTATCGTGGAGATGCAGAACCGGTGGCACAGCAATTTTCTGGATCGCACGCTGTATTACGTGTGCCGTGCCATCAGCCGGTTGATAGAACGTCCCATAACAGACGAGGTGGGTTTGCCAGCTGGAGGAAAAGACTGTGTGGCGGACACGGTAAGTGAAGCACCGCCACGCTATGGCGACCGCTACAAGCTGTCGACTGTATACGGAATATTCCTGATGAACTTCAAGGAAACAAAACTGGAACCGAAATTCCGCACGGATGCGGTTGTGGCCGACCGGGAGAACGGACGGGTGGTGAATCCGCACTTCCGCCAAATCTTTTTGCAATTCCCCTACTTCACTAAACGGCTGGAGGAATGCGAAACATTGTATGACAAACTTATATATGCACTGAAGAATATGAACGAATGGAACAGAATGCCGGATGCACTGAAAGAACAGGTGTTCAAGCATCTGGAACGGCTGGCTGCCGTAGCGAACTTGTCGGAAGCGAACCGTGTGGCTTATGATAAGGCAGTAGACCGTTTCTATGTGAGCCGGATTTACGAGGAGGACATGCAAGACCGAGTGGAGAACGCGATGCGGGAAGGAAGAGAAAAAGGAATGCAGGAAGGAAGAGAAGAAGGTATAAAAGAAGGAATAAAAGAAGGAATAAAAGAAGGAATGGCTAAAAGTAAACTGGAGGA
>NZ_JACSPP010000146.1 GCF_014837065.1 Phocaeicola intestinalis
CGGGAGCGGATGAACCGGATGACATCCTTGCAGGCGAACCAGCTGTCTGCCAGCACATACCTGAACCTGACCCCTTTGCGGATGGCGCGTCTTATCATGGCAATCATCAGGTCGGTTTTCTTTGCCGTGTATTCACCGATACGCTCCTGCAAGGCGTCGCCGCTGTCACGTCCTTTGGTGAAACGTCTTGCGAGCTCTTCATCGGACATCCCGAACTTTCCATCCTTTCCTTTTTCACCCAGCAGTGCAAAATCCAGAAGCATTTGGGTTGTCCCGTCCGTAACGGCAAGGAACAAAGCCTTGAAACCGAGGATGCACCTGTGATGGACATGGGAAAACACCCTGCCGATGTTCTCCATGCGCCGTCCCGTCTTGGGATAGTCCGTGTCATCGACTATCAGGCAGACCGTGCCTTCCTTGCGCCCGGAACGGAGTCTGATCTTCGACCAAAGCTGGAGGGTGAGGTGATAGACGGACTTCCGCCAGTTTATCTTGGGATTACTCATGAAGCGGTAGAACACGTCTTTCTTGCATCCCAGTAAGCCGCTTAAGGAAGACCCGGTGAAACGATAAGGGTTACGGACCATGAAACACGGGTACAACAGCAAAGCCTGGAACACCTGCAACAACGGATACACATTGTTGCACTTGCTCTTCATGCCGAACAAGGTGGATTCATTCATTCTTAACCATTTGATAACGTCCAGTATGGAATACATCGCTTTATGTGCGTCATTTTTTCTAAAAAATGCGCTGATT
>NZ_JACSPP010000147.1 GCF_014837065.1 Phocaeicola intestinalis
CATGACATGGCAGAATCCCGCCGGTGTCATACGCCCGGCAACAGGGGGCTGGATGATGTGCTGCAATGGCGCATCATTGAGTTCATAAAAAACGAGCAGTGGTCTCCCCGGCAGATATCCGGACGTTTGAAGCTGGAGGGTATAAACGTCTCCCATGAAGCCATTTACGCCCTCATCCGCAAGGACGAAAGCGGGGAACTGGCTTCCCATTGCCGGCATAAGATGAAATACAAGCGCAAGGCCTCACACCGTCATGAGACCAAGGCCACGAACATCCGTAACCGTGTGAGCATACACGAGCGTCCGGCGGAAGCCGACGGCAAACGTTTCGGGGACTGGGAGATGGACCTCATCGTGGACAAGGACAGCAACGCCATCCTCACGCTGACGGAAAGGAGCACGAACTTCCTGTTGATGGAAAGGCTCAAGCACGGGAAGAAAGCGAAGCCTGTGGCAAGAACCGTGTGGAGGTTGCTGCTGCCATACAAGGGAGAGGCCTTGAAGTCCATCACCACGGACAACGGCAGTGAGTTCGCCGAGCATGAATGGATAACCAAGAAGCTCAACGTGCCCGTGTATTTTGCCGATTCCTATTGCGCATGGCAGAAAGGAGCCATAGAAAACGGCAACAAGCTGATACGGCAATATATCCCGAAAGGAACCGACATCAGTACGGTTACAGAAGGAAAAATAACCAAGATCAGGAAGAAAATTAATGCCAGACCGAGAGAAAAACTCAATTTCT
>NZ_JACSPP010000148.1 GCF_014837065.1 Phocaeicola intestinalis
TTGAACCCGCTGAACACACTTACCTGAGAGAACTTGGTCACGCCCGTCAACAGCACAAACTGCAAGTCCTCGTCAGCGGTTTTGAATACCGAATAGAAACTCTTCAATATTTCCCGGTTACGGTCTTCCAGCAGACGCCTTTCACCGTCTACCGTAGTGGCATATCCCGTATCCAGCACGTCAAGGATAGGTTTATCGTATTCGTCTATCAATACCACGCAACGTCTGCCGTACCGTTTGCGTGCCTGATGCAGCACATGGATAAAGCGTGCGCCTGTCGTTTGCGCCGTATCGCTCCTGCCATACTGCTTTTCCCAGGCTGCCATGGTCTCTTCTATTCTCGCTTCCAAATTGCCTGGCAGGGTAAAGTCTCCCACATTAAAGTCGATATGGAACACGGGGTATTCCGCCCAATCGGTTTCCAACTTGTCAATGGCAAGCCCTTTAAATAGTTCTTTCCTCCCCTGAAAATAACATTTCAAGGTAGAGACCAGCAAGCTCTTGCCGAACCGGCGAGGGCGGCTCAGGAAATAGATTTTCCCCTCGTTCACTAACCGGTAAATCAAACCGGTCTTGTCGACATATACATAGCCGTCTCCTATAATCTGGTCAAAGCTTTGGATTCCTATCGGGTACTTCATCGTGCATCAAGTTTTGGATTTACGCAAAGAAACAAAATTATTCTGAAAGGGACAATAAAAAGGCGGCTCAAAAGAACCGCTTTTTTAT
>NZ_JACSPP010000149.1 GCF_014837065.1 Phocaeicola intestinalis
ACATGTTTTTTATTGAAAAAAGTGCTGGTATTATTGTATAATCCATTAATAATTAGTATCTTTACATCAGTAAAAAAAGAGACAGGCAATGGATGAAAAAGCTATATTACTCAAGACGATAGAAGGGCTGAATGCCTCTATTGCCTCATTGTCTGCCACTAATAAAAAACAGGCTGAGCAGAATGAAAAACTGCAGGCGCGCATCAAGGAGCTGACGGCTCAGGTCGCATGGCTGAACCGTCAGCTCTTTGGGCGTAAATCGGAGAAGCTCCACGCGCTTGATTCCCATATGCCGGATCTCTTTGCGGATGAATTTGCCGACTTGCGGCGTCAGGCAGAGGAAAAGCGCGACGAGGCAGTGAAGCAGATAGAAAAGGAATCCAAAGAAGAAAAAAGACGGAAACGCCAGAACAGGAAAATGATAGAAGGCCTGCCCGTGCTCGAAACCGAGGTGATAGAGCCGGAAGGCGTGGACCTGTCCTTATACCGCAAGATAGGTGAAGAGGTAACCTCTCTTGTCAAACACAAGCCGGGAATGCTTTACGTCAAGAAAATCATCCGCCCCAAATATGCGCTCATAGACAACACGCAGCTTCCACCCGGGGGACAGAAAGGAGTGGAGATTGCCCCCATGCCGCTGATGCCTGTTGACAAGTGCATCGCTGATACCAGCCTGCTTGCCGAGATACTGCT
>NZ_JACSPP010000014.1 GCF_014837065.1 Phocaeicola intestinalis
CTTTTTTACACATATAAACGCAAAATGCTGCCATACAACATATTACAGGACGAATATTCTTAAAACTGATGAAAAATAACTGAAACGGATACTCATTAATATAATTATACGCGCGCGAGGGGCACACAGGACAAAAAAACATCCACACACATCCAGACGGACATAAGTGGTAAGGCAGGACCACTTATGTGAAACGGCAAGGGTACTTATGTGAAACGGGCCACCCACTTATGTTCATCAAAAGGCATGCTTGAATGAGTGACAAGAATAATGTTTCTCATTTCATTTTTGATTGACTTTAAATGCCAATGAAAAGTAATATATACTGCATCCGCAGTTTCAGTGCATTGAAACTGCCAGAACAGATAACTGCATCGGCAAACGCAGTATATATTACTCTCAGATACTATTTCTTTTTGGCATCAAATACAGACAAACAGACATAAAAAAAAAGGCTACCCCGAACGAGTCAGCCTCTTTTCTGTAGCGGGACCCGGGATTGAACCGGGGACCTCATGATTATGAATCATGCGCTCTAACCAGCTGAGCTATCCCGCCATACAACCGCCAGGCGTGGAAGCCACCCAACGGTCAAATCATTACTTAGTAGCGGGACCCGGGATTGAACCGGGGACCTCATGATTATGAATCATGCGCTCTAACCAGCTGAGCTATCCCGCCATCTTTTCGATTGCGGGTGCAAAGGTAAAACATCTTTTCGACATACGCAACATTTTCGCCCATTTTTCTTTTGTTTTCCTCCACATCTTTTTCACTTCTTTTTTACCTCCAAAAGCTAAATCCACGTACAATGCATTCATATCCAGCCATATGCGAAATCCATATTATCACGTATATCATCAAAACGGAAAATACGCAAAAGAGAAAAGCGAAAAATAATAGACGATTCATTATGTAGTGTACAAAAAATTAGTTTAATTTGCGCCCGTTATTTTAATTCATAACTTTAACAAAGAAAAGCCTGAAACTATCTATGAAAAAGAAAATAAAGATAGAATATACGTTAGCTCCTGCATCAAGCACTATTTTATGGAACGCCATCAGCACTCCATCCGGATTAAGCCGTTGGTTTGCCGATAACGTAACCAGACTTAACAAGACATTTATGTTCAAATGGGGAAAGACCGAAACCAGAGAAGCCGAAATAACCAATTTCCGGACCGAATCATTCATCCGTTTTCACTGGAAAGACGATGAGCCACGCACCTATTTCGAACTAAAAATTTATTACAATGAACTAACCACAGACCTTTCACTAGAAGTGACAGACTTTGCCGAACCCGGTGAAGAAGATGACGTTATCAACCTATGGGACTCTCAAATTGAAGTGCTAAAACGGACGTGCGGTATATAATTTTCTAAAAATATACAAAACATCATGCTCCGCGTTGTTTTTTATGCTACTTTTGCAAGCTGACAACCATATATTAAGGAATGCTACGCATAAAAAAACTAGATATATTCGTATTGAAGAGCTTTTTACTGCTCTTTTCTGGGACGTTTTTCATCTGTCTGTTTATCTTCATGATGCAATTTCTATGGAGGTACGTAGACGAGTTAGTAGGAAAAGGATTAGAGATTAATGTTCTTGCCCAATTTTTCTTTTATTCAGGTCTGACATTGATTCCCCTGTCGCTTCCTCTGGCCATCCTACTGGCTGCACTCATGACATTCGGAAACTTTGGTGAGCGGTACGAACTGTTATCCATGAAGGCAGCAGGCATCCCCCTACTCCGTATCATGCGGCCAGTCGTACTGTTCTGCATGTTTCTGGGAGGCATGTCATTCTTTTTCCAGAACGAAATCGGTCCGCGTGCCCAAAAGCAACTATGGACACTCTTGGTTTCCATGAAGCAAAAATCTCCTGAAGTAGACATACCGGAAGGAGTATTTTATAGTGATATCGACGGTTATAACATTTATGTCAAGCACAAAGACCGGGAGACAGGTATGCTGAAAGACGTGTTAATATACAACTTTTCCGATGGATTCGAAAATGCACATATCATTTGGGCGGAAGAAGGGAAGTTGGAACTGACCGCCGACAAGCAGCACCTTTTCCTTCATTTGTATAATGGTGAACAATTTGAGAACCTGAAATCCCAATCTGTCATTTCACGTAACGTCCCCTACCGCCGCGAATCATTCAAGGAAAAGCATACACTTATCCAATTCGATTCCGATTTCAATATGGTAGACGGAAGTTTCCTCGACCAACGCTCGGATATCAAGAATATGCGGGAAATCTCCCAGGCTATTGATTCGTTGGAATTACACGCCGACAGTGTAGGACGCGCTTACTTCAACGATGTCATTAACTCTACTTACAAGACACCGGTACTGACCAAAGCCGATTCTACCAAATTGGAGAAACTGAACGTGGCATACCTGAATACTGACAGCATCTTCAATTCCATGACTTCGCAAGAAAAGTCTCAAACATTGAGCAAGACGGAAAACAGGATTTCCTCGTTGGCATCCGACTGGGAGATGAAAAGTTTTATGAGCAAAAGTACGGACGGAAATATCCGTTCGCACCGTTCCGACTGGCACAAGAAAATCACTCTTTCGTTGGCTTGTATCATCTTTTTCTTTATCGGAGCGCCGCTGGGAGCCATTATCCGCAAGGGCGGACTGGGTATGCCGGTCGTGATATCCGTGCTGATTTTTGTGGTGTATTACATTATCGACTCGGGCGCGACCCGTATCGGGAAAAGCGGCGAGATGAATGTGGCGCTGGGTACCTGGATGAGTACACTCGTGCTGGCACCCGTAGGAGCGTTCTTCACTTATAAGTCAAACAAAGATTCGGTGGTGTTCAATATTGACACGTATGCGGCGTTTTTCCGCAAGGTGTTTGGCATCCGCTTGTCGAGACACCTGTTTAAGAAAGAAGTGATTATCCATACACCCGAATACCGGAAAGATGTCGAGGCGCTGGAACACATCAGCGCATTGTGTGAAGACTATATGCGTATGCATCGGTTGAAAGGATTGCCTAATTATATCAAGCTATTCATGAACAACAAGCCGGACGATGCCATCGCTGATATCAGCAGGCAAATGGAAGCGGTGATAGAGGAACTCTCGAATTCGAAAGATCCAATCTTGCTGAACGCGATGAACAATTATCCTTTCCTGGCGGTTAAGGCTCATAAGAGTCCGTTCGGGAACCGCTGGCTTAACTTGGCGTTAGGTATCGTGGTACCTGCAGGATTGTTGGTGTACCTTCATATCTGGCGGTTCAGGCTACGGCTGGAGAAAGATTTAAAAAACATTATCCGGACCAACGGACAGGTTATACAACAAATAAAAGACCAACATTATTATTCATAACAATAACGCATTATGGACAAGATAAAGCTAAATACCGTAGAAGAAGCCATTGAGGACTTCCGTAAAGGAGAATTTGTAATCGTAGTAGATGATGAAGACCGCGAAAATGAAGGCGACCTTATCATTGCAGCCGAGCTGATTACCCCTGAAAAAGTGAACTTTATGCTGAAACATGCCCGCGGGGTGCTTTGTGCGCCGATTACGATGTCCCGATGCAAGGAGCTCGACCTTCCGTGCCAGGTAATCAATAACACATCGGTTTTAGGGACTCCGTTTACGGTGACTATCGATAAGCTGGAGGGATGTACTACAGGAGTTTCGGCTGCCGACCGTGCCGCTACCATCCGTGCGCTTGCCGACCCGGCATCGGTTCCTGAAACTTTTGGCCGTCCCGGACATATAAACCCGCTTTATGCGCAAGACAAAGGGGTGCTCCGCCGTGCGGGACATACCGAAGCGAGTATCGACCTCGCCAAGCTGGCAGGGCTTTATCCCGCGGCTGCTTTGATGGAAGTGATGAACGAGGACGGTACGATGGCACGCCTTCCCGAACTGCGCCAGATGGCGGACCAATATGGGTTTAAGCTGATATCGATTGCCGACTTGATAGCCTATCGTTTGAAGCAAGAGTCGCTGGTAGAGCGGGGTGTGGAGGTAGACATGCCTACCGGATACGGACATTTCCGCCTGATACCTTTCCGCCAGAAAAGCAACGGCCTGGAACACGTGGCGTTGATAAAGGGACACTTCGAGCCTGATGAACCCGTATTGGTGCGTGTACATTCGTCGTGTGCTACGGGCGACATTTTCGGTTCTTTGCGTTGCGATTGCGGAGAACAGCTTCATAAAGCCATGCAAATGATAGAAAGAGAAGGCAAAGGTGCCGTTATCTACCTTATTCAGGAAGGACGTGGCATCGGATTGATGGAAAAAATGAAAGCCTACAAGCTCCAGGAAGAAGGCATGGACACCGTAGACGCCAACATCTGCCTCGGACACCAAGCCGATGAACGCGACTATGGAGTAGGCGCACAAATCCTGCGTGAGGTAGGCATTCACAAGATGCGTCTGCTTACCAATAATCCTGTAAAACGGGTGGGACTGGAAGCCTACGGATTGGAAATCGTGGAGAATGTGCCCATCGAGGTCACACCTAACGTTTACAACGAACGTTACCTGCATACGAAGAAAGACCGCATGGGACATACGTTGCATTTTAAGAATTAGAATTGAAAATCAAAAATTAAAAATTGATGATTATGGAAACAAATGATTTGGCAAAAGTGTACGCGTCTAAAGCAAAGGCCGTACAAGCTACACTGATGCGCAATGTCTACACATGGATGACATTGGCGCTGGTCATTACCGGATTGGTATCTTTATACGTGGCAAAATCATACACGTTACTCTCGATGATTATTGAAAACCGGATGCTCTTCTGGGGGCTTCTGATAGCTGAAATAGGATTGGTCATCTACCTTTCCGCACGCATCCACCGGATTGCTTTCAGCACCGCTACCCTGCTTTTTATCGCCTACTCCATTCTGAACGGAGTCACACTCGCCTTTATCTTTATGATATACACCATGAGTTCCATTGCCACCACATTCTTTGTTACGGCAGGTACCTTTGGCGTAATGGCACTCTATGGCTATGTAACCAAGAAAGACTTGAGCCGTATCGGAAATATCTGCATCATGGCACTGATCGGACTTATCATTGCTTCACTGGTCAACTTGTTCCTGCATAACTCAATGATGGATTTAATCATTTCGGGTATCGGTGTGTTGATTTTCACGGGGCTTACGGCTTATGATTCACAAAAAATCAAGCAGCTATTAACAGGAGAAGACATAGCGATAAATGATACCACCCAAAAGATTGCCCTGATGGGTGCCATGACACTCTATCTCGACTTTATCAATCTTTTCTTGTATTTACTTCGGTTCTTAGGCGACAGAAAGTAAGAAATGTTTTTATATGTCATAAAAAATGCTTTATTTTGCACCGATTTTGAACTAAAATTAAAAAGAAGAATATGAATCAACTTTCAGAACGTTTAAACAGTTTGTCACCCTCGGCCACGCTTGCCATGTCGCAAAAAAGCAGTGAGCTTAAGGCTCAGGGCGTAGATGTAATCAACATGAGTGTCGGCGAACCCGACTTCAACACTCCCGACCATATCAAGGAAGCCGCTAAAAAAGCGATTGACGAAAACTATTCGCGCTATTCTCCTGTAGCCGGTTATCCCGCATTGCGAAACGCCATTGTAGAAAAACTGAAAAAAGAAAACGGACTGGAATATACAGCAGCCCAAATCAGTTGTGCCAACGGTGCCAAGCAGTCGGTATGCAACACGATTATGGCTTTGGTAAACAAAGGAGATGAAGTCATTGTCCCTGCTCCTTATTGGGTAAGCTATCCCGAAATGGTGAAGCTGGCGGAAGGTACTCCCGTCATTGTGCGTGCGGGTATCGAGCAAGACTTCAAGATTACTCCCGAACAACTGGAAGCGGCTATCACTCCTAAGACGCGCGCCCTGATTCTTTGCTCGCCTTCGAACCCTACCGGCTCGGTATACAGCAAGAAAGAACTGGCGGGACTGGCTTCGGTATTGGCTAAGCACGAGCGTGTCATTACCATCGCCGATGAAATCTATGAGCACATCAACTACATCGGCAAACACGAAAGCATCGCCCAGTTCAGCGAAATCAAAGACCGTGTGGTTATTGTCAACGGCGTATCGAAAGCGTATGCCATGACGGGCTGGCGTATCGGATTTATCGCCGCTCCCGAATGGATTGTGAAAGGTGTCAACAAGCTTCAGGGACAATATACTTCTGGTCCGTGCTCGGTATCACAGAAAGCAGCCGAAGCCGCTTACACTGGCACACAGGCTCCGGTAGAAGAAATGCGCCAGGCATTCCAACGCCGTCGTGACTTGATTGTCAAACTGGCGAAAGAAATTCCGGGATTTGAAGTAAACGTGCCCGAAGGTGCTTTCTACCTCTTCCCGAAATGCGACTTCTTCTTTGGCAAGAAAGACGGCGACCGTGTCATCAACAACGCCGATGACCTTGCCATGTACCTGCTCGAAGTAGGCCACGTAGCCTGCGTGGGCGGAACATCCTTCGGTGCCCCTGAATGTATCCGCATGAGTTACGCCACTTCCGATGAAAACATCATCGAAGCCATGCGCCGCATCAAGGAAACACTGGCAAAACTGAAATAAAAAGTTTTCCAAGAAACTGTTTTGAATTACTACAAAAAGTTTTTCTTAGCTTAATGTGTTCGTCTTGTGCGTACTTTGGGCGATAAATTCAAAACGATTTCTAACTAAATAAAGAACCGGGAATAAAGAATAACGATTTGTTTATTCTTCATTCCCGGTTCTTTATTTTTTACTGTTCTGCTACCAAATACAGCACCCGGCTGGCATAATCATTCAGCTTGTGATAGTCTACCTTATGGGTATAAGGGATTTCCAGGCCGTTCTCCATTAAGAATTTACCAGAATACAATTTCCCCTCGAACGGCAACGGTTCGTTATCGATACGGTTCAACTCTTTGACCCGATACATCTTCGCCGGGTCAAGCCCTGCCATGCGCACACGAGGCAAATGCTGGTTATAAAACGTTTCCATTTTCCACCAATAGAATACCGCCTTGTCTTTCTCGGGCGAGGTGTACATCAGAGACGCTACACCCAAACGGTCGTAGGGAGAAACCAGACGGTAGATATCCCCGAACTGCACTACGGGACGAATCATCTTGTAATCGGCTATTGCCTTCCGGCAAATCTCCTTCTCCTCCTCGGTCATGTTCTTTGGCTGGATTTCCATGCCCAGACGCCCGCTCATCGCCACATCGATGCGGTATTTGATAGGAACGGTACGGAAGACCTGATGATTGGGAGCCGAACTGATGTGGGACGCCATGGCAATCGCCGGAAAGAAATACGAGGTGCCCCATTGCATGTAAATGCGCTGGAGGGCATCGGTATTGTCGCTCACCCAAAACTCGTCGAACCAAGGCAAGTACCCCCAGTTGGCACGTCCTCCGCCGCTGGCACAAGCCTGGATAGTAAGGTCAGGGTATTTGGCACGGATACGGTTGCATACACTCTCGAAGCCACGATGATACTCGATGTACATGTGGCTTTGGTTGTCAGCGGTCAGGTAATTCGAACCGTGGTTCATAATCGCCATATTGGCGTCCCACTTGATATACTCGATTTCGGGATACTTGCTCATCAGGTCATCCACCACGCCGAACACGAAATCCTGCACTTCGGGATTGCCGAGGTCAAGCACCACCTGCGTTCCGCCACGTCCCAATACCGGGTCGCGCTGGGGAGCTTTCACTATCCATTCGGGATGCTTCTCGTAGAGTTCGCTCGTAGTATTCGACATTTCCGGTTCTATCCAGATACCGAATCCCACATGATGTTTCTTCGCATCACGGAGCAATCCCTCAATGCCTTCAGGAAGCTTACGGGTATCTACCACCCAGTCGCCCAACGAAGAATTATCGGTATTGCGCTGGTACTTGCCTCCGAACCATCCGTCATCCATCACAAACAATTCGCCGCCCATTGATTCGATGTCCGCCATCATCTGTTCCATGCCTTGCTGGTTGATGTCGAAGTAAACGCCTTCCCAGCTATTGAGCAGGATTTTGCGAGGCTTGTCTCCATGCGCCAGCTTATAAGTGCGTCCCCAGCGGTGGAAGTTCCGACTGGCTCCGCTCAACCCTTCGTCCGAATAAGTAAGGGCAAGCACTGGAGTCTTGAACGTCTCGCCTTTCTGCAAATGATACATGGAATTATCTTCATTGATACCGGCAAAGAACTGGTGGTATTCGCTATCATCGGTGTCAATACGGAGCTTGTAATTTCCTGTATAGCAAAGTGCCGCACCAATGGTCCGCCCTACGTTTTCCTGTGGACGTCCGTCGAGCGAGAACATCACTTCGGCATGTGCCGTATGCGAATTGCGCACCCCGTCCTTGTTCTTTATCACTTTCATGCCCGGCTCCAACGGTTCCTGAACCAAACGCCCTTCGTTCGCCCACGAACCATACAGGCTGGAGAGCCATACATTGCCCCTGCGGATGGGCAGGTAAGCCGAAGCGAACTGGTTGAGCACTACGGGTTTCTTTTCTTCGTTCGTTATTTCGGTCCAGGTCTCAATGATGTCCACATCCTGATAAGCCCGGTAACATACGTTGATATAAAATGGATACACTTTATCTTTCAAGCGGACAGAAACTTCCGTTGTCTTATCCCCATCGGTCGTAGCCACGCTTTCCACCACCAGCTGGGTTGACATGTTCCCGTCGGCATGGCATACCGAGAGTGCCGTTTCTGCCGGAGTATTCATTCCATACACCGGATAAGCGGCATGATTGCACGTACGCACCGCATCAATCTGTTTCAGATCCGTATCGCCCAGCTTCGTACCATAATATACATATTTCAATTCTCCCCCTTGCGGTGCGTCAATCACCAGCGAGGTTTCGGGAGTAGAGAGTCGCACAAGTTGCTCTTGCGCCCATACACCGGAAGCGAAAAGCGAAGCTCCGGCAACTAATAAGACTTTAGCTTTCATGTTTTTCATGATGAGTTGTTTTAAATGATATCAATGCAAAAGTAGGCATATTCCACCAATGCGAATGATACTGTTTTATCTTTTTCATTACAGATAGTGCGGATTATTACAGAAAATGCTATATATTTGCTGAAAGAAACCTTAAAACGAATTACGGATGATGAAACAACTGCATTTCACCTTGCTCTTGCTTGCCGCTCTCCTGCTGGCAGGCTGCTCTACCGTCCCACTGACCGGACGGAAGCAAATGCTTTTGGTATCGGATAGCGAAGTGCTGTCCTCCAGTCTTACCCAATACAACGACTATATCAAGTCGGCTAAGAAATCAGCCAATGCCGCACAAACCGCCATGGTGGTACGGGTAGGGAAAAAGATAGCCTCCGCCACCGAAGCCTACCTGCGCGCGAACGGCATGGCATCGGAAATCCAGAACTTCGCGTGGGAATTCAATCTCATACAAGACCCGCAAGTGAACGCCTTCTGCATGCCGGGCGGCAAGATTGTAGTTTATGAAGGACTGATGAAGCTGGTCTCGTCCGATGACGAACTGGCGGTAGTGGTAGGACATGAAGTGGCACATGCCGTAGCAAAGCATAGCAATGAACGCCTGAGCCAACAAGTAATGGCGCAATATGGTGCGAATATCCTCAATTCGCTGGTAAGCGACAAGAGTTCTGCGGTGCAAAAGGTTGCAGGCACGGTTTACGGCATCGGCGCACAATACGGCATGATGCTTCCCTTCTCGCGCAAACACGAATCGGAAGCAGACTATATGGGGCTGGTATTCATGACCATGGCTGGATACAATCCCGATGTAGCCGTCGGATTCTGGCAAAAGATGTCGGCAGGAAGCGGAGGGTCTGTACCCGAGTTTATGAGCACACACCCCAGCGATGCCACCCGTATCGCCGATATCCGGAAAGAACTGCCGGGCATCAAGGCGAAATATGGCAAATGATGAACATTTACTATTTGACAATTTACGATTTACGATTTACGATTTATCCCCTAATCCTATTTTGTACATTGCGAATAGAAATGAAATAAATTGTAAATCGTAAATTGCTAAATTGTAAATGAAACAACTCTTTCTTTCACTCGCAACCATGCTTTGCGCTTTGTGCGCACAAGCACAAGAGAGAGCCTTCCTTCCCCTGTCGGGCACCTGGGAAAGTTCGTTAGGCACTTGCCGGCTTCCGGGCACCACCGATGAAAACAAATTAGGCAATCCGGCACAGGCACCTTACGTTACCACCCAACTGACCCGGCTCCATTCGTATAGCGGACAAGTCACCTACGAGCGCGACTTTACCTTGCCCGAAGGATTTGCCGGAAAAAAACTCCGCCTGATTATGGAACGCACCAAGCCCAGCACGCTTTGGATAGACGGAGACAGCATCGGAAGCTTCTCACACCTCTATGCCCCTCATTGTTATGAACTTCCTTCCCTGAAACCAGGCAAGCACCATATTGTCCTGCGTATAGACAATTCTGAAACATCAGTACCGAAAGAAATACAAAGTTCACATGCTTGGACCGATGCCACACAAACCAACTGGAACGGTATCTTAGGCAAATTCGGGATAGAAGCCTACGATACACCTTATATAAATAAGGTACAAGTCTACCCATCTGTATCTGAAAAATGCGCCCGCATAACATTGGAGGTATGGTCCGACTATCCCTGTTCAGCAATTGTCAGTATCCAAGGAAAAGCATGGAATACCCCTACTACACACGTGCTTCCCACCTTCGAGAAAAACATAACCTTGCAACAGGGTGCCAATTCGTTTACCTTTACACTTGGCATGGGAGAGTCTCCGCTGCTATGGAGCGAATTTCATCCTGCCTTGTATGGACTGGACATTGCACTTAACAACGGGCACTCACACGACCAGCAACACATAGATTTCGGAATGCGTGAATTCGGTACAGAAAACACGCAATTTGTTTTAAACGACAAGAAAATATTGCTTCGCGGCAAACATGATGCCTGCGTCTTTCCTCTTACCGGATATGCACCAATGGATGTGGAAACATGGCGCAACATATTTCGCATAGCCAAACGATATGGCATCAATCACTACCGGTGCCATTCGTACACTCCTCCCGAAGCAGCCTTGAAAGCAGCCGATATAGAAGGTATCTATTTCCAAGTGGAACTTCCACTTTGGGGAGCCATACAGCGTAACAATATATCGTTGAACACATTCCTGAAACGAGAAGGCAACATGATATTGGACTGGCTGGGCAATCATCCTTCGTTCATGATGCTGGGACTAGGCAATGAGCTGCACGGAGACATTGACGTAATGCGCGAGTGGCTTGACGAGTTCCGCTGGAAAGACCTACGGCACTTGTATTGTTTCGGTTCGAACAACAATCTGGGTTGGCAAGGTCCGCAAGATGGAGAAGACTTTTTCGTAACGTGCCGGGTAGGCGGAGGCGAAGGATATTCGACTCATGTACGCTCTTCCTTCGCATACGTGGATGCAGAAAAGGGAGGCATCCTGAACAACACCCGTCCCAATACAACCGCCAATTATGCACAAGCCATTGCCCGGTGTCCCCGTCCCGTAGTGGGACACGAGACCTGCCAGTTCCAGATTTATCCCGACTTCCAGCAAATTGCGAAATACAAAGGCGTGCTGTATCCATACAATCTGGAAATATTCCGTAACCGGCTGAAAGAAAATCACCTATACGACCAAGCCGAAGCTTTCCATCGTGCTACGGGACATTTCTCTGTGGCATGTTACAAAGCCGATATCGAATATGCCCTGCGCACACCCGGCTTCGGAGGTTTCCAAATGCTCGACCTGCAGGATTACCCCGGACAAGGCTCGGCACTGGTAGGCATACTTGACGCCTTTATGGAAAGCAAAGGCATTATAGACCCCGAAACCTTCTACGGATTCTGTGCACCGGTCGTACCGCTTGCCCGGCTCACCGATTTCTGCTGGCTGAACACCCAACCTTTACACATTGGTATCTCCCTTTCCAACTACGAAGAAAATGATTGGTCGACTCCCATTCATTGGCAACTGGTTTCTGATGACGGAGAATGGGAAAAACAAGGAACGATTACCTGTTCCGTTCCCCAAGGCGAACTAAAAGAAGCCGGTGACATCAATTTATCACTAAACGGACTGAAAAAGCCTCAGCGCCTCACCTTAAACCTTCGGACAGGTACTTACCACAATTATTACCATCTTTGGGTTTACCCCGATGAGCAGGAAAGTACAGAAGGAATTTACATCGATTCCCTACTTAACAAGCAGGTGAAAGCCAAGCTGGCAAAGGGAGAAACCGTACTCTTGCTTCCCCGCCACAAGGACATCGGGAAACAAAGCGTAGGAGGCATGTTCACACCCGATTATTGGAACTATGCCATGTTCAAGACCATATCGGAAAATGCAGGCAAAGAGGTTTCGCCGGGTACGATGTCGATATTGACAAATCCCGCACATCCCTTATTCCGCCACTTCCCTACCGAAGAACATAGTGACTGGCAATGGTGGAGCATCACCCGGAATTCGCGTCCGATGATACTGAACCACACAGACAAGGCATACCGCCCCGTAGTGCAAGTCATTGATAACATCGAACGGAACCACAAACTGGGTATCGTCTTCGAGTTCCGCATCGGAAAAGGAAAGCTTCTGGTATGCACCACCGACCTCAATGCCATTAAAGACACACCCGAAGGGAACCAGTTCCGCACTGCCCTGCTCCGCTATGCAAAATCGGCACAATTCCAGCCCGACACCGTATTGACATGGGAAGAACTGGTCCGACTTTTCACCGAGGACATCATCCAACGAGATATACAGGGAGTAAAGAATCAATCGGACTATAGTTCGAATGTGCTAATGTGACAATGTGCTAATGTGAGAATGTGCCAATGTGAGAATGTGCTAATGCGACAATGTGCTAATGTGACAATGTGCCAATGTGAGAATGTGCTAATGTGAGAATGCATTGGCTCATTAGCAAATTAATAAATTTAAGACCATGATAGTAAAAGACAAAAACGTTATCCGCGAAATTACTCCTCTTTCGGAAAAAGACTGCTTCTACATTGCCGACCGAAGGAAAAGCGAATTCACTTATCCGATGCATTGCCACAAGGAATTCGAACTGAACTTCGTAATCAATGCCCCTGGAGTACAACGCATCGTAGGCGACTCTGCAGAAATCATCGGCGAATACGACCTGGTACTCATCACCAGTCCAGATTTGGAGCATGTATGGGAACAACATGATTGCAAAAGCAAGGACGTTCGGGAAATCACCATCCAGTTCTCACCCCAATTCATGAAAACTTTACTCAGCACCAATCAATTCGACCGCGTCATGAAAATGTTCGACAAGGCACAAAACGGACTGAGTTTCCCCATGCAAGCCATTATGAAAGTCTATGCCCTGATAGACGAACTGCCCGACACGAAAGGTTTCTATGCCGTGACTCGCTTCCTTACCCTTTTATATGAACTTTCCATGTTCACCGAAGAAGCACGCGTGCTATCCAGTTCTTCGTTCGCGAAAATCCAACAACACTCAGACAGTCGCCGAGTGCAGAAAGTACAAGACTATATCAACCAGCATTACAAAGAAGAAATCCGGCTGAACCAACTGGCAGATATGGTCGGAATGACCGAAGTATCGTTCAGCCGCTTCTTTAAACTCCGCACGGGCAAAAATCTGTCCGATTACATCATTGACATCCGTCTGGGACATGCCACACGCATGCTGGTAGACTCCACCATGAGCATCGCAGAAATCTGTTACGAATCAGGATTCAACAACCTTTCCAATTTCAACCGCATCTTCAAAAAGAAAAAACTGGCATCGCCAAAAGATTTCCGAGACAGTTATAAGAAAAAACGGATCCTGATTTAGCAAAACCTATATTCATTTTAGACAACATCAGATAAAATAGTATCAATTCATATTTCAATCCCAGCTTTAATTTGCAAAAATCAAAATCTAATGGCTTATGTGAAAACAAATAAATCTATCTGTCTTAATTTGCCAACATTCTTTCTCACACTTCAGTCTATTCAAATCAAGCATCCGTAACAAACAACTTTATTATTATATAGCAACTAAATTTAGGTACAGAACACTCCTCCTTGCCAGCTTAATCCATTTACTGAAATAGAAAAACGTTACATGGCATGTATGTGGGAATTATGGCAATAACCCACATCGGCTAAGATATCAAACGGGGGAATAATGCACCGGTTCAAAATCATTTTGAAACAAGTATTACCAATATGCATCAGAATCGATAAAATAGTATTAGTTTATCTTATTTGTCTACGTTAATTTTGTAATTGATAATTAACAATACTAAATAAAGTACCAATGAGAAAACACTATTTATTTGTTCTTATTTCTATTTGGTTGTGCATTGCTTGCACTTCCAAAATTTCAGAGCCTTCAAAGGTAACTTCTTTTGTAAATATCGAAAATGGTCAGTTTATAAAAAATGGGAAGCCCTATTATTATATAGGAGCGAATTTTTGGTATGGGGCAATTTTGGCTTCTGAAGGAGAAGGAGGCAATCGGCAGAGGCTGATTGCGGAATTAGACTCAATGGCTGCTATTGGCATTGACAATCTGAGAATTCTGATTGGAGCGGATGGAGTAAACGGTGTCCCCGCAAAAGTAGAACCTACGTTACAAGTGGAAGCGGGCGTGTATAATGATACTATTTTGGCAGGTTTGGATTATTTGCTTTATGAAATGGGAAAGCGGAATATGGTGGCTGTGCTTTACTTGAATAATTCTTGGGAATGGTCTGGCGGTTATGGACAATATTTAGAATGGGCAGGTTACGGGAAAGCACCTATTCCAGCCATAGATGGATGGGATAAGTATCAGACTTTCGTTAGCCAATATCAGAAGAGCGAAGAAGCCAAAAAACTATTTGCCGATCATGTGAAGAATATCGTTACGCGTACCAATCGGTATACTAACCAAAAATACATAAATGATCCTACTATCATGTCGTGGCAGATTGGTAATGAACCGAGAGCTTTTGGTCAAGAGAATAAAGTGAGTTATGCTTTGTGGATTCATGATGTAGCTGCACAGATTAAGGCATTGGATCCGAATCATCTAGTTTCTACGGGCAATGAAGGATATCAAGGAACCGAAGGTGATATCCAGCTATGGGAACTGATTCATTCTTACTCCAATGTTGATTATATGACCATTCATATTTGGCCTTACAATTGGGGGTGGGCTCAAAAAGACAATTTGGATGGAACGGTCCAATATTCTATTGATCAGACAGCTTTATATATCAAAGAACATTTGGTTATTGCTGAAGAGCATCAAAAGCCTTTGGTCATAGAAGAATTCGGGTTTCCAAGAGATAATTTCCAATTCTCTAAAACTTCATCTACGGTAAACAGAGACCGTTATTATGAATCTGTCTTTAATCAAGTCTTTGAAAACAGCAAATCTAATGGCCGCTTAGCTGGTTGCAATATTTGGGCATGGGGAGGATCCGCTCGTCAGAATCCCGAACATGTATTTTGGGAGAAAGGAGATGACTATATGGGTGATCCTGCACAGGAGGAACAAGGGTTGAATTCTGTATTTAATTCAGATTTTTCAACTATTAAACTTATTGTAGATATTACAGAGAAAATGCATTGATGGTTGCTTATATATAAAATTACGATTGGTATGAATAAGCGTTTATATGTTATCTCATTATTATGTGTGTTGTACCTTTGTGCGTTTGCTTCAGGGAAAAAATACGTGATAACTAATTTTGGAGCAAAAGGGGATGGAATTACATTAAATACTCGATTTATTCAACACGCCATTGATGAAGTCAGTCTTGCAGGTGGTGGTTGCATAGTCTTTCCCAAAGGAGTATATCTATCAGGAAGTTTATTATTGAAAAATAATGTGGAAGTGCATTTAGAGAAAGGAGCAAAGATTCTTGGCAGCACAAATCCTTATGATTATGTAATGTTAGACATAGAAAAAAATTCTCCGTCTATTAATAGAATGGACAATTCAAAATTAGCTCTGTTGCTAGCATATCGCTCAACTAATATTTCTATAACAGGAGGAGGCGTTATTGACGGACAGGGACGAGAGTTAGCATTGGCTATAGATAGTTTACATCATATAGGAGAAAGGATTGATTCTAATTATTCGGTTAGAGTAAACGAAAGACTCCGTCCTAAAATTATCAATTTTATGTATTGTTCTAATATATCCATAAAAGAGGTGACTATAAAGAATTCCGCTTGTTGGGTACAAAGTTATGAGATGTGTGAGAATTTAACAATTGATAATGTGGAAGTTTATAGTCGGGCTTATTGGAATAATGATGGAATAGATATAGTAGATTGCCAAAATGTGAAAGTTACAAACTGTATGATTAATTCAGCTGATGATGGTATTTGCCTCAAATCATATAATCCTCAAACGGGTAATGATTCCATTTATATTTCAAATTGCAATATAGTAACAAGTGCTAGTGCAATAAAATTGGGGACTGCTTCATATGGAATATTTAAAAATATACGTATAAATTCTATCCGAATGAAGGATACCTATCGATCAGCTATTGCCGTTGAAATGGTTGATGGTGGTATGATAGACGGAGTTTATGTAAATGATGTAGTGGCATTGAATACTGGCAATGCATTTTTTATTCGTTTAGGGAATCGAAAAAATAAGAAAGGAACACTTAAGAATGTGGAAATTAAGAATATGAAAGTACAAGTTCCTTATGAAGATGCGGACATTATGTACGATATGAAAGGTCCTCGTCTAAGTTTTCCGCATAATCCTATCCCAGCATCTATAACAGGAATTTCAGGTAATTATGTAGAAAATGTTGTATTAAGAAATATTGAAATAGAGTATCCTGGAAGAGCTTCAAAAGGAGTTGCTTATATTCCAACATGGAGAATTGACGCTGTCCCGGAAAAAGAAAATGATTACCCGGAGTATTCTATGTTTGGTGAATTACCTGCATGGGGAGTATATGTAAGGCATGTAAAAAATCTAAAGATGGAGGATATAAAACTTTATCTTATAGAAAAGGATTTTAGACATGCGTTTGTGTTCGACGATGTAATAGGTCTGAAGTGTGAAAGAATTCGTTTGCCTAAAGGATTGAAAGAACAATATTATCATCATAATGTAAAAAATAATTAGTAATTAAAACAATATTTTATTAAAATAATAAATGTAGTTATGAGAATCAATTTGAATCAAAAATTTTGGATTGCTGTAATATGCTTTCCTGTGGTGTTGTCTCATGCACCTGTAACCTTAGCATCATCTTTGGATGCTTTGGACTATCGCATTACAGATCTTAACAATGTTGGAGCTAATGTGATCAAAGGTGTTGTTATAGACAGTAATGGTTTACCTATTATTGGTGCGAATGTTGTGGAAAAAGGTACAACTAATGGAGTTATTACTGATTTGGGAGGTAATTTTGAACTTCAAGTATCTCTAGGCTCTGTTTTACAAATATCTTATATCGGCTATATCTCTCAAGAAATAAAAATTAGTCAAGATATGAACCGCGAGAAATTGAAAGTAGTGTTAGAAGAAGATTCTAAGGCACTCGATGAAATAGTTGTGGTTGGGTATGGAGTTATGAAGAAATCAGACTTGACAGGAGCTGTTTCTTCTGTTGATAGTGAAAAATTGAATACGATGCCTGCTTCTAATGCGATTGAGGCCTTGCAAGGAAAAATCGCAGGAGTGGAAATTGGAGCTGCGACAGAACCCGGTGTTTCACCAAACATACTAATTCGAGGTAATAGATCCATTAATGCCAGTAATACTCCATTGTATGTAGTTGATGGCATACCAAGAGATGAAATTAATGATATTCCCGTCTCTGATATTGAATCCATAGAAGTTTTAAAAGATGCTGCGTCTACTGCTATTTATGGAAGCCGGGGAGCCAATGGAGTTATAATGGTATCTACTAAAAAAGGAAAAGTAGCTCAAAAAACAGAAGTATCATTTGGTATGCATATTGGTGTTAATCAAGCTAAAATGCCGAAAATGATTAGTGGAGATGATTATGTGCAATATAGAAGAGATGTAGCAAGAATAACACAAAATGGTGGTTGGGAAGAAGGATACCCTTCAGATGATATTGTATTTGCACTTGATGGGGAGAATGCTTTAGACATCATCAAGAATAGACGGTATGCAGATTGGCAGGATTTAATCTATAGGGATGGAATCAATCAAGAATATAATTTGAACGTATCTTCCGGCACAGAAAAAACTCAATTTGCGGTATCTTTAGGCTATAGAAAAGAGGAAGGATATTATAAGACAAATGATTATGATAGAATAAATGGGAAAGTTTCAATTGACCATAAATTAAATAAGTATATTAGTTTTGGATTGAATTCAAGAATTACCAATACGACGAATTCAGGAGCTACAAAAGTTGGAGGCATTAATTTGGTTTATGTGGATCCTATAGCCCAACCTTTTGATGAAGATGGTAATCTTGTGTATAAAGTAGGACAAAACAATACGTGGAATTTGTTAGCGAATTATTATGAGCCTTATAAAAATTCAACGAATACGTTCAGAAGTTTTAATATCGGATATATTGATATAAATATCCTAAAGGGTTTAAAGTTGCGTTCTAATGTGGGCATTGACATTGCTAATACTGGTTATGAAAGATTTTATGGAAAAAATTCTTTCGATGGAAATGGACAAAAAAATTATGGGGAAAGGAAGCATACTTTGGAGAAAAATTTTACTTGGGATAATATATTAACTTATTTGTTTGAGAAAAATAAGCATAGTTTAAATGCAACTTTAGTCTCTAGTATGCAAAAGAGCGTTACTTCATATGAAGATGCGTCAGGGGAATCTATTCCTATTGAGGATTTATTGGATTGGAATTTGCAAGCTGCAACGGAAAATATAAAAATTGCCAGCGGCTATGAAAAATGGTCTTTGCTTTCATTTTTGTGCCGATTCCAATATGGTTTCGATAGTCGCTATTTATTCAATTTTGCCTTTAGAGCTGATGGGTCTTCTGTTTTAGCAGATGGAAATAAGTGGGGGTATTTCCCAACAGTGTCGACGGCTTGGGTTATAAGTAGAGAAAAATTCTTTAAAATAAGATGGATTAATAATTTGAAAGTTAGAGCTAGCTACGGCATTGTTGGTAATTCTGCAATAGACCCATATCAGACTTTTTCTGGGACCTCTCAGACCACATATAATTTTGGAGATGTTTACTATTATGGTTATAAATTAGGTTCGATAGCCAATAAAGATTTAGGATGGGAATATTCTTCTAACTATAATATTGGAATTGATTTCGGCATATTAAATAATAGAATATCAGGGTCGGTAGAATATTATGTGACAAACACAAGAGATTTGTTATTGAAACGGAATATACCGATGATCAATGGTTCTGCAGAAATTTGGCAGAATATAGGAAAAACAAGAAATAGAGGAGTAGAAGTTGCTATCAATTCTGTGAACATTGACATGAAGAATTTTAGGTGGGAAACTGATTTTAATTTTTATAAAAATAAGGAAGAAATTACAAGCCTGATTGAAAAAGAGGATATGGTTGGCTCGAATTTGTTTATCGGACATCCTGTCAATGTCATTTATGATTATGAGAAAATAGGAATATGGCAGGCGAATGAAAAAGAAGAAGCCTTAATTTATAATGCAAATGTCGGAGATTTGAAATTTAAAGATCAGAATCCGGAGGACGGAAAAGCTATTGATGCTGATCATGACAAAATTATCTTAGGACAAAAAACACCGAAATGGTCTATGTTCATGAGAAATAGCTTCAATTTTTACAATTTCAATTTATCTTTCGCTATTGAAGGAAAATTTGGTCATATGCTAGAATCGGAAGCTTTAGGAAAGAATATCTTTTTAAATGGAACTCGTTATATACCTCAAGCAGTATATGGGAACTATTGGACTCCTGATAATCCGACTAATGAATATCCTAGTATTCGTTTGGAAGGTCCTATAGATAATATTGAAGTTATGGGATATAGGAAAGCCAGTTATTTAAATCTTCAAGAAATTACGTTGGGATATACGTTTGATAAACTATCTTTTATGCGGAACTTTAATATTTATGTTAATGTGAAGAATCCATTTTACTTATGGCGTGCGGATAAAGACATAGATCCTCAAGCACCCAATTATGATATATCAGCTTATCGTACATATGTTGTCGGATTTAATATTAACTTTTAATATATAATGATATGAAGAAATATATTTGTTGCTTTCTTGTTTTAGTATCGTTAATTTCTTGTTCGGACTTCTTAGAGGAAGATCCTAAAGGAAAAATAGGCATTAGTTATTTAACTACGGAACAAGGAATGAATGACCTAGTGAATTCGGTATATGGTAGTTCCAGATCTGTAATTCAATATTTGTGTGACTTAGGTGAGATGGGTACAGATCTTTGGACTTATGCGGGTAGTGGTGAAAAAGATTTAACATGGTATAATACGAATCAGCTCCCTAGTAAGGGATATATAAAAGATTTTTGGAGCTATCTTTATGAGAGCATTAATAACATTAATTTTGCATTGAGTAATATTAACTCTATCCCATTTTCAAATGCTAATAAGCAGCGAGTAATGATAGGTGAGCTACATTTTTTTAGAGCATGGTATTACTATTATATAGTGGAGACTTGGGGTGAAGGTGCCCATTATACAGTGGATGCTTTGCCCATTGGAACATATACTACGATTGGCGTACAAAAACATATATCAGATTTTTACAAATTGATATTGTCAGATATTGATGTTGCAATGGAGAATTTGCCGGAACCTGCTGAAGTGACGGAATATGGACGTGTACATATTGCTGCTGCAAAAGCATTGAAATCTAGAGTCCTATTGGCATTGGCGGGGTACGATGATTATGCAGGTCAAAGTGTATTGTCTGATTTAGCAGATAATAGATATGCAAGCGTTAAAGATGTTTATCAAGAAGTTTTAACTCTTTCGGAAGACTTAATAGAGAATTATAATTTCCGTCTACTGGAGAATCTTGATGATATTTTTGATGTATATAATGAACGTAATGATGAGATTATTTTTGCTGTTCAATTTACAACAAATACAGCGTTTAATACGGGATTATCCAGTGACAATCAGACTTATCCTCATAAATATTGGGTCTCTCCTCATACAAAATCTGCTGTTGATTTATCTTTGGTTCCTGATTCAAGAGGTCATACTTGCATGTATGGAAGAGAGTGGATGCGTAACATGCCTACTCGATGGTATTTGTCTAGGTTCGGTAAATATGATAAGCGATTTGCTAGTACTTTTGTATGGGCTTGGTGCAAATTAAAATCCGATGATGATGTGTCTATCAATTATTTGAATCCATCAAAGGTTACCGTGAAATGTGATACAATTTTAGTTCGTTTGCCATATAGCTATGAAGGTGATAGGAATCTTAAAACTTATGTTATTAATGATATAAATGATATGTATGATGAAGAGGGATTTCCTAAACCTAATGGGCGGTCGTGTTATAATACCCTTAAAAAGTTCTTAGATCCAACAAGATTAGCTCCTAAAGATGAAAAGTCTTATAAAGATGTTATAATGTTTAGATTAGGAGAGATTTATTTAAATGCGGCTGAAGCGGCATGGCGTATGGGAGACAATGGAACTTCCGCTTATTATATAAGGAGTTTACGAGAACGAGCTATTGTAGCAGGGTACGAAGATAAACTTGCTGTTAATGAATCGGATATAGATCTAGATTTTATATTGGATGAGCGTGCATTAGAAATGGGTGGTGAGTTCATCAGATGGTTTGACCTTAAGCGTACACGAAAATTAGTGGAAAGGACATTGAAATATAATCCAGATGCCCGATCTGCTGCTGATGGTAATCTTTATGGGAATGGACAGTTATCAGATATTCATTATGTTAGACCTATACCTCAATATGAAATGGATAATATTATGAATAAAGATGAATTTGTACAAAATCCAGGATATCCATCGAAATAGATTAATGTAAAATCCGCAATCATTTTTTAATATTCTGATCTTACATATTGTAGAATGCTTGCGGATCTTGAATGTTGTTTTTTTTAATGATTATTTATGAGAAAATTGATTACATTGATTATATATGCGTTATGCTTTATTGCAGGGCATTCTATTGGACGTTTTGATTTGGATAAAATTTCATCTCCAATTGTATTAAGAGGAAATGATTCTATTGCTTATAGAGATCCTGCGGTATTATTTTATAATGATACATTTTATTTATTTTATACAGTAATGAAAATTGAAAAAGATTCAATTTATGGATATACAGCTCAATCTGAAAGTAAAGATTTAGTTACGTGGACATCGCCTAGATGCATAACGCCTCGTTCTCAGAATTTAAATTTTTCAAGTCCAGGAAATGTAATAAGGTTTGGTAACGAATGGATTATGTGCTTGCAGACATATCCACGTCCTAATTATACTGTAGATCAAATGCCTCGTTATGCAAATTCTGATGCTAGAATATATTCAATGAGAAGCAGAGATTTAGAGGAATGGTCATATCCTGAGATTTTAAAACTTAAAGGAGATATGCCTATCAATAAAATGGGTAGAATGATAGATCCCTATTTGGTTCAAGATAAAGATATTCAAGGTAAATGGTGGTGCTTTTATAAGCAAGATGGAGTCAGCATGTCTTATTCTTATGATTTAAAGAATTGGGTTTATTCGGGACGTGTTGAAGCTGGTGAGAATGCATGTGTAATGGTTATTAATGATGAATACATTTTGTTTCATTCTCCTAAAAATGGTATCGGCATGAAAAAATCTAGTGATTTAAAACATTGGACAGATTTTGGAACTCTGATAACACTTGGGCAAAAAAATTGGGACTGGGGTAAAGGAAGAGTAACAGCCGCAACAGTGTTAGATTTGACCCAAGTTAACGGAATAAATAAATATTTGATGTTTTTTCATGCGTCAGGTCCTTTGACAGAGGAAGAAGGAGATTTTGATAAAAACAGTTCGATAGGAATTGCTTGGAGTGATGATTTATTAAATTGGGAGTGGGCGAATTAATCTTTCGTGGTAGATTTTTTCAAAATGAGTTAATTTATTTAGAATGGTTTATAGATGAAAATAATAAATATTACTAGGGTGAGTATATGTATATGGGGAATGACATTGTGTTGTTCATGTTCTTATAAAACAGATGATATTTATCAAAGAAATGTGACAGAAGAAACTCAGAAAACATATGCGAAGTTGGTTGAATTATCAAGTCAGCACCAATTTATGTTCGGTCATCATGATGATACGCTTTATGGAATTGGCTGGGAAGGAGAGGAAGGACGCTCTGATGTAAAGGATGTATGCGGTGACTATCCTGCTGTGATAAGTTTTGATTTAGGGGAACTTGAATTGGGGAATACGCAAAATCTAGATAAAGTTCCTTTTAGTAGAATAAAAAAAGAAATCATGAATCAATATCAACGAGGAGGAATTATTTCTTTGAGCTGGCATGTTCGTAATCCTTTAACAGGCGGAGATGCATGGGATGTATCAGATAGTACTACGGTACATTCCATATTGCCAGGTAATGATAATCACAAGATGTTTATGGGATGGTTAGACTATGTTGCATCATTCATTAACTCTTTAAAAACTCCCGATGGAACCAAAATTCCGATTTTGTTTCGCCCTTGGCATGAACATACCGGTAGTTGGTTCTGGTGGGGGAAAGAGTTGTGTTCTTCTAAAGATTATAAAACATTATGGCGTATGACTGTAGATTCTCTTCAAGCAAAAGGGGTTGATAATGCGTTGTATACTTATTCATCAAGTTCAGGTTTAAGTGACACAATTCAATATCTGGAGCGTTATCCGGGAGATGATGTAATAGATGTGTTAGGATTTGATGTATACCAATCTGCCAAAAAGTCATTTGTAGCAGATTTGCGTCAGTCGTTATCGGTACTTGAGGAAGTAGGTAAGTCGCATAACAAACCTATTGCCATTACTGAGACGGGCTATGAAGGAATCCCCGATCCTACTTGGTGGACAGGTACGCTTTTGCCTGTGATTAAGGATTATCCTATATCCTATGTTTTAGTATGGCGCAATGCTCGCGAAAAGGAAAATCACTTTTATGCCCCCTATCCGGGACATATGTCGGAACAAGACTTCGTAAAGTTCTACAACGACCCAAAGACACTCTTCGCGAAAGATATAAAAAAATAATAACAAACCCATCCCCTCCAATCCTCCCCTAAGGGAAGATTTAAATACTTTTAAATATATAAAGTTAGGGAGGGGATTTAGGGGAGGCTCCATAAACAACCATACACTATGACCTCATTCGAAGAAAAAGTAAAAGACCTCATTGCCCGTCACGAGGCACTCATCACACGTAAAAACGAACCTGTAGCTGAAAGCAATGGCGTGTACACACGCTATAAATACCCCGTCTTGACCGCAGCGCATACCCCTATCTTCTGGCGTTACGACCTTGACGAGAAAACCAATCCTTACCTGATGGAACGCATCGGCATGAACGCCGTGCTTAACTCGGGAGCGATTAAATGGAACGGGAAATACCTGCTCGTAGCCCGCGTGGAAGGTGCCGACCGCAAGTCGTTCTTCGCCGTAGCGGAAAGCCCCAACGGGGTAGACAACTTCCGCTTCTGGGATTACCCTGTAACCATGCCCGATGACGTTATCCCCGCCACCAACATCTACGACATGCGACTCACGGCTCACGAAGACGGCTGGATATATGGTATCTTCTGTGCCGAACGCCATGACAACAATGCTCCGGCAGGCGACCTCTCTTCTGCTACAGCCACTGCAGGCATCGCCCGCACCAAAGACTTGAAAACATGGGAACGCCTGCCCGACCTGAAATCGAAGAGCCAGCAGCGTAACGTGGTGCTTCATCCCGAATTTGTAAACGGCAAATACGCCCTCTACACCCGTCCGCAAGACGGATTCATCGATGCCGGAAGCGGCGGAGGAATCGGCTGGGCACTGATTGACGACATCACGCATGCCGAAGTGAAGGAAGAGAAAATCATCGACCTCCGCTACTACCACACCATCAAGGAAGTGAAGAACGGCGAGGGTCCGCATCCTATCAAGACTCCGAAAGGCTGGCTGCATTTGGCTCACGGAGTACGCGGATGTGCTGCCGGGCTGCGCTACGTATTATATATGTATATGACTTCTTTGGAAGACCCGAGCGAACTTATCGCTTCGCCGGGCGGCTACTTCATGGCTCCCGAAGGTGAAGAACGCATCGGCGATGTATCAAATGTATTGTTCACCAACGGCTGGATTGCCGATGACGACGGCACGGTGTACATCTATTATGCTTCTTCTGACACGCGGATGCACGTTGCGGTATCTACCATCGACAAGTTGGTAGACTACTGCATGAACACGCCTCAAGACGGCTTGACTACTACCGCTTCGGTAGAAACGCTGAAACGGCTCATTGACAAGAACCTTGGGAAATGAATAATTAAGAATGAGGAATGAAGAGTGGGGCATCTATTTTTCATTCCTCTTTCAGCTAAACAAATAAGTAAGTATGCAAAATTAATGATATTATCAGAAACACAGATTTTCGCGGATTAGCGCAGATTATTGTAATTTATGCGAATCAGGAGTTAAACGTAGTTATGTTTCACAGGAGTTATCACTTCGTTCAGGAGTTAAAGGCCAATAGTCCTGCTTCTGAAAGCGGTGCAAGAGGTATTGGCATCTAACTCCCAGCCCGCACTGGCGGGCGATAACTCCCTATAACTCTCTTTTAACTCCTGATTGGCATAATTTACGATTTGACAATTTACTATTTGAGCTTTAAATCGTACTTCGTAAATCGAAAAATAGTAAATTAAAAGAATCCGCGCTAATCCGCGTTAATCTGCGTTTCTGAGCCGACAGATTATATAAACTAATTCTCAACATCTACTTAATAACCATGATTAAACTCAAAGAAAAAATCGGATACGGGCTGGGCGACATGGCTTCCTCGATGTTCTGGAAGCTGTTCGGAGCCTACCTGATGATTTTCTATACCGATGTATTCGGACTTCCGGCAGCCATGGTGGGCACAATGTTCCTCGTCACCCGTGTGTGGGACTCGGTGTTCGACCCTGTCATCGGCATCATCGCCGACCGTACGTCGAGCCGTTGGGGGAAGTTCCGTCCCTACCTGCTCTTTCTTGCCGTCCCGTTCGGACTTATCGGCATACTGACTTTCTATACACCTCCTTTCGGCGAAGCGGGTAAATTAGTCTACGCCTACATCACCTATTCGCTGATGATGATGGTCTATTCGGGCATCAACGTGCCCTACGCTTCGCTCTTAGGCGTCATGAGCCCCAACCCGAAAGAACGCGGCACGCTTTCTACTTTCCGCATGATGTTCGCCTACATCGGCAGCTTCATCGCCCTGCTGCTGTTCATGCCCATGGCGAATGCTTTCAGCGGACACAGTTCGGACATTGCCGCCCAACAACATGGCTGGCTGATGGCTGTAATGGTCATTGCGGCAATGTGCGTCTTGCTTTTCTTCGGCTGCTTCTCGTGGACCAAAGAACGGGTAAAACCTATCAAGGAAGCGAAAAGCTCATTGAAGGATGACATACACGACCTCTTCCATAACCGCCCGTGGTGGATTCTGTTCGGAGCCGGCATCGCCTCGCTGGTGTTCAATTCCATCCGCGACGGAGCGGCGGTGTACTACTTCAAATATTACATCGTGGAATCAGACTTCCACGTCATCACGCTTTTCGGGATGTCGTTCGTGCTGAGCGGACTCTTCCTCTCCGTAGGCCAGGCTGCCAATATCATCGGCGTAGTCTTGGCGGCTCCGGTCAGCAACAAGATAGGCAAGAAAAACACCTTTGCCATCGCCATGCTCCTTGCCACCGCACTCAGCATCATCTTCTATTGGTTCGACCGCAGCGACCTGGTATGGATATTCATCTTCCAATGCCTCATCAGCATCTGTGCCGGAAGCATCTTTCCGCTCCTGTGGTCGATGTATGCCGACTGTGCCGACTATTCGGAACTGCGCAGCGGAAACCGCGCTACAGGACTTATCTTCAGTGCCTCGTCGATGAGCCAGAAGTTCGGCTGGGCAATCGGCACGGCAGTAACGGGCTGGCTGCTCTCCTACTTCGGATTCCAAGCCAATGCCGAACAGAGTGCCGAGACCATCCACGGCATCAAACTGTTCCTCAGCTGGTTGCCCGGAGCTGCAGCATTCGTCTCGATGCTCTTCGTTATCGGCTATCCCTTGGGCGAACAGAAGATGAAGGAAATCATCGGCAAGCTGAACGAGAAACGGAAATCCTAACTTTATTTACGATTTGGCGATTTACAAGGTACTATTTATCGCCAAATCGTAAATAGTAAATAGTCAAATCGTAAATAATAAATATGAATCAACTTATCAACCAGCTTCGGAACGAAATGCGCTCCGAGCTTGAAAACAACATCCTTCCGTTTTGGATGAACAAAATGGAAGATAACGAAGAAGGCGGCTTCTACGGACAAATCACCGGCGAAGACGAATTGAAACCTGAAGCATCGAAAGGCGCAATACTGAACGCACGCATCCTGTGGACGTTCTCGTCTGCCTACCGCCTGCTGAAGAAACCCGAATACTTAGAAACAGCTACCCGTGCCAAACGCTATCTGATAGACCGGTTCTACGACCCGCAGTACGGTGGCATTTACTGGGAACTGGATTACAAGGGCAACCCGCTTGATACGAAAAAACAAATCTATGCCATCGGCTTCGCTATTTACGGACTGAGCGAATATGCCCGTGCTACAGGTGATGAAGAAGCCTTGGCGTATGCCCAACAATTATTTGATGTCATCGAACAACATAGCTTCGATTCCGAACAAAACGGATATGTGGAAGCATTGACCCGTGACTGGCAACCCATCGGGGACATGCGCCTGAGCGACAAGGACGAGAACGAGAAGAAAACGATGAACACGCACCTGCACATCCTGGAACCTTACACCAACCTCTACCGCGTATGGAAGGACGAACAGCTGGAACGACAGCTACGGAACCTGATTGAAGTATTCATCACCCGCATCCTCGACCCACAGACCGGACACCTCAACCTGTTCTTCGAAGAAGACTGGACCAACAAATACCGCATCTATTCGTACGGTCACGACATCGAAGCCTCATGGCTTATCCACGAAGCGGCATTGGTACTGGGCGACCCGGCGTTGCTGAAACGGATAGAGCCCCTCATCATCCGGATAGCTCAAGCCGCCGATGAAGGACTAAATCCCGATGGAAGCATGATATACGAAAACTTCCTCGACAAACAAAAGATAGACCGTGAACTGCACTGGTGGGTACAGGCGGAAAACGTAGTAGGACACATCAACCTCTACCAACACTTCGGCAACACGGAAGCTCTCGACACCGCCGTCCGCTGCTGGGAGTTCATCAAGACGAAACTGATAGACCGCGAACACGGCGAATGGCACTGGAGCCTCCTGCCCGACGGCACCGTAAACCGCCGCGATGACAAGGCTGGATTCTGGAAATGTCCTTACCACAACGGCCGCATGTGCATGGAGGTCATCGAACGCTTCTGACTTTTTCACCACAGATTACACAGATTTTCAATTTAGATTTTAAAGTTTATACAAACAGTCAGTTCAGAAACGCAGATTAACACAGATTTTCGCAGATTATCATTTTAATTATCTGATAAATCTGCGTTAATCCGCGAAAATCTGCGTTTCTAATAATTCAACAAAAACCATGAAACGATTAAGTGTCCTGTTGTCGTATGGTTTCACGGAGGCGGACTGACACAAGGCAACAAGTCTTTCCCTTGGAAACTGAAAGAAAAGGGCATGGTGCTTGTCGCCGTCAACTACCGTTTGCTTCCCAAAGTGGAAATCAACGAATGCCTTGATGATGCAGCGGCAGCCGTGGCATGGGTATTCCTCGAAATCGGGAAATACGGAGGAGACAAACGGAAGATTTTCGTATCGGGACACTCGGCAGGAGGCTATCTGACCGCCATGATAGGCTTGGATAAGAAATGGCTCGCCAACTATCAGACCGATGCCAATGAGATAGCAGGACTCATCCCGTTCAGCGGACAGATGATCAGCCATTTCGCCTATCGGGACATGAAAGGCATCGGAAACCTGCAACCGACCATTGATGAGTATGCCCCACTCTTTCATGTCCGGAAAGACGCTCCTCCCTTGGTATTGATTACAGGAGACCGCAACATCGAGCTTTTCGGACGATACGAAGAGAACGCCTACATGTGGCGGATGATGAAACTGACCGGACATGCCGAAACCTACCTCTACGAGATAGACGGACACGGGCACGGCTCTATGGCAGAACCGGCTTACCACATCTTAGAGCAACACATCCGGAAAATTTTAGGGAAACCGGTGGATAACAACTGACCAAGAATACCCCTACCACAAATCCCTATAAATAGGTATTGCCGGATTATTTCAAGCCTTGTATTTTTGCAGAAAGAAAAAAACAGAAAACATCATGCAAGTGCTGAAAGAAGACATACGCGACCGTATATTGGCTATTGCCAGGCAGCAATTCGCGCAGAATGGATATTCCAAAACTTCCATGCGTGAAATAGCCGGACTGGCAGGAGTTGGGGTCGGAAACATCTACAACTATTTTGCAAACAAAGACGAGCTGTTCCGTGAAGTGGTCCGTCCGGTCTTGTATGCCTTGGAAGCCATGTTGCAGGAGCATCACGGCATACGGGGCGAGGATATTATGATGATGCGGTCGGAAAAGTATCTGAAGTCCTGCATCGATGAATATGTTTCGCTTATTAACACGCACCGCGGGCTGATGGAAATTCTGTTGTTCCGCGCACAAGGCTCTTCATTGGAACATTTCCGCGAGAACTACACCGACCGTTCTACGGAACTGGTCAAGGCATGGTTCACGTCCATGCAGCAGAAGCATCCCGAAATCAATACGGCAGTGTCCGATTTTATCATCCACCTGCATACGGTATGGATGTTCACCCTGTTCGAGGAACTGCTGATGCATTCGGTTCCCCAACAGGAAATGGAAACCATCTTGCACGACTATATTCTTTTTGAAATTCAAGGCTGGAGGGCAATCATCCAAATATGAGATACAGGCAACGTACATACGAACATTCAACCGTATTGGAACGGTTGGCAAGGAGGAAATCTTCACGGAGGTTTCCTCCTTTTTTTATGAACATTTCTGAATATCGTTCGCTTTTGCGCACTTTTCTCACATTCAGCAAAGCAAGTAAACTCGCTTTGCTCTCACTCAATCGAAACGTTCACTATTAAATTGCAATATAATGAAACAGAAACACGAATTTAAGAGCATTGTGGCGGAGACGTTGCTCATTCCGCTATACATGAGAGCGAAAGAAAGCCGCCGTGTCAATCCTATTCTGGATGACAAGGCAGCGGAACGGTTGGCAGACAGCTTGGAATACGATTATTCCCAATTCGATGGGGCAAAGCTGAGCGAAGTGGGCTGCGTGGTGCGCGGCTGGTATTTCGACCGTGCCGTAAAACGGTTTATCGATACGCATCCCCGTCCGGTAGTCGTAAATGTAGGGTGCGGATTGGATACCCGTTTCCAGCGTATCGGCAACCCAAAAACTGTTTTTTATGACTTGGACTTGCCGGAAGTCATGGCACTACGTCGGGAATTGATACCCGAACAGACAGGTAATGTTTATATCGCAGCTTCCTTACTGGAAACCGACTGGATGGACGAGCTACGTCGGAAACATCCCGATGCGGAATTTATTTTCATTGTGGAAGGTGTGCTGATGTATTTTTACGAGAAGCAGGTAAAAAGTTTCCTGCATCACGTGGCAAGCCGTTTCGGAGGTGGAGAGTTGTGGTTTGACGTATGTGGCACCATGATGAGCCGGCATGGTGTAAAGCCCGATTCACTCCGCCATCATGAGGCGCAAATCCGTTCGGGATTGAGCGATGGACATCTGGTGGAACAATGGGAACCGGCTTTGCAACTCATCGAACAAGCTAACTACATGAAGTTTTTCCGCTCACGCTGGGGATTCTTCTTCGGACAAGTATTAGGGCGCATTCCTTGGCTATGTTATAAATTCAGTTCATTACTCGGATATAAAATCCTATCAAAATAATATACAATGAATCAAACAAAAAAGAAAGAAGGTCTGTCCCGGCTGTTCGAGATAGCGGGACAGAAGAAAGGGCTGCTCATCATGGCAGGCGTGTTGTCTGCCGGCAGCGCGGTGTGTATGCTCGTGCCCTATTGGGCGGTTTATGAAGTTTTAAAAGAATTGCTGACACATGGAGGAAATCCCGCCGCTTCGGACGGAGCCAGCATGATACGCTGGGGATGGATAGCGTTTGGGGGACTTGTCGGCGGACTGGTATTGCTGTATGCCGCCTTGATGTCTTCCCACATTGCGGCTTTCCGCATACTCTATGGATTGCGTGTCCGCCTGTCCGAACACATCGGCAGGCTTCCATTAGGGTATCTGAACAACACGTCCACCGGAGCCATCAAGAAAACGATGGACCAGAACATCGAAAAGATAGAGGGGTTCATCGCCCATACCATTCCGGACTTAGTGAACGTGGTAGCCACGGTAGCGGTGATGCTTGCCATCTTCTTTTCGCTGGATGCGTGGCTGACGGCCGTATGCCTGACGGTCGTAGTGGTCAGTCTGTTTCTTCAATTCTCCAATTTCATGGGCAAAAGGGCAAGGGAGTTTATGGGCATCTACTACGATGCGCAGGAAAAGATGAGCGCGTCTGCCGTGCAATATGTGCGGGGGATGCCCGTGGTCAAGATATTCGGGCAAAGTGTCCGTTCGTTCCGTCAGTTCAATGCCGAAATCCAGGCATATAAGACCTTTGCCTTGAAGTGTTGCGACACCTACCAGAACGGGATGATTGCCTTTACGGTTCTGCTCAATTCGATGGTGACGTTCATTCTCCCCATGGGCATCCTGCTGATGCAGGCCAGTCCGCAATCCTTGTCGCTGGCGGTGGTATGGCTGTTTTTCATCATCATGGGTCCGGGTATGGCTTCTCCCGTCTATAAACTGACATTCTTGGGAGGCAACACGCGCGACATCGATGAGGGTGTAAAACGCATCGACCGCATCTTGGGAAAAAAGCCTGTACCGGAAGCGGAGCACCCGCAGGTGCCTACATCCTATGATGTGGAGTTCCGCCATGTATCATTCTCCTACGAAAACACGGAACAGGGCACGCGGACGGAAGCCTTGCGCGATGTCAGCTTCACGGCACCGCAAGGAGAGATAACCGCTCTTGTCGGTCCGTCGGGAAGCGGTAAGTCTACGATAGCCAATCTGATTCCCCGCTTTTGGGATGTGGAACAGGGAGAGATACGCATAGGCGGCGTGGACATCCGCCAGATAGCCACGGAGAAGCTGATGGACATGGTGTCTTTCGTATTTCAGGACACGTTCCTGTTTTATGACACGCTCTATGAGAACATTGCCGTCGGCTCTCCCACAGCCACGCAGGAAAAAGTGATAGCCGCAGCCAAGGCTGCCCAATGCCATGACTTCATCGAACGGTTGCCGCAGGGATACGACACGCGGATAGGCGACAAAGGTGTGTATCTCTCCGGAGGCGAAGCGCAACGGATATGTGTGGCACGTGCTATCCTAAAGAATGCCCCGATACTGGTGCTGGACGAAGCCACGGCTTTCGCCGACCCGGAAAACGAGCATAAAATGCAAATGGCTTTGCAGTCGCTGATAAAGGACAAGACGGTCATCGTGATTGCCCACCGCCTCTCTTCCATCATCTCGGCACATCAGATTGTCGTCATGAAAGAGGGACGGATCGCACAGTGCGGAAAACATGAAGTCTTGTCCGTAACAGAAGGTGTATATAAAAAGATGTGGGATGCCTATACAAGTGCTTACCACTGGACGTTGAACAAAAATTGAAAAGGAGAACAAGATATGAACGCAATCAAAAACATTACCATCGGACATACCGAACGGCTTTACAAGCCAGTCGGATACACCATGCTTGCCAACTTGGTCAATATCGTGCCGTTCTGCCTCTCTATTGAAGCGGTACGCATCATCTTCAGTGCTTTTGACGGGAGCGGACAGCCGCTTGACACCACCCGCCTTTGGTGGATATTCGGCATGATGGCTGTTTATATGCTGGTCATGGCTTTGGCGGAACGGGCATCCTATCGTGCCAATTTCCGAGGAGCCTACGAAATGAGCGCATCGGGACGCTTATCGCTGGCTGAACATCTACGGAAACTTTCGCTGGGATTCCTGTCCAGACGCGACCCCGGCGATTTGTCTTCCATGCTTATTACGGACTTCATGATGGCGGAAACCGGTATCTCGCACCACTTGCCCCAACTGATGGGTGCCGTGGTCATGCCCGTACTGGCTTTTGCTTCGCTGGTCTGGATAGACTGGAGGATGGCAGTCAGCATGTTTGCCGCGCTTCCGCTTGCCATGCTTGTCCTATGGGCAAGCACTGGCGTACAAAGGAAACTGAGCGGCAAGCAGATTCAAGCCAAAATAGATGCCGGAAACCGGTTGGAAGAATACCTGCAAGGCATCCGGGTGATGAAAGCCTACAACCTGCTGGGCGACCGTTTCGTCCGGTTGCGTGATGCCTTTGCCCAGCTTCGCCGTGCCTGCATCCGCCAGGAAGCTTTGTTAGGTCCGTTCGTTTTGCTAAGTATCACAGTGGTTCGTGCCGGACTGACGATGATGGTTCTGTGCGGAACTTATCTCCTGTTAGGGGGCAAGCTTTCCATACTCGTATTCGTACTGTTCCTCGTGGTCGGTTCCCGTGTGTTCGATCCGCTGACTTCCGCCCTGACCAATTTCACCGAGTTCCGTTATTTCTCCATTGCCGGAGGACGCATCCTTTCACTGATGAACGAGCCGGAAATGAAAGGGGAACGGCAATCTCCGGTGGCTGGCGACATCCGCTTTGAACATGTATCGTTCGCTTATCAAGATAAAGAAGTGTTGCACGATGTAACCGTTACTCTTCCCAATAATTCACTGACAGCTCTTGTCGGTCCTTCGGGAAGCGGGAAAAGTACAGTAATGAAGCTTTGTGCCCGTTTCTACGACCCACAGAAAGGGCGTATCTTCTTCAACGATGTTCCGATGGATGAAACAGATCCCGAAAGCCTGATGAGCCACATATCCATGGTATTTCAGGATGTTTATCTGTTCCAGGACACCCTGCGCAACAACATCCGTTTCGGCAAAACCGATGCGACGGAGGAGGAAATCATCGCCGCAGCCAAGAAAGCCTGTTGCCACGACTTCATCATGCGCTTGCCTCAAGGCTATGACACGATGGTAGGCGAAGGAGGCTGCACCCTGTCGGGCGGTGAGAAGCAGCGCATATCCATAGCCCGTGCCATTCTGAAAGACGCGCCAATCATTCTGCTGGATGAAGCGACCGCCTCCCTCGATCCCGAAAACGAAGTGGAAGTGCAGAAAGCCATCGACACGCTCATCAAAGGACGTACCGTGATAGCCATTGCCCACCGACTTAAAACCATTCAGAACGCCGACCGGATTATTGTCTTGGACAACGGAGAAATCAGGGAAGAAGGTACGCACGATGAACTTATCCGGAAGGAAGGGCTTTACGCACATTTGTGGAATATCCAAGAAAACAGTTCCGGTTGGAAACTTGCCAATCAAATTGAAAACCATTGATATACAAATTTGTACATTTCAAAAGAACACAGATATTGCAAAGGCACAGACGGACATACAGGTTATTTTATTTGGCTGATTGCGACATTCATATAAATTTATTTTCCTGTGCTTCTCTGTGCCATCTGTACCATCTGTACCATCTGTGTTCCGTACCGGCATAGCTGTATCGAAAAGATTTTCCCTTCCAGCCTGCACATTCTCTGCAAAAAAAATGTACTTTTGCAACACGAATCAAAAACAAGACAAACAGACAAACAAATGGAGAGCATCATCAGCAAATCTGAAAGAGAGCAAATCATCGCTCTGATGAAAAGAGAAGTGGTTCCTGCCATCGGCTGTACCGAGCCTATTGCAGTAGCACTCTGCACAGCAAAAGCTACTGAGGCTTTGGGCTGTACACCCGAACATATCAACGTCTATCTGAGTGCAAACATCCTGAAAAACGCGATGGGCGTAGGCATACCGGGTACGGGAATGATAGGTCTTCCCATCGCCATTGCATTGGGCGCACTCATCGGCAAGTCGGAATACGGACTGGAAGTCTTAAAAGACTGCACACCCGAAGTTGTAGAAAAAGGAAAGGAAATGATAGCACGTCCCCAGTGCATCAACATCGCCTTAAAAGACGACATCGAGGAAAAACTATACATTGAAGTGACCTGTACAAACGGGAACAATGTAGCGACTGCCATCATCAGCGGCGGACATACCAACTTTGTCTACTTATGCCGTAATGGAGAAGTGCAGCTCGACAAACGTACCGGCACCACCTCGGCCGAAGACGAAGAAACGGTCGACCTCACTTTACGCAAGGTGTTTGATTTCGCCACCACTGCCCCCATCGATGAAATACGCTTCATCCTCGAAGCCAAAAATCTGAACAAGGCTGCCGCCGAACAATCACTCAAAGGCTGTTATGGACACGGATTGGGACGTATGTTGTGCACTAACAAGAATGAAGAAAAGATTATGGGAAACAATACCTTCACCCACATCCTCTCGTACACCTCTGCCGCATGCGATGCCCGTATGGCAGGTGCAATGATACCCGTAATGAGTAATTCAGGAAGCGGAAACCAAGGCATATCTGCCACCCTTCCCGTAGTCATCTTTGCCGAAGACACCCACGCCACCGAAGAACAGCTCATTCGTGCGCTGACGCTAAGCCACCTCACCGCTATTTACATCAAACAGAGCCTGGGCAAGCTTTCGGCGCTCTGCGGATGTGTAGTGGCAGCTACCGGAAGCAGCTGCGGCATCACCTACCTGATGGGAGGCAGCTACGCACAGGTGATGTACGCCGTGCAGAATATGATTGCCACCCTCACCGGAATGATATGCGACGGGGCAAAGCCCAGCTGTGCCCTGAAAGTAACCAGCGGCGTATCTACTGCCGTGATGTCTGCCATTATGGCTATGGACCAGAAGTGCGTCACTGCCGTAGAGGGCATCATCGAAGAGAACGTGAACCGGAGCATCCGCAACCTGACCCTCATCGGTTCGAAAGGCATGAACGAGACCGACAAGATGGTGCTCGACATCATGACCCACAAACATTGTGATTAATCAGGTACTAGGAACTAGTTGACTAGGTACTAGGTTTTCAGATACCAAACATGCTCAAAGGTATTTAAAACCTAGTCAACTAGTACCTGGTCAACTAGTCAACTAAAAAATGACACATCCGGCAGACTACATACAGCGGCTTATCAGCGAAGGCGAACACGTGCATCAGGACTTCAAGTTCGAAATCTCCGATGCCCGGAAGATAGCCAAAAGCATCTCCGCCTTTGCCAATACCGAAGGAGGACGCCTGCTGGTAGGAGTAAAAGACAACGGAAAGATAGCCGGCGTGCGCTCCGAAGAAGAAATCTACATGATAGAAGCCGCCGCCCAACGTTATTGCACGCCGCCCGTCGACCTGCATACCTATATATATAAGGTAGAAGGAAAAGATGTGCTGGAAGTGGTAATCGATGAAAGCCCGCGAAAACCCGTCTACGCCCTCGATGCCGAAGAACGGCGGTGGGCATACGTCCGCATCAAGGACGAAAACATTCTGGCAAGCCCTATCCACCTGAACATCTGGCAGCACAACCGGCACGAGGAAAAGGTCATCATCGCCTACACCCAACGCGAACAACAAGTACTGAACCTGCTGGCACAACATCCTTGCCTCACCCTCAACCAATGCCAACGCCTCACCCGGATGAACCGCAAGCTAATCACCAACCTCCTTGCCGACTTTATCCGCTTCGGACTGGTAGAGCAGGTATTCCATGAACACACGTTCTATTTCCGGTTGAAAGAGTAATGCCGTTATACTTCTCGCGGCATTAATTGGTGCATTTTATCGCTTGTCACCTTAAATCCACATGACTGCCTTGCTTGTAAGATTATTAAGAAGCTGTTTTGAATTTCTCCAAAAAGTTTTTCTTGGCTTGATGTATCCGTTTTCGTGTGTGCTTTGGGCGATTTTTTGGTCCTTTCCGCTCCTGTTCTTCGTCAGATAGCCCGCTATCTTCCTCATCACAGAAGCGGAAATGCCTCAAAAACTCATCCCAAATCATCGCACGATAAATTCAAAACAGCTTCTAATCTTCATGCCGAAAGATTATTAATCTTCACGCTGTAAGATTAATAATCTTACAAACAATGCTGCTTATGGCGGAGAAACCAAAGCTTGCTTGTCATGGCGGATATTCACTACTATTAATTATTTAGTACCACGTCACCTGGCTACCCGTATTGCTTCGCTGGTCCCACTTCAAGGCATCGGTCAACATACTGGAGTTGGCACGGATAGAGAAGTTATACGATGTGAACGGACCGAACACCAGGCCACAACTCATATTGAAGCAGTGCAGGTCACGAGTGATATTTACCGTAGTCATAGACATTTCTTTCGAGGTAAAGTCGTAACCACTCGAATACGTGATATTCCAACGGCTTCCTATCTTCACATTTCCCGAAATGTTCAACGAATGGGTCAAGGCATACGGATAACGCATTTTCTTGATATTGATTTTACCACTGGTATTCTCGCGGATGCTATAACTGTAACTCAGGCTCAGGCTCCACGGCATATTGAATGCCAGATAACCGTCAGGGTCAAGTTTGGCATCTTCCGTCTTCCGGTTGGCTGTATTGTTTGTCTGGTCTGTACTTTCGCTATCCTCTTCGTCGCTATCCTCCTCTTCATCTTTTTTGTCCTTGTCTTTCTTGTCCTCGTCATCTCCTTTACCGAACAGTTTCTTGAATGTGTCATTGTTCAGAGTATATGAGAACGAGCCACTGTATCCCTGAAAACGTCCGAAACGTCCGTACGACCATTCCGTGCGGTCGCTGGTCACCACATTTCCGTTTTCGTCAAATTTATAAGCATACGTGGCAAAGGTAGCATTCATATTAAAGGTATAACTCTTGGTCAGCTTCAGACGGGCACTCATCGTCAGGTTGCTCCAGCGCTTTTGGGCTATATCATACGACAGATTTGCCGTCAGGTCATCAATCAGACTGATTTTCTTGTACCCCGTCGTATCCTTATCCGATGCCATCTTCATTTCCAGATTGTTTTTCAATGAGAATGCAACGGTTTGTGAAACCCCTTGTCCCGGTACACCATACGGCATACCTTCGAAAGGAGAATATTCTGTAGTCCGCACTTCGCCGTTTTCGTCTGTATAGGTATAAGTTTCATAATAACCGAATTTTGATCTTCCAAAATCAGGCGTATACGTATAGCTCACAGTTGGCGTCACCACGTGACGGATGGTAATGTCCTTGCTCTTCCAAAACAACGGTTTGTACATACCATACAGTTTGGTGTTCATCGACAATGACATATTATAATCATACACACGATTAAAACCGTTGATGGTGTCACGCACCTCTTCACGCCGCTGTTCATCATAGCTGCGCATGATTTTCTTGGTATACCAACGCTCTGTATAGTCGAACGAAGGAGTAATGTTTATATAATTAAATAAGGTAAAGTTCGCCTCAATCGGGATATTGTGGCGCATACCGGTCTCCCATTGCGAGAACGGAGTTTTAAACAGCAGGTTATCCTTGGTGTCCACACTATTGGTCAAGGCACCCGTATATTGGAACGAAATTTTTTCGTACCAACGCTCGTTGCCCGCCGCCTTCTTGCGCTTGAAGGGGTAAATACGGCTCAACGAAATGTTTACATCAGGCAGTGTCATATTCAGCGAAGAGTCGCGAGTGTTCTGCGTAATGTTGAACGTACTCGAAATATTCAATCCGATTTCAGGGAAATTGCGTGAGTAACTGATACTGGACGCTTTCGTATTATTGCTATACGAAGAAGGGTCATACAACGTACTCAAGCTGGAACGGTCGTAACTGCTGGTCGCAAAGTTCACACTTGCCGAGAACGAACTGTTCGGGTTTGCCTTAGAGTCCTGCCGGTGGCTCCACTGAATACGGAAGTCTTTCGACACGGCATAGTCGGGCATATTCTTCTCGCCTGTCTTTGTCACCAGATAACTGGCATTAAAGTAACCGCTGTACTTATACCGTTTGTTATAATTCGATGCCACCGAAAGCCCCCACGAACCTTTGGTATAAATTTCACCCAACAGTTTCAGGTCCATCTTGTCGCTGATGGCAAAATAATATCCTCCGTCACGCAGGTAGAAACCACGGTTCATTTCGTCACCATACGTCGGCATGATGAATCCCGAAGAATAGCTGCTGCTGAAAGGAAAGAAACCGAACGGGATGGCAAGCGGCAACGGTACATCTTCTACCACCAACTGTGCCGGACCGAATACCACGTCTTTCTTAGGGCGCACTTTCGCCATCGAAAGCTTCAGGTAGAAGTGCGGATGCTCGTGATTGTCGCACGTCGTATACTTGCCTTCCGTCATATAGATTTCATCATCCGCCCCTTTTTTGGCATTCACGCTGGTCACATAGCCCTCGCCTTGTTGGGTGATGATATCGTTGATAAAACCTTTCTTGGTCTTGAAATTATAACGCATCGTTTTCGATTCGTAAGGTGTCTCGCCATCCTTGAATATCGGAGTGCCCGAACTTACACCAGCCGTATCCACCACTCCTTCGGCAAATACCGTACTGCTATCCATATTCATCGAAATCTTTGCCGAAGTCAGTTCGATGTTCTGATAATTCACCTTACCGTTACCATACAAATGGGCATACCCTCCCTTTGTAAAGACTATAGAATCACTTGCTTCGTAAATTACCGGAGCGTCCAGCGGTTCTTTTTTCGAACTGTCGGCTGCCAGCGAATCGGCCATAAGGCTGTCTCTCATCAACGAATCAAGCTGTAACGAATCCGCTTGCAAAGAATCTGTACGAAGCTCTGTATTGTTTTTTCGTGCGCGCTTTCCCTTGGCACGCTGAGCCTCAGCGTACAATGAGAAAAAGCAGCTCACGAAAAACAGAAGCAAAAACGAGTATGTGGTTTTCTTAAATGACGTCATTCACTCTTTTTTTACACAATGCGCTGCAAAAGTAAGCATTATCCTGTAAATAAACACAGAAGCCTTTGTTTTTAATGTATTTTTAAGACTATAAAAAAAGCTCGCACCAATGGTCGAAACGCACGGCACCTTCTTCTCCGTGCTTAGCAACACTCTTGCGTGCCTTATCAAGGCTCTTTTCCTTGTCTAGTTTGGTCTTCGAAAAAAACTTGTCTGCAAAACAGATTATCTGTTCTTCCATACTCACCGGCAACATGTCACGATGTGGCAAAGGTAAACCACGGTCGAGGATATTCTGCAGAGAAAGACCGGCACCGGTATGCCGTTCGCATACCAGAGCATGACGCGGAAAACCTTCCTTACGCACCAAATCTGCTCCCAAATATCCGTGGCAGATATACGGATAAGTACCAAAACACTGAATGTCAGGAGCATCGGTCTGGAATATGCCAATATCGTGCAGCACCGCCGCCTCACCAATAAAAGCCAAGTCTAGATTCAGTTCAGGATGTTTCTGTGCCAAAGCCAGCGCCTTGTCGGCAACCGAACGGCTATGTACCAGCAGGATATGCTTCAATTCATTATCTTCCGGATAAAATTTATCAATCAATGCGAATGGATTCATATACTTATTTTATTATATTTGTAACACGCGAAATTACAAAAAAATATTCATCCGTTATGAAATATCGATTATTATTCCTGTTTTTCATCTGTTGGAGCGTGTCAACTGCTCTCACCTCACTCTATGCCCAAGTACGTACTGGAGCCGAACAGACCGGACTGTACCTGCACTTGCTCAGAGGGAAACATGTATCACTGGTAGTCAACCAGACTTCTCTTATCGGAAAGACGCACTTGCTCGATTCCCTGTTATCGCAAAACATACAAGTAACATCCATCTTCGCTCCCGAACACGGAATACGGGGAGAAGCAGATGCCGGAGCCATCGTCAAAGATGGAAAAGACGCACGCAGCGGCATTCCGGTTCTCTCTCTTTATGGCAAGGACAAGAAACCCCGAAACGACCAATTAAAAGATACCGATATCATCGTATTCGATATTCAGGATGTAGGTGCACGCTTCTTTACCTACATCAGTACTTTATACTATGTGATGCAAGCTTGCGCCGAAAACGGGAAAGAACTGATTGTATTGGACCGGCCGAATCCGTGCGACTATGTAGACGGACCTGTATTGCAACCGAAGTTCAAGAGCTTCGTAGGGATGCTTCCCATTCCGGTATTACACGGATGTACGGTAGGAGAAATCGCCCAAATGATCAACGGCGAAGGGTGGTTGGGGAATGGCTTGCATTGCAGACTGAGAATAATCCCTGTCGCAGGCTGGCATCACGGACAGCCCTATTCGCTTCCCGTCAAGCCCTCGCCTAACCTGCCCAACGATCAAGCCGTCGCACTTTATGCCTCCCTTTGTCCTTTCGAAGGTACATCGGTAAGTATAGGACGCGGTACCCCTTTCCCATTTCAAGTAATCGGGAATCCCACGCTCAAGACCTGCACATTCCGTTTTATGCCTCGCCCGTTAAAAGGTTCGGATATGAACCCGTTGCATAAAAACACCTATTGTTACGGTTCAGACTTGCGGCACACAGAAGCACCTGAAGGCTTTTCTTTAAAATACATCCTTGAAATTTACCGGCTTTACCGGAATAATCCAAAAGGCTTCTTCACCCGTCCCCATTGGTTTGACCTGCTGATGGGCACCGACAGTGTGCGGATGGACATACTGAAAGGAAAATCTGAAGCTGAAATCCGTACAGCGTGGCAACCCGCCCTCCAGCAATATAAAACCATGCGGAAAAATTATCTTCTCTATCATGATTATACTAATTGAATCCGCAAACATCCCATACGATACGCCCCTACAGCCAATTGGGTAAAGTGCGGATATGCATAAATCTTTATTGCCCATATTGCCTGTTCGCCGGAGAAATGACTACCTTTGCACCGGAAAACAGTTAAACGATGAAAGAAGCTTTACTTAAACTCCACCTGTCGGTGCTGATAGCAGGTGGTACGGGAGTGTTCGGGCGTGTGATTACGTTGAACGAAGGACTGCTGGTGTGGTACCGGCTGCTGCTTGCCACACTGATGTTTTATGCCGTGTTGTTTGTTTTAGACAAATTACGCAAGGTGCAACGGCGGGATGCGGTACGGATTGCTGCGACGGGTGTGCTGCTTGCCTTGCACTGGCTGTTCTTCTACGGCAGCATCAAGGCATCGAATGTGTCTATCGGAGTGGTCTGCCTCTCGCTAATGAGCTTCTTTACCGCCCTGTTCGACCCGCTTATCAACCGACACCGGGTATCGGCAAGCGAGGTGCTGTTCAGCCTGATAGGTGTGGCGGGCATCGTGCTGATATTCCATTTCGATACCCGTTACCGTGTGGGCATCCTAATGGGCATCCTCTCGTCGGCACTGGCTTCGCTCTTCACCATCTGCAACAAGCGGGTAGCGTCTGATTATCCGTCGGGCACTGTGCTGCTCTATGAAATGGGAGGAGGTTTCGCAGGGCTGAGCCTGCTGCTGCCCTTCTACCTGCATTTCTTTCCGGTTACGTCGCTCGTGCCTTCTGCCGCCGACTGGGGGAGCCTGCTGGCATTGGCTTCGCTCTGTACGGTATGCCTGTACATCCTGCAGATACAGGTTCTGAAGCGGATTTCGGCGTTCACGTTCAACCTGACCTACAACCTGGAGCCTATCTACAGCATCATCCTTGCCATGATTATCTTCGGCGAAGCGAAAGACCTGAACGCAAGTTTTTATGCCGGGCTGGGGATGATATTCCTGTCGGTGGTGATGCAGACCCTGCGGATAATAACAAAAGTAAAAAAACAAAAGTGTTAAAGCCAACAGGCAAAATGCCGGTTTTACAGAAGCACCGGCTTAACTCCTTTACAAATATGGAAAATCTGACACAACGCATCCGGCTATTGCTGGAAGCATTAAACGAACGAGTATTCGGCAAAGAGCATATCATAAGCCTGTCACTACTATCGGCAGTGGCAGGCGAAAGCATCTTCCTGCTCGGTCCTCCGGGAGTAGCAAAAAGTATGGTGGCGCGACGATTGAAGCTAGCATTCCGCAATGCGGGTTCATTTGATTACCTGATGTCGCGCTTCAGTACCCCCGATGAAATCTTCGGTCCGGTTTCCATCTCGAAATTGAAAGACCGCGACACGTACGAACGGATGACAGAAGGCTATTTGCCTACTGCTACCATTGCTTTTCTGGACGAAATCTGGAAGGCAGGACCAGCTATACAGAATGCCCTGCTGACCATTCTGAACGAGAAAATATATCGCAACGGCAACCATACTTTCCGGGTACCGCTGAAAGGGCTGGTGGCTGCCTCTAACGAATTGCCTGCCTCAGGACAGGGACTGGACGCCTTGTGGGACCGCTTCCTGGTGCGGATGCTGGTGACAGGCATAACCGACCAGTCTGACTTCGACCGTATGATAGCTTCGCCAGACGAAAGCGAACCTTGTGTTAATACCGCCTTGCAAATAGAAGAACAAGAATATGAGACATGGCAAGGCAAAATCGGCTCAATCAGCATCCACTATTCCATTTTCGAAGTGATACATACGTTGAAAGAAAAAATAGAAGACCACAACCACAAACTACAGAATGCCGAATCGACGGAGCAACCTCTGTATGTGTCCGACCGCAGGTGGAAAAAACTGGTGAAGCTGCTACGTACATCGGCTTTCCTGAACGGTTCGGACACCATACGCCTGACCGACTGCCTGTTGTTACGCCATTGCCTGTGGAACGAGGTATCACAGCTGGAGGAAATAAATGAGATGGTAACAGACGCCATTCGGATGAGCGCCGAAGGGTATCTGTTGAACCTGCAGGGCTTGCACAGGGAGATGGAAGCTCTGAAAGATGAGCTGTCATCGGCAGCAGCCGTGCACGAAAACCGAGATCCGGGACTGCTGTTGGTCGACTCGTATTATCACCAGATAGACAAAGTGCGGCTGGCAGGAAGATTGCTGATGTTTGCATCCGACTATCAGTCGCTCGACACCATCGGGAAACTGTTCTACCTGCACAAAGACAAGTATAAGAGCCAGTGTTTTATCTTGAAGCGCTACGACCTGTCGATGCGGAACAAGGTGCCGCAGCATAAAATCTATTCGCTGCGCAAGGGCAACCGCTCGGTCTTTATCAATGATTACGAATATCCATTGGTGTGTGTGCCCGGTTGTGAACCGCTGCCACCACAAGCCGCAGGGACGGACAAGGAAAAGCTGGAGGAACGCTTCTGCCAGCTGAACGACTTATTGCTACGGGTGGAAGGAGGATGCAAAGACTTTTATACACAAGAATTGGCATATGCAGACCGGCACCTGTTCCTGAACGAGCAGGAACGAGACATCATACGGGGATTGCTGGAACATCAGCAGACATCGGTAGCAGATTATCGGAACGAACTAAACGAACTGGAACATGCATATCGGGAAGAGAACACGGAATATCCGTCTGAAAACATTGAAGGCAATCTATTTGGCTGAGCTTCGTCAGCGTTGCTCCAAACATCTGCAGGAAGCGTTGCATAAACGTATCGTGTTCCCTGCCGAACTGGAGGACGCCATATGGCAGTATTACCGCAAGACATCTCCATCGCTCCAGGAGTTTTACTCCCGCTATACGCCCGAATGGGAGATGTTCTACGATGCTGAGTCTTTGTCGCCCGGCGATTTCCTACTTTTTCTGAAGCGGATGCTCCCGGCTTTCCGTAAGCGCTATGCACTTACCGAACTGGATGTGCCGTATTACATCGGAAAACTGGAACAACCGGCCAGCACAGATGCCGGGCGGAAAAACTTACAGGAGTTTTTTCTAAACAAGTGGCACCGCCTGCTTACCGCCAAGGAATACGATTACCAGTATCATCACATCGCCTCTTTATGCAACAGTTTTGCACTGCTGAAGGCAAGTACAGGCATGAAGACCGAGACCAACCTGATAAGTTCGCGCATCCGCTGGCTATTGTACAACCATCCGGAACTGTACCGGAAGGTGATGCATTACGAGAAAACAATGGAACAGAACCGGCACATACACGAACTGGTACGGGTACTGGGCAAAAGAAGCCAGGGAGAAAAGAAACGCTTCGACCCCTTATCGGGAGCACAAAAAGAGCAGTTGGTGCGTCATGCCACACAAAGCGACATCGAATGCATTACGCTGGGCAACGACCTGAATCACCTGTTACCCATAGAGTATTGATATTTTGCCGAAGAAACACTACGTCCCGTCTTTATGCAACGCTACACGGAAAAACGCTTGCAGATGTTCGACAGCCGTTCGCAAGAAGACCGTTCGGCGGCACAGCCGGGTAAGAGGGAAGTAAGCGGACAAGGTCCCTTTGTCATTTGCCTGGATACATCCGGATCGATGGAAGGCAAGCGGGAGCAACTTGCCAAATCGGCCGTACTCGCCATTGCCCGTCTTACCGAAAGCACACACCGCAAGTGTTACATCATCAATTTTTCGGAAGAAACCGAACATCTGCTGGTAAAAGACCTGTATACCGACTTACCTGTGCTGGTGGAATTTCTGAACCATAGTTTCGGGGGAGGCACCAGCATGGAACAGGCCGTAGACGAAGCGGTGCGAATGATAAACAGCAACGGATGGCACCGTTCGGATGTAGTGATGATTTCCGATTTCGAAATGCCCCCCATATCTGAAACACTGATGAAACAGATTTTGGGACTGAAACGTAAGGAAACGGCTTTCTATGCCCTGGTGTTCGGAACACGTCCCGAAATGGATTACCTGAACCTGTGCGACCGCTGCTGGAACATGGACATTCCGGGGTAACACGAACTGTCCTGCGCTTCGCTCACAGGAGTTAAAAGACAATAGTTCTGTTAGGATTTCCATTAGTAAAAGTATTGGTTTCTAACTCCCTGAAATAACTCCTTATGGGTGAAATGCGGGCATTCATATAATGTTATAAAAACGCAAAATCCACTTTTTCTGAAAATATAAGCGCAAAAATTTTTGAGTTTCTGAGCAATCCATTATATTTGTGTAGAATTTGGCAAAAAATGACGGAAGAAGACAAAAGGCTACTGAATACGTTTGAAGGAAGATTAAGAAACCTGCTGTTCCTGTTCGAAGAACAGAAAAAGGAAATAGCTTCACTCCGGCACCTCTTGGAAGAAAAGGAAGCTGCTATCGCACGTATGGAAAGTGACCGGAAAGAACTGGAGTCAAGATATGCCAATTTGAAAATGGCCCGTATAATCAGTATCAACGATACGGAACTCAATGATACGAAGAAAAGGTTGACGAGGCTGGTGCGTGAAGTCGAAAAATGTATCGCTTTGCTGAATGAATAAGCCAAAAGGTAAACGAGTCATGAAAGACGACAAATTAAAAATACATCTGCGGATCGACAACGAACTATATCCCTTGGTCATTGACCGCGACAAGGAAGAACTATATAGGAAGGCGGCTAAGCAGATTGACTATAAACTAAACAAATATCGCAGTATGTATCCGGAGTTCAGCCTGGCCAAACACTGGGCTATGACTGCACTGGAACTCTCTTTTGAGAATGTATCCTTGAAAGACCGGAATGATACACAGCCGTATGCAGAAAAACTGAAACAGCTGGCTGATGATATAGATGAATGCATTCATCCTAAACCTGACGATTAGGAGACAGGAAAGTTTAGTATAGAACAAGGAAGATTTTACGCACAACTGGAATGCCGGAACAAACCGACAGGAAAGTATGTGCGTTTTTTATTTATATTTTTAAACTAAATAGTAATGTTTACAACAGTAGTAATATTCACGGTTGTTGCTTTCCTGGTAGGAGGAGCAATTTCGTACGCTTTTTTCAAGTTCGGCCTGAAATCGCGGTACGATAAAATTATAAAGGAGGCCGAAACAGAAGCAGAAGTAATCAAGAAAAACAAGTTGCTGGAGGTCAAAGAAAAATTTCTGAACAAGAAAGCCGAGCTGGAAAAAGAAGTAACAGCACGCAACCAGAAAATCCAACAGGCTGAAAACAAACTGAAGCAGCGCGAAATGGTATTAAGCCAAAAGCACGAGGAACTGCAACGCAAACGGAACGAAACCGAAGCCATCCGCGAAAACCTTGATGCGCAGCTGGTGGTTATCGACAAGAAGAAAGAAGAACTGGATGCCCTCCAGGCACAAGAACGTAAAAAACTGGAAGCCTTGTCGGGACTGTCTGCTGAAGAGGCTAAAGAACGTCTCGTCGAATCGCTGAAAGAAGAAGCCAAAACGGAAGCACAATCGTACATCAACGACATCATGGATGATGCCAAAATGTCGGCAAACCGCGAGGCAAAACGCATTGTCATACAAACCATCCAGCGCGTAGCAACCGAAACCGCCATTGAAAACTCTGTAACCGTATTCCATATTGAATCGGACGAGATAAAAGGACGGATTATCGGACGGGAAGGAAGAAATATCCGTGCCTTGGAAGCCGCTACGGGAGTGGAAATTGTAGTTGACGATACGCCCGAAGCCATTGTCCTTTCGGCGTTCGACCCCGTACGCCGAGAAATAGCCCGTTTGGCATTACACCAACTGGTAACCGACGGACGTATCCATCCGGCACGCATCGAAGAAGTGGTGGCTAAGGTGAAAAAACAGGTAGAAGATGAAATTATCGAAACCGGTAAGCGGACAACCATCGACCTGGGTATCCACGGTTTGCATCCCGAACTGATCCGTATCATCGGTAAGATGAAATACCGCTCTTCGTATGGACAGAATCTGTTGCAACATGCACGTGAAACAGCCAACCTGTGTGCCATCATGGCATCCGAACTGGGACTGAATCCCAAAAAAGCCAAACGTGCCGGCCTGTTGCACGATATCGGCAAAGTGCCCGATGAAGAGCCCGAACTGCCCCATGCACTGCTGGGTATGAAACTGGCTGAAAAATATAAGGAAAAACCAGACATCTGCAACGCCATCGGTGCCCACCACGATGAAGTGGAAATGACCAGCCTTCTGGCTCCTATCGTACAGGTATGCGATGCCATCTCTGGAGCACGTCCGGGAGCACGACGCGAAATTGTAGAAGCTTATATCAAACGTCTCAACGACCTGGAACAACTTGCCATGTCTTATCCGGGCGTAACCAAGACGTATGCCATCCAGGCAGGCCGAGAGCTTCGTGTCATCGTAGGCGCAGACAAGATAGACGACAAGCAGACCGAAAGCCTGTCTACCGAAATCGCCAAAAAAATACAAGACGAAATGACATATCCGGGACAAGTCAAGATTACGGTTATCCGCGAAACACGCGCCGTAAGCTTCGCGAAATAGTCATTACTGCTCTCAAAACGCCAGTAATTAGAAAGAGTTAGAAGAATTTAAAGGAGTTAGAGGGAGTTAAATGCCAATAGCACAGAAGTATTGGCTTTTAACTCCCTCTAACTCCTTTAAACAACTTCTTGTAGGCAAATGCGGAATCACCCCATTAACCCACCACTTTTTCGGCACAACGCAAACCTTCTTCATAAAGCGCGGTCAGTTTCTGGATGTCTTTATCTATCCGGTTTACTTTCACGGGCGCTTCGGGACGGATGGCTATGATACGCCCTTCATCTTCCAGCCTCTCTATCATTTCCAACTGCTCATTGTATGCCTGACACCGCCGGCTCAACGCTACACGCAAACGAGGATAGCGCGTATAGATGATACGCGGTATGCGGATATCTTTTTCCGTCTTCCGATAGCCCCGGTTCCGGGTAAGCACAACCACATTCTTGGCATATCCTTGCGAAACAGCACGCATCACCGGAATAGAATCGACAATACCTCCATCGAGCATGGGACTCCCGTCTACCCACGTTATCGGACACACATAGGGCAAGCTGCTCGATGCTTTGGCAATTGCCAGCAGGCGCCCGCGGTCGTGTTTCTCTTCCAGATAACAGGCCCTGCCGGTGACACAATTAGTGGTCACCATCTCAAAACGTGCAGGGTTAAGGAAATACGCTTCGTAATCGAAAGGCAATATCGTAGCAGGAAACTTTTCATACAGCAGATGCTGGTCAAGAATGCTGTGCTGGTGCCACAGATACTTCAACCCGATGTAACGGTATTTAGCCAGCATCTCGATGTTGCTGTAACGTGCCCTGCCCGGCTGGTGCGACAAATAAGACAGACCGTTGCATGCACCAGCCGAAACGCCGACAACATAAGGAAACTCTATGCCTTTCTGCATAAAATAGTCGAGCACACCGCAGGTGAACACCCCACGCATGCCTCCTCCTTCCAATACTAAACCCATTTTTGAATAATCCATAGCCATAACCTTTCTTTTATTTGAATCCGCAAACATCCCCTACAGCCAATTGAGCAAAATGCGGATATTCATTTCTTTTATTTGCTACAAAGATACATTTTTCAGAATATAGAGAGAACTTTTCAATTTAATTTTCTACTTTTGCAATACTTACTACAAAGGTATTACCAAAAACCATAACAATATGTTCGAATCTACCGTATATAGCAAACGCCGTCAGGCGTTAAGGGACAAGGTCGGCAACGGCCTAATCCTGATATTGGGAAACAATGAGGCACCAGCCAATTATCCCGACAATACCTATAAATTCCGTCAGGACAGTTCGTTTCTTTATTTTTTCGGACATGCCCATCCGGGATATGCAGGAATACTTGATGCAGATTCCGGCGAAGATTACTTTTTCGGCGATGACGTCACGATGGACGATATCATCTGGATGGGTCCCCAACCCAGCGTAAAAGAACTGGCTGCACGAGTAGGAATAGACAAAAGTTTCCCCTTCGGTAAGCTGAAAGAGGTGATAGGCAAAGCCATCGCCCAACGTCGGAAAATTCATTTCCTGCCTCCTTACCGCTACGACAACATGCTCTTGCTGGAAGACCTGACCGGCATCCGTGCCTCACTGGTCAGACAGCACAGCTCGCTTGAACTCATCAAGGCGGTAGTAGCCTTACGTTCGGTAAAAGAACCCTGCGAAATAGAAGAAATCGACAAAGCCTGCAACATCGGTTATGAAATGCATACCGCAGCAATGAAACTTTGCAAACCGGGTGTATCCGAACAATACATCACCGGTGTACTGGACGGCATTGCCGCATCTTACGGCAATATGGTATCCTTTGCTACCATCCTAAGCCAGAACGGACAGACCTTGCACAACCATGACCATAGCCAGATACTTCAGGCGGGCAGACTGATGCTGACCGATGCAGGAGCCGAAAGTACGACCAACTATTGCTCGGACCATACACGTACCATCCCAGTAGGAGGCAAGTTCACCAGCCGCCAGCGTGACGTGTACAGCATCGTGCTGGCTTGTCACGACCGTGCCCTAGAACTGGCACGTCCGGGTATCACCTACAAATCGGTCCATCTGGAAGTGTGCCGTGTACTGGCACAAGGGCTGAAAGACCTGGGACTGATGAAAGGCAACGTAGAGGATGCCGTAGCAGCAGGAGCACATGCCCTGTTCATGCCCCACGGACTGGGACACATGATGGGTATCGATGTACACGACATGGAAGACCTGGGACAATGTTACGTTGGTTATGACGATGAAGTACGTCCTTCCAAACAGTTCGGCCTGGCATCCTTGCGTATGGGACGACGCTTACAGGAAGGCTTCGTCATCACCGACGAACCGGGTTGCTATTTTATCCCCGACCTGATAGATAAATGGCGTGCCGACAAAATGCATACCGACTTCCTCGACTTCAATGCCATTGATAAGTATAAGGATTTCGGGGGCATCCGACTGGAAGACGATATCCTGATTATCCCCGGCGGTTCGCGCTTCACCGGTGAAAAACATATCCCCATCACCATCGAGGAAGTGGAAGAAATCATGAAGTAATTAATAATTAAATAATGAACAATTAATAATTAATGGTGAATAGCGGAAATCGAAAGCATCCGCCGTTATTAAGTATTAATTATTAACTATTAACTCTATAAATAACAATGAATAAACTTATCGCAATTTTAGCAATGGGCATCTGCTTTAGCAATGTATATGCCAAAGGTCCTAAGAAAGACAAGACAGAAGAAGAAGGATTTGTATTTACTACGGTAAAAGAAAACCCGATTACTTCCATCAAAGACCAAAACCAGTCGAGCACGTGCTGGTCGTTCTCTACCCTCGGTTTCTTCGAATCGGAACTGCTCCGGTTGGGAAAAGGAGAGTTCGACTTGTCGGAAATGTTCGTTGTACATCATACGATGGAAGACCGTGCCGTAAACTACGTGCGTTATCACGGCGATGCTTCCTTCTCGCCGGGCGGAAGTTTTGAAGATATCGTATACTGTTACGAAAACTATGGAATGGTGCCCCAAGAAGCCATGCCGGGCATCATGTACGGCGATTCACTCCCGAACCACAACGAACTGGATGCCGTAGCTTCAGGGTATGTAGATGCCATAGCCAAAGGCAAATTGAAAAAATTAAGTCCAGTCTGGAAAAACGGAGTATGTGCCATTTACGATACTTACCTGGGCAAATGTCCGGAACAATTCACCTATAAAGGCAAGACCTACACACCGCGAACCTTCGCCGATGAAGTATTGGGATTGAATATGGATGACTATGTTTCGCTGACCTCGTACACACACCATCCGTTCTACAAACAGTTCAGCATCGAAGTGCAAGACAACTGGCGCAACGCTTTGTCGTATAACCTTCCCATTGACGAACTGATGGCAGTAATGGAAAACGCCATCAACAATGGATACACATTCGCCTGGGGAGCTGATGTAAGCGAACAAGGCTTCACACGCAATGGAGTTGCCGTATGCCCCGATGTGGAAAAAGGCGCCGAACTGACAGGCTCGGATATGGCACATTGGCTGGGTTTGAGCCCTGCAGACAAACGCAAAGAGCTTACTGCCAAACCACTTCCGGAAATCACCGTAACCCAAGAGATGCGCCAGGAAGCTTTCGACAATTGGGAAACGACCGACGACCACGGCATGGTCATCTACGGCATCGCCAAAGACCAGAACGGAAAAGAATACTTTATGGTAAAAAATTCATGGGGCACGGAAGGCAAGTACAAAGGCATCTGGTATGCATCGAAAACTTTCGTCGCTTATAAAACTATGAATATACTGGTACATAAAAAAGCAATCCCGGCAGATATAGCCAAAAAACTGGGGCTGTAAATCAATAATATAGAATATTTATAAATAATTAAACGGCTGGTTCCTGAAAATAATTCGGGAATTAGCCGTTTTTTTCTTGCTTTTTTCTTACTTTTACAAGTTGAAAGAGCAGGGCATATTTTCAAGTATTCATACCCCGCTCCTTTGAATGCAGAAAAAGAAAGAAAAAAAATATATAAATGAACTACAAATGGAACTATCAACCTCCTACACTCGAAGAACGGGAAGCAGCTAAGGCTCTGGCGAAAGAAATTGGCATCAGCCCAATTCTTTGCCGGCTGCTCTTACAAAGAGGTATTACCTCGGCTGGTGAAGCCAAACGCTTTTTCCGCCCGCAACTGAACGAACTGCACGACCCGTTTCTCATGAAAGACATGAGTCTAGCCGTGGAGCGCCTGAATAAAGCCATGGGACGGAAAGAGCGCATCATGGTGTATGGAGACTATGACGTGGACGGCACAACCGCCGTTGCACTGGTATACAAATTCCTCCAGCAGTTCTATTCGAACATCGACTATTACATCCCCGACCGTTATAACGAAGGGTATGGAGTATCGAAAAAAGGAGTGGATTATGCGTACGAAACCGGCGTAAAGCTGATTATTGTGTTGGATTGTGGCATCAAAGCGGTAGAGGAAATCGCCTATGCCAAGGAAAAAGGTATCGATTTTATCATCTGCGACCATCATGTACCCGATGATACATTGCCGGTCGCGGTTGCCATCTTGAACCCGAAACGGTTTGACTCGACTTATCCTTACGATCACTTGTCGGGTTGTGGAGTGGGCTTCAAGTTTATGCAAGCCTTTGCACTGAACAACGGGATAGAGTTTCATCAACTGACTCCTCTGTTAGACTTGGTAGCAGTAAGCATCGCATCTGATATTGTACCCATCATGGGAGAAAACCGGGTACTGGCTTATCATGGCTTACGCCAACTGAATACCAACCCCAGCGTAGGACTGAAAGCCATCATCGATGTATGCGGCTTGTCCGACAGGGAACTCAGTATGAGTGACATTATCTTTAAGATAGGTCCCCGCATCAATGCGTCCGGCCGTATACAGAATGGAAAGGAAGCCGTAGACCTGCTCACGGAAAAAGATTTCCCTGCAGCATTGGAAAAAGCAAATCAGATCAACCGGTATAATGAAACACGGAAAGACCTGGATAAGAATATGACGGAAGAGGCAAACAAGATTGTCGACCATTTGGACAATTTGTCCGAACGGCGATCTATTGTCATTTACAACGAAGCCTGGCACAAAGGAGTAATCGGTATCGTTGCATCACGTCTGACGGAAATCTATTACCGACCTGCTGTTGTATTGACACGAACCGATAATCTTGCCACCGGCTCTGCACGTTCGGTATCGGGATTTGATGTATATAAAGCCATCGAATATTGCCGGGATTTGCTGGAAAACTTCGGCGGACATACATATGCCGCAGGGCTTTCGATGAAAATAGAAAACGTACCGGAGTTTACCCGGCGTTTCGAAGAGTATGTAACCGACCATATCCTGCCTGAACAGACCAGTGCCACCATTGATATCGATGCCCAACTGGATTTCAGGGATATCACTCCGAAATTCTTCTTCGACTTGAAGAAGTTCAATCCTTTCGGACCTGAAAACCCGAAACCGGTATTCTCTACGCTGAACGTTTACGATTATGGCACGAGTAAAGTAGTAGGACGTGACCAGGAGCATATCAAATTGGAATTGGTAGACAACAAGTCAAACAATGTGATGAACGGAATCGCATTCGGACAAAGTTCGCAGGCTCGTTATATCAAGACCAAACAATCGTTTAATATCTGCTATACCATTGAAGAAAACACTCATAAACGAGGAGACATTCAGTTACAAATAGAGGATATTAAACCGAGCAAACAGACATGACCGATTATAAAAGCATATTGAAACACTACTGGGGATATGACAATTTCCGAGGCATACAGGAAGACATTATCTCCAGTATCGGTAGTGGACGTGACACGTTAGGGCTGATGCCTACGGGCGGTGGAAAGTCCATTACCTTTCAAGTGCCTGCCCTGGCGAATCCCGGACTATGCCTGGTCATCACTCCGCTGATTGCCCTGATGAAAGACCAAGTACAAAACCTGCGAAAACACGGTATCAAGGCACAGGCAGTCTACTCGGGTATGACGCGTGAGGAGATTGTCATTGCACTGGAAAACTGCATCTTCGGTGACTATAAGTTTCTATACATTTCACCCGAACGGCTCGGCACCGAAATCTTCCAGAACAAGTTGCGCAGTATGAAAGTAAGCATGATAACAGTAGACGAATCACACTGCATTTCGCAATGGGGATATGATTTCCGTCCTGCCTACCTGAAAATAGCCGATGTGCGCAAACTCTTGCCCGATGTACCCGTACTGGCACTGACAGCTACAGCTACCCCCGAAGTGGTAAAGGACATCCAAGTACGGCTTGCCTTCCGCGAAGAAAACGTATTCCGGATGAGTTTCGAGCGCAAAAACCTTGCCTATATTGTCCGCCGCACGGAAGACAAAAGCGGTGAATTGCTACATATCCTTAACCAAGTGCAAGGTTCTGCAATCGTCTATACACGAAACCGGAAACGCACCAAAGAAATATCACTATTCCTAAACCAGCACGATATCAGTGCCACTTTCTACCATGCCGGACTAGACAACAAAACCAAAGACTTGCGACAAAAAGGCTGGCAGGCAGGTACGTATCGTGTAATGGTGGCTACCAATGCCTTCGGGATGGGCATTGATAAACCGGACGTGCGGCTGGTTATTCATATCGATTTCCCAGATTCACCGGAAGCCTATTTTCAAGAAGCCGGACGTGCGGGACGTGATGGACAAAAAGCATACGCGGTCTTACTGTATGCACAAAGTGACAAGACTATTTTGAAAAAACGGATAAGTGATACCTTTCCAGAAAAAGACTATATCCGCCAAGTATATGAACACATCAACTACTATTACCAGATGGCCATGGGTGATGGCAGAGGATGTACTTTCGCTTTCAACATCGATGAGTTCTGTCAGCGCTTCAAGCATTTTCCAGTTCGCGTAGACAGTGCCCTGAAAATACTGACCCGCGCAGGATACCTGGAATATACCGATGAACAAGACAATGCCTCCCGTCTTATTTTCACCCTGCGCCGCGATGAATTATACCGTATGGAAGAGCATAACCAGGATACAGAAAAACTGCTCCGCATTATCCTGCGCTCGTACACCGGCCTGTTCAGCGATTATGCATACATCAATGAAGAAACTTTAGCCCAAAGAAGCGGACTTTCACGCCAACAGGTATATGATACGCTCATCCTTTTGACCAAACGACATATCCTACACTATATACCGGGCAAAAAGACTCCTTATATTATATATACACGCGAGAGGCAAGACACGAACCGTATTGTATTAAACAAAGAAGTATACGAAGACCGGAAAAGAAGTTATGAAAAACGCATACAGGCAATGTTGGAATATGCCGAGAGCAACGACCAGTGCCGAAGCCGGATGCTGCTGCATTATTTCGGTGAAAATAATGAACATAATTGCGGACAATGTGACGTATGCCTTGAGAAACATACATCCGGATTAAAAAAAGGTGAATACGAAGACATTGCCTCCGATATAAAAAACTTGCTGAACAGACATCCCCACACCCCACAGGAAGTGATTCATGCCTTGTCTGTACCCGAAGAAAAAATTCTGAACGTACTGACGTACCTGCTTTCGGAAGAACGCATCAAGCAAGAGAACGGAAAACTCTATCTGATGAAAACTTGAACCATTTAACCACATAGATTGTTAATAAGTTTATAAGTCGGGAAGCCCTTTAAGAACGCTCAAACTCAAAAACCCCAAAACTTAAAAACTCAAAAACTTAAAAACTCAAAAACCATGAAAACACCATCCATCATTTCAATCTTAGCCTTCGCCGGCATGCTCAACGTATCGCTCCCGGCAAATGCCTGTACAGGAATCACCCTGATCAGCCAAGACAGTACCACCATCGTAGCCCGTACCATCGAATGGGGAGGCAGCGACCTGAACAGCCAGTATATCATTGTACCACGAGGCTATACAATGCATTCGCTTACTCCCGATGGAAACAAAGGCATGACATTTACTGCACGTTATGGTTATGTAGGGCTTGCAGTAGAACAAAAAGACTTCATTGCCGAAGGTATCAATGAAGCCGGCTTATCTGCCGGACTATTTTATTTTCCCAATTATGGAGAATACGAAACTTACAACCCTGCCCAAAAAGATACCAGCATAGCCGACCTGCAACTGGTTGCTTGGATATTGGGCGAATGTGCTACACTGGAAGAAGTGACAGAAAAAGTAAACGAAGCACACATCATCAGTATCGACCCGCGTGCTTCTACCGTTCATTGGCGGTTTACCGATGTCAGCGGACGACAAATTGTACTGGAACTCGTTCAAGGAAAAGCCCGGTTTTACGAAAACGACCTAGGCGTACTGACCAATTCACCCGGATTCGAATGGCACCTGACCAACCTTAATAACTACGTGAACCTCTATCCCGGTTCAGCTCCTTCCCAATCATTGGGCGATACGCGACTGGCTTCTTTCGGGGCAGGAAGCGGATTCCTCGGTATCCCAGGTGATGTGACTCCTCCTTCACGTTTCGTAAGAGCTGCATTCTATCAAGCCACGGCACCCAAACAGGAAAACGCACTAAAAACGGTTCTCCAGTCATTCCAGATATTGAACAATTTCGACATTCCCGTAGGCATTGAATTTACCGGAGGAAAAATCCCCGCCGACATTCCCAGTGCGACCCAATGGACTTCGGCTACAGACATGAAACACCGTATTATTTATTACCGTACGATGTACAACAGCGAGATACGTAGTATCCGACTCAAAGATATTGATTTTTCAAAAGTCGCCTATCAAGCCGTCCCACTGGATGAAGTAAAACAACAACCTGTTCGAATCCTACAAATCAAATGAAACCTTGTGGGATGCAAGAGGATTAAAAATACTCATATCAGGCATACATACAATGTAATTATCTGATACTGAATATGGGATTATCTTCTCCGCTAGAGAAGATAATCCTCTTCAATCTAAGAAACTGTTTTGAATTGATTCAAGAATAATGTTATAAGCATCTTCAGATCTCAAATCAGTCGGTCAATTGGAAAAATGTTATATCTTTAAAGGTACCAAACAATAAAGTTATGACACAGTATCCAACCGACCTGACTGAAAAACAGTCGCAAGTTATAAAAAATATTTTAGAGCCGCAAGCGAGGAACCGAAAACATTCACTTAAAGAGATAATGAATGCCATCCTTTATATCAACAAGACCGGCTGCCAGTGGCGTATGCTTCCTTCTGACTTCGCCCCTTGGCAAACCGTCTATTACTACTTCCGCAAGTGGAAGCTTGAAGGTGTGTTTGAAGAGGTGATGGATGCCTTGCACTCCCTTATCCGTAAACAGGCGGGACGGGAGGAAAGTCCCAGTCTTGGCATCATGGATTCCAGAAGCGTAAAGACCTCCCATCATGTTGATTCTGACCGTGGTATAGACGGGAACAAGAAAATCAAGGGACGGAAAGAGCACATCATAGTCGATACGCTCGGCCTTCCGTTAGCCGTCGCAATCCATGAAGCCAACCTGCATGACAGCAAGGGCGCCCCACAAGCCATAGAAAAACTCGCTTATAAATTTCCGCGCTTGGTTAAAATATTGGCGGACAGAGGCTACAGGGGAGATTTGGCTGATTGGGTCAAGAAGAAATTCGGATGGATATTGGAGGTCGTACTCAGACCAGACGAATGTCCGTCCAAATTTCAGGTACTGCCCAAACGCTGGGTTGTGGAACGCTCTTTCTCATGGCTGGAAAACTTCAGAAGGCTGACCATCGATTACGAATTCCTTGCTGAAACCGCAGAAGCTATGGTACAGATTGCATTCATCCAAATCATGCTTAACAAATTTATCGAATGAAATCAAAACAGCTTCTGAATCTCTATCGAAAATAATCTTTTGTTTCCTGATACACAAAATCATTTTCTTCAAAAAGACAATTAATAATCCACTCACAGCTATAAGTTTTATATTCCATGGGCTGGAACGTACATTCCACGCCGTGGAACGTATATTCCAGCCCATGGAATATACGTTCCGTCAGCTGGAATATAAAACTTAGATACCTGCAAAGAGAATATCACCCAGCTGCAAAGCCAAATGTACCAAGACTTTTCATGGAAATAAGTATGCCAACGGACGCTGGAATGCAGACTCTGCATCATTTTCGTGCAGTTTTCGAGGAATTCTGCATTTTTTTCATGCAAAAACCGTATCTTTGTTTTCTAAACCACACGATTATGGAACAACTATATGAGTTTTTCAACCGGAAACTAAAACATACGCCTACCGAGTTCTTTCGTTACCAGTACAACCAAATCAAATGGAACGGACGTGCTTTCGGGATTGTCGGACCGCGGGGAGTGGGCAAGTCTACGATGCTTTTGCAGTATATTAAATTCAATCTCAATCCGGCAGATACACTCTATGTATCTGCTGACCATCTGTATTTTGCCGAACATAAGCTTGTGGAACTGGCGGACCGTTTTGTGAAAATGGGAGGGAAACATTTGTTTATTGACGAGATTCATAAGTATGAAGGTTGGTCGAGAGAGCTTAAGCAGATTTACGATAGTTACGATGACTTGCAACTGGTTATCTCCGGTTCGTCTATCCTTGATATATACAAAGGGCTTGCCGACCTAAGCCGAAGGATGCCTATTTACACCATGCAGGGGCTTTCATTCCGCGAATACCTGCATTTGTTCCATCAGATAGAAACCCCCGTTTATAGCCTCAACGAAATATTGGCGCACAAAGCCGTGCTTCCTGTTGAGCATCCGCTGCCTCTTTTCAAAGATTATCTACGCAGAGGCTATTACCCTTTCGCCAAAGATGAAGAATATGAAATGGAACTGATGCAGGTCATCAATCAAACGATGGAAGTGGACATTCCGCAACACATACAGGCCAACATTGCCTTAGGGAGAAAACTGAAAAGCCTCTTGATGGTAATAGCTAAAAGTGTGCCTTTCAAGCCCGTCATGCAAAAATTGGCGGAAGCTACGGGAATTAGCCGGAACGACATTCCGAATTACTTGATTTACATGGAAAAGGCAGGCATGATAGCCCAACTTCATGATACAACAGGCGGACTGCGAGGATTGGGAAAAGTGGAAAAGCTTTATCTTGACAACTCCAACCTGATTTACACATTAGCGCCCGAACATGCGGAAATCGGCAATGTAAGGGAAACTTTCTTCATGAACCAGACAAGGGTGCTAAACAATGTGACCAGTTCCAGCGTCTCCGACTTCGAAATAGACGGCAAAGTATTTGAAATCGGAGGACGCAAAAAAGGGCAAAAACAAATAGAAAGCGTACAAGAAGGGTATATCGTAAAGGACGACATCGAGAACGGCTACGCCAACATCGTCCCACTATGGGCGTTCGGACTGAACTATTAGCCTTCTCTCCGCTCGTCTATCACTTCCACATCCGTTATCCCCGCCTCTTTCTTTTGGCGGTAGCGGATGATGCGGAAGAGGTCGGTCAAGCCGTAAACGATAGAAGACACGCCCAGAACGATGAAAGGCACTTTTGCCGCTTCGAAAGGATTCACCAGAATCAGGATGCCTGCCAGCAGGAGCAAGACCGGAATCACATAAAAGATGCCTGGGACACTACCTGCGAGCTTGCGTGCCGAAATGAAACCCATCAGCTGGCTGACGCCTCCGAACACCAGCAACGCGCCCAGCACATACATCAGAATACTGACAAAAAAGCCCGGCATTACAATCAACCATATCCCCAACAAGGCACTGCCCAGTGCTACAACAGGAAAAACATTGCCACGTGAAGAAAAATAAGCCAATATCCCGTACAAACCCGGAAGCAAAAACAATACCCCTACCGTTATTACCAAATAAATCACGGCTGCCTCGGGCCACACTACCAGCAGAATACCCATTATCAGGGCACACAGGCTGCTCACTACTGAATAACCGAATAGTTTCATAATTTTCTCCTTATTATATATGTACTACGAAGATAGTTGTTTTTTCTTGTTTATACAAATAAACTTCTATGGATATAGAACAAAAAAAATTCCATTTTGTTTGCATCTTCAAAAATTATCGCTATATTTGCTCCCGAATTAAACAGAAACATAACAAAAAACTCATGAACTCAGTAATGACAAATACATATCGTTGGTGGCGTTACTTACTACTCCCAAAGTCGTAAGCTAACCCAGTCCGTGTGTATCTGTCTGTTCTCATAACCAACAATCATTTATCAAGGCATACAAAAAAGGCTGTCGTTCTTACGACAGCCTTTTTTGTTTTTATCCCCATTGGCAATAACTTAAACAATCAAAATATGAATCGGAAAAAGTATCAAGTAGACTCAAACGGGTATTATGGAAATTTCGGCGGAGCATACATCCCCGAAATTCTTCACCAGTGCGTGACCGAACTGAAAGATGCATACCTACGGGTATTGGATAGCGATGATTTCAAGCAAGAGTTCGCCCAATTGTTGCGCGACTACGTGGGACGTCCCTCTCCCCTGTATCTTGCCAACCGGCTTTCGGAGAAATACGGATGCAAGATTTACCTGAAGCGGGAGGACCTGAACCATACAGGCGCACACAAGATAAACAACGCCATCGGGCAAGTGCTGCTGGCACGGCGAATGGGAAAGAAACGCATCATCGCCGAAACCGGAGCCGGGCAGCACGGAGTAGCGACCGCTACGGTCTGCGCACTGATGAACATGGAATGCGTGGTGTATATGGGCGAAACCGACGTGGCACGTCAGCACATCAACGTGGAAAAAATGAAGATGCTGGGAGCCGAAGTGCGCCCGGTCACCTCGGGAAACAAAACCCTGAAGGATGCCACCAATGAAGCCATACGCGACTGGTGCTGCCACCCCGAAGACACATACTACGTAATAGGTTCTACCGTAGGGCCTCATCCTTACCCCGACATGGTGGCACGCCTGCAATCGGTCATCAGCGAAGAAATCAAAAAACAACTGATGGAGCACGAGGGACGTGATTATCCCGACTATCTGATAGCGTGCGTAGGCGGAGGAAGCAATGCCGCCGGTACCATCTATCATTACCTGGACAATGACAAGGTGAAAATCGTACTCGCCGAAGCGGGAGGAAAAGGCATCCATTCGGGATATTCTGCCGCCACCATCCAACTGGGACGGCTGGGCATCATACACGGAGCGAAAACCCTCGTGATGCAAGACGAAGACGGACAAATCCTGGAACCCTACTCGGTATCGGCAGGGCTGGACTATCCGGGTATCGGTCCCCTGCATGCCAACCTTGCCACACAACACCGTGCCACGGTGCTCGCCATCAACGATGACGAAGCCATCCGTGCCGCCTACGAACTGACCCGTCTGGAAGGCATCATCCCCGCACTGGAATCGGCACACGCATTGGGCGCACTGGAGAAGGTCAGTTTCCGCCCCGAAGACATCGTGGTGCTCACCGTATCGGGACGAGGGGACAAGGACATGGAAACGTATTTGAATAATGTGCTAATGTGCAAATGTGAGAATGTGCAAATGTGAGAATGTGCTAATGTGAGAATGTGCATTGTTTATTAGCACATTGCCTATTAGCACATTGCCACATTGTTTATTAGCACATTAAACTATTAACTATTAATTATTAACTAAAAAATGACCTACCATTACCATACCAATCATAAAGTGCTGCTGGGCGACCTGCATACACCGGTCAGCACCTACCTGAAGGTGCGCGACCTCTTTCCGCAAAGCGCCTTGATGGAAAGCTCCGACTATCACGGGAGCGAAAACAACCGTTCGTTCATCGGGCTGAACCCGATAGCCAGTATCAGCGTAAGCCACGATGTAGCTACCGCTATCTATCCCGACCACTCGCGCGAAGAAACTCCTATCAGCGAAGCATGTACGGTGGAGGATGTGATGAACCGCTTCCTTGCCCGCTTCCGGGTAGAAGGAGAATATGCCGACTATTGCGGCGTGTATGGATATACCTCGTTCAACGCCGTGCGCTATTTCGAACCAGTGGAGGTGAAAGACAGCACCGAAGCCAAGAACGATGCACCCGATATCCTCTACATCCTGTATAAGTACATCATCGTATTCAACGATTTCAAGAGCGAAATGGTACTCATCGAGATGAACGACGGAAGCGAGCCGAGCCATATTGGCGAGATAGAACGTGCCATCCACGACCGTAATTATACCACCTACGGTTTCCACCCCATAGGGGAAACCACCAGTACCCTGACCGATGAAGCGCACAAGGCAAACATCCGCAAGGGAATCGCCCATTGCCTGCGGGGCGATGTGTTCCAAATCGTACTCTCACGCCGTTTCATCCAGCATTTCCAGGGAGACGACTTCAAGCTCTACCGCGCCCTGCGCAGCATCAATCCCTCGCCTTACCTGTTCTACTTCGATTTCGGAGGATTCCGCATCTTCGGTTCTTCGCCCGAGACCCATTGCAGGATAGAAGACGGGCAAGCCACCATCGACCCCATTGCCGGCACCACCCGAAGGAGCGGAAACAAGGAAACCGACCGAAAGCTGACCGAAGCCCTGCTTGCCGACCCGAAAGAGAACGCCGAACACGTGATGCTGGTAGACCTGGCACGCAACGACCTAAGCCGGAACTGCACGGGCACGCACGTAGCTTTCTACAAAGAACCGCAATATTATAGCCACGTTATCCACCTCGTGAGCCGGGTAAGCGGCACGCTGAACGCCGACGCCAATCCCATCCGCACGTTCTTCGACACCTTTCCGGCAGGTACATTGAGCGGTGCTCCCAAAGTACGTGCCATGCAACTCATCAGCGAGATAGAGCCACACAACCGCGGTGCATACGGAGGCTGCATCGGCTTCATCGGGCTGAACGGAACCCTGAACCAGGCCATCACCATCCGCACCTTCGTAAGCCGCAACCACGAACTTTGGTTCCAGGCAGGCGGAGGCATCACCGCCCTGAGCAACGAAGAGAACGAACTGCAAGAAGTGAACAACAAACTGGGAGCCTTGAAAAAAGCCATCCTGATTGCTGAGAGTTTATAAGTTCTTTAGTTTTTAAGTTTTTGAGTTTTTGAGTTTGTAAGTTATTATCTTACACCAACTCAAGAACTAAAAAACTTAAGAACTAAAAAACTCAAGCAAGAACTTAAAAACTCAAAAACTTAAGAACTCAAAAAATGAAAACCGTTATTATAGACAACTACGACTCGTTCACCTACAACCTGAGCCAGATACTGCAAGAATTGGGAGCTGAAGTGACCGTGCTCCGCAACGACAAATTCCTGTTGGAAGACTTGGAAGCATACGACAAGATAGTCCTCTCGCCCGGACCGGGCATCCCCGAAGAAGCCGGATTATTGCTTGACGTAATCCGTTCCTATGCCGGAAAGAAGCCTATACTGGGCATCTGCCTGGGCGAACAGGCGATCGGCGAAGTGTTCGGCGGAAAACTGGTAAACCTTTCCAGCGTATTCCATGGCATACAAAGCCCGGTAGACCTCATCGCCGACGATTACCTCTTTCAAGGATTGCCCCGTGAGATTCCCGTAGGGCGTTATCACTCGTGGGTAGTCGACAAGGACACCTTGCCTTCCTGCCTCGAAACACTCGCCCTAAGCAAAGAGGGATACATCATGGCATTGCGCCACCGCGAATATGACATCCGAGGCATCCAGTTTCATCCCGAATCGGTGCTGACCCCCGACGGGAAACGCATCATGCAAAACTGGCTGGAGCACTAAGCGTCACAGAACATATTGTGAAACTCAGATTAACGCAGATTTCCGCAGATTAAAATTTATTTCTACGGATATGCCCTATAATAAAAATTCAATCCGCGTTAATCTGCGATAATCTGCGTTTCAAGAACTATAAACCTCACTCAATATGAAAGCAATACTTACAAGACTATTTGCCCACGAAGAGCTTTCGCACAACGAAGCATACGGACTGATGAAAGGCATCACACAAGGCAAATACAACGATACACAGATAGCCGCCCTGCTCACCGTATTCCAAATGAGGGGCATCAAAGTAGACGAACTTGCCGGCTTCCGCCAGGCATTGCTTGAAACACGCATCCCCGTCGATTTCTCCGACTACAGCCCCATCGACATCGTGGGGACAGGAGGAGACGGCAAGAACACCTTCAATATCTCCACTTGCGCCTGCTTCGTGGTGGCAGGAGCAGGCTACGCCGTAGCCAAGCACGGCAATTATGGCGCCACTTCGGTGAGCGGAGCCAGCAACGTAATGGAACAACACGGCGTGCGGTTCACTACCGACCCCGACCGATTGCGCCGCTCCATTGAGACCTGCCACATGGCATACCTCCATGCCCCCCTCTTCAATCCGGCAATGAAACACGTGGCAGGCGTGCGCAAGGCGTTGCAGGTGCGCACCCTGTTCAACTTGTTGGGACCGCTCATCAATCCCTGCCAGCCGGCATACCAGCTATTGGGAGTGGCAGACCTCGCCCAGATGCGTCTCTACACCAACACGCTCCAGCAGCTGGGTATCGGTTTCGCCGTAGTGAACAACCTCGACGGATACGATGAAATCTCGCTCACCGACGAGTTCAAGGTGATGACCAACCGCTACGAGACCATTTACCGCCCGGCAGACTTAGGCTTCTCGCTTGCCCGCCAGGAAGAACTTTCGGGAGGGAAAAGCCCGCAGGAAGCCGCCCGGATATTCGACGACGTGCTCTGCAACCGTGCCACGAAAGCGCAGACCGAATGTGTGCTCATCAACGCTTCGTTCGCCATTCAGGCACGCGAGCCCGGCAAGCCGATAGAAGAATGTGTGGCACTGGCACGCCAGTCGTTGGAAAGCGGAAAGGCATGGAGCACCTTCTGCAAGTTCGTAGAGATAAACAATTAAATCAGGTACCAGGTGAATAGGTACTAGGCAACTAGGTTCTAAATAGTTTTGCCAGTACAAACCAAACTATCTAAAAACCTAGTCCCCTAGTACCTAACACCTAGTCAACTAAAAAATTATGAGCAAAGACATTTTAGAAGAAATCATCGCGCACAAGCGCATCGAGATAGCCGGACAAGAGAAAGTGGTATCTGCCGCCTTCCTTGAAAAACAACTGGGCGAACCTGTTCCGGCACGCAGCCTTAAACAGGCACTTATGGCATCGCCTACCGGCATCATCGCCGAGTTCAAACGCCGTTCGCCTTCGAAGGGCTGGATTCATCAGGACGCCGATGCCGGCAAAATACCTGCCGCATACCAGCAGGCAGGAGCCGCCGCACTCTCCATCCTGACCGATGAGGCATACTTCGGCGGGACCTTGAAGGACATCCGTACGGCATGTCCTACGACCAGCCTGCCCATCTTGCGCAAGGACTTCATCATCAGCCGATACCAATTGTTGCAGGCAAAGGCAGTACAGGCGGACGCCGTCCTCTTGATAGCCTCTGCACTTACCCCCCAAGCGTGCCTCACGCTGGCAAAAGAAGCACACGCGCTGGGACTGGAAACCTTGCTGGAAATCCATACCGAAGCAGAGCTGGATTACTTGAACGAATACATCGACGTAGTGGGAGTCAACAACCGACACCTGGGCACCTTCCACACCGATGCGTCCCATTCGCTCCGGCTTGCCGAGGCATTGCCCCGAGGCATAGTGAAAATCTCTGAAAGCGGCATTTCCAGCCCCGATACCCTCCTTCGGTTGCGCGAAGCAGGATTCGACGGCTTCCTTATCGGCGAAACCTTCATGAAGACCGACGAACCGGGAGAAGCATTAAGCCGGTTTATTGCAGATTTACTCACCACAGATTAAAATAATTAATTATAACCCATTCACAACAGTGACAATTTTATTAAAAATGAATTCCGCACACATCCGCTGTAGGGGCGTATCGCATACGCCCGAATGCGCCAACTAACCCACAAAGACGTTATCAGGGCGTATGCAATACGCCCCTACAAACAAATTGGACAAAATACGGACGTTCATTTCACTAAATCTGTGTAATCTGTGGTGCCCAAACAACAAACGACATGATAATCAAAGTATGCGGCATGCGCGAGCCCGAAAACATCCGCGCCATAGAAAATACCGGAGCCGACTGGATAGGGTTCATCTGCTACGAACGCTCGCCCCGCTTCGTGGCGGACACACCCGCCTATCTGCCCTGCCATGCCAAACGCGTCGGCGTATTCGTCAATGCCGGCTTCGACACCATAACCGCACGTGCCGAAGCCCTGCGCCTCGACTACGTGCAACTGCATGGCACCGAAAGCCCTGAGCTGTGCCTCGAACTGCGGTGCCACGGGTTCCACCTCATCAAGGCGTTCGCACCTCGCACGCCTGCCGACCTGGAGCAGACCATTCCTTACCTTCCCTTGTGCGACTACCTGCTGTTTGACACCCCGAGTGCCGGATACGGAGGCTCAGGCAAGGCGTTCGACTGGTCCCTGCTTCGCTTCTATCTCGGCGACGTGCCGTTTCTGCTGAGCGGAGGCATCTGCCCCGAAAGCCTCGAAGCATTGCGGCGTTTCCATCATCCCCAGTGGGCAGGCATCGACCTGAACAGCGGCTTCGAAACCGCTCCCGCCGTAAAGGATGCCGGAAAGCTGAAGGCATTTATAGAGAGAATAAACAATGTATCAATGAACAATGTGACAATGAACAATGTGACAATGAACAATGTGACAATGAACAATGTGACAATGAACAATGTGACAATGAACAATGTATCAATAAACAATGTATCAATGAACAATGTGACAATGAACAATGTGACAATGAGAGAATGAATTAGCACATTGACACATTATCACATTATTAATTAACACATTATTAATTATTAACCACCATGAACCGTATCAACCAACTATTCGAACAAAAGAAACACGACATCCTCTCCATCTATTTCTGTGCAGGATGTCCCACACCCGACAACACCGCCGATGTCATCCGCACCCTCGAAGCACAAGGTGTGGATATGATAGAAATCGGCATCCCTTTCAGCGACCCGATGGCAGACGGTCCCGTCATCCAAGACGCCGCCACCCGTGCCCTGCGTGGCGGAATGACCCTACGCCGCCTTTTCGCCCAATTGGAAGGCATCCGCCACAACGTACGCATCCCCCTCATCCTGATGGGCTACCTCAACCCCATCATGCAATACGGATTCGAGAACTTTTGCCAAAGCTGCCAGGCATGCGGCATAGACGGAATGATTATCCCCGACCTTCCCTTCAAAGACTACATGGAAGAATACCGTCCCATAGCCGAACGCTATGACCTGCGCATCATTATGCTGATTACCCCCGAAACCAGCGAAGAACGCATCCGCGAAATCGACCGCCATACCGAAGGGTTTATCTATATGGTATCTTCTGCCGCCATCACCGGCGCGCAACGCGACTTCAACGAGCAGAAGCAGGCATACTTCCGCCGCATCGAAGCGATGAACCTGCGCAACCCGCGGATGATAGGCTTCGGCATCTCAAACCGCCAGACCTACGAGACCGCCTCTGCCCACGCCGCCGGATGCATCATCGGAAGCAAGTTCGTCACCCTGCTCAATGAAGAGCAAGGCGATGCCATGAAAGCGGTTACAAGGCTCAAAGAGGCGATTTTCAAATGAATATCCTCAAAATGCCAGCAGATAAAAGAAGCTAGAGGGAGTTAGTTAGAAGCCAATAGCACAAAAGTATTGGCTTCTAACTAAGAAGCTGTTTTGAATTTATCGTGCGATGATTTGGGATGAGTTTTTGAGGCATTTTCGCTTCTGTGATGAGGAA
>NZ_JACSPP010000150.1 GCF_014837065.1 Phocaeicola intestinalis
AGCAGTATCTCGGCAAGCAGGCTGGTATCAGCGATGCACTTGTCAACAGGCATCAGCGGCATGGGGGCAATCTCCACCCCTTTCTGTCCAGCCGGAGGAAGCATGGTGCTGTCCTTGAGTGCATATTTGGGACGGATGATTTCCTTGACGTAAAGCATCCCCGGCTTGTGTTTGACGACTTTTGTTATCTCTTCGCCTATTCTACGGTATAAAGACAGGTCAACACCTGTCGGTTCTATTGTCTCGGTCTCCAGTACGGGTAAGTCCTCTATCATTTTTCGGTTCTGACGATTCTGCTTCCGTACTTCCGCCGATTCCTTTTCAATCTTCCCAACGGCTTCGTCGCGCTTTTCTTCCGCCTGATGTTGGAGTCCGGCAAACTCGTCTGCAAAAAGATCGGGGATATTAGGGTCATATGCGCGAAGCTTCTCCGATTTACGACCAAAGAGCTGACGGTTCAGCCATGCGACCTGAGCCGTCAACTCTTTGATACGTTCCTGCAGATCTTTAATCTGCTCTGACTGTTCTTTATTGGTGGCAGACAACGAAGCGACAGTGGCATTCAGCCCTTCTATCGTCTTGAGTAATATAGCTTTTTCATCCATTGCCTGTCTCTTTTTTACTGATGTAAAGATACTAATTATTAATGGATTATACAATAATACCAGCACTTTTTTCAATAAAAAACATGT
>NZ_JACSPP010000151.1 GCF_014837065.1 Phocaeicola intestinalis
CCTTAATTCCGCAACACTATTACAAATATAACTTTTTAAGTACCTGAGCAACAAAAAGTTGCTCAGGATTTTGCCATGTCAGATTTTTCACCTATCTTAGTGTTGCAAATCAAAATATGTATCAAACCCGACAGACATGGTAAAGGTAGCAATAAAATCTGAGAAACTCTCTCCTTTTGGAGGAATTTTTTCAATAATGGAGCTATTTGACTCCAATCTCTCATCTGTAATCGACTCAACTCTCGGTATGAGATGCAGGCTGTATGGTTATCAATACAGCGAAATCATCCGTTCGCTTATGAGCGTTTATTTCTGTGGCGGCTCATGCATAGAGGATGTCACCACTCATCTGATGTACCACCTCTCGCTTCATCCGACATTTCGCACATGCAGTGCCGACACGATTCTCAGAGCCATAAAGGAACTGACCCAGGATAACATTTCCTACACATCCGACACTGGCAAGACCTACGACTTCAACACGGCAGACATGCTGAATACACTGCTCCTCAATTGCCTATTGTCCACAGGGCAGCTGAAAGAGGGCGAGGGGTATGACGTTGACTTCGACCACCAGTTCATAGAGGCTGAGAAGTTTGATGCGAAACCCACATACAAGAAGTTTCTCGGGTACCGTCCAGGTGTGGCTGTCATTGGCGACATGATTGTCGGCATAGAGAACAGCGA
>NZ_JACSPP010000152.1 GCF_014837065.1 Phocaeicola intestinalis
GTGGAGATTGCCCCCATGCCGCTGATGCCTGTTGACAAGTGCATCGCTGATACCAGCCTGCTTGCCGAGATACTGCTTCAGAAGTATGAATACCACGTCCCGTTCTACCGTCAGATACGGCAATACAGGCATCTCGGGCTGAAAGGCCTTACGGAAAGCACGCTGGACGGATGGTTCAAGAAGACGGTAGAACTGCTGAAGCCCCTGTATGAGTCGCTTAAGAAAGAGGTTTTCTCTTGCGACTATGTGCAGGCGGACGAGACCACCATCCCGGTCATCAACAGAGGAAAGCACAAGGCGGAAAAGGAATACCTCTGGATGGTCAGGTCTGTCATGGAAAAACTGGTCATCTTCCATTATGACATGGGATCCCGGTCCGGATCGGTCATCGAATCACTGGTAAGCCAATACCACTTCAAAGGATACCTTCAATGCGACGGTTTTGCAGGCTATGAGACAGCCTTCAAGACCAACCCCGACGTGCGGCTGGTCAATTGCATGGCGCATATCCGTCGTGATTTTGAGCATGCCTTGGGTGAAAACAAAAAGGAAGCCGAATATGGGCTGGCCCAGATACAGTACATGTACAGGATTGAGCACTGCTGCGATAAGGCGGGCTTGTCGT
>NZ_JACSPP010000153.1 GCF_014837065.1 Phocaeicola intestinalis
GAAGGAAGAGAAGAAGGTATAAAAGAAGGAATAAAAGAAGGAATAAAAGAAGGAATGGCTAAAAGTAAACTGGAGGATGCACAAAACTTGAAACGTTTAGGCGTTTCTACAGATATCATAGCGAAAGCTACCGGGCTTAGTCCGGAAGAAATCGCATCATTATGATTTAGCGTGTTGAAAGCCAACAAATCCTGTGAGGCATACGGAAGAAAAGCATGGCGCACCGTTTCGGAAAGCCCGATACCCATGCGGGACACATACGGATGCAGGCTCAGGTTGGCGGCTATGCTGAACAACGGAAAGCAGAAGCGCATCTTGCTGTCGCATGTGGAGCCGCCACAGCCTGGACGGTACATGAGCGAGGACAAGGAGATGCTCAGGCAGGTTGATTATTTTTAGGGACTAGGTATCAGGTACTAGTGAACGAGGTTTTAGGATTAGGTACTAGGTAACAGGTACTAGGTAACTAGGTTTTAAATACATTCAGTAAAACTATTCAGAACCTCGTCAACTGGTACCTTGTCAGTAAGCAGTCAAAAAAAGGCTATTGATTGAAATGGGTAACTTCGCTGCCAACCAAATTTATAGAATTATGTATAGCA
>NZ_JACSPP010000154.1 GCF_014837065.1 Phocaeicola intestinalis
ACCATAAAGACAACAGCAAAAGTTTCCGTGCCTTGACGGGAGTTAGCCATGAACAGTTTTGTGCGCTTCTCCCTTATTTCGAGGCTGCGCATGAGGACTATTTGTCCGAGTATGAAATGACTGGGGAACGCCGTAGCGGAAAACGCCGCAGTCCTTCCATCTACAAGAACAGCCCCCTTCCCAGCATATCCGACCGCCTGTTCTTCATTTTGGTTTATTTGAAAAACAACCCGTTGCAGGAATATCATGCGGCCTGTTTCGGGATGAACCAGAAGCACTGCAACATATTCATCCATTGCCTGACTAAAATCCTTCGTCTGTCCCTTAAAGCGAAAGGTCTTGTCCCCGCAGAAACCGACAAGGAGCTTGCCGAACGGCTGGCGGAACTTTCCAAGGAGGGGGACAAGCCGGTGCTTCTTCATGACGGGACGGAACGGGAGATTCCCCGTCCGGCAGACCGGGACATGCAAAAAGAGCGTTACAGCGGCAAGAAAAAACGGCACACGGTCAAGAACGCCGTCATTGTAACGATGGCTTGTCTGGTCATATTTGTCAGTCAGACCGTTTCGGGCAAG
>NZ_JACSPP010000155.1 GCF_014837065.1 Phocaeicola intestinalis
TTGACTGAGTAAGCCCTTCCTCCTTCAATGTCGCGAATCTCGCAACGCTGAAGGTCGAGTTTCTCAAAAATCAATCTTCCCGCCTTTGATACGCGGCCGTCCACGCTTGCCTGTGCGGACACCGTCATGTGCATACCACAAGGCGGCATCATGCAGTCCCGACTGTCAATGTCGATAATGCCGATGCCGAGAATTTCCACTCCCCGTTTCACCTGAGAAGCACATCCCGACCAGAACTTGCCGATATAAGGAGTCTTCTTTCCCGACTTTGAAATGTAGCTCACGTCTATGGCAATGGCTTTTCTAACGCTTTCTCCAAACCGCTGCCGCATAAGGAAGAGATTGAACTGTATCCAGTCAAACTCACGTTCGAACAACTGCCGGAAGCGTTGTTCCGAGCTGTCTGCGTAACTTTGCTGAACAACTTTTCAAAGCATCGGTTACGAGTTCCTCATATTGGTCAAGTGCTGTTCTGTTCATTGCTTTAATGTGTGGTTAGATACCATTAAAGGTACTGAATTTCAGCCACTTGACCTATTTTATTCTGCTAAACTTTATTAATTAACTT
>NZ_JACSPP010000156.1 GCF_014837065.1 Phocaeicola intestinalis
TATACCGCGCCGGCCTTGATCAGGCACCTTGACAGGCAAGGCAGGCGGAAGTACAGCAGGAGACTGCGTTGCTATTACATCGTGGCGGACGTGACCTTTGCGGATACCAAGGTACGCCTGTACTTTGTCAGGAGAAGCAAACGGGGCGCATGGAACGGCCTGATGACCACGGACATACGGCTTGAGTTCCTTGAAGCGTACCGGATTTATGCCCAAAGGTGGTCTTTGGAAGTCGTGTTCAAGGAAGCGAAGGGGCTGTTGGGGCTGGGCAAATGCCAGGCCGGCAACTTCGCCTCGCAAATCGCGGCGACATCCCTGACGGCTTTGCAATACAACATCCTTTCCTTAGTGAAGAGGTTTGCAGCCTACGAGACCATGGGAAAGCTCTTTGAGGACGTAACCAAGGATTCTTTGGAACTGTCCGTTGCGGAAAGGATATGGGGCGTCATGCAAGAACTGGTCATTGCGGTTGCGGAACTCTTCGGATTGACTGACGAAGATATCTATCAGGCTATCATCAACAGGGAGGAAGATATGAAACATATTTGCGACATTTATAGATTA
>NZ_JACSPP010000157.1 GCF_014837065.1 Phocaeicola intestinalis
AAGGTTACTGAAGAAGGGATGCTGGACATGCTGAAGCACCGGTATGACGGCTATCACTTCAGCGGCAACCTGACGGATGTGTACAATCCGTTCAGTCTGTTGAACGCGTTTGCCAAAAAGGCACTCCGTGACTATTGGTTCTCCAGCGGCACACCCACCTATCTGGTCCGCCTGCTGAACCATACGCAGGAGGATCTGAACGGAATGACCGGCAAATATTACGAGGACAAGGAGTTTGTCGATTATAAGGCGGATGTGGAAAAGCCCCTGCCGATGATTTACCAGAGCGGATACCTGACCATCAAGGGCTACGACAGTGATTTCGGTACATTCCTGCTCGACTTCCCGAACAACGAAGTGAAGAGCGGCTTTGTATCGTTGGTTGCTTCCAGTTATTTGCAGCCTCAGGAAAACCTGGGCGGCTGGATACGGAGTGTGGTTGTTTCCATGCGTCAAGGCGATTTGGAACAACTCCGCAAACTGTTCACCTCGTTCCTTGCCGGCATCCCGTACTCAATGCGTGCTAAGAAGGACGAGGCGGAGAAGGAACGCTTCTT
>NZ_JACSPP010000158.1 GCF_014837065.1 Phocaeicola intestinalis
AAGCTGCTGGATATTCCCTTGCAGATAATCGAGCGTTACAAGGCTTTTCAGGAAAACAATCTTGTATTTCCCAATCTCAACTATTGGTCAATATGCAAGCGTATGGGAAAGATGATAAAGGAATGCGGTATTACCAAGAAAATCAGCTTTCACTGCTCCAGGCACGGGTTTGCGACCCTGGCTCTCAGCAAAGGGATGCCAATCGAGAGCGTCAGCCGTATTTTGGGGCATACGAACATTGAGACCACGCAAATCTATGCGAAGATAACCGTACAGAAATTGGATAATGATCTCACGATGCTGGGCGACAAGCTGAGCAAATCATTCGGGAACGTGAAAATGGCAGGGATATGAAACGGGAAATAATCACAACGGACAGCTATGGTAGAATTACCATACCATCTGATACAGGTAATATATGGATGAATGAAATGGAGCTGGTAGAGCTGTTTGGGGTAATCGCCCCGACGCTCCGTGCCGCCATTCGTGCCGTGTACAAGTGTGGAGTTTTGAATCCTCTTGAAGCTGAAAAACGTATCA
>NZ_JACSPP010000159.1 GCF_014837065.1 Phocaeicola intestinalis
CGTTATTTCCACTATACGTTCTACCTGATATTCCGCCTGGTCAGCGTCTACACGGTCTATACCGAAAAGGAACAGAGTGAAGGACGGGTGGACTGCATCGTAGAGACACCCGATTACGTCTATATCTTCGAATTTAAGCTGGACGGTTCGGCAGATGAAGCCCTAAAGCAGGTAGAGGAAAAAGGCTACGCACGCCCCTACGCTTCCGACAGGCGGTCTGTATATAAAATAGGTGCCAGCTTCTCCTCGCAGACCGGGACCATTGACGGCTGGAAAGTGCAAAGCGAACGTTTCAAGCAGCATACCTTTTTCAATAATCTCCATAAACAAGAAATTCCATAAGAATATACGCTATGATGAAATACCCGATAGGCATACAGAGTTTTGAGAAAATGATAACAGAAGGATACTGTTATGTAGACAAAACGGATTTACTCTACCAACTGGTAAAGGAAGGTGTGATTTATTTCCTCAGCCGTCCCCGCAGGTTCGGGAAAAGCCTGCTTGTATCTACTTTGAAAAATTATTTCTTAGGTA
>NZ_JACSPP010000015.1 GCF_014837065.1 Phocaeicola intestinalis
AAGATGGATTCGAACCACCGAAGGCGTAAGCCAGCAGATTTACAGTCTGCCCCATTTGGCCACTCTGGTATTTGCCCTTTTTTGAGAGGGAATATTTGGCTTATTCCCTCGTTTTCTCAAATGCGTTGCAAAGGTAATGCTATTTTTTTAATTTGCAAGCAAAATCAATCATTTTTATTGCATCGATGGCACATTCATCGCCTTTATTGCCTAATTTTCCACCTGCGCGGTCTTCTGCCTGTTGCATGGTATCGGTTGTAAGCAGGCCGAAGAGTACCGGGATGTCATGGGTTGCATTCAAACAGGTAATACCTTGGGTGGCTCCCATGCATACATAATCGAAATGAGGCGTATCGCCGCGCACTACGCATCCTAGGGCGATAACTGCATCTACTTTGCCGCTTTTGATGAACTGGGAGCATCCGTATGTCAATTCGAAGCTGCCCGGTACGGTTGCGGTCAGGATGTTTTCATCTTTTGCGCCATGTTTTTTTAAAGTAGTTACGGCTCCTTGCAGCAGGGCACCGGTAATGTTAGAGTTCCATTCGGATACAACGATTCCGAAACGCATGTTTGAAGCATCGGGTACGGCATTGGTGTCGTAATCGGAGAGATTGTGGTAAGCTGTTGACATGGCTTTTGAGTTTTTGGGTAGATGGTGAGAATTGGTTTAATGAATATCCGCAAACATGGATTGTTTGCGGATATTCAATTTAGTTTATATAGTTTGCGTTGGCCTCATGCTGGTAGGAAGATTCCGCTATGGAATGCTTTTCCCACCTTTATTTAATAGAAGCGCGTTCGATATACTTGTCGATATTCATGGCTTGGTAGGAGTTGCCATATTGGGTCTTGATTTCCTTGTAAGCATCTACAGCTTCGGCGTTTTTGCCTTGTTTTTCCAGAATCTGACCTGCCTGTAGCAGATAGATGGGGCTTAAGGTTGTGCTGTTTGCTTTGTGGGCAGCTTTCAGTAGGGTGGCTGCAGCCTTGTCCAGTTGTCCCATCTGTGCATAGCAGTTACCCAAAGTACCGATGATTGCCGGGGCTACCATATAGTCGTCTGCACTGAATTTGTCGAGATAAGTAGTGGCTTCTTCGTATTTGCCTAATTGTGCGTAGCAAAGTCCGGCATAAACATTAGCCAGATTTCCTGCATCTGTTCCGCTGTACTCGTCTGCTATTTTCAGAAAGCCTGCATATCCCAGGCTGTCCCCTTTCAAGGCGGACTCGAAATCGTTGTTTCCGAAATATTGTTCGCCTTTAAACAGTGCTTCGGATGCTTTTACCTCGTTGGGCTCGCCGATAAAGTGGGTATAAGCCTGAAATCCGCATACGATTACTACGATAGCTACTACGATACCTATCAACAGGTTCTTGTACTTAAACAGGAATGCTTCGGAAGTGCTTAATGCTTCATCCACATTCAATGGGTCATGAGTTTGATTTTGTTTTGACATCTTTCTTATTGTTTTTTATTATTTTCCTCACAATGCAATTTCGGTCAGCAAAAGTAATTTATTTATAGTTATAAATGAAATTTGCGGGCATGTTTTTTTATCAATCGTCCTTTTATTCGTATTTTTGTGACTTAAAAGTGGATGAATTATGTGGTTAAAACGCATTTCTATATTAAATTACAAGAATCTGGAACAGGTAGAACTGGGATTTTCCCGAAAGTTGAATTGCATAATCGGTAAGAATGGCATGGGTAAAACGAACCTGATGGATGCGGTGTATTATCTTTCGTTCTGCAAAAGTGCTACCAACCCTATTGATTCGCAGAATATTTTTCATGACCGTGACTTTTTTGTGATACAAGGATTTTACGAGAATGGCCTGGGCGAACCGGAAGAGGTGTATTGTGGGTTGAAACGTAGGCAGAAGAAGCAGTTTAAGCGTAACAAGAAGGAATATTCCCGCCTGTCGGACCATATAGGGTTGATTCCTCTGGTTATGGTGTCGCCTGCCGATTCGTGGTTGATAGCAGGAGGGAGCGAGGAAAGGCGCCGGTTTATGGATGTGGTTATTTCGCAGTTCGACCGTGAATACCTGGATGCCCTGATCAGGTATAACAAGGCTTTGCAGCAGCGTAATGCCTTATTGAAATCGGAAATGGAACCGGAAGATGAACTGATGACCTTGTGGGAAGAAGGAATGGCTGCGATGGGAGAAATTGTTTACCGGAAGCGGAAAAGCTTTGTCGATGAATTTGTACCGGTATTCCAGTCGTATTATGCCTATATTTCGCAGGAACGGGAACAGGTAAGTTTGACCTACGAATCGCATGCGGGAGAGGGAGACTTGTTGCAGCTGCTGAAAGAGAGCCGGCAGCGCGACCGTCTTTTGGGGTATTCTACCAAAGGTATGCATAAGGATGATTTGGTTATGAAACTGGGTGATTTCCCCATCAAGCGTGAAGGTTCGCAAGGGCAGAATAAAACCTATCTTATCGCATTGAAACTGGCGCAGTTCGATTTCTTGAAACGGATAGGAAACCATACTGTTCCCATTGTATTGTTGGATGATATATTTGATAAATTGGATGCATCGCGTGTGGAACAGATTGTCAAACTGGTGGCAGGAGACAATTTCGGTCAGATATTTATAACCGATACCAATCGTGAGCATCTGGATAAGATTCTGCGTGAGGTGGGAGAGGATTATAAACTGTTTGAGGTCGTAGACGGATGTGTGTCGGAACGGAAAGGAGAAGATGACGTATGAAACGGAACAATACAGAACAGGTAGGGGATGTTATCCGGCGTTTGCTCAGGCAGGAAGGTCTGGAGACTCCACTTAATGAATACCGGTTGATAGAGGCATGGAAAGACGTGGTGGGTCCCGTTATTGCGCGTTATACGATGAATCTGTATATCAAGAACCAGGTCTTGTATGTGCATTTGTCGTCGTCGGTCTTGCGGCAGGAGTTGTCAATGAGCCGGACGTTGCTGATACGTAACTTGAATGCTCAAGTCGGTTCGCAGGTAATAGTCAACATTGTCTTCCGGTAGAGGCAACGTTCCCGTTTTCGGTCCATACTTCGTCCATAGGTATGTCGGAGTCTTCTGTCGGAAGTCCTGGCTCGGTCAGTTGGAACTGGAAGCATATGCCTATTTTATATACATTCAGTTTGTTGAGCAGACGGTCATAATATCCTTTGCCTCGTCCTAAACGGTTGCCTTTCCGGTCGAAAGATACGCCTGGAATGATGGCAAGGTCGATGGAGGCAGGTGAAGGAAATGCTGTTCCGAGGGGTTCTTGGATGTGGAAGCTACCTGTCTGCAACTGGTCTGCACCTTTATATGTGCGCAATTCAAGTTCGTTGCCCTTTACTACAGGCAGCACAATTACCTTTTGGGAATGCCATTTTTCTATGAATGCATGTGTCTGTACTTCATCGGGAAGAGAGTGATAAAGCAAGACGGTTTTAGCCAGTTGGAAGCGCGGATGTGCTTCCAACTGGCTAAACAACCTGGAAGAAAGATTGTGTAATTCTTCTGTCGTATGCTGTTTTTTTTCTTGTGCTATACGGGTTCTGATATCTTTCTTTGACTGCATGTGCTTGATGTGTTGGGTCAATTGGTTGCTTCTTCCGGTGCTTTAGGGAAAGATTCTCCTTTTTCCAATACTTCCAGAGCTTGCAAGACGGTTTTGTCGGTCTTGTTGCTGTATTCAATGTATGCTTCGATGCCCAGAACATTGTATATGATGTTTCCGTACAGGTTTTCGTCGAACAGTTTTTTGGATTTGTACATCAATATATTCCGGCGTTTCAATCCTTTCTTTTCAGCATACGATGCGAATTTTTCCAGCAGGTTCTGGGTTTTCAGGTAGTCGGCCATGCTGTCGGGAGTCGTATACTTCTGGAGCGTGCTTCGGTTCTTGTCTGTATAATCCAGTGTATATCTGATAATCAGTCCCCGTGTAGCGGCCATGCGGAAGTAAGTCGTAATGCCTGTGGTGTCTTGCGGAACGAAGATATCTGGCATAATGCCTCCGCCTCCATAAACAGTCCGTCCCAACCGGGTATGATAGATTTCCTGGGTATTCTGCTTGATGCTGTCTGCCGAGAAAAATTCGCCATGTTCGTAACGGGTAATCAAGTCCATTTCGTATTCTGAATCGTTTCCTTTTACGTATGGCTTTTGGATACAGCGTCCCGAAGGAGTGTAATAGCGGGCAATGGTCAGGCGGATAGCCGAACCGTCGCTGAACTCGATAGGTTGCTGTACAAGCCCTTTGCCAAACGAGCGGCGTCCGATGATGGTACCCCGGTCATTGTCTTGAATGGCTCCGGCAAATATTTCGCTTGCCGATGCCGAGCCTTCGTCCATCAGCACGACAAGCGGAATGCTTTGGCTGCTTCCAGTACCGTTGGATGTGTAGTTTTCGCGTGGGGATTTACGTCCTTCTGTATATACTATCAGGCTGTTTCCTGGCAAGAACTCATTAATCATTTGGATAGCTGATGCCATATATCCTCCGGTGTTTCCACGCAGGTCGATAATCAGTCCTTTGTAGTTGGCACGGTTCAGTTTGGCAAGTGCCACCAGCAGTTCCGGATAAGTGGTTTCTCCGAACTTGTTTACTTTGATATAGCCAAACTGGTCATTGACCATATAGGCGGCATCGATACTTTTTACCGGAATATCGCCACGGACAACTGTAAAGTGTAGTATTTCTTCTTCACCAGGGCGGTAGACACCCAGTTTGACGGTGCTTCCTTTTTCGCCTTTCAAGCGTCGCATGGCTTCGGTATTGGTTACTATTTTACCCACGAAAGCCGAGTCGTCTACTTCAATGATACGGTCGCCTGCCAGCATACCTACTTTTTCCGAAGGTCCACCGGGGATTACATTGTTCACGTGGATGGTATCGTCTTGGATGGTGAACTGTATGCCTACACCGCTGAAGCTGCCTTTCAGGTCGGAATTGACAGCTTCTAAATCTTTGGCAGGGATGTATGCCGAGTGCGGGTCCAATTCGCCGAGTATTTGAGGCATGGCTTCTTCTACCAGGTCGTACATATTTACAGTGTCTACGTACTGGTCATCTATGATACGCAACAGAGCGTTCAGCTTGTTGGATGAAGTGTTGATGATGCCCAGTTTGTTGCCTGAAAAATGGTTGGCATAAAATGTTCCGATTAAGATTCCTATCACTACACAAAAGGCAAGCAGGAAAGGCATCAGCCGGTTTTTGTTGTTATTTGTCATACGCTTCTTCGTTTAAATAAATCACTTCTATATTTGCGCGTTTCAAGAGTTCGATACCATCTTCCAACCGGTATTTTTCGGCATACACTACCCGTTTGATGCCGGCTTGGATAATCAGCTTGGCACATTCGATGCAAGGGGATGCGGTGACATAAAGTGTTGCTCCTTCGCTGCTGTTGTTCGAACGGGCTATTTTGGTGATGGCATTAGCTTCGGCATGCAATACGTACGGTTTGGTCAGTCCGTGTTCGTCTTCGCATACGTTTTCAAATCCGGCAGGTGTCCCGTTGTAGCCATCCGAGATTATCATCTTGTTTTTGACAATCAGTGCCCCTACTTTTCTTCGGTTGCAGTAAGAGTTTTCTGCCCAGATAGTAGCCATGCGCATGTATCGCCTGTCTAATGTTTCTTGTTTGGTGTCGCTTGGTTCCATATATATAATAAGGTGTTATTTTAGTTTCTGAATCCGACGGGGTAAAATTGTATATAGTGGTTCTTGTCTGCATTAAATAGTTTAATGAGTTGTGAATCTCCCCGATAAAAATGTGCGTTGCTGATTTCATCATAGAACGTCTTGTCTCGTCCGCTAGGGGTATGGTTGGGAGTCAGCCTCACCGAAAAACTCCGGTCATTTCCGTCTGCACTCCATGTGCCGGTAAACGTAAACGATTCGCCTTGTCCTGTTACGCTCCCGTCTTCAGCAAATTGGATAATGAACTTGTCCGGGTCTTTGTTGATTTGCTCCAAGTCATCTTTCGAGGTTGTCAAGGTGTAGTTATTGTCATCTTGCCAGTTTGTCGTGTCATACGAACCGCTCCAATGCCATGTCTGTCCGCTGGCAAATATTTCAAACACATCATCTTCCTGGTTGCATCCGCAAAGCAGCGTTGCCATGCACAGCCAGATGTATAATCCGTATTTTCTCATTGTTTTTTCATTTTATGATTCCATTCCGTTTCAGTAAAGCATCGATGGCAGGCTCTTGCCCTCGGAAGCGCTTGTATAGTACCATCGGATGCTCAGTTCCTCCTTTCGACAAGATATTGTCGCGGAACGATTGTGCCACTTCGGTATTGAAAATGCCTTTTCCCTTGAATACAGAAAAAGCATCAGCGTCCAGCACTTCTGCCCATTTATAACTATAATATCCGGCGGCATAGCCTCCCGACATAATGTGCCCGAACTGTACGCTCATGCACGTGCCGGCTATTTGCGGCAAGATTTGTGCGCGTTTCCACGCTTCTTTTTCGTATGCACGGACATCTCCGTCGAATGCGGTATGACGTGTATACCATGCCATATCCAGCAATCCGAAGCTGACTTGACGCAGGCAGGCGTAGGCAACGTTGAAATTGGCTGCGTCTATAATTCGCTTAACCAGTTCTTCGGGCAGTGGTTCATGAGTCTGGTAATGACGTGCAAAGGTATTAAGAAATTCTTTTTCAATGGCAAAATTTTCCATGATTTGCGAGGGAAGTTCTACAAAATCCCAATAAACATTTGTTCCGCTCATGCTTTTGAACCGTGTATTGGCGAATATGCCGTGCAATGCGTGTCCGAATTCATGCAGGAATGTGGTTACTTCCGAGAATGTCAGCAGTGCCGGTTTATCGGGGGTCGGCTTTGTGAAATTCATCGTGACGGAGACATGTGGACGGCTGTTGGTACCATTGTCGTCTATCCATTGTTCCTTGTAGCTGGTCATCCATGCTCCTGATTTTTTCCCAGCACGTGGATGGAAATCGGTGTAAAGTACGGCCAGAAAACTTCCGTCTTTATCGTATACTTCATATGCTTTGACGTCCGGATGATATACGGGGATGTCTTTGTTTTCTTTAAAAGTTATGCCATACAGGCGTGTAGCCAATCCGAATACACCGCTTTTCACCTGGCTCAGTTCGAAATAAGGCCGGAGGGCTTCTTCGTCAAGGTCGAATTTTTCCTTGCGCAGTTTTTCTGAGTAATACGAGAAATCCCAGGGCATCAGTTCGAAGTGTTCTCCTTCGAGGGCATGTGCCAAGGCTGTAACTTCTTCTATTTCTTTATGGGCTGTAGGGGTATAGGCTTCCAGCAGTTGGTCGAGCAGGCGATAAACGTGCTGGCTGTCTTCTGCCATGCGTTTCCTGAGTACATAGTCGGCAAAGTCGGCGAATCCTAGCAGCTGGGCTATCTGCATGCGCAGGTTTACCAACCGTTTGACGATATCAAGGTTGTTTTGCTCATTATCGTGTGTACATTGGGTATTGTAGGCAAGATATAGCTGACGGCGTAATTGGCGGTTGTCGCAATATTTCATAAACGGCACATAGCTGGGTGCTTGCAGCGTAAATATCCATCCGTTTTTCCCTCTTTCTTTTGCTGTATGTGCAGCTGCTTCGACGGCACTTTCGGGAAGCCCTTTCAGGTCTTCTTCTTGGGTCAGTTGCAATTCGTAATTGTTGGTTTCTTTCAAGTGGTTTTGTGAAAAACGAAGAGTAAGGGTACTCAGCTCTGTACTGAGTTTGCGGAAAGTCTCTTTGTCCGTATCCGAGAGGTTGGCACCGTTGCGCACAAATCCATCATACGTTTTTTCCAGTAACCGGTATTCTTCGTGTGTAAGGTTGATCCGGTCACGTTTTTCATACACATGTTTGATACGTTGGAAAAGCCTTGCGTTCAGATTGATGTCGTTGCTGTGTTCCGACAATTCGGGCATCAGTTTTTCAGCAATGGCTTCCAGGTCATCACTTGTTTCGGCACTCATCAGGTTGAATAGCACCGTGGTGACTCGGTCAAGCAGTTCGCCAGACTGTTCCAATGCTTTTACCGTATTATCGAAGGTAGGTTCTTGTGGATTATCGGTAATGGCTTTGATTTCTTCGTTTTCACGGCGCATGCCTTCGCGGATGGCAGGCTCATAGTCGGCGAGCGTGATTCGGTCGAATGGCACGGTAGCGTGCGGTGTATGGTAGGGGGTGAAAAATGGATTTTCCATAAATGTCATTTTGTTTGTTTATTGGTTTGGTTGTAGGCTATAAGTGCATTCATGTCGGGGATTTCTATTTCTCTCCGGCTGAGTGATACCAGGCCTTCTTGTTTTAGTTCATTTAATATTTTCGATACGTTGATGCGTGTGTCATCTATCAGGTCGGCAAGGTCCTCCATCCGGATATGCAGCCTTTTGAAGCCGTTGGTGGTGGTGCATCGCAGCAACAGGAAATTGATGATTTTGCTTTGTGTGTCGCCGATGTGGGCGTTCCACAGGCGGCGGTAAATGGTTTGTGCCCGGTTGCTAAGCAGATTCATGAAATTCAGCTGGAAGATGGCATATTTGTTCAGTTCTGTCAGAATGTATGATTTGTCGATACTGATGATGTTTGCGGGCGTCAGGGTGTGATATGACGCATTGTATTGCGGATACATTCCGAACAATGAATAAGGTTCTATTACATACGGTGCTTCCAATGTTTCGTAGAGTGTATAATTATGGGTTTGGTCTGCTGATTCTGACTGTATTTTGCCTTGCAAGACAAAAAACAGGCCCTCGCAAGCATTGTTTTGGCGCACGATGCAACTACCTGCGGGAAGCTTTTGAAAATGTAGTTTTACTTTTTCCAGTATGGCTGTAAAGTCTTCTTTACATAGCCCTTGGAACAAGGGAAGTAGCAAAAGCTTATTGTACATACTATTCTCTTCCATCTGTCTTTAACTTTATTAAGTTATAATTTAACATACAAAATTAAGCAATATTCTGATACATAACATGGCTTTTACCTTTTTTATTGTTTCTTACCGTCTGGTAATGCTTGCTGGGGCAGAGGACGGTTTCGGTCAACATAGATGATACCGGTTGGTCATATAACTAGTCTGGCTTGTGCAGGTATATCCTTTTGTCTTTGAAGATATATTCGGAGAGCGATGGAAATATGTTTTCCGGCTGGGTGGTTCTGTCTTTTTTTTATGAAATTTGGAGGGATATTGCTTGGTATGTATCTTCATTTCGTTTTTTTATGTTATATTTGTGAACAAAAATTAAACTTATGAGGCTATGGGAGTATTTAGTTTGCAAGAATTGGTAAGTGCGTTTATTGTACTGTTTGCGGTAATTGATATCATTGGTGCTGTTCCCATTATTCTGGATTTGAAGCAAAAGGGACGTTCTGTCAATGCGATAGAGGCTACTTTGATATCGGCTGGACTGTTGCTGGCTTTCTTTTTTGCCGGTGACATGATTCTGAAGCTTTTTCAGGTGGATATCGCTTCGTTCGCGGTGGCGGGTGCGTTTGTCATTTTTTTGATGTCGCTCGAAATGATACTGGACATCGAGATATTCAAGAATATCGGTCCTATCAAGGAGGCTACGTTGGTGCCGTTGGTTTTCCCGTTGCTTGCCGGGGCTGGGTCGTTTACTACTTTGTTGTCTTTGCGGGCGGAATATGCAACGGTTAACATTTTATTGGCTTTGTTGCTGAACATGGTATGGGTGTTTATTGTTTTAAAGATGACCGACCGTATCGAACGCATGCTGGGGAAAGGGGGAATTTATATTATCCGTAAGTTTTTCGGCATTATTTTGCTTGCCATTTCTGCCCGGTTGTTTACGGCAAACCTTACATTGCTGATAGAACAGTTCCAGCACGGTGGCTGATACAGGGTAAATTTTTCATTCTTAAATTTTTAATTCTTCATTTAAAAGATGCTTGTAACACTTGTTATTTTGGTCCTGTCTGCCGTTTTCTTTGTTTCAGGAAGGGTGCGGTCGGATATAGTAGCGTTGTGTGCGCTGATAGGCTTGCTGGTTTTTCACGTCTTGACTCCAGAAGAGGCTTTGTCGGGTTTTTCTAATTCTGTAGTGATTATGATGGTAGGACTGTTTGTCGTAGGAGGGGCTATCTTCCAGACCGGATTGGCCAAGATGATCAGTTCACGTATTTTGAAGTTGGCAGGTAAAAGCGAGTTGCGTTTGTTTTTGCTGGTCATGCTGGTGACTTCTGCCATCGGGGCTTTTGTAAGCAATACAGGTACTGTAGCTTTGATGTTGCCTATTGTGGTAAGTCTTGCCAACAACGCTGGTATGAATCCGGCACGTTTGTTGATGCCGTTGGCCTTTGCCAGTAGTATGGGAGGTATGATGACGCTGATTGGTACCCCGCCTAATCTGGTGATACAAGACACACTGGTACATGCGGGATTTGAATCCTTGTCGTTCTTTTCGTTCCTTCCGGTAGGGTTGGTTTGTGTGGCAACAGGCATCGTGGTGTTGTTGCCTCTTACGAAATGGTTTCTATCGAAGAAACGTGAAAAAAACAATGGTGAATCTTCCGGAAAGTCTTTGAATGAACTGGTCAGAGAATATGGTTTGGCACATAACCTGTTTCGTTTACGGGTGGATGCAGCTTCGGGTATTGTCGGTCAAACGGTACAGACATTGGATGTGAGACGGCGCTACGGACTGAATATTCTGGAAGTACGTCGGGGAGAAGCTTCACAGCATCGTTTCCTGAAGACAGTTACGCAAAAGTTGGCATCGGCAGATACGGTTATCCAGGCAAATGATGTCTTGTATGTAAATGGGGATATTTCATCCGTAAACCGTTTTGTCGGGGAATGTAGGTTGGAGATGATGGACGGGCACATTACCGAAGAAGCCGTCAATGGCGAACGTTCGTTGGGCTTTTATGATATCGGCATTGCAGAAATAGTGTTGATGCCTACTTCCAACATCCTCAATCAGCGGGTAAAAGAAGCAGGTTTCCGTGATAAGTTCAATGTGAATGTGCTGGGGATACGCCGGAAAAAAGAGTATATATTGCAAGACCTTGGCAATGAACGGATGCACAATGGTGATGTGTTGCTTGTGCAGGGCCAATGGCATGATATAGCCCGGTTGACTAAAGAAGATACCGACTGGGTGGTATTGGGACAACCTTTGGCTGAGGCCGCCAAGGTGACGCTCGACTACAAGGCGCCGGTGGCTGCTGTTATTATGCTATTGATGGTGGCGATGATGGTTTTCGACTTTATTCCGGTGGCTCCGGTTACGGCGGTGATGATTGCCGCTATGCTGATGGTGCTTACGGGATGCTTCCGTAATGTAGAGGCTGCCTATAAGACCATTAATTGGGAAACTATCGTATTGTTTGCAGGTATGCTGCCTATGTCGTTGGCATTGGAGAAGACAGGAGCGTCCGATTATATATCCGGTTCTTTGGTGAACGGGTTGGGGGCATACGGACCATTGGTTTTGATGGCAGGCATTTATTTTACCACTTCTTTGATGACCATGTTTATCAGCAATACGGTGACGGCTGTGTTGATGGCTCCTATAGCCTTGCAGAGTGCTATGCAGATTGGGGTAAGCCCGGTGCCTTTTCTCTTTGCCGTAACAGTAGCTGCAAGTATGTGTTTTGCTTCACCTTTCTCTACTCCTCCCAATGCCTTGGTAATGCCTGCCGGACAGTATACGTTTATGGATTATGTCAAGGTAGGTTTGCCATTGCAGATACTTATGGGGGTAGTGATGATAGTTGTATTGCCGCTATTGTTCCCGTTTTAGTCCTGCAGTTTTTTGTGGGTATGGTTAATTCTTTTCAGTCAAGAATTTCCAATAGCGGACAGGCATGTCTTTTTTATGTTTGACAGGATTAAGGCGTTCGCGGATACAGATGGAGTGAAAGTAGTTTTTCCAAAGTGTCTGGTATAGTCTTTCTTCCCTGTCAAGTAGATTTTCATCAACTTTTCCGGTCACTAAAGCAGGCTGATGGACATTTGTAAAAGCGATTTCGTTCACTTGTATGCCATCGTAATAGTAACCGAAATGCCGGCGTGCGTCATAGATAATCCAGTGTTGGTCGGCAAAACGGTCTTGAAAATGCCTGATGGTTAATGATAGCACATTATACAGAGGTTCTATTATGCCGAAGTATGTGCCATCGGCAAGTTTTTGAAAGCGCATGAATTGTAGGATGCGGTGACGTTCACCGCTTACTTTTCTTCCAAGTTGTGTAACAGCTAATGTTACAGGGTTGGTGAAATCGGTAGTAATAGAGTGTTTTGAATCGAATATTTGTTTCATATATTTCATCAAGAGCATAGGAGCTTCGGAGGCTTCAGACAACCAACAGTAGGTGATGAGTGCTGTAGCTTGTTTCGATAGTTTTCTACACAAGGCTTTCCATACCCGTTCCGCTTTTTCAGTACAGGTGGTGACGCGGTAAAGTTCATTATAAAATAAAGGAAGAGGCTCTGTTTCATGCAAAAGTTTGTCGGGAAATGTCCGGCGTACGTATGCATCAAACAAAGCCGTAAGCAAGCCTTCGAATGTATGGTCGTAAACGAAGATAATCATTATAATAAAGAAAAATTTTGATTACTTTATATCTTCCAGTACGATGGAATAGCTGGCATCGAAACTCTTGTCAGGTTCCAGGGTCTGCATCCATTCACGGTCTTTAAACTCTCCTTTGTATCCGACAGAATCACAACGTCCGTACCATGGCTCAATGCAGACAAAAGGAACATCGGGATGGGATACAGAAGGCGACCAGATGGCTACCAGTGGGCTGTCGAATTCTACGCTAAGGTAAGGAGTCTTGGATTTGTCTGTCAGTGTGATTTTTTTCAGTTGGCTATTATCAAACATGTAGGTATCACATTGGAAAGTGGCAGGAGTTAGTTCCAGCATTCCATTGTTTAGCGTCAGGCTTTGTCGTTCGTTTGATGTACAGCCTTTTTCTGTTGGCGAGATATATTCTAATGTTTTTTTGTCTTTACCGAAGTCGAGAAACCCTTTTTCTTGGGTAACTGTGTCGAAGTCACGGTAATAAAAAGCAGGGTGTGCGCCTATTTGGAAATACATGTTTTCGTTTCCTGTATTTTGAACACTCCACATTACTTCGATGCGATTCCCTTTTAGCCGGTAGCCAATTTCCAGTACAAATGTGAAGGGGTATTTCTTCAGTGTTTCTTCATTGCTTTCCAGACTGTAAATGAGGGCGTTCTCTTCTTCGTATGTCAGCTGGAAATCCATGTCCCGTGCAAATCCATGCTGCCCTAATTCGTATGATTTTCCCTTGTGGCGGTAAGAATTGTTCCATACCCGTCCTACAATAGGGAATAATATAGGCGAATGACGTCCCCAGAACCGAGGATCTGCCTGCCACAAATATTCTGTTTCATTAGCAACGATGCTTACCAGTTCGGCCCCATGATCGGCTACTTGGATACTGATTTTGTCGTTAGATAGTGTTTTCATATTTCCCGTTATTTATGATGTTTGGATTTTTATTCCAAAAATACGAAATTCCTTGTTTGCTCGTGTAATTTATGCAACTTATTTTTGCTATGTATACTTTTTTTACATACATTTGTCTTGGCAAGACAAGAAAAGATATGAATCGTGAAATAGTGATAGTTTTGATAATAAGTTGCCTTTGGGGAGGATTGGCAGGAAGTTGTGTCAGGAAGAAAAAGGTGGAAAATGTAGATTGCTATGCGCCTTTGTTTGCGCAATGGGAAGATACGTTAAGTGATAATCCTGTTTTTGTATGTGGAAAAGTCGATAGTATCTTGCCTTTGCTGAAGGACAGCATTACGTATTATCAAATGCTTACCCTTAAGGCAAAGGCAAAGATGTTTATATCGGAAACAGATTCGGTAGAATGCCTGTTGCGTTTAGCTACGGATTTCTGCAAAAAAACGAATGTGTCCAGTAAGCGGCATTGGATTTTATCGGCAGAAGTCGCAAATATGAAGGGCAACTTGTATGCACGTACGACTGTTTTTGACTCAGCACGAATGGCGTTTCGGAGAGCGTATGATTTTTGCGAGCGTGTGGATGAGCCTTATAAACTGCTGAATGTTGCGTTGAATTTGGCAGATGCATATAGTGGCGAAGGCAGATATGACTGGAGTTCGTATTGGTACAGAAGGGCTTTGGCATTGGCTGATTCGTTGCGCATGCCCGATGAGGAACGTTTCCCGATTTATTATGGGCTTGCTCAAGTCAATATGAATTTGCGGGATTTCGACCGTTGCGACTATTATTTCGATTTGGCAGGAAAATATTTCGCTCAAATGAAACCTTATGAGAAGCATATTTATTTGAATAACCGGGGAAATTCTTATTATTATCGGCAGGACTATCCGAAAGCATTGGATTATTTCCGCCGGTTGTTGGTGTTTGTCAACCAGTATCCGGATATGAAATTTGAACGGAATATGACAATGGTGAATTTAGGAGAGGTTTTTTTGCTGATGAATCAGACGGATTCGGCAACTTATTACCTGAATCAGTGCTATGCTTATTTCAAGGAGATGGAAAACACTTCTGCTCTTTATTACATAGATACCCAGCTGATTGAACTGGCTTTGAAAAGAGGAGATTTGCCTTTGGCAAGGAAACGTTTGCAAGAAGCTGTAAAACCTGATGTTATCGACCCTAATATGTTGCATATACGGAACCGTTACTTGCAGCATTATTTTGAGGAAAGCGGTAATTTCAGGCAAGCATATTATTATTTGAAGGAAAATAACCGAATAGACGATTCTACCCGTAATGAACGCATCCGGATGAGGGTTGCATCTATAGCATTGCGTTATCAGCGCGATAGTACACTGATGAAGAAAGAAATGTTTATTCAACAAAAAGAAAATGAAGTGTTGCGCCTGAACCAATGGCTTTATGGTGGTTCGCTGGTGGTGGTGCTAGCAGGTATGTGCGGCTTTTTTATTTTCTTGCATCGTAAAAAGAAACGTGCCAAAGTAGAAAGCAACTTGCGTACGGCCATCACTTCGTTGCGTTTGGCGAATATTCGCAACCGTATTTCTCCACATTTTATTTTCAATGTGTTGAATCGGGAAGTGAAGGCGAATCGGGTTGCGGAGTCGGATACTAACCTGAACGGGTTGATTAAACTGATACGTCGTAATTTGGAATTGGCAGATAGCCTTTCTGTTACATTACGTGACGAGTTGGATTTTGTGCAGACTTATGTGGAGTTGGAAAGCAAGACTTTGCAGCCCGATTTTGTCTATACCGTCGAAGTGGATCCCCAAATCAATCAGACCAATGTGAAGATACCTGCTATGCTGCTGCAGATTCCAATAGAAAATGCCATCAAACATGGCTTGCGTACAAAGGTGGGGCCAAAGCGGTTAAGCATACATATTTGTCAACACACCGATGAAATAGAAATATTTATCCGTGACAATGGAGGAGGGTATCGTATCGGAAGTGGTGCCTTTGGAACAGGGACCGGTATGAAAGTTATTACCAGGACACTCCAATTGTTGAACGCTTACAATCGTCGTCCGATTGTGATGCATATAAATAATGTAGAGATGGCATCGCATGAAACCGGATGTGAAGTTTATTTTCGGTTGCCAGTAGATTATTCATTTGAATTGAAGAAACAAAAGAAACCCTTTTATGGAACAGATATTTAGAACAGTCATTGTAGACGATGAGGAAAGTGCCATTGATAATTTGTCGTTCGAATTGCAGCGTTATTCTTGCGTGTCGGTAGAAGGGACTGCACGAACGGGAAGTCTCGGATTGAAGGTAATAGAAAAGACAAAACCCGATTTGTTGTTCCTGGATGTGGAATTGCCAGATATGACCGGGATGGATGTACTTGCCCGCTTGCGTGACCAGATTACATGGAATATGCGTGTCGTATTTTATACGGCATATAATAAATATGTGATTGACGCATTGCGTAGTGCTGCTTTTGATTTTCTGCAAAAACCGGTTGATTCGAGTGAATTGCAGATGGTTATGTCACGATTATGTGAGCAAAATGTGAAAAGTGATGTAGGCAATGTTGCCGCTTTATTAAAAGACAGGCCGTTTATGGTAATGACTCCTACTGGGGACTTGCGTTTTTTGCGTGCATCCGAAATCGGGTATTTCCGTTATTTATCGAACCGTAAGATATGGGAAGCAGCCTTGACCGATGGTACATTCCTGGCGTTGCGTCGGAGTACGACGGCAGAACAGTTATGTGCTTACGATTCGGTTTTCATACAGATTCATCAATCGTATATCATCAATATGCATTACCTGATTATGGTGCAGGATAACCGTTGTATCATGTATCCGCCTTTTAATGCTGCCGAGGAGTTATTAATATCCCGAAAATATAAGAAAATAATGATCGAACGATTTTATCAGCTATAAGTTTTGACCATATAGTGGCTAATTTTGTGCATTTAGCTCACGAAACAGATAGGATAGTTGTAAAATCCCGTTTTTGTGAAATTGTTGGTAATGGCTATTTTTTTATTTTTGTAGAAACATTTAACGATAGAGCATATTTATGAAGGGATTTTTAAACAGAAGAGTTTGGTTGGTGGCAGGTGGTCTTTTATTGGGTATGACGGTGCATGCCCAGTATTTGCGGACATCCTATTTTATGGAAGGTACTAGCTCAAGGTTGGAATTGAATCCAGGATTACAACCAATGAGAGGATATTTTAATATACCGGTTTTAGGGTCATTCAATGTCGGTACGTCTTCCAATGTGTTGGGCATCAACGACATTGTGGATGTTCTTGATTCGGGAGAAGATATATTTCTAAATGATGACTTGTACAGCCGGTTGAAATCAGACAACCGTCTGAATGTAAACCTCAAAACCGATGTCCTTTCTTTTGGTTGGTATGCGGGGAAGGGCTTCTGGAATGTAAATGTCGGTTTACGTGCTGATGTAGGAGCATCTATTCCCCAGTCTATGTTTGAATACTTGCGTAGGGTAAATAATACAGAAGATATCAATGGTAGCTTCTCGAATATGAACTTCAATCTGAATGCTTATGCCGAAATCGGCTTGGGATATTCCCGTCAGATAACCGAGAAACTTTCTGTGGGTGGACGTGTGAAAGTGCTGTTGGGGATAGCACGTGCCGAAATGGCTGTTGACAATTTCGATATTTATGTGGATGACGCACTGACAAACGGTGATTATACGGAACTGAATCCTTATCAGACGTATGGTAGTGCCACGGTTAATGCACGTGTCTCCACGACAATGAAAGGTGGAGGCTTGAGTTTTGATGAGACTACGGGGCAGATTGATGGGTTCGATATAGACGGAAGCAATTTTGGCATAGCGGGTGCAGGATTCGGTATTGACCTGGGAGCCAGTTACAAGGTATGGGATAACTTGACCGTATCAGCGGCTGTACTTGATTTAGGATTCATTAAATGGAAAGAAGGCGAAACTACAGTAGCTGCACCTGCTAACGGCTCTTTTGAAGTGACAGGCAGCAATTATCAGGATTTTCTGGATGGAGACTTCTTGAGTATGGATCGTTTCAATTTTGTGCAAGACAAAGAGGCTGCAGAAGATACCAAGACTACGTTGGCGTCTACTATCCTGTTGGCAGGCGAATATGGTTTGCTGGATAATAAGTTGAGTGTTGGTGCTATATATACCGCACGCTTTGCTGAACCTAAGACCTTGAATGAACTGACATTCTCGGCCACCTACCGGCCGAAAAACTGGTTTAATATTGCTGCCAGTTATTCTCCGATTCAGGCGGGAGGAAAGTCTTTTGGTCTTGCCTTGAAATTGGGAGCATTGTTCTTAGGTACTGACTATATGTATTTTGGGAATAGCTCGAAAGCGGTAAATGCCTTCATCGGGTTGTCTATTCCATTGGGAAAGAGCAGAGACTAGAAGATTCTTACGTAAGAATGTTTGTTCGTAATGTGTGTAGGGTGAAATGAATATACTTGCTTTGCTGTTGTAATATATATGCGTTGACACCTACAGATATATAAGCGTTATAAAATATATTAAAGAAAGACTCTCTTACAGAGAAGCAGCATATTTTGTCTTGTCTGTCTTTATTTTCAATGCTGCTCGGTAAGAGATGTCTTTCTTGTCTTTTTCAGATTTCCAGTGATTTTAGTTTTGTACCGTCAAGATGATAGAGAGTGATGACTCCATTTTCATAAGTGGCGAATGTGGGTTGATTCCCTCCTTTGGGGAAGGTTATAGAACCAGTATTGCATATTGTTATGCCATTTTGTTTTTCCAGTTGCCACAGATGGGTGTGCCCGTAGAACAAAGCATCATATTTCCCTTTAGGCAAACGGTTTTCATTGTATAGATGTCCGTGTGTCAGAAGCAGGAATTTTCCGTTGTCTGCTACTAAGGCATAGTCGGAAAGTATCGGAAAATCAAGTAGCATTTGGTCTACTTCCGAATCACAATTGCCTCGGACGGCAATGATTGACCCCGAAAAATGATTGAGGCATTCAGCAATGCCTTTAGGGTCCAGCCCTTCGGGAATCCTGTTGCGTGGACCATAGTTCAGTATGTCACCTAAGATGCAAAGTACGTCGCATTGGTTTGCGTCATAGAATTTCATTACTTGTTGCAGGCAGGGCAAAGAGCCGTGGATGTCGGATACGATTACATATTTCATAAAGTTGGTGTTAATAGTTTGTTATTCGCCTGCAAAAATAGAAAGAATTGGAGAATATTTCTCATTCTCTGGTGAATCCTTCATTCGATTCAAAAAAAATCAATCTGTCTCTCTGTCCGTCAACATACGCTCCTGGTGTTTTATTGGTAGACTGTTGTTACTTTTTTTTTACAGCATAAGTCTGCTTTTCGTCCGTTTGGACTTCTTTTTTGTGTATATAGTGATAAAAGCTGGAAATGAAGGTTTGTATAATATCTTGAATCTCTCTATATTTATAAAAATTATAAAAAGAGAAAGATATGATGAGTAGAAAATTTTTGTTTTTGGCAGTGTTTTCTATCCTAGGCTTATCGGCGTTTTCTCAAATGTCGGCCGATCGGATTTATTTCGGTGTAAAAGGAGGAATGGGGCTTTCGTGGGCTAAGTATTCCGAGTTGAAAAATCGTGACCCGAAAATGCTATTTGGTGGTGTAGGAGGGGTTTTTGCTGAATTTGAGTTCGGTGAGAACCGTTTGTTTTCTATCCGTCCAGAAGTGGACTGGCTTTCGCGAGGGACTAAAATCAGCGACAGTGATTTGGATTATAAATTGAAGGCGAAATATGTAGACGTGCGTCTGCCTTTAATTTTTAATTTTGGTGATTATCAAAGCGTACGTCCGTATGTGTATGTGGCTCCGGTTGTCGGCTTTGTGCGTGGCGGTGATATATCGCTCACCGAACATGGTATGGATTATAAAGTGGATGTTTCTGAAGCCAATATGGCAAACACTTATTTTGCCGGTGCAGTAGGAGCCGGAGTGAAAATACCCATTCATTTGAACGGAGGCAAACGTTTGCAGTTTGCTTTGGAAGCCAATTATCAGTATGGGTTTACCGATACCTACAGTGATATGGAAAAGAGTGGAGAGGCTATTGCTGTTAATCGTTTCTGGTATGACATCCGTGGCAACCGGAAATTGCAGGGACTTGAGATAACCGCTTCGCTTTCTGTGCCGTTGAGTATCTTTAAACGGACACCTAAAAAGAAAGTCGTAGAACCTGTATATGTACCCGAACCGGTAGTAGTGGAAGAAAAACCGGTGGTGGAAGAAAAGCCTTGCTATACATTGGAGGAAATTATGGAATTGCTGGGTAAGGGCGAGTCTATTACAGGTAAGACCATTTGTGCGATAGACATCATTAATTTTGAATTTGATAAGAGTACCATCAAGAAAGAGTCGTATCCGTATCTTGACAAAATTGTGCGCTTGATGAAGAATACGCCGATTCATGTGGTTGTAAGAGGGCATACGGACAATGTTGGTGATGCCGATTACAATATGGAACTTTCGAAAAAACGTGCGGAGGCCGTTTACAATTATTTGTTGAAAGCGGGTGTAGAACCCAGTCATTTGTCGTATGAATATTACGGAATGACGCGTCCTATTTCGACCAATGATACTCCGGAAGGTCGTTTGATGAACCGTCGTGTAGAATTTGAAATTACCGAATAATAAGTTAAGGAGGAAAGATTATGAAAAAGATAAATGCAATAATAAATAGCTTTGCGTTTTTATTGCTGGCTGTATTGATGTCTGCGTGTAATAAAGACGGCATTGAAACCATTGTGATAGAAGACGGACAGCCGAGTCTGGCACAAATGCTGATTGGTCGTTGGAATCCCACAGGAGGTGAAATGGCAAATCCCAGTACGGGGGAAGTGACAGAAGATATAAATATAAGTGATGTTCCATGGCTGGATTTTGGAGAAAACGGAATAGGTTCATGGGGTAATGGAGGAAGCGGAACCGGTGGAAGTGCCGGAGAAAGCTTCGATTGGAATGCAGATGAGGGGAGTGGACCCATTATCGGCGGTGGAAGCGGTTATGACGGTGAAGGTCCTTCTGTTACTTTTGGAGGCGAACGTTGGTATATCTTCCAGCTTACCGAGCGTATCTTGATCATTTACCGATTTTATGGCGATTATATTATCATTTATTATTATTATCGTGTAGGTGATTATAATGAGCCGGAACCTGAACCGACACCGGAACCGGGAAACGATTGTCCATATCAGCCGCAGTTCTCTGACAATCAACGTATCGTACGGATAGAAGAAACAGGTAATGTCGCAGGGTATCGATTTGAAAATGTTTATCTTTATGAATATGATGATTTGGGACGCATATCTTCTTTTTCTTATGGAGTGAATGAAAATGAATTATATTGGACTTGGAATTATCAATATGATGCGGAGAAAGTTTCTGTAGCTCTTAATGATGCTTCGGATTGGTGTTTTGAAGGTTATTTCAATGAAGATGGTTATATTACACGGACACGTAATGTGTTGGATGATGAAGATTTCGTGTGGTATGATTATAACGATGAGGGTTATCTTATAGGTGGTAAAACGATGGATGATTATATAGATGTGGAATATGATAATAATTGGAATCCTCTTTCTATTCATTATCCTAATGGAATGATTTGGCAGTATACCTATACGCGTGATGATATAAATTCGTATAGTGTGGATTTGAATAAGGTCGTATGTTCTTCCGGCTTCCAATTGGATGCAACACAAACCGATTTCAATGGTTTTTTTGCACAATTTGATTTCTTGGGACATCGTGCTCCATGTTTAGTTGCAACAGAAAACACGTATGGAACTGCTTCAGGAATGGGGGATGTATCTGAATTTAACTATGAGATGGCAAATGGTCGTATAGACCAAATAACTCGTTATCGAGGAAATTATATTTATACGTATAAAATTATTTATGCGAATTAGTTCTCTCTTTCATACATAGATTGTAGTTAATCCAAGGGAAGCGAGGTTGTTTGATAAGCAACCTCGCTTTAGCTTTCTTATTCATTCTCTTCTTTCAGATCCTGCAGCTGCTGTTTTATATCATCTACAAAATCATTTGCCTGTTCCATAATATCATCGAATTGCTTTTTCAGTTCCTCATGATTGAACTCGGCGGCTTTGTCCGACATCTCTTCTGAGAATTTTTCCAGTTCTTTCCGTTGGTCTTCGGTCATGTTTTCCAGTACTTTTTTGCCTTTTTCATTGATGCTGCGGTATTCTTCGCCTACCCGTTTCCAGTCTTCTTCCGTATAGGTAGATGCATTTTTGAGAGTTTCTTCGGTCAGGTTTTTCATGTCGTTCACGTAATCTTGGGCACTGTAGCTGGTGCATGCGGTGAGGCATATACCGGCAAAGCCGATGGCAAGGGTAAGGTGAGATAGTTTTTTCATAAATAGAAGTTTTTTGATGTGAGTGAATACAAAGGTAAACAAATTCTTGAAATCTGGCGGATATTTTCTTTATTTTTGCAACAGATTCAGAAACCAAAATTGATACCCATGAAAAAACAGATTCTTATGTATGCATTGCTGGTGCTGTGCCTTTCGGTGTCGGCATCTTCCGGAAAACAATTGTTCAATAATGGCTGGCGTTTCCGTTTAGGTGATATCGCAGAAGCAAAAAACGAAGTATTTGATGACGGAGTGTGGAGGGAACTGACGCTTCCGCACGACTGGAGCATCGAAGGACGTTTTGACAAGGATGCACCAGCCGGTAATGATGGAGGCTATTTACCTGCCGGCATCGGATGGTACCGCAAGACGTTTGAACTACCCAAGGCTATTGAGGGCAGGAAATACCAACTTTATTTCGAAGGAATCTATATGAACTCGGAGGTCTATGTCAACGGGCAGCGTGCAGGTGGGCATCCGTATGGCTATTCTTCGTTTTTTGTAGATATTACATCGTATGTGAAAACGGGAAAGAATACGGTGGCGGTCAGAGTTGATAATTCGCAGCAGAAGAATTGCCGTTGGTATACAGGTTCGGGAATTTACCGTAATGTGTGGCTGGTTGAAAGTGAACTGGTGCACATCGCCAATTGGGGCATTCAGGTGACCACTCCCGACCTGCATACAGCCGTTGTTAAGACTGACATTGAGAACGAAACGGATGAAAAGAGGACAGTTGAAGTAAAAACAGAAGTATCCGGACAGCATCAGACTGAAACAATCGTGCTGGAGCCGGGTGAGCGGATTGGTGTAACGCATACCTTGGCATTATCCGATGCAAAGCCTTGGTCGCCCGATACACCGAACTTGTATACCGCCCGCATCACCGTGACCGAAGAAGGGGAAACGGTAGATTGTAAAGAAGAACGCTTCGGTTTCCGTACTTTGGCCTGTTCAGCCGAAAAAGGTTTTCTGTTGAATGGAAAGGCTGTCTTATTGAATGGCGGATGCCTGCATCACGACAACGGCATTTTGGGGGCGGCTGCCTACGACCGTGCCGAATGGAGGAAAGCAGAGCTGATGAAACAGGCTGGTTTCAATGCCGTACGTACTTCACACAACATTCCTTCGGAAATTTTTCTTCATGCTTGCGACGAGTTGGGGCTGTTGGTTATCGATGAAGCTTTCGACGGTTGGCGTGATGCCAAAAATACGTATGATTATCATACGTTGTTTGACGAATGGTGGGAACGTGATATTGAAGCGATGGTGCTCCGCGACCGCAATCATCCCAGCATCTTCTGCTGGAGCATCGGTAATGAGGTCATTGAGCGGAAGAAGATAGAGGTCGTGACTACGGCACGCAAACTGGCAGGCCTTTGCCGCAAACTGGATCCGACACGTCCGGTGACATCGGCGCTTGCCGCATGGGACAAAGACTGGGAGATATACGACCCGTTGGCTGAAGCACACGATATTGTGGGGTATAATTATATGATACATAAATCAGAGGGAGATCATCAGCGTGTCCCTTCACGCATCATGATGCAGACCGAATCGTATCCCAACGATGCCTGGAAGAATTTCCGTAAAGTAAAAGACCATGCATACATTATCGGTGATTTTGTATGGACGGCGGTAGACTATATCGGTGAGTCGGGTATCGGGCGCTGGTATTACGAAGGCGATGTGCCGGGCGAGCATTACCACCGTCCGCTTTATCCGTGGCATGCTGCTTATTGTGGCGATATCGACCTGACGGGACTGCGCAAACCTATCAGCCATTACCGCTCTATGTTGTGGAATGATGCGGGAGACGAGCATTTGTACATCGCCGTAAAAGAGCCTGATGGCTACAAAGGAAAAATACAGACTACGCAGTGGGGGACGTGGCCTACTTTTGCTTCATGGAATTGGGAAGGGCATGAAGGTAAACCGATAGAAGTGGAAGTATATTCACATTATCCTATGGTACGGCTCTACTTGAATGACCAACTGATAGAGGAAAAGCCGGTAGCGGAAATGAAAGCTGTATTTTCCTTGGCATATACACCGGGTGTGCTGAAAGCTGAAGGCATCCGCAATGGAGAAACAATCGAAACACAGACCTTGCGAACAGCAGGAAAACCTGTTGCTCTGCGCCTTACAGCGGACCGAAGTAAGCTCAATGCCGACGGGCAGGACCTTTCGTTTATAGTAATAGAGGCAATCGATGCGGAAGGGCAGACCGTACCGGTGGCTGATAACCGGTTATCGGTATCTGTCGAGGGGGCGGCTACGTTGCTTGCTTTAGGCAATGCCGACATCAAAGACGAAGACCCGTATTTCGATTCTACGCATCGCTTATGGAAAGGACGTGCATTGCTGGTGGTGCGTTCCAATAAGAAGAGCGGTAAAGCAAGCATACAGGTATCTGTCGGGGATATCGGCGGAAAGGATATGAAGCAGCGTCTTTCTCTTTCGTTCAGGTGACGTTGAAGCATTGGGGGCAGCACACAGAGACTGGCATCATCCGTGTGCTGCCGGTTGGTATTGTTTATTATGAATGTCCACGGTTAGCCAATCCGGCTGAGTTGAAAACGCAGTATATATCCATAGGCGTATGCAGTATATATTCAAATGCGTATGCAGTATATATTCAACCGCGTATGCAGTATATATTCATTTTTCAGGACTATATATTGGCTGTGGGCGGACATTCATTTTGTCTTATTTGCATCAGAAGGGGTGGCAGGTTTGAACAATTGCTTTTTCAGCCATTCACGTACTGGCAGGTCGTAGAGGCGGTAAGCTCCGTATGCTATCAGAATAGCAAGCAGGAAAGTGCTGACTGCAACGAATATGTGTGTGCCTGTGGGGGCATCTTTGTGGCTGTTTGCCCATGCCATTTGCATATAAATAAGCGGGTAATGGGTGATGTATAGTGGAAAAGATATGTCGCCGAGGAACTTATTGATGCTTTCCGAGGTGCTTCCCTTTACGCTGCTTCCGGCGCCTATGGATACGATAAGCGGAAAGAAAACCAGGATACAGGCAGCTTCGTAAAGCCCGTTTGTCCAGCGTGCGTTTCCTTCCGGACCTAATCCCATCCAGGGCATGCACAGTAATACGACAATCATTGCCGAGCACCACCAGAATCCTCCTTTTACCTTGATAAGTTTTCCGGTGCGCGACAACAGCAGTCCACAGAAGAAAGGATAGAGCAGGCGTGTCAATCCTATCTGTAATTGGTCGGGAGAAAGACACCAGCCTCCTATTACCGTATAGGAAGCCGAAGAGCGTGCAGCCAGGAAACCGAAAATGTCAATGTTCAGGCAAAGCACGAGGGTCATGATACCGAAGAGTACCACACAGGCACCCAATGCTTTTCGTGAAAAGTGTCTGAAAAGGACGGCATATAAGAAATTGGCAAGATATTCCCATTGCAATGACCATGCCGGACCGTTCAGGGGATTGGTTTCTCCCCATCCACGGATGTCCATCGATGTGGGTATGGGAATCATGGTAAATGCCCATAGCATAATCAGGGCTGTTTTATACCAAGGCGTGTCTCCGATAAGCGGAAAGCTGGAGCAATCACCGAAATAGAACAGGGCGGCTCCAAACAATGAACCGAATATCACCATCGGATGCAGGCGGATAAGCCGCCGTTTGACAAATCCCCATGTCGACATACGGTCCCATCGGTCATCGTAAGCATACCCTATGACAAATCCCGACAAGACGAAAAAGAAGTCTACAGCAAGATAGCCGTGATTGATGGGCTGGCTGGTACCGCCGTGGTAATAGGTTTCAAACAAATGGTAGGCTACGACAAGCACAGCGGCTACACCGCGTAGTCCATCCAGTATTTCGTAGCGTGGCTTAGAGGCAAGATATACATTGCTTTTCATGCGTAAAATATTTTAATTTGTGAAACTTACAGGAGGTAAGAAGTCAAGTAGAAGCCAACACCTTTTAGGCTGATAGCATAAGCAGTGCCATTGCCCTTTATTCTTCATTCTTTACTTTCTCTACCTTCTTGTAGTATATGCAAAGATAATGGATAATGCTTGTTTTCGATATTCCGCTATAAAAGTAAAGTCTTCATTAAAAAACTGTTTTGAATTTCTACAAAAAGTTTTTTCTCGTCTTGATGTGTTCGTTTTCGTGTGTGCTTTGGCAGTTTTTGGGGTCTTCAAAACTCATCCTAAATCAGCATACGATAAATTCAAAACAATTCCTAAAAAAATATTTTATTTTTTGATATAATCTGTGAGGAAAGCGGAATGCCTTTGCGGGAATTGTGCTAATTTTGTCAACGTATTAATAAAACGATAAGTATGAAACAAAGATTATGGATGCTGGCGGCGGGATGCCTGTTCGCACTCGCTGCCCAATCGCAAGAGACCGTTGCGGTAAACACAGGGAACATCGTTTCGCCGGAAGTGGATACGGCGGCGCAGACAGTCACATTCCGCCTGTTGGCACCGGCGGCAAAAGAAGTGACGGTAGAAGCCGACTATTTCGGCAAGGTGCAGAAACAAACTCCGCTGGGGGCGGTAGAGATGCCTCTCCGTCAGGCGATGACGCGCGACACAGCAGGCGTGTGGACGCTGGAGACTCCGATGCCTGCGCCCGAATTGCACACGTATTGTTTCTACGTAGACGGGTTGCGGATGGTGGATCCCAGCAACGTATATATGCTCCGCGACATAGCCACGTATACCAATTATTTTCTGGTCGACGGTGAGCTGTCTGCCAACTATTTTGTGCGCGAAGTGCCTCACGGCACGGTGTCGAAGGTGTGGTATCCCAGTCCGAAGCTGGGGATGGAGCGCCGCCGCATGACGGTTTATACTCCGGCAGGTTACGAGGACGGTACGGAGCGTTACCCTGTGCTCTACCTGCTTCACGGTGCCGGGGGCGACGAGAATGCGTGGAGCGAACTGGGGCGTGCCGTGCAGATACTCGACAACCTGATAGCGCAAGGCAAGGCGAAACCGATGATTGTGGTGATGCCGAACGGGAACGGCGGGCAGGAAGCTGCTCCGGGCGAGTACCCGAACAGCATGTACAAGCCTTCGTTTATGAATCCGAAGACGATGGAAGGTTCGTTCGAGGTGGCATTCCCCGATATCGTGTCGTATGTGGAGTCGCATTACCGCACGGTGAACGACAAGGCGCACCGTGCCATTGCGGGCCTGTCGATGGGCGGATTCCATTCGCTTTACATCTCTGCCAACTATCCCGACCTGTTCGATTATGTAGGTTTGTTTTCGGCAGCCGTCAACCGTGAGGCAAAGGGAGACAATGCTTTTGTCTATGCCGACCTTGACACGAAGCTTGCCCGCCAGTTTGCCGAGGCTCCGAAACTGTATTTCATCGCCATCGGAACTGCCGATTTCCTGTATCAGGACAATGTGGGGCTCCGCAAACGGTTCGATGCCCAGGGCTACCGTTATGAGTACATGGAAACGGACGGCGGGCATATCTGGAGCAACTGGCGCAAGTACCTGAATCATTTCTTGCCGGAGCTGTTCCGGTAGTTTTTTACCACAGATTACACAGATTTTCAATTAAAATTATTTGAATATCCGCAAACAGCCAATGTAGGGGCGTATCGCATACGCCCCTACAGGTTGATTGGCAAGATGCGGGCATTCATATAAAATTATTTTAATCTGTGTAATCTGTGGTGAAAGACAACCTACACGCGGTCGGCTTCCACGTATCCGTGCATCACGGCATAGATGGCGAGGGCGGACACCGACTTGATGCCCAGCTTTTCGGTAATGTTCTTGCGGTGCGAGATGACCGTGGTGAGGCTGATGTTGAGCCGTTCGGCTATTTCCTTGTTGATGCAGCCTTTGGTAAGGAGCACCAGCACTTCGATTTCGCGGGGCGAAAGGTCGTGCGCGGTGGCGTGCAGGGGAGGTAAGGAGTGATGCCCGTACTGGCGCAGGCGCACGATGGCTTTCAGCAGTTCGTCTTGTGCAAGGGTGCAGTTCAGCGTGGGTACGCCGTTCAGCTGCGGATGTTCCCCGTTCGAAAGCACGATGGTTTTCGGTTGCCGTTCAAGGAAGAATGCGGTATGCATGAAGTAGATTTGTGCCGACACGAAGTAGTGGGCATACATGTCGGGCGTGTCGTCTATCAGTTGTCCGAAAGACGAGAACATACGGATTACGGCATTGGGTATCAGCTCTTCGAGAATGGTTCGCAATCCGAGTGCAGCCAGCGTGTTTTGTTCGAGGATGGCAATTTCAGGTGTATGTGGCATGGTATGCGTTTTTTTTCACCACAGATTACACAGATTAAATTCATTCATTTTTTCTGTGTATTCTGTGGTGAATTATTTCTAAATCTGTGTAATCTGTGGTGAAAGATGGAGGTAGGCAGCGGCAGCTTCGGCACACCGCTCTCCGTCGATGCCTGCCGAGACGATGCCTCCTGCATAGCCTGCCCCTTCTCCGCAGGGGAAAAGGCCCTTTACGGTTACGTGCTGGAGCGTTTCGGCATCACGCACGATGCGTACGGGGGCGGAAGTGCGGGTCTCTACGGCTATCATCACGGCATCGTTGGTAAGGAAGCCGCGCGAACTTTTCCCGAAAAGCTGGAAACCTTTGCTCAGGCGGTCTCCGATAAACCTCGGGAGCCAGAAGTGCAGGGGCGACGAAATCAGTCCGGGGCTGTACGACGTGGGGGGCAGGTCGAAGCTCAGTTTCTTGCGGGTAAAGTCTGCCATCCGTTGTGCGGGAGCCGTCTGCCGCATGTTTCCCTGTTGCCAGCAGATTTGTTCCAGCTTTTCCTGGAAACGCATCATCGCCAGCGGGTGTACTGTCCCTTCTTCCGTCTTTGCCTGTGCTATCAGGGTTTCGGTCTGTGCTTCCGCCGAGTTGGGGAAAGCCTCGCATGCCTGCAGTTGCAGGTCGGGATGGGCGAGGTCTTCCGTGCGGAGTTCCACCACCATCCCCGAGTTGCTCCATTTCGTACCCCGGTTGCTGGGGCTCATTCCGTTCACCACTATCTGGTGCGGGCCGCTTGCCGCCGGCACCACGAATCCTCCGGGGCACATGCAGAAGCTGTATACGCCCCGTCCGTCTACCTGTTGCACGAAGCTGTATTCCGCCGCGGGCAGGTATTTTCCCCCTCCCGCCTTGTTGTGGTATTGGATTTGGTCGATGAGCATCGACGGGTGTTCCAGCCTTACTCCTACAGCGATGCCTTTCGGCTCGATGTGTACGTCGTGGGTATAAAGCCAGCGGTACACGTCGCGTGCCGAATGTCCTGTGGCAAGGATGACGGGGCCGCGGAACGTCTTGCCCGTATTCGTTTCGATGCCCGCCACTTCATTGTGTTCGATGATGAGCGCGTCCATGCGTGTCTGGAAGTGCACCTCCCCTCCGCAGGCAAGGATGGTGTTGCGCATGTTCTCGATGACGCGCGGTAGTTTGTCCGTCCCGATGTGCGGGTGTGCGTCGATGAGGATGGAGGTGTCCGCTCCGTGCTGGCAGAACACGTTCAGTATCTTTTCCACGTTTCCCCGCTTCTTGCTCCGGGTATAGAGCTTTCCGTCCGAGTAGGCACCTGCTCCGCCTTCGCCGAAGCTGTAGTTCGATTCGGCGTCCACTTTGTGCTCACGGCTGATGCGTGCCAGGTCTTCCTTGCGTTCGCGTACGTTTTTCCCCCGTTCTACCACGATGGGACGCAGCCCCAGTTCTATCAGTTTCAGTGCCGCGAACAGTCCTCCCGGTCCGGCTCCCACGACGATGACGGCAGGTTTCCCCTCCACGTTGCGGTATTCAGTATGTGTAAAAGCTTCTTCTTCGGGCATTTCGTTGATGAACACCCGTACTTTCAGGTTGACGAAAATGGTTCGTTGGCGTGCGTCGATGCTTCGTTTCAGTATGCGTATCGCCTTGATGGTCCGTGCGTCCAGCCCCTTCTCCCGGCTGATGTATTGCTTGATGTTGTCATCGCTTGCTGCCTGTTCGGGCAGTACTCGTAATTGAAGTTCTTGTATCATAGGTTTGTTGTTTTTTCGCTTGTAAGTTTTTTGAAACGCAGATTTTCACAGATTGACGCAGATTATGATTTTATTGTACATATCTTCTTATTCCGTTTTGCAAGTTAGTATTGAAGAAATTTATCAGTAGACCTAAGTGTATTCCGCTTAGTCTTAGGTAAGTCAAAATCTGGGCGGTATGAATAGGTAAAAGTTTTTCTACTGTTTTTAGTTCAACAATGATTTTCCTTTCTACCATAATGTCTATCCTGTATCCGCAATCGATATGTGTATTATCGTAAATGACCGGAAGTTCTTTTTGGTTTTCATATTTGATGCCGAGTTTGCCCAGTTCATAACATAAGCAAGCTTCGTATGTGCTTTCTAATAATCCAGGACCTAATTCTTTGTGGACTTTATAGGCGCATCCGATAATTTGATATGCCAATTCGTTTGTTTCTTTGTCAATATATACCATAGCTAAAAATATAATTTGCGTTAATCTGCGAAAATCTGCGTTTTAAAGCATCTTTTTGTGGTGAAGAGAAACACATCATCCGAAGAGTTCCCGGAAGGCTTCTTCTACCTTCCTCACCGGTACCAGTTCGATTTTGATTTTCTTCCGGTCCAGACCTTGCAGATTATGTTTGGGGATGAGCATGCGCTTGAAGCCCAGTTTTTCCGCTTCGCCGATGCGCTGCTCGATGCGGTTCACCGGACGGATTTCACCGCTCAGGCCCACTTCGCCCGCCATGCACACGCCGGTTTCTATTTCCGTGTCCATATTGCTCGAAAGGATGGCGCTGATGACCGCCAGGTCGATGGCAGGGTCGTTCACTTTCAGTCCTCCGGCTATGTTGAGGAACACGTCCTTCTGCGCCAGCTTGAAGCCTACCCGTTTCTCCAGCACGGCGAGCAGCATGTTCATCCGCCGCAGGTCGAATCCCGTGGCGGAACGCTGGGGCATGCCATAGGCTGCCGTGCTCACCAGTGCCTGCACTTCGATGAGGAACGGGCGTATGCCTTCTACGGCGCAGGCGATAGCCACTCCGCTCATTCCCTCGTGGTCTTGCGTGAGCAACAGTTCCGACGGGTTGCTCACTTGCCTCAGCCCGTCCTGCCTCATCTCGTAGATGCCCAGCTCCGCCGTGCTCCCGAAGCGGTTCTTGATGCTCCGCAGGATGCGGTACATGTAGTGCTGGTCGCCCTCGAATTGCAATACCGTGTCTACGATGTGTTCCAGCACCTTCGGTCCGGCGATGCTTCCTTCCTTGTTGATATGTCCGATGAGGATGACGGGCGTGCCTGTCTCTTTGGCGAACTTGAGGATGGCTGCCGAACATTCGCGCACTTGCACGATGCTTCCCGGCGAAGAATCGATGGTTTCGGTCGATATGGTCTGTATGGAGTCGATGATGACCAGGGCGGGGGCTGTGTTCTTGATGTGGGTGAAGATTTGTTCCAATGACGTTTCGCAGGCTATCAGCAGCTGCGTCGTTTCGGGATGCGGGATGCGGTCGGCACGCAGTTTCAGTTGGCGGGCACTCTCTTCGCCCGAGATGTAAAGCACTTTCAGGCCGGGCAGGCGCAATACCGTCTGAAGGATAAGCGTTGACTTGCCGATGCCCGGCTCGCCTCCTATCAGGGTGAGCGAGCCTTCTACCAGCCCGCCTCCCAGTACCCGGTTCAGCTCGTCATCTCCCATGTCGATGCGCAACTCTTCGCTCGAAGTGATTTCGTGCAGTTGTTGTGGTTTCGAGCGTACGCTTTCGATGCCGTGCGCCGCGTGTTTTGCCACCGGTGTTTCCTTGCGTACCACCTCTTCCGTAAATGTGTTCCATTGTCCGCACGAAGGGCATTTGCCTGCCCATTTGGGCGATTCGTATCCGCAATGGGTGCATACATACACCGTTTTTTCTTTAGCCATATCTTTCCCTTTTCAGTTTCTTTCGGCAAACTTAGGCAAAAATCTGCGAAATTCATGTGTTGAAGAGGTGAAAAAATATGTCGGGTAAGGAATGGGGGACTTCCTTACCCTCTTTGTCTTTATTCTTCCCGTGAGCGATAATCGAATTCAGTCGACTTCTCGCCGCTATATGATTGCCAGATCAGTTTCAGTTTGACGGTATTGCCTTGGGTGTCGGGCAGTGCATTGAGTCTGAATGCCACCATTCCGTCTCCTTGTTCTCCGTAAGTGTCCCCATATGCATTGTGGCGTAGTTCCACTTCATACGGGTTTTCTGGATTATTTGTTGGCAGGAGGCTGACCATGTGTTTGGTTCCACCGTTGCCGAATACCGTCCTGAAATGTAGTGTGAGGTATCCGTCTTCGGCTATGTTCACCCAATCGCGTACGATTTCGATAGGGTCGGTGCCGTACACCGAGTCATTTTTTTCTCCCAGATCGGTTGCCATTGGTTTGGTCAAGACACTGTCCATCCAATAGACTGTGACGGCTTGGTCGTATTTGCCGGCAGATTCTTCCGAAAAATCAAAGTTCATCAGTGCTCTTACTTCCTTGTCGCCGAATGGAGATGTAGCGATGTTGACCGGAAGTACGGTTGTGCTGTCGTCCAACTGCAGGTAGAATGTGCCGTCGGTATCTGTTTTGGCAGTAACGATTGCACCGTTGTAGGCTGTGTAGTAATTGTCATCATCGTCCAGGCACGATGAAAAAGCGAGTGTGCCGCCCATCGCTGTGGCTAGCAGTAACGTCTTGGTCCATTTGTTCATTGCATTCATATTCGTAGGTTCTAATGTGTTACTTTTGTCTATGAAATGCAAGGTAAGCATAAATCATGCATCTTTAGATGTTAAAAATATTGAAACAAATAATGGGCACTTATTTAATGAATATTCTCATTTTTCCCAATAGCCATGTAAGGGCTGACTCCGTCCCTACATAGTACATGGGATGTTTGTAGGATTCATAAAAACTTATCCTAAATCATTGTACGACAAATTCAAAACAGTTGCTTATTCAAAAAAGTTCTTTCCATAAATGCACAAGTGCAGAAACAGGGTGATAAAGTAACATCCTTGGTCCGGCATAGCGCATGACGGTTCGCATCTGCCCGCGCATCCGGGGACTGTAACAATGGATGGGGCATTGCTTGCAGGTGGGTTTCTGTTCGCCGTAGCGGCAATGCGAGAGGCGGGCATGGGCATATTCCAAAAGTGCCTGGCAGGCGGGGCAGAGCGTGGCGTTTCCTTCTTTATGGCGGCAATAGAGCCTGATCATTTGCGTTACTACGCGCTTCTCTCGTTCAATGTGTGAGGGGGTGCGGCTCATGGTTTTGATGATGATTTCTTTGATTTGGTATCCGGAAAAGTGTGAATTTTGAAAAGCGAAGATAACGAAAAGACCGGAAAGCTCAAAATGCTTTTGGGAAAGAGATGTGATTTTACGGCATTTTAAATATTTTATACTTACAGATTGCGCGTTTCGTTATGAATGTCTTACATTTGAGGTGCATTTCCGTAAGGGAAGGCATCAGATTTAACTAACTAACTAACAGATAAGACGGTATGAAACAAATTAAATGTATTGGAATCTTGACTTCGGGAGGTGATGCTTCGGGCATGAATGCGGCTATCCGTGCGGTGACACGCAGCGCTATTTTCAACGGGTATACGGTGAAAGGCATTTACCGAGGTTATGAAGGTTTGATTCGGAATGAAATCAAGGAGTTTACCACGCAGGATGTAAGCAGCATTATCCAGCGTGGAGGTACGATATTGAAAACGGCACGTTCGAAGGATTTCATGACTCCGGAAGGCCGTAAGGTGGCGTATGATAACATGGTGGCGGCAGGCATCGATGCGTTGATTGTCATCGGCGGGAACGGTTCGTTGACGGGTGCGCTGACTTTTGCGCAAGAGTTTAATGTGCCGTGTATCGGTTTGCCCGGAACGATTGACAATGACTTGTACGGAACCGACTCGACCATCGGTTATGACACGGCACTGAATACCATCGTGGAATGTGTGGACAAGATACGTGACACCGCGACTTCGCACGACCGCATCTTCTTTGTGGAAGTGATGGGGCGTGACGCCGGATTCCTTGCCCAGAACAGTGCGATAGCTTCGGGAGCCGAAGCTGCCATTATCCCGGAAGACCAGACCGACGTAGACCAGCTGGAGCAGTTTATCGGGCGCGGCTTCCGCAAGTCGAAGAACAGCAGTATCGTGATTGTGTCCGAATCGCCCAAGGACGGAGGAGCCATGCACTATGCCGAGCGTGTGAAGAAAGAATATCCGCAATATGACGTGCGTGTCACCATTTTGGGGCACTTGCAGCGGGGAGGTTCTCCGAGCGCGTACGACCGTATTTTGGCAAGCCGCCTGGGGGTAGGCGCTATCGAGGCGCTGAAAGAAGACCAGCGGAACGTGATGATAGGTATCCGTAATGATAAGGTGGTGTATGTGCCTTTCTCGGAAGCCATCAAGAAAGACAAGCCGCTCGACAAGTCGCTTATCCAGGTGCTTGACGAGTTGTCTATTTAAGCTTTTAGGGACTAGGTACCAGTTGACTAGGTACTAGGTTTTAAATAGTTTTACTAAGGTATTCAGAACCTAGTCCCTAGCCAACTGGTTCCTAGTTACCTAAAAAAGACAGCAATTCTTCGGGTGTATCGGCGATGAATGCCGGATGGTAGGCTTCCAGTTCGGTGCGCGGACGGAACCCCCAACTTACACCAATGGTTTCTGTTCCGGCATTGATGCCCGTCTGCATGTCTACGCCTGAATCTCCGATGTAAGCTGTGTCTTGAGGAGATACTCCTGCAGCCTGCATGATTTCGAATACTACGGCAGGGTCGGGCTTGGCCGGCACGCCTTCCCGTTGTCCGAAAATACGGACAAAAGAGAGGGTAGGGAAGTATTGGGTGATAAGCTTGGTGGTGGCTTCCTGGTATTTGTTCGATGCTACGGCAAGCTGGCATCCTTTAGCCTGGAGAGTTTCCAATACGTGTGTGATTCCTGCGTATGGCAGGCTCAGGTCGGCATTGTGCTTATTATAATAAGGTATAAAAACGGAACGGATTTTCATGATATTCGTTTCGTTTCGTTCTGTTTCGGGTAAAGCCCGTTCGAAAAGTTTGTTGATGCCGTTGCCTACGAAGAACCGGTAAGCGTCTGTCTCGTGAATGGGATAACCATAAGTGGCAAGTGCATGGTTAGTGGCTCCAGCCAGGTCGGCTATGGTGTCGAGTAAAGTGCCGTCAAGGTCGAATATAATCAGTTTTTTCATTTCCATGTCATTTTTTGTGTTTCTGTAGGCAAAGATACGATAATTGGCAGAAAAAATGGCATGTCTTCATCGGATAAACAGAAAAGTAACATCATATACATCATATTGTAATATGAAAAGGAGACTTTTGGGAAGTTTAAAAAAATGACGATTATGAATATAGGTACTCCTTTTTCTGAAAATTATGTGTTGGAATGCACAGCCGATGGCGGTTATTATGCTTATCTGTCAGACTATGACCAATGCTGTGCTTACGGCGAGACAGAAGATGACGCGCTTGAAAATCTGATGGAAGTGGCCGAAGAATATTTCCGGGAAATATCCTTGATATACACGCTGGAAGATGTAAGTTGATAAATTATTTTAGTTTTATCTTTTGGATTGTAATAAAAAAGTACTTTCTTTGTATTGATTTAAATCGGACTATATGATGAACATAAGACCTCATTACCGTACGGTAGTGCTTTCGGATATCCATTTAGGTACTTCTCATTCGAAAGTGAATCAGGTGAGTGATTTTTTGAGTGCGGTAGATTGCGACCGTCTTATCCTGAACGGCGATATTATCGATGGCTGGAGTCTGCAGAAGTCGGGTGTGCGGAAATGGAAAGCCGAACATACGCGTTTTTTCAAGATTCTGATGAAGATGATGGAGAATTGGGGGACGGAGATTGTATATGTGAGGGGCAATCACGATGATTTTCTGGAGAGTCTTATCCCCTTGCAGTTTGCAAACCTGACCCTTGTGAAAGACTATGTGCTGGAAAGCAACGGCAAGCATTATTTCGTAACCCATGGGGATGTGTTCGACAAAGTGACATCGGGGATGAAATGGCTGGCGAAGCTGGGTGACATCGGCTATACCTTGTTGCTGGAGATGAACAGTCTTTACAATAAGTACCGCATCAGGCGGGGTAAGCCTTATTACTCGTTGTCGCAGGCTATCAAGCAAAAAGTCAAGCAGGCCGTGAATTATATATCCGATTTCGAAACGGTGCTGGTGGATTTTGCACGCAACCGGAAATGCGATGGGGTGATTTGCGGGCATATTCACCATCCGGAGAACCGGATGATAGATGGCATCCATTACCTGAATTCGGGCGACTGGGTAGAGACGATGTCTGCCTTGACCGAAGACAAGGAAGGCAATTGGAATGTGGTTTATTACACGGAGATGGTTAAACAGAAGGAAATGGAAGAAAAAAAGTCCGTATTATCAATTATACCTGTAGCATCATGAGAGTATTATTCGTAGTCCAAGGAGAGGGAAGGGGACACTTGACCCAAGCGATTTCGCTGGAAAAACTGTTACGTGAGAACGGCCACGATGTGGTGGAAGTGCTGGTAGGCAAGAGTGAGTCACGCCGTTTGCCGGGGTTTTTCATTCGGAACATTCAGGCACCTATCAAACATATTATCAGCCCCAATTTTCTGCCTACGCGCGCCAACAGGCGTGCCAATCTGAGCCGGAGTTTTATGTACAGCTTGCTGAAATTGCCCGAATACTATGAAAGTATGTGCTACGTCAACCGGCGTATCCGTGAAACGGGAGCCGACCTGGTCATCAATTTTTACGAACTGATGACGGGGCTTACTTATTTCTTCTTCCGCCCGTCTGTTCCGATGGTATGTATCGGACATCAGTATCTGTTCCTGCATAAGGATTTCCGGATGCCGAGAAAGAACCGGTGCAGTTCGTTTCTGATGAACCTCTTCACCCGTCTCACTTCGTTAGGTGCATCGCGCAGGCTGGCACTTTCGTTTCGTGCGATGAAAGACGATGAGAAGCATCGTATCAGCATCATTCCTCCCCTGTTGCGTCAGGAAGTGTTCGAGCAGGAGCCGGTGAAAGGCGATTATATTCACGGGTATATGGTCAATTCTGGATTTTCTGATTATGTGCGCCGCTGGCACGAAGAACATCCTCAGGTACCTTTGCGCTTCTTTTGGGACCATTGGGAAGAAGAACCGGTGAAAAAGATAGACGAAACCTTGTCGTTTTATCAGTTGGACGACCGGGAGTTCCTGCGCCAGATGGCAGGTTGCAAGGCATATGCCAGTACGGCAGGTTTCGAGTCGATATGCGAGGCGATGTATCTGGGTAAGCCTATCCTGATGGTACCGGCACATATCGAGCAGGAGTGCAATGCGTACGATGCCACTTTGGACGGAAGTGGGATTGTAGACGAAGGATTCAACCTCGACAAGCTGTTGGCATTTGCTGGGACTTACCAGCCTGACCCGACGTTCGGGACATGGGTGCGCTCTTCGCGTTACATCATCCTGAACGAATTGGAAAAACATATCTCGCACGATTACATGCAAGGAATGTATATGGTGGAGGAGTATGTGTGAGGACTTGTCGCCTTTTTTTTGAGCTGATTAGAATTATTTAGGGATTCTTTTTGGTTTTGCAATCGTAATGTAACAAGAATTGTTTTTCTTTGCAGAAAAATGTTTAGTTATGTTACAGAAGAAAAAGAAGTTCCCCTATTTGGATCGGGATATTAGTTGGATGTTCTTTAATCGGCGTATTCTGCAGGAAGCATGCCGTCCGCATGTGCCTTTGTTGGAGCGTATGTCTTTCTTAGGCATTTATTCGAATAATCTGGATGAGTTTTTCCGTGTGCGCATGGCTTCGCAGAGCCGGATAGCCGAATGTGCGGATAAGTCGGCGGCTTCGGAAAGCGAACATGCTAAGAAACTTATCAAGCAGATATCCCGCCTCAATTCGCGTTATGTGAAGGAGTATGGCGAAGCTGTGGTAGGCATTACCGAAGAGTTGCGCAAAGAAAATATCTTCCTGCTTTCCGATACCGAAATATCTCCCGAACAGAAGGCATTCATATATTCTTTTTATAAGTCGAAGTTGAGCGGCCAGGTTATTCCGATTTGGTTTTCGGAGGTGCGTTCGCTCGATTTCGGAAACGATGAAAACATTTACCTCGCCGTAAAGGTGAGCAAAGAGGAAAGCACACGGGTGGCAGATTATGCATTCCTGGAACTGCCGGTAAGCGTATGCGGGCGGTTTGTCCGTCTTCCTAACGAAGGCGAGAAGCGTTATCTGATGTATTTGGACGATGTGATCCGGTGCTGCCTCCCTCTGGTGTTCGAGGGATTGGGATATACTCATTTCGAGGCTTATACTTACAAGTTTACCCGTGATGCGGAAATGGAAATCGACAACGATGCCAATAGCGGTACCTTGCAGAAGATATTGAAAGGGGTGAAGAGCCGTAAGCACGGCGAGCCTTTGCGTGTGCTTTACGATAGCAGCATGCCGAAGGACCTGCTGAAACGCGTGCTGAAAAAACTGGATGTGGACAAGAACGATACGGTGATGGCAAGCGGACGTTATCAGAACCATAAGGATTTTATGCGTTTTCCCGATTGCGACCGTGCCGACCTGAAATATCCCGCATGGCCTTGTATCTTGCGTAAGAGCCTGGACGGTCCGGATAGCCTGCTTCAGAAAATACAGAAGAAAGACCGTTTTATCCATGTGCCTTATCATAGCTTTGATTCGTTTATCCGTGTGTTGCAGGAAGCTGCCGTAAGCAAGCAGGTGACCAGTGTAAAGATTACCCTTTACCGTCTGGCAAAAGAGTCGAAAGTGGTAAAGGCGTTGATAGCTGCCGCACGCAACGGAAAGAAGGTGACCGTAGTCATCGAGTTGCTGGCACGCTTTGACGAGGCTTCCAATGTCAACTGGTCGAAGAAGATGCAGGATGCGGGTATCCGCGTTATTTTTGGTGTGGAGGGCTTGAAAGTGCATTCCAAGATTACCCACATCGGGATGAAGACCGGTCCGGACATCGCTTGCATCAGCACCGGAAACTTCCACGAGGGTAACGCCCGTATGTACACCGATTGTATGTTGATGACGGCTTCGCCCAGGCTGGTGAAGGACGTGAATGCCGTATTCGACTTTATCGAGCGTCCGTATGTTCCAATTAAGTTCAAGGAATTGCTGGTTTCGCCCAATGAGATGAAAAACAAGTTCATCGCTTTGATTCGTGATGAAATCAAGAACAAGAAAGCGGGAAAGCCGGCTTATATCAAAATCAAGGTCAATCACATTACCGACCCTATGATGGTGGACAAACTGTATGAAGCTTCTCAAGCCGGTGTAGATATCGATTTGGTGGTGCGGGGCAATTGCTCGCTGGTCACCGATGTGCCCGGAGTGAGTGATCATATACGAATTAACGCAATTATTGACCGTTATTTGGAACATTCTCGTATCTTTGTATTCGCTGCGGGCGGTACGGAGAAAGTGTTCATCGGCTCGGCCGACTGGATGCCCCGTAACCTGGATAATCGGGTAGAAGTGGTGACACCTGTTTACGACCCCGATATCAAAGAGGAAATGAAGCGTATCGTGGAGTATGGACTGAAGGATACGCTTCAGGGACGTATTGTCGATGGTACGGGCGATAATGAGTTTCACGCCATTGTCGACGAACAACCTTTCCGTTCGCAAGAAGCATTGTATAATTACTATGTAGCTAAAAACGAGAAAGAAGAATGACAGAGATGAATTATGCGGCAATCGACATCGGTTCGAATGCCGCCCGTTTGCTGGTGAAACGGATTGAAGAAAATGAAGGACAGGTGAAGTTCACGAAGGAATTGCTGCTGCGTGTGCCTCTCCGCCTGGGTTTTGATGTGTTCGGCAAGGGAAAGATTTCGGAAAAGCGTGAAAAGAACATGATGCGCCTGATGAAATCGTATGCCTATCTGATGAAGATTTACGATGTACAGAAGTACCGCGCGTGTGCCACTTCGGCAATGCGCGATGCCAAGAACGGTATGGACATCATCAAGGAAATCGAGAAGAAAACCGGTATTCACATTGAGATTATCGGCGGACAGGAAGAGGCGCAAATCGTCTATAACAACCACATTGAATATATGAAAGACCGCACGGGCAATTACCTGTATGTGGATGTAGGGGGAGGTTCGACCGAAATCAACCTGCTTTCGCAAGGAGAATTGCAGTGCAGCCGTTCGTACAACATCGGTACCGTGCGTTTGCTGAACAAGGCGGTAAAGGAAAGCGAGTGGACGCGCCTGAAAGAGGATATGGCGGAGCTTGCCCGCCAATATCCCGATACCAACATCATCGGTTCGGGAGGAAACATCAACAAGCTTTACCGGCTGGCGGAGAAGAAAGACAAGAAAGCCCAGCGGATGACGGTAGAAACCCTGCGTGGCTTGTACGACGAATTGAGTGCCTTGTCGGTGGAAGAGCGTATGGATAAGTTTAGCCTGAAGCCCGACCGTGCAGATGTTATCGTGCCTGCAGGCAACATCTTCCTGACCATAGCCGATATCTTAGGCTCCTCATATATCTATGTGCCAACCATCGGTCTTGCCGACGGCATCATCGACGGGCTTTATGCCGGAAGCAAGGAAGAGCGCGAACACGGGAAATCCTTGAAGTCGCTCGATGCGGAAAAATGAGGCTTTTTTTAATGAAGAATGAAGAATTAAGAATGAAGAATTTTCATCCAGCGTGACGAGTTCTTCATTCTTAATTCTTCATTCTTCATTTAATGCTTTTTAATCGTAATCAGCATTACGCCGTTCTTACCTTTTTCCCCGTAGGGAGCAATCTTTTCAGGGTCTTTTATGATTTCTACTTTTTCAATTGTATTCGGGTCAATCGTGAACAAGTCTTTTGTAGGAAATTCTTTTCCATCCACAAGAATTAATACACCTTGCGGTTCAAAAGAAATTATCGTGCTATCGCTTGCTGCACCTTCCTTATCCAGCTTGAACATTACCGGAACTGTATAGAGGGTCGCTACGGCTTTCCCGTTCTGCATGCCCGGTTCCCATCGGGGCATACCCGAAAGCACCCGCACGGCTTCGGCATCGAGGCTGGGGCTTATGCCGCGCACGATGTTCACATCGGCAATGCTCCCGTCTTCCTTTACCGTAAAACGGGCGATGACCCTTCCTTCCGTCTTCTGCTGCTTGGCGTCTTCAGGATAGCGCAGGTTTGTGCTGATATACTCCATCAATGCTTTCATGCCGCCCGGGAATTGGGGCATCTGTTCTACCGCCGTATAAGGTTCTTCCTCATTGTCCGGATTGTTTTTGTCCCCCACGATGACTATCGTTTGGGGCTTTCCTTTAAGTGTATCGGTTTTTTCGATACTTTCACTTGTTACGGCATCGGATATTGCCGGAAATTCCGTAACTTTGACACGTGAAATCTCATTCAGCGGTTTCGAGATTTCGGGACGGGCAAAAGCGGCTACAGCTACTGCAGCCAGCGGAAGTACGTAGAGGTACTTGGCGCGTGCCCACGGGTTCGATTTTTTTCTCATCATCATAGTGATACGTTTTTTAAGTGAACTGTGATTTAAGCTGTTGGCGAGAGAGTAGAGCCTTGAGCCAACGGCTTTCTTTATTAATAACAATTGATATTCCTTGGCGTTGACGCCGGATGCCAGTACGGCTTCGTCGGCTTCGTATTCGTGGATGTTCTGCAATTCTTGCTTCACCAGCCATGCCGCCGGATTGAACCACTGCACAACGATGCACGCTTGGGCAAGCAGCAAGTCCCACGAGTGCCGGAGGCGGATGTGGGCTTGCTCGTGTTCCACTATCGCCCTGTTGTCTTCTTGCAGGTCTGTGTCCGGCATCACGATGTAATGCATCCAGCTGAACGGGGCGATTTTCCCCGGATAACGTACCAGGATGCTCCCGTCTGCCAGCCTTTCTTTCCGGTTCCTGCGGATGACGGTACATATCCGCCCGATTCCGATAAGGCTCTTGATGCAGCAGCAGAAAGCTCCTATCAGGTAAATGCTTACCATTGCTTCTTGCCATCCGAACCGGGAAACCGTTTCCGCGGCTTCTGTTCCTGCACGAAGTTCAGCCAGCATCAGCAGGCTTTCCAAGTCCGATACGGTCTGGTTCAATGCCGTAGGTTCGCTGATGGCAATCTTTACCGCAGGCAGGAGGCACGACAAGACCAATATGCCAAGCAATGCCAGCCGGTTGAACCGATGAAACGTTTCCTTGCTCAGCAATACCTTATAAAAAAGGTAGAACAAAGCCAGGCAGACCGATGCTTTCAGTATATAGATAAAAAATAGTCCCATATCTTTTTGAGTTTTTAAGTTTTTGAGTTCTTAAGTTTTTAAGTATGTCCGCAGATAGCCAATGTAGGGGCGTATCGCATACGCCCTGAAAAACATCCACGTGGATTAGTTGATGCATTCGGGCGTATGCGATACGCCCCTACAGGCAATTTGGCAAAATGAGGACATTCATATTGAGTTTTTAAGTTTGTTGGTTTTTAAGCTCTTGAGTTTATCTTTTAGTAATTCAATAACTCCAAACTGACAAACTAAAAAACTCAAAAACTAACACAACCTTATTTCCCTTCCTCCACTTGCTTGATAAGCTCTTTCAGCTCCTCTATCGAAATCTCCTCTTCCTTTACCAGCGAAGAGACCACCCCTAAGTAGGAATTGTTGAAATACTTGCTGATGACGCTTTTCAGCGTCCCGCGCTTGAACTCGTCTTTCGACACGGCGGCACGGTATTGGTACGTATTGCCGAATGCCGTATGCGCCAGATAGCCTTTCTCTTCCAGTCCGCGCACAATGGTGGAAAGCGTATTGAAGTGCGGACGCGGCTCGGGATAGAACTCCAGCAGCTGCTTGACGAACAAAGGACCTTTCTCCCAGAAAAATCCCATTACTTCTTCTTCTTTTGCGGTCAGTCTTTTCATGCTATTTCTGTTTGTTTTCCGCAAAGTAACTAAAAGTTTTAGTTATTCAACTAATCTTTATAGTTAATAATGGTGAACAGTGGCGAAAGTCTGTGGAGGAAATAGAAAAAAGCATATTTGCGGAAAGCGTATGTTGTAATGCCAATGCTTTTGCGGTAATATAGCAATTTATATCAGTAAGTTTTATGGTTTCCAATTCAAAACCGTACGTTTTCGATATGGAAACCGTACGTTCTTGATATGGAAACCATAAAATCTATTTATTTGACTGCATAAAAGAAGCAGTGCTTAAAAGCAAATACAGGCTTGTCTGTTTGATAAGTTACCGTTTCGTTTGTTTTTAATGAATTCCGCATTTTGTCCAATTGCTGTAGGGGCGTATCGCATACGCCCTAAAGACATTCGCGTGGATAGGTAGACGTATACGCCCGGAAGACATCCGTATGGATAAGTGGACGCATTCGGGCGTATGCGATACGCCCCTACATGGGATGTTTGAGGATCTTCAATTTATTTTTTATTTATTGGGTAGGCTTGGAATGATGTTTTATTTTTATCTTTGCAAAACGAACTTAATAGACTGGCTATGAAATATAAACTCATCTTTTTTGCGGCTTGTTTCTTGTATGCTTTATCGGGCATGGCAGGCGTTATGGAGCTTGACGTGACCCGTCATGGAGCCGTAGGTGACGGGAAGACGTTGAACACCGGTAGCCTGCAAGGTGCCATTGACGGACTTCATGCCCGTGGAGGAGGGGTTTTGCGTTTCCCTGCAGGGCGTTATCTGACGGGAAGCTTGCGGCTGAAGTCGGGCGTGACGCTGTATCTGGAAGAGGGGGCTGTGCTGCTGGGGAGCACTTCGCCTTACGATTATCCGAAGTTCAGTACGGAAAAAGAACTGAAGGTGAACAATGACCATTTCGATCAGGCGTTGATTTATGCCGACGGGGCTGAAAATATCGGCATTACAGGAGGCGGATGCGTAGACGGGCAGGGCAGGGAACTGGCTCTGACCATTGATAGCCTGCACCATACGGGAGAGCTGGTCGACCCGCATTACAATACGTATCGCAAGCGTCCCAATACACGTCCCAAGCTGTTGTTCGTCAGGGGATGCCGGAATGTGCGCATACATCGTGCCAGCTTCCGGAGCAGTGCGGCATGGGGGCTTTCGTTCTCGTTGTGCACCGATGTGACGCTGGATAGCCTGCACATCGAGAACAGGGCATATTGGAACAACGACGGCATTGATATCAGCGATTGCAAGGACGTGCGCATCGCCCATTGTGATGTAAATTCGGCGGACGACGGCATTTGCCTGAAGTCGCACAACCGGGATGCGTGCAACGACCGTGTGTCTATCGTCCATTGCCGGATTATCAGCAGTGCCAGCGCCATTAAGTTCGGGACTGAGTCGGGTGGAGGCTTCAAGAATGTGACGATAGACGATATCCGTGTCAAGGACACCTACCGTTCGGCTATCGCCATTGAATCTGTAGACGGAGCGGCGATAGAGAATATCCGGGTGAGCAACATACATGCTGTCAATACGGGCAATGCCATTTTCATTCGCTTGGGGCACCGGCCTGGCGAGGCGCCGGGCTATGTGCGGAATGTAAGCATCCGCAACCTGTATGCCGAGATTCCTTTCGAGCGTCCGGATATCGATTACGACCTGCGCGGTCCTGCCTTGCCTTTCTTCCACAATCCTTTTCCTGCTTCCATTTCGGGCATACCGGGACATGACGTTGAGAATGTGACGTTGGAGAATATCGAAATCGTTTATCCGGGACGCGCGTCGAAAGGCATGACGTATATCTCGTTGAGCCGGCTGGCGGATGTGCCCGAAAACGTAGACGGCTATCCCGAGTTCAGTATGTTCGGGGAATTGCCGGCGTGGGGATTTTATGTGCGTCACGTGTCCGGCCTGACCCTAAAGGGCATTACGCTGCGTTTGCGCGAGGACGATTACCGTCCGGCTTTTGTGTTCGACCGTGTGAGCAGGCTGAGCCTTTCGGATATCGTTTTGCCCGAAGACAAGCAGGCGGGGCAGGTGGTGTTGAGGCAGACCGGCTTGCAACGGAAAGCGAGAGTGCCCGAAAGATGGATTTTTTCAATTGACAATTAACAATTGATAATTGGAAAAACTTTATTATCTTTGCGCCCGAAAAATCAGTTCATTATGGACAGGCAATCACGTTACAAAGACTTTTCGGCTTTTCTGGCAGCACATTTTCCGTTCAAAGTGCAGAAGTTGTCGGTAAATGCAGGATTTACGTGTCCTAATCGTGATGGCACGAAGGGATACGGTGGTTGTACGTACTGCAATAACCAGACATTCAATCCCGAATATTGCCGGACGGAAAAAACGATAGCCGTGCAGCTGGAGGAAGGGAAGCAGTTCTTTTCGCGCAAATATCCACAGATGAAATATTTGGCTTATTTTCAGGCATATACCAACACTTATGCCGGATTGGAGCAGCTGGTGCAGATGTACGAGGAAGCTTTGGCTGTGCCGGATGTGGTGGGATTGGTAATCGGGACGCGTCCGGATTGTATGCCGGAGGAATTGTTGGACTATCTGTCTGAATTGAATGAACGGACATTTTTGTTGGTTGAGTATGGGATAGAAAGTACAAACGATGTAATTTTGCAGCGTATCAATCGTGGACATACCTTTGCTTGTACCCAAGAAACTGTACGGCGTACAGCGGAAAGGGGGATACGGACAGGAGGTCATGTCATAGTAGGTCTTCCGGGAGAAGATGGAAAACAAGCACTGCTGGAGCAGACCAAGGCTTTGTCGTTGTTGCCGCTGACTACCTTGAAACTGCACCAGTTGCAGTTGATAAAAGGAACACGGATGGCATACGAGTATGAAAGAAATCCCAGCGATTTTCATTTGTATTCGGTCGATGAATACATCGATGTGGTGATAGATTATGTGGAACATCTGCGTCCAGACCTGGTGTTGGAGCGTTTCATTTCCCAATCTCCCAAAGAGTTGTTGCTTGCTCCCGACTGGGGATTGAAAAATCACGAGTTTACCGCCCGCTTGCAGAAACGTATGTGCGAGCGTGATGCCTGGCAAGGAAAATATTACATATAATAATAGGTAAAAAGGTTAAAGTTTAAAAGTCACTAATTTGAAACAATCATGAAACTGAAAGGGAATGTACATTATGTAGGTGTGAACGACCGCTCGAAAGCGTTGTTCGAAAATTTATGGCCATTACCATACGGAGTGTCTTATAACTCTTATTTGATAGCCGATGACGAGATGGTGGCATTGGTAGATACGGTTGATGTGGCTTTCTTCGAAGTATATCTGAAGAAAATCAAGTCGGTAATAGGTGACCGTAAAATCAATTACTTGATTATTAACCATATGGAGCCTGACCATTCTGGCTCTATCGCCTTGATCAAGCAATATTATCCCGATATCGTATTGGTAGGCAACAAGAAAACATTCGATATGGTGGAAGGTTTCTATGGTATTGGAGGCGACCGTTATGTAGTGGGTGAAGGTGATTTCCTGAAACTGGGACATCACAATTTGCGTTTCTACTTGATACCAATGGTACATTGGCCCGAGACGATGGTTACGTTCGATGAAACCGAAGGTATCTTATTTTCGGGAGATGCGTTTGGTTGCTTTGGTGCATTGAACGGTGGCTGTATCGATAAGGATATCAATACCGAAATCTACGAAGGTGAGATGCGTCGGTATTACTCGAATATCGTAGGCAAGTTCGGCAATCCGGTACAGAAGGCTTTGCAGAAATGCAAGGGACTTGATATTCAGATGATTTGTTCTACCCACGGACCGGTATGGATGGAGAAGATTCCGCAAGTAGTTGACTTGTATGACCGCCTGAGCCGGTACGAAGGCGAGGAAGGTGTGGTCATTGCATACGGAACGATGTATGGCAATACCGAAGAACTGGCGGAAACCATTGCCGAGGAACTGAGCGCACAGGGTATCAAGAACATCGTGATGCACAACGTATCGAAGACACCGCATTCGTATATTTTGGCAGATATTTTCCGCTACAAAGGTCTGATAGTGGGATGTACTACCTATAATATGCATCTTTATCCCGAAATGGAAGCTTTGCTCAGTAAGGTAGCTGCCCGCGAGATGAAGAACCGTGTGATGGGCTATTTCGGTTCGTATACCTGGGCAAGTGCAGCTGTAAAGAAACTTGCCGAATATGCCGAAAAGTTGAAGTTCGAAATTGTAGGCAATCCGGTTGAGATGAAGCAGAGCATGGGGCAGGACACCGCCCGTCAGGCGAAAGAACTGGCGAAGGCGATGGCAGAACGGCTGAAAGCTGACCGCAAGTGATGTTTTTTTCACCACAGATTACACAGATTAAAAATAAATAAAATAATCTGTGTAATCTGTGGTGAATTTTTAAGAAGCCTATGATACAGAAACTGTACGACAAGCACAATGATCCCGATGTGTTGCAGCATATCGTGGATATCTTGAATGACGGAGGAATTATCATTTATCCTACCGACACGATGTATGCGATGGGATGCCACGCTTTGAAAGAACGTCCTATCGAAAAGATTTGCCGACTGAAGAACCTGAATCCGAAGAAGAACAACCTTTCTATCATTTGCTACGATTTGAGCAATATCAGCGAATATGCGCAAGTAGGGAATGCCACTTTTAAGCTGATGAAACGTAATCTTCCCGGTCCCTTTACCTTTATCTTAAAAGCTGACAGCCGTCTGCCCAAGATATTTCGCAACCGAAAAGAAGTGGGTATCCGTGTGCCCGATAATACTATCATCCGTGAAATTTGCCGTTTGCTTGAAGCTCCGATTCTGACCACTACCTTGCCTTTGCGGGAAGGTGAGGATATAGAATATATAACCGATCCTGAGTTGATTGATGAAAAATTCGGCGAAGAAGTCGATTTGATTATTGACGGAGGTATAGGAGGTATCGAACCTTCTACCGTCATTAATTGTTGTGAAGATATACCCGAAATTGTCCGCCAGGGAAAAGGTGAACTGGAGGTATAAGAAAGAAAATTGAATTCCGCAAAACATCCTATGTAGGGGCAATTAGGTGAAATGCGGACATTCATTAAAAGAAATGTGCAAATAAACGAAGTAATTATGGTATTATCAACTTTATTGAATGTGGTTTTGCTGGCTGCAGAATCGGGAACGAAATTAGTTAATGTAGAAGATTTGCTTGACAAACTGTTGAATTGGAGTATTGATGCAGGAAAAAGTATTTTGGCTGCCTTGATAATCTTCATTATAGGGCGTTTTGTCATCAAGCAGATTAATCGTCTGTTCCGGAAAATACTGGAACGGAGGAAGTTGGAAGTGAGCGTACGGACTTTTTTGGAAAGTCTGGTCAGTTTGTTGCTAAATATTGTACTTGCTTTTGCTGTTATCAGCAAGTTAGGAGTGGAAACTACCAGTCTGGCTGCTTTGCTGGCTTCGGCAGGTGTGGCTATTGGTATGGCATTATCAGGTAATCTGTCTAATTTTGCCGGTGGTCTGATAATTCTGGTGTTCAAGCCTTTTAAGGTGGGAGACTATATCGATGGCCCTGACGATGAAAGCGGCACCGTGAAAGAAATTCAGATATTCCATACAGTGTTGACCACTGTGGATAATCGGATTATTTATGTACCGAATGGATTATTGAGCAGTAATGCCATCACCAATTACAGTAAGCAGGAGACACGTCGTGCCGAATGGGTGTTCGGTGTAGAATATGGTGAAGATTTTGAGCGGGTAAAAGAAGTGCTTCAACGCATTATTGATAATGATCCGCGTATCTTAAAGACTCCGGCACCGATGATTGCTTTAGGGGCTTTGTCTGCAAGTAGTGTGGACATTAAGGTACGTGCGTGGGCAAAAACGGCAGACTATTGGGATGTTTATTTTGATATGAACAAGACGGTATATGAAACCTTTAATAAGGAAGGTATCGGTTTCCCATTCCCACAATTGACCGTACATCAGGCGAAAGACTGATAGAGGAGAGACGATAATAAGCTGGGAGGGTGTGGTCTAAATAGCGACACACCCTCCTGTTTTTTACATGGGATAAATTCCTGTGGCGTAATGTGTGATATCGGAAATGCAGCGCGTAGCCTGCGGGCTGTCTGAGTTCAGGTCGTATATCAGGACATTAGACTGCGGAATGACATTTTCAAAGCATTCTGAATGTGTGGAGATGTAGAGTTTGCCGTTTTGTGCATCAATGGTCATACAGTCGAAACCATTGGCATTCGGGGCATCTTTCCGGATGTCGATGTACGGTTCTATTTTTCCGTTATCGGCTGACAGGCGTGAAATACGAGTTTCACTTTCCGGAAAGTAGATATTGTTTTTATACGAAAAAATACTTGACGAGGCGGTGTTGAAATAATCTGGTGAGATGGTTGTCCTGATTTCTGTTTCTTTTGCGATGTCCCATGATTCGAGGTCGATATAATAAAGGTAGGTCACGTTGTTTCCACGTGTGTATGTGGCTGCTATCAACGTACCATCGTCCAACAGGCATAGTCCACTGATAAGATTCCCCTTTCCCAAAGCCAACGTGCGGTTAATCTGGTTGCTGTCTTTGCTGAATTCTACCAGTTTTGTCTCCGACCAAAATCCGCCGGCTCCTGCATAGATATGGCCGTCAATAGCCATCATACCGTTGGGAGAGATAATGGATTCGATGGTAACACCTTGATTGCCTAAGGCATAGCTTCCTTCTATCAAATGCAGTTCATCGGTTGTACTGTCGAAACGATATGCAGCTTGTGCGTCTGTGATAAATACATTGTGTTCGTCCAATACGATGATGTTCGATAAATTGGCTTCCACTTCAAGGCGTTCGTTTTCTTGCAAGCAACCCTCCGGTCTGGCAAATGTCATCATTTCACGGGGATAGGCTTTTTCTTTTCTCATGGTTTCTGCATCGGCGATAATCAGGAGTCCGTCTCCTTGTGGGACTTCGTCAAGGTTCAGATAGTCGTCACACAAAATATAAAGTTTGTTACCATGACGGTAGAGGGCATCTGCCTGGTTGCCCAGTTCGGTTCCATTTACTTTTTTGTATACATTTGTTTCTACAGTACCATCAGGAGCAATGTAGGATAAAGAGCCGTTCTCTAGCATGCGTGCCCCTCCGTTCAGTATTAATATGCCGTTTGGTGAAGCATATCCTTCAAGGGCTGGTTGGGATATGCTGTCGGTAGGCTCAGATTCAGGATGGAGAGTTTTGATGTTGTCCGAGCTGCAGGCTGTAAAGCATAAGTAGCCTGCCAATAGGAAGAACGTTGTTTTTCTCATAAGATGTAATTTCTTTTTTATTTCAGTTAGTAATGTCAATCAGGAGTTAAGAAGGAGTTGGAAGAAGTTATCGTCCGCCAGGCGGACTGGAAGTTAGATGCCAATACCTTTTTGTCTCTTTGTGAATGCTATCATAGAACACAGAATGCACAAATCTATACTGCGCATGGTATAAAGAAGAAGCCTGCCGGGAAGCGGGTATAGTTTTCAAACTTGAACAGAGGAGTACCGGTGCTTCCTGCAAAGTCGAATACCCAAAGTTGATTGGTGGTATAGAACGGTCCCACTCCTTTCAGGGTATTGGCATATACATATCCTGTGGTGGGATTTACCCCTAGGCCATTGTACATTATTTGGGCTTTTTCATCCAGCAAAGACAAGTCTGTCAATATTTCATCTTGTGGTGTTTTGTTGTCTTGGTCTATGTCTGGACGGAAGTCAAGGCGATAAATAGTTGTTCCACTGGCATAATAAATTGTGTTGCCATGTGTGGCAAAGGCACATCCTGATGACCCGACTGACGGGACTTCGCTGATGTAATTTCGCTCCAGGTCTTCTTGAGTCGCAGGGTTGTACCGGTTCATGGAGATTTCACCTCCAAATTTAGTACTCATTATCCACAGGCAGTTGTCGGGAGCTGAAGCTATGCCTGTAATACCATATAACGAATAGAACGGTACTGAAATGTTTGTAATTTGGTCATTACCTGGAGTGATTTCGTAAAGTCCTGTCATGAAGTTTTGGTTGTAATAGGTGTACACCTTTCCATTGACAATGGCAAACGGTGCTTTGGGGGCTTCTTCCGAACCTTTGATAAAGGTCAGCGATGCATCGTTTTCGTTCATTCGCCATATACCGGCATTGTCACGGATATAAATGTGTTCTTCATCGATAACGGCAATGTGTGTAGGCCAGTCTAGCGGGCTGAGCGTCTCTTTCGGATAACTTTTCAGTTTCTTTAGTGTACGTGTGTCGGTTATGACCAACATGCCGTCATTATCCGATTCTGCTCCCATCGCATTGCCGTTCCCGTTTTGGGAAATGATGTAGGTTTTTCCGTTGTATTGACACATGTCTTGGGGTACATTGCCCAGTTCTGTACCATTTACTCGTTTGTATACATTGTCTACGATGTATCCTTCGGCGGTAATGTAAAGAAGTGAGCCGTTTTCGGAGGTCATATTTCCTTCGTTCAGAACAAATGTTCCTTTCGGGTCATCGAATGTGACAAGATAGAAGTTTATGCTGAGTGTAACAGTTTGTCTGTTTTCACCTTGTGCAGTCAATTGCAAGCTGAAGGTCTTGGAAACATTTTCCGAAGCCGATGGGGCAGTGATACCAATGCAGGTCGTTTCTTCGTTTATATTGACTTGCCATCCCTCGGGTACGTTGTCGGCTGTAATGCTGTTTATATGTTCGGCTAGGTATTTTATCTGGCAGGTCTCTCCCGGAACCACGGTGACAGGTCGGTCTTGCCCTATGCTGTCGGTCAATTCGAATACCGGTGCTTGGAGTTCTACTGGAGTGTTGTCATCTTTACATGCTGTGGTACCGATTAAAATCAGTATCAGCAGCCAATTGCATAAGTTCTTCATTTCCTTTTGGTTTTTGGTTTTGTATATCAATTTGTTATTCATGCGGATCAGGGGAGTTATACTATTATACTATGCGCGGTATGGATTTGTGTATTTTGTTAATGCCACAGTTCCGGCATGCTGTCTACGTTCTGTCCGCCTCGCATTACTGTACTTCATCATACCCAGATTAGTTAAAACGGGATAACCTCGTCTGTTGTAAGATTAATAATCTTGCAGCCTGAAGATTAATAATCTTACAGCGAATGACCTATATTTTCACATTAGCATATTGTTTATTGACCTATTCTTCTGTGTATTCTTATGTAGTCTGTGTTCTATATAGCATCAACAAAAATGCACAATTGCATACCGCGATGGTATAACTTCTGATTAGCATTATCAGGCAGTTCTTAAGAAGCTGTTTTGAATTTATCGCCCAAAGCACACACGAAAACAGATACATCAAGCCAAGAAAAACTTTTTGGAGAAATTCAAAACAGCTTCTAAGTTAGCGTGTAGGAATTTCCTCACCCAGCATGTGCAGGTCTTCCACGCCACTCACTTCTGTAGAGCATTCGCCTATCCATCCGTTTTCCTGATTGATTCCGGTATATATCTTAATGAGGTCCACACCAGGTAAATCGACTTTATTACCGTCGCTGTCGGTTGCCCAGTCAATGTCAATAGCAGATTCATCGTTGGTATTCATGGCATTGTCGGCATATCCGTATGTAAACGGATAAAGGACAAAGTAGGTACCGTTTCCACTTTGGTCTATTCCATTTTGCGGAAGTCGTGAACCTTCGAAGCGTAACTCCTTGTCACTAATCCATTGTGGATAATAAGACTGGGTATTATGGACGTTTTTCCGGATGTATCCTGTTTGTCCTTTGTTGTCTGTCCAGCAGATGTACGTTCGTTGTTCTTCTTCGGTGGCCGGTTCTCCTTCGGGAGCTTGGTAAACAATTTCATAATCGTTGTAAAAAGCCATGTCACAACCGGCGTTCAGGGCTGTTTCATACCATGTTTCCTGTTGAGGGTCGTGATGGGCACTTCCGGCTATTTCATACCATTGTCCATCGTCTGGCTGTCCGTCTTGATTTTCGTCTAATGCAACTTGGATGATACCCGGTTCGTAACTGCCTCCGCTTGCAGTAGTAGAAGCTCCTTGAAAAGCATTGCCCAGAATACGGAAATCCCGTAGTCCTGCTTTGTTTTCAATCCGATGATCGAAGCCTACGATGACATAACCTCCATATCCTCCTAGCGAAATCATGCCACGATTGTTATTCCCGATAGCTTCCAAGGCTTTCCGGTTCATGTCTTCCTGTGTGTCGCCTTCTTCGTATTCAGGCATAGCATTGACAAACTGGCCTGGAGCTGGCATGTATTCGATTACTTGGGTGATGTATGCCGAACTGGTTGTTTCTTCCGGAGCATCGTTGTAATAGAAAGGTTCTGTGGCAAAGGCGAAATATGCCGGAATATCGCCTGTACGTACGCTCCATTGTTTTTTGCCTTCGGAGGTGAAGCAGTAAAGATACCCCGGTGTTACGTAGTCGGTAGCATCGCTTACATAGATTTCCTTGGTTTCAGGGTTGACTGCAATGCCGTATGGAAGTCGGATATCGGCTTCTGTGCCATCGGTAATGAATTTGTCGGAAATCATTTTGCCTTGTGCCGTATCGTAGATGCGGTAACCTACTTCGTTGTTTCCGGCTGTGTAGCTCCATTCGGAAGAGATGATGTAAAGCAGGTCGTCATCCATCCACATTTGGTTGGCAGAGATTCCCAGGTTTCCGGTTACGGTTTCGGTAGTAGGGTCTATGACGTAGATATCCGAGCCTTCTCCATAATAGTCTCCCCGTGAAATAACATACAGGTTTCCTTTCGAGTCTTTTTCCATCTGGTGCAGGTTGATGGCTACATCAATGGTGTTGACCACTTGAAAACTCTCTAAGTCGATGACCGAAATGGTACGGTCATAATTCGGGTAACGGTAACCGCCCGAGTTGGCTACATACAGTCTTCCGTTAACGATAGCCATATCTTCAGGCTGATAACCTACTACCACTTCGCGGGTTATCTGGAAAGTATTCGTATCAAATTCTACCACTTTGCCGGGGCGTGCTTCTGGATCTATCTGGACCGGTCCGGCATACGAACTGACATAGGCTTTGTCATCTTCGAAGGTTATGTAGCGGCAATTAGTAATGTTGACGCTTCCCAGATGTTTGGCTGTGCATGCGTCCATCACTTCTACAAAGTGTGAACAGTTGACCACTACATATAGTTTTCCGTCGTGTATCTGAATGTCGTTGCCTACATCTCCCAGTTCTTTTACGATGTCGGGGTTGCTTTCCGGATAAATGTTGCGAAGGTAATATCCTCCCCGTGCATTGAAAAAGTCAATTGTACATTTGTTGCTTCCCATGTTTCCTTCGTTGAGAAGAAAAAAGCCTTCAATGTCCTTAGGGTCGGTAGGGTAGGTAATGATTTCCTGCTCCGAGTCGAGCACAGGCAGTTCTTCCCTGCATCCCGACAGCAATGCCAGCAGGAGCAGGACAAGCGGATATCTTCTGATTTTCATAAGAGGTATATTTTAAAACATATATTGCACGATGAATTTGAAATTGATGCCGGGCATCGGGTAGCACGATACTACTTCGTATTGTTGGTTCAGCAGATTGTTCACTTCCAAAGTCAGTTTCAATTCTTGCGAACGGATGCGTTGCCGTTTCGAAAGAGAACAGTCGCTGGTGTACCACGACGGTTGATAGTTGACGGGCAGGTTGGCTTGTGAAGAATACCGTTCGCCGGTATAGATAAAACTGTAACTGGCTTCCCACGAACGCCAATTGAAGTTAACCGCTGCCGATCCGCTGTGCCAGGGTATGTAGGGTATTTGTCCGCCATAAAATTCATTATCGGGATCGGTAAAGTCTTGTGCTTTCTGATAAGTGTAATTCAAGCGTCCGCTTAGCAAGGCTTCTTTACCCAGTTTCCAGTCGGTTTGTACAGCTACATCTATGCCCCGGATTTCCACTTCACCCAGATTGACCATGGTCCAGCGGAAGAAGTTGGAAGTAGGGGTTGCTACTATCTTGTTCTTTACTTCGTTGTAATATACATCAGCTTGTAGCTCGATGTGTTTCATCCACAGGTTTTTGAAGTCTTTTCTGTAAGTTACACCTATATTATATTGGTGAGTATATTCAGGGTCAAGGTAAGCATTGCCTACGAATGTGTAGTACAGGTCATTCAGGGTAGGCATGCGAAATATCTGTTTGTAGAAGGCACGGAAATTCAGGTCTATCTTTTTAAACGGTCGGTAGCTCAGTATAACCGATGGTGTCCATTCCAGCTTGTCGGATGCCGGTTGTCCGTTTTCTTTCAGACGGTCGGATACAAACGTGCCCAGTACACTTGCCTGCAATTGTATACAGTCGAAATGAAAGGCTGTGGCTGCAGCAAAAAGTCCTGTGTTCCGCCGTGGATAGACAAAGTCTTTCAAGTTTGCATTCAGCAGGTTGAATTGCCAGTCTGCCGACAGGTTCAGGCTCCAGTACGGTGTCAGGTCAAAGCAATTGGCAGTCGAAACATAAAGTTCCTGCTGCCGGTAACGGTTGTTGATGTACATCAACGATTCATCTTTGTTCGGGTCGGCAAGGTAATGCAGGTAATCGTAGGCATACTTGGCACTGGCAAGAAAATGGTAACGTTCCGAGAAATCTTTCCGGAACAGTGCTTGGGCAAAGAAATTGGCATCGTTCTGGCGGTCTTCGTGTGTAAACTTGTTACGCACAATGGCTCCTGGATAACCTCTGTCGGAAAAGTAAGCATACAGTTTGGTACGCCAGTAGCCGTTTTTGATGTTACCGTATAACCCATGCTCGATGCGCAGGGCGTTTACGTCACCATTCTGGCGCACAGCAGTGGTGTCATAGCCTCCTTCAGTGGCATAGCGGAATTTATATTTACCTGTGGTGTACAAATACTCGGCACTGAAGGAACTGCTTAACTTTTCGTTGATTTGCTGTTCCCAAAGGATGGCAGGGTTTACTACTCCGAACGAACCGGTCTTGAATGTAGCCTTGACATTATATTTCTTGTTGTCTTCAAACTTGGGAATACGCGTCTGGAGATAGATGGTACCTGCCGAACCAAAGTCCTTAGCCGACTGGAAAATGGCACTTTTCTGTCCGTTGTAGAGTGTGACGCTTTCCATATTGTCGAGCGAGAAACGCCCCAGGTCTACAGTTCCGTTTTGTGCATTTCCCAGTTCGATGCCATCGTAGAATACCCCTACGTGGTTGGTACCCATACTTCGGATATTGACCGTTTTCAATCCTCCGATGCCTCCATAATCTTTCAGTTGTACACCAGAGAAATAGCGTAACGCGTCAGCAACGTTGTGCGAACCTAGCCTTTGGAGTTGTTCTCCCGACAAGCTCTGTACGGGAATGATGTCTTTCTGCAAGGCACGTGCGGTGACCAGCACTTCATTCAAGTGTTGCAGGCTGTCGGTCGAGTTCTGGGCATACAAAATGCAGGCATGGTTCCATACAGCCCAAAACGATAACAGCCAGACAAGCCGGCTTTTTTGTTTAACCATAAATAAAAAGTGTATTCAATAAACCAATTAACCGTGTTGTCCTCGCACACAGATAACATAAACTCTTGGCAGGTCTTCTGACTGACTTCTCTTCCGGAACCTTCCCAATACGTTTTTCAGATACAACGCATCAGTGGTAATAGCTTTTACCGGAAGATTATTGAAGCTTCACAGCAGCGGGACTGTCCGGGATTTTCACCCGATTCCCTTTTAATCCGCTTGTCTGAACAGACAGGCAGAACCAATTACGATGCAAAAGTAAGGTTTTTATTTTAAATGTGCAATAGGTCTGCAATAAAGCCATCGTGCCTAAATGCTTTCGGAATCAGATTCGCAATGAGAATAAAGAATACTTTTTCTGTCAAAATTACCATAGGCATTTCTTTCGTTTATTCTTTCTTGTTCATCTTGAATTTGTTCTCATTTCATAAAACTGAATTATGGGCATTTTCTTAACATCATTAAGCAGATATATTTTCACGACACCCTTCTGTCATTATAAGGAAATCAAACTGATAGGGATCCTTGGTCATTTCTTGCGCCAGGTCGCTTAGCGGAGAAGGAAGTGAAGCCTTGAAGTTACTGATAGCTTTTCCCTGTCGCTCGTACAGGTTTGTATCCATGAAGTTCAGCAGAACATTCCTGCTCCACCCGTTCTCCAATGTCTTTTGCACAAAGAACATTGCCTTCTCCGGTTCGTTAAAGAATCTGTCGATGATGTATTTGTGATGTCCCCAAGGGATGCGCCAAATCGCATTCTTTAAAGATTTGAGTATTTTATCTCCCCAACGGCTTTCCGCATGAAGTGTCACAATATCATGTCCTAGCGACCAATAGAATTGCAGTATCTCACTGTTTACATGAGTTGTCGCCTTAATCTGGCTCTTTCTATATCTCTGGCTAAGCTCTTCAATCCATGAGGCGTAGTTTTCAACTTCATATTTTATCCATTGTATTTCTTGAAATTCTCCGCTTGTTCCAAAATCTCCTTAAACACCTCGTCATTCGTTACCGGAGGATAGCCATATTCGGCTAAGACCAAAATCAAATCCATCTTCAGTTCCGCCTTTATATCATCGCGGGTAGACCAATCGGTATATTTAGACTTATCCGACACTATCTTCTTGATTTCAGCAGCAAGTTTAAGTAGCTTATCTTCGGGATATTCAAAACCAAACTGTTTGGCTATGGATTTCAGAATATCATAAAAAGCTTTTTCTTCATAGCTAATGCCTAAATCAAGGAAAGATTTTTTCTCTTTGTTTAGCTCTTTCAACAAGTCAGCCATCTGATTAGCCACTTCCGTCAAGACCTCATCTGCAAAGATGGCGCTATCCCTACGGTCGTTGTATTTGTCAACCAAAGCATTCAAACGTTTGGAGAAGTCCACACCTTTCGCCTTGTTCACCTTCTTGAACTCTGTGATGACAGTTTTCAGCAGGCGTTCCATGAGTTTTACTTTCGTATTGGGCAGTTTTAGTTTGCCAAGGCGTTCCATGTATTCTTCGCTCAGCACATCCAAGTTTTCTTTATCATTGCCTATCTGGATGATTTCTTCCACGCCTTCTGATTGGATGGCTTCTTCTATCATTTCGTTGACACGACGGTTCATCTGAGCGGTGTCCGGCGTATCACCTATTGTCAATTTATAAATAATGGAACGTACGCCACAGAAATAATGGATTTCTTCACGCTCTTCGTCGCTTATCTCTTCGCTGTTGCTGCACAAGTTAAATGCCGATTTCAGTTTCTTGGCGTGTCCCATGAATAAGTTTTCCTGTTCTTTAGTCTGCTGCATAAACTCGGCGCCCTTGTTCAGACAGTCTAATTGTTCCAATGGTGTACCCGTAGAAAATTTTGAATAGTCAAACTTGCCGAACATCCGCCGGATAATATCCAATTCATCTTTCACCATCGCAACGGACTGCTCAATGCTTTCCACCGAGTCCAAGTTGGCATCACCTTGCGCATAACGCTTCAATGCCACATTCATGTTGCTTTTGATGCCGATATAATCCACCACCAGGCCTTTCTCCTTTCCCGGATAAACACGGTTCACTCGTGAAATGGTCTGCACCAACGTGTGTTGCTGCAAAGGTTTGTCAATGTACATCGTGTCTAGACAGTCCACATCGAAACCGGTTGTCCACATATCGACCACAATGGCAATCTTGAAGTTTGATTTCGGCTTTTTAAACTCCTCTGCCCAAGCACGGCGGTCTTCATCCGTTCCCAGCAAGTTGTAAAGTTCTGGTTCATCGTCCTTGCTTCGGGTCATTATCAGCTTTATTTTCTCGATGGGGAGTTCTTGATTCCCATAGGGAGCATGCGGTTCTGCCGCCATCATGTAATGGTCTTCATGCGCTTCTTCGCCGGGTATCTTTGCCCACTCTGGACGCAAAGCGATAATCTTTTTATAAAGGTTGAAAGCGATGGTTCGGTTGGAACAAACGAACATGGCCTTGCCCTCTACCGTACTCCCTTCTTCCACCCGTTTCTCATAGTGGGCAATAAAGTCTTCGGCTACGGCTTGCAGACGATCGGAGTCTCCCAAGATGCGTTCCATTTTGGTCACGGCTTTCTTGCTTTCCTCTATCTGGTATTTATTCGTACCTTCTTCCGCACATTGCTTATAATAATTCTCTATTTCTTGCAATTTCTTATTGTCAAGCAAAACCTTAGCAGCACGTCCTTCGTACACAATACGCCGTGTGATACCATCCTCCACCGATTCGGTCATCGTGTAGGCATCTACCACCTCGCCAAACACATCTATTGTGGCATCAATCGGTGTTCCCGTGAAACCTACGTACGTGGCATTGGGCAATGAATCATGCAGGTATTTGGCAAAGCCGTAGTTGCGTTTCACTCCCTTGTCGGTCTGCTTGACTTGCAAAGCTAAGTTCGTTTGGGAGCGGTGTGCCTCGTCGGATATGCAGATGATGTTTGCCCGTTCAGACAATAGCCGTGTGTCTTCGGTAAACTTATGTATGGTGGTCAGGAACACGCCGCCGCTGGTTCGCCCTGCCAAATGTTCCCGAAGTTTATCCCTGCTTTCCACCTCTACTACACATTCATCGCCGATGAACTTCTTAGCCGTTCCAAAAAGTTTGGAAAGTTGGTCATCCAAATCGGTACGGTCAGTTATCAGGACAATCGTAGGGCTGGCAAACTCCCGGCTTCGCATCAACATACGAGTAAGGAACAGCATCGTGATACTTTTGCCACAACCTGTCGCCCCGAAGTAAGTACCTCCTTTTCCATCGCCACCTGCTTGGAGTTTGGAGTGCAGACGGATATTCTTGAACAGCTTATGCGTGGCAAAGAATTGCGGATAGCGGCAAACCAATTTCTTCTCGTTCTTCGACGAATCGGGGAAGAACACGAAATCCTTTATCACGCTCAGCAGCTTCTCTTTCCGGAACAAACCTTTGACCATTGTCAGGAGGGAATTGATACCGTCTGTAGCCTTATCGTTCGCCTCTACTTTCCGCCACGCATAAAAGAAATCGTAAGGCGAAAACAGAGAGCCATACTTGTTGTTCACCCCATCGCTAATCACCACAAAAGCGTTGTATTTGAACAGGTCGGGAATATCACGGCGGTAACGTACGGTGAGTTGGGTATAAGCATCCATGATGGTAGTCTCTTCCTTCACGGCACTCTTGAACTCCAACACCACTACGGGCAGACCATTCACATAAACAATGCCATCGGGAATACGTCGCTCCGCACCTTGTATCTCCAACTGATTGACAATGCGAAACAGATTGTTTTTTATGCCTTCTTTGCTGAAATCTATCGGTTCGATAAACAAATCTGGCAAAGCCGCATCCTCACGTTTCAACGAAAAGCCTTCCGTCATCAGCCGATAGGTATGACGGTTCTGTTCATACAAAGAGAAGCCTGCATTGGCGGTCAGCGTGGCGAGTACGCGCTCTACCTCTAACGACGTAATGCTTTCTGCTCTATAGCGATTGCGCAGATACAGGCGCATATCGTCCCGAAGCAAGACATCACTCACTTCCTTATGGATTTCTTCTCCGCTTATGTATGTGTAACCCTCTTGCTGAAACAGTTCCATGATGGATAGTTCGAGGGCGTGTTCGTTGAAGTGTGGCATATATATACTAAAAAAGAGATTTTCCTTGTTCTGTTAATCTGTAAGTTTGTTTTGCACTGGTTGGTTTGTCCGGATAAGTCATTGTAACATACCCCAGTTTGATAAGTGGAAGAATAATCTTTCGTTTCAACTCTTTAGTCGATTCAAAAGAAAGACTTTCACTCAAGACATTGGCTGACAAATCATTTTCCTTTAAAAGACATAATAAATCAATCGTGTTTGATATTAGTTCTTGAACATTATTTCCAGAACGTGACTTCTCCCAGACTTGGACAAACATTTGTCCAAGTATCTGTCCAAGTTCCATTTTCTCTTTAATAATACATTGATTTACTGCTTCTTCAACTTGGACAGAGATTTGTCCAAGTCTGTGTCCAAGTTCGTTGTCAAGCGTATATCTCTGTTCCTTTGAAACAGCTGGCACTTCTTCTTCAAATCCATGTCGGCAAGGAATAGTTAAAAGAAAGTAGGTCCTGTCCTCATCCGTTTCAATGGTTGCTGCCATAGATCCGTTATCTCTCAAGGCTTTTTGAATTGTAGGAATTCCGGTTGCCCTACCTTCTGTCAAATCCAGTTCCTTCAAGAAATCACCTAATCTGCGGTTACGGTATCTTCGTGCCTTCAACTTTCGCGCAGCCTTTATTGCTTCCGAACTAATGGACCTATCAGGTCCGGCATAGCTTAATATATCCACATGGGTAGGTTCTACTGTAATCTCCACCGGTTCACGTTCTTGATAATCGCGATGATACAAGGCATTGACCACAGCTTCTTCAAATGCCTGATAAGGATAATTGAATATCTTATCCGATTTTTCAGTATCCGCTGGTTTGATGATTTTCTTTTTAATAACATGAGTGCGGAGATACGACAGCGTATCATTGATAATTTTAGGAATTGGTCCGACTATTTTTGGTACTTCAATCATCAAATCAGGATTATTGATACTGCCTTCAGGGAACAGCACAATGTCGACCTGCGTAACGGGAAAGAATCGTTCAGGATGTTCACAAAACATCATGATTGCACAATTTTTTATCAGTCTGTCCTCTGTCGGACCTGTCAATAAATCCATCTCATCAAGAATATCAATCAGAGGTTTCGCCATAAAATCTCCCGCCAGCTTACTTCCTACCTGTTTAAGATATTCGTAGACAAGCACACTTGATATATCATCAATTTTTGCTGCCACATTTCCCCGTTCATCAAACGGTACACGATGGGCTAACTCGCGTACTTCGTCTAAAATTTCACCTTTAGCCTCAATCGTAGAAGATTTACTTCGCACATAAAATTTCGGTATTGATTTCTTGGCAACTACACTCTCTGCCACCGAATAAGGTCGGTTTATTCCGGCAGGCACCCAAATGGCAAGGATGATTTTACCGTCCACTTCTTCCGGAGACACTTTAGTGAGATAGGGCGGAGATATTTTAGCATCATAGCCCACCATATCTTTCAGAATACGGTCAATTTCGTTTTCTGCCAAACCCTTTACAGGCCGCTTTGCGATTCCGTTTTCCTCTTCAACACCCACGAGGATATACCCACCACCGATGTTATCCAAGTCTGTAGCAAAGGCACAGATGGTATGATAAATCTTATCCGGATTCCAACCTGTCTTGAACTCTATGCGATTAGATTCAATCTTTCGCTTATTGAGCAAGTCTTCTATATTTATAGGTAGTGCCATGGCATCTAATTTTTATTTATCATATTTAAAATGCATATCGTCCCGAAGCAAGACATCGCTCACTTCTTTATGGATTCCTTCTCCGCTTGTATATGTGTAACCCTCCTGCTGAAACAGTTCCATGATGGATAGTTCGAGGGCGTGTTCGTTGAAGTGTTGCATAATTATTATTCTATATTGTCAAACAAGCTAGGTTCATTCCTTATAATTCTGCTGAATTTAGGATATTTGTGCACTTTACGAATATAATGTTTAAGGCGAATTCCTCTTTCAGTTGTTTTCGCTGTTACTTCCATATCTGCAATAATTACATCTCCTGGAGCAAATGAAAGTTTTTGCAGATTCATCTTTTCCAAAAAGTCTTCGTCTGTCATTTTAGCTGTAAATGTTTTGTCATCATAAGTAACCTTCCAAGATGCAGGTTTGTCAACAAAAACAGGAGAAACAATCTCAAGAGTAACATTTGTTACCATGTTTGAGATACTTTCCTCCTCTGGTTCTTCATATATGACTTGCGCCAATGTCCTTTTATTTATCGTTACCTGTTCTTGCTCTCCGTTTGTCTTTTCATAAGTGATAGTAAGATCTTTGATACCATCAGACTCCACCGCCATTTTAGCGATACAGCCAACAGCATTTGCTGTTTTCTTGTTTTTCAAGAGTTCATCACTTGTAACTATTACTGTATCTTTTCCCAAACTAACGGTTTGTGGCTCTGGATTTTTTGTAAGCAAATTCAATACAAATCCACCAAACACAGTTACGATACTAGCAAATGTTGCATTATTTGTTATCTTCTTAATGCAAAGAGGTATTTTGAAACTACCTTCTTTTAAAGCAATAACATCAATTTCAACTTGATCAAATCCAATACAATATTTTGTATTTAGCGTTTGATTGATAGATGTGATAAGTTTATTCGCATTCGTTAGATAAGCGATTAAATCATAGGTTGATATACTATGTCCTTCTGTATTTAAACAGAGTTCGAAAAATTCCTGTTTTATATTCTTTTCCATCTTATGATTGTTTGTGCCCCATCCTTGCCAAAGACAAAGATTGTAATTCCGCTAATATGCCATACTCTCTATATTTGTAAATTATAAAATCAAATAGTTTTACTAATATAGTTTTCTTTCTTTCATCTTCAAAAAGAAGTATTGGTTGTGCAGTGATTATTTCTTGGCTCAAATTTTCTTGTGCTCCACCATTTGCTAATCTTTTTATTTCTTCTTGATAATAAAGCAAATGAAAGAACAGAAATGCCGCATCATCTTTTGTATGACAAATCATATTGCAACATGCCTGATTTGTCGTTGTCTCACAATCTAAATATGCGACTTGTCCCGCCGTTGCTCCATACATAGCCATAACAATCGCGCCACAAGGAATTATTTTTGCAGAACTGTTTATTAATCCTACTTCACTGATATATTCTTCTGTATTCAAAATAACATTATTCTGAACTTCTCCGGTCTTCAGCCACCGATAATCTTTACGATTCCAATATTCGGTATTGGAACGATTTGGAGTTCCACCTGATTTCATTTCTTTGCAAAATTCACCTATTGTCCCCATTTTCCACCCTTCCGGCAAATCCTCCTTATCAATCCCGTTCACAAACATCTTGCGATAGAGGGTTTGCGCCGTTTCTTCCAGCTTAGTGATGATTTGCTCATTAAGGCGGATGCGATGGGTAATAGCTTCGTATTCGGATACAATCTTTTGCTGCTGTTCTATGGGAGGAACGGGCAGTTCTACATCACACATTTCTTCCCAACTGAAAATCTCACGAGCACTGCCGTGTGATTTGAAACGGGCATAACGGTCAAACTCCGGGCGACGAAACCACATCATCAGGTATTCGGGGAGGAGTTCTTGTTTGTTCTTAACGTCAAATATCGTATAGGCTTGTGAGACTATTGCTTTTTCATCGTCCTTGTACAAAGCAATAGAAACCTTATCTCCATTACGTGATGTAACCGGACCGTATGCAAATTGCCGAGGTTCAACTATCTTATAAGAAGACATATCTGTTCCAATAGTATTCGCAATGGATGGCATGAACTCTTTGGAAATACTGACGCCTAATAGTTTCGTCACCTCTAAATCCCGATTCCTTACATCCACCTCACGGATGTAATCGCCCAATCGTTTCATTTCTCCCTTATTCATAGTTGTTCTTGTTTATCAGGTTCACAACGACTTTCACCATTACATCCTTTTCTTCCGTGCGGCTTTCGGCAATCATCAGCGTAAGAGCAACAAGGGTGTTGTCGGCGATGCGCTTTGTGCCGTCCGGATTATAGAGGATACCGTTGCCTGCCATAAACCATAAGAAGAGCGTGGCAGCAATGCGCTTGTTGCCATCGCTGAACGAATGATTCTTGGTTACGAGATAAAGCAACATGGCAGCTTTTTCTTCTACTGACGGATAGAGGTCTTGTCCGCCGAATGTCTGGTATATCTGCCCGATGGAACTCTTGAACGAATCGTCTTTCTCATGGGCGAACCATTGGCTTCCGCCGAACTTTGCCTTCAGTTCTTCGATAGCTTGCATGGCACCTTCATACGTTGCACGGAACTTTGCTTCGTTCGTAGTCTGCTCTACCGCCAACTGCTGATAATCGTACTTGTCCAGCGTATCGAGGGCATAAGCATAATCGGAAACCACTTCTACCAGATTGAGGGCATCATCGGAAGTCAATGCTTCTTGTGCCTTGACCGTCCTGCCCAAGACGGCGACTAACTGTTTCAGTTCCGTGTAGCGTTGTTCCGTCAATGTCTTATTGACGGCATAGCCTTTCACCAAGTAATCTTTCAGTACTTTATTTGCCCACCGACGGAATTCAACACCATTTTTAGACTTCACACGATACCCCACGGATATAATTACATCCAGATTATAGAAGTTCACATCATGAGTTTGGCTTTTTCCAGCTATAGCACCGTGTTGAGTGGTTGTCGCAAATTTTGCGACAACCACTTCGTCAGCCAATTCTTCACGAATAGCGTTGTCGATATGTTTTCGAATGGTCTTAGAATCCCTTCCGAATAACTCCGCCATTTGGCTAACATTCAACCAAACCGTTTCTTTGTCTACCTTAACATCTAATCGCGTTTCTCCATCGGCAGAACGATAGATGGCTATTTTATTCTTCAAGTCCATATCCCAACTCTTTAAAGAGGTTCAACAGTTCCTTTTTGCTTTCATCTTCCTTACGGAGCAGTTCTTGCATCTCACTTTGCAGTTGCGTCATCTTCGTATCGAAGTCGATGCCCTCATCCCGGTTCTTGAACTCGATGTATTTGCTGGGCACGAGCGACCACCCTTTTGCTTCGATTTCTTCAAGCGTAGCGGAATAGCAGTATTCGGGTACGTTGCGATAAGTCTGTTCATGACCTTCGCGTTGCTAGTTATGAAAGTTTTCGGCTATTTGCGTAATCTGTTCCCCAGAGAATTGGATGTATTTCTTCTCGAACGGTTCACCCCATTGACGCAGGTCAATAAACAAAACCTCATTTTCCCGGTTGCGGTAGTTCACCAATTCGCCGTTCTGTTCTACTGTGCGGGCTTTGCGGTTACCCGCCAATATCCAGAGAGTAACGCTGATGTCCGTAGAGTAGAACATATTACGGGGAAGGATTACAATGGCTTCCAACAAATGGTTCTTTAATAGTTGGCGACGTATGTTCAACTCTGTACCATCGCCGCTCAACGCACCGTTGGCAAGCAGAAAGCCTGCCATACCATTGGCAGACAATTTGGAAACGATGTTCAGAATCCATCCATAGTTGGCGTTACTTGTAGGCGGAACTTCATATCCGTGCCAACGCGGGTCGTTGGTCAGTTCGTTTTCTGCCCGCCATGCCTTCTGATTGAAAGGCGGATTTGCCATGATGAAGTCCGCTTTCAAGTCCTTGTGTTGGTCGTCATGGAACGTATCGGCAGCCTTTTCGCCTAAGTTGCAGGCAATACCACGGATGGCAAGATTCATCTTCGCCAACTTATACGTAGTATTAGTGTATTCTTGTCCATATACGGAAATATCTTTCTTGTTGCCGTGGTGTGCTTCAATGAATTTCATGCTCTGCACGAACATGCCGCCGGAACCGCAACAAGGGTCGTAAATCTTGCCCCGGTAAGGTTGTATCATTTCTGCTATCAGGTTGACAATCGTTTTGGGCGTATAATACTCCCCTTTACCTTTTCCTTCGGCTATGGCAAACTTGCCCAAGAAATACTCATAGACGCGACCTATCAAATCGTGTTCCTTGTCTTTCTGTGTATCAATCTTGCCGATGACATCCAACAGGCTTGCCAATTTGGTACGGTCAAGCCCCAAGCCAGAATAATAATTACTTGGCAAAGCTCCTTTCAGTGTCGGGTTGTCTTTCTCCACCTGAGCCAAAGCCGCATCTATCTTGATGGCAATGTCGTTCTGTTTGGCATTTTCTATCAGATAGCCCCAGCGGCTTATTTCGTTTAAATAGAAAACATTCTTGGCGTTATAGAATACAGCCTGTTCGACAAATGCTTCTTTGCCGTCTGCTATCAGCTCGTTGCGGCGTTCCACAAAGCGGTCGTAGGCATATTTCAGGAATATCAGACTCAATACCACATGCTTGTATTCCGAAGGTTCAACCGACCCACGTAGTTTATTCGCCGAATCCCAAAGGGTTTCTTCTATGCTCTTTTCTTTCAGCTGTTTCTTTGCCATGTTATTATGTCATTATAAGAAGCTGTTTTGAATTTCTCCAAAAAGTTTTTCTTGGCTTGATGTATCCGTTTTCGTGTGTGCTTTGGGCGA